>JALHLR010000018.1 GCA_022844475.1 Hyphomonadaceae bacterium | reverse complement strand
GCAACGAAGTTGCCTGATGGCCCCGTCAGGTTCGTCAGGTTTTGTAACAAACCGCTGCGTCAACTTACAGGCTTGAAACTCTAGGAAGAAACTTGCCGCGCTGCGGCGAAAGTCAGTACGCGCCAAGTCCGAGCAGGACGACCGGGATCGCCAGTGCGCAGATCTTGAGATCCTGCCAGATCGACCAGGTCGTCACATAGCGCACGTCGAGCGCCACCCGCTGCGGATAGGTCAGCCGGTTGCGGCCCTTGACCTGCCACAGACCCAGCACACCCGGACGGACAGCCGTGTAGAACCGGTAGGCCGATCCATAGCGATGGACTTCCGCGGCGGTGACCGGTCGCGGTCCGATCAACGACATCTCCCCCCGCAGGATGTTCACCAGCTGGGGAAGTTCATCGAGGCTGCTCTTGCGCAGGATGCCGCCGACGAACGTGACGCGGGGATCATGGCGCAGCTTCTGGTAGCGGCTCCACTCTTCCTGCGCGACAGGATCGGCCACGAGCAGCTGTGCGAGGCGCGTTTCAGCGTCCATACGCATGGAACGAAACTTCAGGACGGTGAACAGTTCGCCGTCCCGGCCAACGCGGAGCTGCCTGAACAGTGCAGGGCCCGGGTCAAACAGCTTGATCGCAATGTAGATCGCGATCAGCAGCGGCGACAGGAAGATCAGCAGAGGCAACGCGACGAGGACATCCATCAGCCGCTTGAGGCCGCTGGTCTGTATGCAATAGCGAGGTCCGGCGGCCGGAGCTTCGCTCCAGACCTCGAACCGGCCAGCGCCGAGCCTGCCGCCATCATCCATGCCATTGTCCTTTGGCGGACTCGTGGTGGGCGCCCGCAGTGACGAGAAACGCAATAGCCGGACCACCAGTGGGAGTTTCGGCGGCTACCCGGACTGCGGTCCGCAGGCACAGCCCGGCGCGCATTTCCGGTCCGCCAAACGGCTGGTTTTCTTGGTAGGGGCGAGTCCGCCGGCGAGGATGCGCCGGGAGCGGGAGCAATCCTCCGGTTCGTCACGTTCGCGCGGGGCAAGATGCAATCGCGACGCAAACCAGGGGCTTCGCGCCCGGCGCGAGACATTGAAAAAGCAGGACAGATCGAGGCTGCGGCCGCCGGGCTGTCGCGTTTCCGAACAGCAGCCAGTGCCCCGGTCGGCGCGCACATTAACCTGCATCGCCGGCCGGCTTGTGCCACGCCAGCGCGCTTTTCGCCCCTTACGGGCATTGAGTTCACATCCTCGCCTTGCGGGGGCCTGCGGCTCTGGCTAGTTGGGGGAGGTCATTCATCAGAGCATGGAGCCGGCCCCTCATGGTCGCGCCTTTCACACCGGAAAAACCGGTCGTTTCGGCCGACTGGCTGAGGACGCATCTCACAGCGCCAGATGTGCGCGTACTCGACTGCACCTGGTTCATGCCGGGCGCCCCACAGACCGGGAAACAGGCGTATGACGTGCACCACATCCCCGGCGCACGCCATCTCGACATTGACGATGTGGCGGACACCACAATCCCCCTTCCCCACATGCTGCCGCCGCCGGAGAAGTTTTCCTCGCGGGTGCGCCGACTAGGCCTCGGCGATGGCCACCGCATCATCTGCTACGACCAGAACGGCTTCCTCGCCTCGGCGCGCGCATGGTGGATGTTCCGGGCGATGGGTCATGCAGACGTGGCGGTGCTCGATGGCGGCTTCAATGCGTGGCGCGATGCAGGCGGCGCCGTCGAAGACCTGCCGCCCCACTTCATGGCCGACCGGCACTTCACGGTTCGCCCGCGCCGCGACCTCGTCCGCAATCTCGAGCAGATGAAGGAGACGGTCGGCGGTTCGTCAGCGCAGGTTGTGGACGCCCGCTCCGGCGCGCGCTTCCGCGGCGAGGTCGAAGAGCCACGCCCCGGTCTTCGTAAAGGGCACATGCCCGGTGCATTCAACGTTTACTATGCCGACCTCATCGCGGCCGACGGTCGTCTCAAGCCGGAAGCCCACCTGCGCGCGGCATTCGAGACGGCCGGCGTCGATCTCTCGAAGCCCATCGTCAACACTTGCGGCTCTGGCGTCACCGCCGCCATCCTCGCCCTCGCGCAATCCATGCTCGGGCATGACGATGCAGCCGTCTATGACGGGTCATGGGCCGAGTGGGCACAGCCCGACAGCGGCGGCGCGGTCGAGACAGGCTGAACAATGGGCGAGGAAGGCAAGTCGGGTAGGCCACGTGGCCTCGGAACGCGCCTCACCCACGCCGCACGCGACCGCAAACTCACGCTGGGCGGCGTAAATCCCGTCGTTCAGAAGGCATCCACCGTCATCGTCGAAAGCGCATCGAAGCTGTTCGAGCCCGGCGGCTGGACCTACGGACGCCACGGCACGGCGACGCATGAAGCCCTGAAACAGGCCCTTTGCGAGATCGAAGGCGCAGAGCATTGCGTGCTTGCCCCATCAGGCCTGATGGCATGCATCCTTCCCTTCCTGGGATTTGCCGGAGCTGGCGGACATGTGCTGGTGGGCGACAATGTCTACGGTCCCACGCGCCGCTTCGTTGATCGCATGCTGCCACGCTGGGGCTGCGGGGCGACATATTTTGACCCGCAGATCGGGGCCGGCATTTCGACCCTTCTCCGGCCCGAAACGAAGCTGATCTTCGTCGAAAGCCCCGGCTCGATGACATTCGAGATTGCAGACGCGCCCGCGATCGCCGCCGCCGCGCGTTCGGCCAACGTCGTGTCAGTCATGGACAACACCTGGAGCGCCGGTGTCTTCCACAAGCCGCTGACGCTTGGCTTCGATCTCTCGGTGCAGGCCAACACCAAATATGTCAGCGGCGGCGCCGATATCCTCAACGGCGCCATTTACCTGAATGACGACAGACTCCTCGCGCGCCTCATGGAAACTGTCGCCGATCTCGGCGTCAACGTCGCGCCGGACGATGCCTATGCCGTGCTCCGCGGAGCACGCTCACTGGCGATGCGGATGGATCATCATCAGGCCTCCGCGCTGGAAGTTGCGCGCTGGCTGACGAAACACCCCGCCATCGCCCGCGTGATTCACCCCGCCCTTGAGAGCGACCCCAGCCACGCGCTCTGGAAGCGCGACTTCACCGGCTCGTCCGGCCTGTTCAGCATCGCGTTGAAGCCTATGCCGACCGCGAAGGTTCACGCCTTCCTCGACGCGCTCGACCTCTTCGGCCTCGGCTTCTCATACGGTGGATTCGAGAGCCTGGTCATCCATTGCGACCCGCAGCTGAAGCGCACGACCTCAACGCCAGACCTCGGCGGTCCGCTCATCCGCCTGTCGATCGGCCTCGAAGAACCGGCCGATCTGATCGTCGACCTCGAGCAGGCGCTCGCTCAGGTGTCCTGATAGTATTTCGAGTAGGCGGTGTAGTTCGCCGACGCGTTGGCGTGATGGCCCTTCTTGCGCAGGTCAACGAAGGTCAGCACCACGCCGGCGATGTTGGCGTGGAAGTCGCGCAGGATCTTCATCGTGTCGCGCAGCGTGTTGCGGTGCGTCTTGCGCCAGCGCGTGGCGACGACGACCTGGTCCACCTTCGAGACAACAACACGCGCCTCCGCCATCAGCAGGATCGGGCCGGTGTCGATGACGATCAGGTCGTAGTTCTGCTGCAGCAACAGGAGCAGTGCGTCGAAGGCGCGGCTGCCGAAGACGTCGCGCGGCGTGTGCTTGCGGTCCGACAGCGGCAGGATGTGAAGGCCGGTCTTGTCGTCCGCCTGGACAACGTCGGCCAGCGTGGCTTCGCCAAACAGATATTCGAGCAGGCCTGCTTCGTGCGCAACGCCCGAGGTTTCCGTAAGCTGCCGCAAACGAATGTCGCCGTCGATGACGATCGTGCGCGTGCCCGACATTGACGCCATGCGGCCGAGGCAGAACGTCATGCTCGTCTTGCCCTCGCTGGGCAGCGACGAGACAACGGCGACGGTCTTGGCGGCCTTGTCGATGTCCGCGAACATGATCGAGGCGCGCAGGTGGCGGAAAGCCTCGGCGAACCCGGAGTGCGGTTTGTCGACGAGGTAATCGCCGGGATTTGCACGCGTCTTCGAGAAGGAAGTTGCAGGCGGAAGCAGAGGAATCTGTCCGATATAGGGAACACCTGCGACCTGCTCCACCTCCTCGGGCGAGGACATGTAATTGTCGAGCAGCTCAAGAACGAGGCCAACCAGCCCCGCAAGGGCCAGCCCCAGCATGAAGCCCAGCATCAGGTTGAGATTGGTGTTGGGAAAGCTGGGCCCGCCCGGCACCGGGGCATAGCTGTCCACCACCGCGTCAGCCTCGGTGATACCCTTCAGCTCGCTCGTCTCCTTGAAGCGGCTGTTGAATTCCTCGAACAGCGTTCGCGTGGCGTTGGCGTCGCGCTCGAGCGCGGCCTGCTCGACGCCGGCGCGGTTGTTGGCCGACAGCTCACCCTTGGCGCGACCGAGGCTGCTCTGCAGGCTGGACACGCGCTCACTCGCGATCAGGACTTCCTGGTCGAGTGACGCGGCAATGCGCTTCAATTCGGCGTTGATCTGCCGCTCGTTGTCCTGCTCCTCGGCGATGACGCGCTGATATTCGGGGTGCTTGATGTCGTAGCGGCGAACAACGTCCGACTTGCGCGCCGTGAGAGCGCTCTGTGCGGCGCGTAGGTTGGCGATCGTCGCCGAATTCTGGGCCTCTGCGATGGTATCGATGCCGGCGCCCGCACGCATCTGGCTGTTCATGTTGCGAAGCCGCGCACTCTTGGTCGCGTACTCCGCCTGGGCGGCTGTCAGCTGGGCGTTTATCTCGCGGATCGTCTGTTCGGTGAGCGTGTCGCCGCCTGTGCGCAGCAGGCCGGTGCCGGAGCGATGCGCCTCGACCTTGCTTTCGGCCTCGCGAAGTTCCTCGCGCAATTCGGCCACACGCGCATTCAGCCAATCCTGCGCGCGGCGGGTTGCCTCGAATTTTGTATCGAGCTGGTTGTCGAGATAGACATCGGCCAGCGTGTTTGCGATCGACGCCGCGGTTTTCGGATCGGCGCTGGTCGCGCTGATCTCGATGATGAAGGTGTTGCCAAGACGGTTCACCCACACGGCATTGCGAACCGTGCTGATGACGCCGTCGAGTTCCGCCCGTGCCGCGTCGGCGGGGTCGACAGGCGACAGGTCGGCCTCAGGGTCCCGTTTGCCGAACGGCAACAGGCCCTTGATGAAAGATTTGACGCCGGCAATGGTGTTGTCCCAGTCGCTCGGAACGGCTTTTTCGGCGTTGAACTCCGGGCTGTTGACGAGGTCCAGGCGCTTTACGAGTTTCTCGACAAGCGTCCGGCTGCGCAGGACTTCTGCTTCAGTCTCGATGGCGCCGACATTGGACGGCATGCCCGACAGCACCGCGCCGATATCGACCACGTTCTGGTCGCGCGAGTTGATGATGATGCGCGATGTTGCTGTGTAAGCCGCCTTGAGCTGGAACGTCTGGAAGGCAACGACGGCAAAGGTAAGCGCGAACACGGCGAGCATGACGCCAAGCCGTCGACGCACCGCACGTACGATGCGCTGGACGGTGATGACATTCTCGCCTTCTCCACCCGGCGCTCCAGGCATGAAGACGCCGCGCGGATAGCCGGAGGCTATCTCGATATGAGAGACCTTGTTCACGATGTACTCCAGTGGAGCCCGGTTTGACCCAGGCTTGCCGTTTCGGCGCAGTTCTCCCCTACGGGAAGAAGCGCACGCCTACGCTCAGCACATTCTGGTCCAGATCAGGGCCAGCCCCGGCGCCGCTCGAATCCTGGGTGCGGCCAGAGTACATGGCTTCGAGATGGGCATTGCGGTTCAGCTTCCATGCGGCGCCGAACCAGGCGGCGAGCGCATCGTCCTCGCGGTCGATTGCGCCTTCAAACTTGTAGTTTTCCATGCGGATGCCGCCGAACAGCAGTACGTTGCGGTAGAGTTCGTGATCGACTCGCATACCATAGTTCGAGGTCACGGCCGTGGCCGATGTCGCGAGGCCCGGGTCGGAGGCGCCGCGGAACGCTGCGAATGTGACAGTGGTCAGCTGTGTCGGGAACCACTGCACATTTGCGGCGACGCTGAGGCCGCTTGTATCGCCGAAGGACGCAGCATCGCGCTCATCATTGAAGCTGCCGACTGCGATCTCGCCACGGAAGGGCGCGGCGAGTTCGAAGTTCACGCCAACATCGACCGTCGTGCGCGAGCCGTCACGGTTGGGAGTGGACTGCGAATAGTCCAGCTCGCTCCTGCGGCCACGCACGAACACCGCGACATCCGGAGAGATGGCGTAGGACGCGCGGGCGTTGATGTAGGTGTCCGTGTTGTCGCGCTGCTGCTGAGCAACCTGATCATACTCCTGCTCGCGAACGCCGACCGTCGCATCAAGCTGCACGCGGTCCATGCGGTAGCTGGCGCCGGCAAAGATGCCGTAGCCGTCAAACGCTGCCGGTTCTGCCGCGCCGTTGGAGCCCGCCAGATAGCGTTCCTCGGTGACGTGCTGGCTGTCGACGCCCGCCCGGAGCGCGAAGGTACGCGTAACGTCCAGCCGTCCGTTCAGGTACACGTTGTAGTCCGTCGCCGTCTCACTGTCGTTGTTCGAGAACTCCCGATGATCGACCGAAGCGCCCATCGCCACTTCATGCGACGACCATGTCGTACGAGCATCGACCTGTGGCTGCAGACGAATGATCAGGTCGTCGTCCGGGTTGTTCGGTTCGGCGAAGATGTTGTCGTTGTAGGCGGCCGACGCACCGAGGCTCGCATCGACCTCGAAGGCGCCCGCGCGCACAGGCACAGGGTCGAACTCAGGCTGCGAACGCTCCGTCACAGCGGTGTAGCGGCCTCGGGCAAAAGGATTGTCGCCCGCCTGGGCAACGGCGCCCGGCGCCATGATCGCGACCAGCGCGGTGGATACCATCAATGCATTGATACGGAGCTTCATGTGTATTCACCTTCTGGACGCGCGCTGTCGTGGGTCAGGTAGCAAATTCGGCGCCGGGATGGGTCTTGCTTCGCCTGCAGGTTGATTCAGGTACTTCGGCAGGCGACGTCTGGCCGGTGTGCGCTGTGATGGGACAGCTGGACGAACATGGCTCAGAAGAACCGCTCACGGATGCGGATCGTGTCTCCCGGACGAACAACTGTCGTAGGCGTAAGCTCGACCTCGCGCTCGTTCGGGCTGTCGACGCTCTTCACGAGGATGCGGCCCTTGTCGGCGCGGTACGTGAAATCCCCGGCGCTCGCGATGGCGTTCATCACGGTCAGCCCTGATACGAACGGGTATTCCCCCGGCTTGTTCACTTCACCGAGAATGTAGTACGGGCGCCCCTTCACCAGTTCGGCCGTCACCTTCGGATCGCGCAGATAGCCGTCCTTCAGACGCGCCTCGATGCTCTGGCTTGCCTCGGTGAGCGTGAGAGTGCCAACGGGCGCCTGGCCGATCAGCGACATCGCGATCTCGCCTTCGCCATCGACGACGAAATTGCCCGAGAGATCGGGCTCGCCATATACGGTAACCTTGATCTCGTCGCCGGAGCCGAGCCGATAGCCTGTCAGCCCTGCCGGCGCCGCATCAACCGGGCCGCCCTTGGCGGGCCCTGATGCGCACGCCGAAATCAGCACGGCCACGATGCCGACAAGCATGAAAGCAAGGGTCTTCACGGGATTCAACGGCGAACCTCCTGGTATGTTGGTGTGTCCGTCGCCGGCTCTGCGGAAGGGCCAGTCGACAGGAAGTCCACGCCATCATGCTCAAAACGGGCCGCCGTCAGCCGGCCACTGAGATAGGCGCCCGTATCGATGCCGATCCGTCTGGAATCCCGGTGCGGGCGCGTGGTGGGGGTGTGACCGTGAACCACCACTGCGCCGAGCGGGCGCTTGTCGTTCAGGAACTCCTCGCGGATCCACAGCATGTCCTGTTCGGACTGTCGGGCGAGATCCACGCCTGGTCGCACGCCCGCATGTACGAACATGTAATCGCCGATGCGGACACTGACCTGCAGGTTCTTGAGGAAGGCCAGATGCGCGGACGGCAGAAGGCTGTTCAACTGGTCCGAGGCGATGGCCCAGCCATCGAGGGACGTCCGTGATCGCGGCGGCCTCACGCCGTACGAAACCAGCGTTTCCGCTCCGCCAAACTCCGCCCAGCGCGGCCCCATGGCGGGTTCATCAAGAAACTGCAGCATGGCCGCTTCATGGTTACCCTTCAGGAAATGTGTCTCGAATGGGGACACCAGATCGCCCATGAGGAGATCGATCACCTCCTTCGACTGGAAACCGCGGTCGATGTAATCGCCGAGGAAAATCAGGATCGGCTTTTCCCTGGCCGGTTCTCCCAGCGCGTCGGCACGGATTATCCCGAGAAGCTTCTCCAGCAGGTCGGCACGGCCGTGAATATCGCCGACCGCATAGATGCGACGCCCTTCAGGGACAATGGCCGCAGGCCCCTCAAAAGACACGATTTTAGCGCCCGGGTCGACCGATCCCGCAGAACCAACCCCCGCCACGAACCGCACGCACCTGTCCCAGGCCAGTCGCGCCCAATCGCGCGCGGCTTCCAGCCTTTCCCGCAATCGGAGGGGCGGAAACTTCAACCCGAACTCCCGAACATGGCCGCCGCCGGGGTTTGGCGGAGCCCACTGCCACGCAACAGGCGAGCCACGCCGTCCCGACCGCCGACCAAACCACCTTCGGTTAGCTAGTGTGACTACACAACATTTCTACAGGGTGACAGGCGCGCAGCTTGCACCTGTCGACCTCATGACGCACGTCGCCTTCTTCGCTCAGGACGCCGCCGACGCCGCAGTGCGCCGACGGGTACAGGGATTCCGCGATGATGGTCTGAAGGTAACCGGATTCACCATGCGGCGCCGCGATCAGGTTGAAGTCGACTGGGACAATGTAGACCTTGGTCGAACCTATGACGCGGCCTACCTGCAGCGGATCAGGTCAATCTTTCGCGGGGCGCGGCTCGCGGCGGGGCAGCCTGATCTCCTGGCGCAGGCTGACGTCATCTACGCGCGCAACCTCGACATGCTTGCGACGGCCTTCCGCGCCCGGCGCATCGCAGGCCTGGACACGCCAGTCATCTACGAAGCGCTGGACGTCCATCGCCTGCTGACCCGGAAGGACATGCTCGGCCTCGCCTTTCGCAGGCTTGAAGGCGCGCTGCTGGCACGCACGCGCGCGCTGGTGGTTTCCTCCCCCGGCTTCCTCCGCAACCACTTCGATCTGCATCATCACGGACGTTACGTCCCTTTTGTTCTGGAAAACCGTCTCGCCGCTGGCGCGGACTATGGGCCCCGACCCTCCAGGACGGACCTCCGGACCGGCCCCCTGCAACTGGGCTGGGTCGGCGTGCTTCGCTGCCGTCGCTCGCTGGACCTGCTCCTGAACACGGCGCGCGAGGCTGGAGCGAAGGTTCATATCCACCTCCACGGTGTTCCGGCGCTGACTGAGATTCCGGACTTCCACGCGCGGATCAAGGGCGTCGCGAACCTGACCTTCCATGGCCGCTACCGCTCGCCCGAAGACCTGTCGAACATCTATTCCGGGCTCGATGTCGTTTGGGCTGGCGACTTCATGGAGGCGGGCTTCAACTCCGCCTGGCTCCTGCCAAACCGCATCTACGAAGGCGGATACTATGGCGTGCCGGCCATCGCGCCCGCGGGCACGCAAACCGCGAGCTGGATCGAAGCGCGGGATGTAGGCTTCACCCTGCCGGAAAGCCTTGCCACCACCCTGCCGGCGCTGATCCTCAGCCTTGCCGCCAACGGATCGCCCGTCGCCGTTCGCCGCAAGCGCCTGCTCAACCTGCCCGAATCCACCCTTGTGGCTCCGCGTGGAGAACTCGGCGGCCTGATCGATCGGGCGCTGGGGCGTACGAACGTGGAGGAAACTCGGGCCCTGGGCCGGATCACCCCGCCACAAGCTGCAGAATAGCGCATCCTGAGGGGCGACCTGCCCGCGCGGGCTTGCGGGGAGACATCCTCAAAAATCACTCTAAGGTTAGCGGATATCGGGGAACATGCTCGTATGGCCGCACTCACCGCTGCGATCGCCAATCTCAAGGGCGGGGTCGGCAAATCCACGACGACCGTAATGCTGGCCGACGGGCTGGCCTATTACTATGGCATGAGCGTGCTCGTGATCGATCTCGATCCGCAGGCGAATTCCAGCCAGATGCTGCTCACCGAGATGGGCGTCCAGGCGGCGTCCGACCAGGGCAAGGGCACGCACCACCTTCTCGCCAGCTTCATGGCCGGCAAGCCGCCCTCGGCTGCGCCCTACATCATGCCCAACGCCGTCACACTGGAGGAGCTACGCCTTGCCGAGGAGCAGGACGTCCGGCTCGGCTGGATTTCCAGCCTGCCCTCGCATCCTCATCTGCGCCTGCGTGAACTCAGCCTCGAGGAAGAATGGTATGGCCGCGCAGGCACGCCGACCACGCTGGCAGATGCGCTGGCCGAGCATTATCGCAAAGCCTTTGAACCGCTGCAGTCTCTCTACGACATCATCCTGATCGACTGCCCGCCGCACCTGTCGCCTCTGGCGCGGGCCGGCCTTGCGCTCGCCGACGCCTATGTGACGCCGACCATCGCCGACTCGGTCTCGACATGGGGAACGAAGCAGTTCTCCGACTGGGTCGGCAAATTCATCGCGCCAGACCTGGCGAGCCGCAACTTCGTACTGATCACGCGCTTCCGCGATACCAAGTATGCGCGCCAGGTCGCGTCCGACCTGCGCGACATCTATCTCAAGGACCGCTGGTTCGGCCCCACCATTCCCGAATCCGTGCATGTCCTGAATGCGATGGATCGTGCAGCTCTCGACAGCTACAACACCTTCCGCGGCAAATACGCTGGCGTCACGGGCGATGTGCGGCGGCTATCCGAACGTTTTTCCGACTTCATGACTCAGCAGACAGGGATCTCATGGCACAAGGTCCGGGACTGACGCCCGTCGAATACATCGACCGTTTCTTCGACGAGCTTCGCGCCGAAGTACGTTCCAACCCGGCCCTAGCAGCCAGGCTGGTCAAGGCGCTTGGCGGCAATGTGGTGTTCGAGGATGAGACCAGGGCTGATGTCGCCAACCCCTATGCCCTCGCCGCTTCAGCGACCAAGGCGCAGTTTTTCGCCGTGTTCGGCTCGATGAAGCTCGCCCAGCTCAAGAAGGTGCTGAAGGACCACAATCTCGCGACCCGGGTCGACATGAACGGGAAGGCCGCAGATCAGCTTGTCGCCATGATGTATGAGCGCGCCCTGAACAAGGTCGGCGAGCGGCGCAGTTCCTCATTCTGACGTCCCGTGCTGCGTCAGGCGACCGGTCGCGTGCGTGGCGCCGGACACAGGTGCAATCGTCAGTCGGACGGGAGTTCCAGTTGCCGTACAGGTCAGGCCCCGGACAACTGGCGCCAGCTGCATGCCTGATGCGCGGGAACACACGTTCTGAGCCACGAAACCCTTGAACTGATGGACGAGCCGGTCAGCGATCTTGACGCGGACAATGCGCTACCGCGCGCCGGCGAACGTTCTCGCCCTCGACGGCCGCCGTGCGCACGCCATCACCCTCGCCCTCCACGAGCTTGCCACCAACGCAGCCAGGTATGATGCTCCCTCGATCCAGCGCGGCTCGTTTGAAATCGAGTGACTCAGCGCTGGCGGCCACCTCGATCTGGTCTGGCGTGAACGCTCCGGCGGGGCTTGCGCCACGCCAGAGCGATCCGGTTTCGGATCCTTCCGGATCACGCCAGATCCAGGTGTTGCGTTTGCGGCGCGGTCGAACCTGATTTCAGCTCGGAAAGCTTGACTTGCCGCCTGCGGGCGCCCGCCGCCTGACCAGCGCTTTGCAAGCGGTCATGCCGACCTGACGGTACCCATAGTCTCCGTCGCAGGCTGGACCTGCATGGCTGCAGCTTCCGTCATGATTGTGCTGAACGCCGTCGATGCCAGGATGTCGGACTGCGCCCGCTGCTTTCCGCTTTGACGCTCCAGGATCCCGACCAGTTCGGCCCGCGCACGATTGACCCGGCTCTTTACCGTCCCGATCGCACAGCCGCAGATCGCCGCGGTATCCGCGTAGGAAAGCCCTGCCGCCGTTACCAGAACGAGCGCCTGCCGCTGGTCGAACGAGAGCAGTTGCATGGCGTTCCGCACATCAAGCAATTCCTCGCGGACCGAGGGATCGTCGGAGACGACCAGCGTGCTTTCGGCGACGCCGGGATCGAGCGAAACGCTTCGCCAGGAGCGGCGCGCGCGGGAATAGTGTTCGTTGCGCAGGATCGTGAACAGCCACGCCTTGAAGTTGGTGCCGGCCTGATAGCTGCCGCGCGCACGCCAGGCCTTGATCATCGTTTCCTGCGCGAGGTCTTCGGCCTCCGGGCGGTGCGTCATGCTGAAAGCAAACGCGCGCAGATGGGGGATCAGGGCGACCAGCTGGGACTTGAAGTCTGCGTCGTCTACCGGAGCGCCATTTGGCTCGGCCCTTGCCTCGCCTGCTGTCTCACGTCCGCCAGCGCCAGCAGGCTCAGAAGCTCCTCTGGAGGCTCTTCGCTTGTCAGCCGCGCGGACAGCTGGCTCATCGCCTTGCCGATGCATCTCTGCCGAAACCTGGCTTCCTGCAGGCTGGGCGTCGGTCCGGGGGTGTAGGACATGCAACGTCTTGCCTCGCGCGCGGCAGTCGGCTGCCACGGTATGAACGGTAACGAAATGTCGAAAATGGTCCGGCGCTTAGCCCGCCAGATGACTGTACGCGCAGCCTTGGCCCGGGTTCCATCAAGGCTGGGCGCGCCCAGCCATCCAGAAGGGATGGATCAGGAAGAGCGGCCAGCAAGCAGCTGCCGCAACAGCCCCGCCGACCAGCTCATGTGCATCACACCAGACGCCAGGCCTGCCAACAGCCCGCACAGCGACATGCGCTGCACCGCCACGACGAGCGATGCGCCCGTAAGGGCAACCAGATAGCTCGCCGGCGCGAGGAGGGTCCATGGCGTGAGAGGCGCCAGCGCAAATCCAGCCAGACACCCGATCAGGGTCATCGGCGGGATCAGCTGGCGCAGCTTTGGCCGTTCACCATGCTTCAGCAGTGTGCGGGCGCGGCCGCGGCCATAACTGTAGTATTGCCGCGCCAGCGCGCCGACCGTCGCACGCGGCAGGTAGGTCACCCGGATATCAGCGTCCATGAAGATGCGGCCGCCAGCCTTCCTCAGGCGTGCGTCGAACTCAGCATCCTCGTTGTGCGAGAATGTCTCGTCATAGCCCCCCACGTGCAGGAAGGTCTTGAGGTCAAAGGCAGCGTGGTGGCCGTGATCGACAAAGCCCGACCTGCGTCCGCCGCGATGCGCCGATCCTCCCGAGCCCAGCGGCGTGTCGACGATCCATGCATTGGCTTTCTGGAAGCAGCTTGTGCCATCCGCATCCATCGGCACGACAACTGACGCCACGGTGCGTCGCGCAAGCGAGTCCGCCGCCTCCATCACATAATTCGGCGGATAGATCGCGTGTGCATCGCACCTGACAAGTATACGCCGGCCAATACCCGCGCCGCGCGCAGCCGCGTTCACCGCCGCCGACTGCAGCCGCCTTGGATTGTGCAGCAGGCGCAGGTTGGGAAACTCCTCCTGCAGCATTTCCACCACGGCCCGCGTCCAGTCGCGGCTGCCGCCATCGGCAACAATCATCTCGACCCGCTTCAGCCGTGCATCACCTGTCATCAACGAGCGCACGCATGTCTCGATATGCCGGCCTTCATTCAGCGTGGGGATCACGACGACAACGTCTTCACCCCTCGCCGCGCCAATGCTTCGCCCACCCGCCAGCTCATTCTTGCGTGCCGGCCGGTCCAGTAGCAGAGGCAGGTGCATCCCTGTGTCAGCCACGCGCGACTCCATAGAGTTCGATGGGCGCGCGCCCCAGGGCAGCTCCCAGCACGCCGGCATGGAGGTGTGCGCGTACCGCTGCGCGGCGCCAGCGCACTGGCGACCAGATCGTCAGCCCCATGACCACAAGGCACCATGCCACCTTTGCAAGCGAGAGCACGCCAACGGCTGTGCTCGCCTCCCCCTCGCGCAGGCGCAGCAGACCGTAGGTCTGGCCCGCCCGGTAAGACCGCGTCGTCAACCATCTGAGGTTCGCCCGGCCACGCGACACCGGCTCCACGACAATCGCGGACGGCGTGTACGCCATCGCCGCGCCCGCACGCGCCAGCATGGTGAAAAAGGCGGTGTCTTCCCCGCCACTGCGCCCGAACGAGGGGTCAAACCTGAATGCGCCGATGGCCTTGCGCTTCATCAGGACGTTGCAGGTGTACCCTCCTTCGATCTTGCCACGCCTGAGCGGGGCGGGCGTCGAATGAAGATCCGCGCGCCGCATCCAGCCTGGCGCATCCACGTCGTAAGTCGCGTTAACCTTGCCGAACACGACATCCGCCCGTGTCCGGTCCAGTTCCGAGACGAGGCAGGCGAGCCAGTCGGGCTGCGCAACTTCATCGTCGTCGATGAACGCAATCAGTGTTGCTCGCGCCGCGTTGAGGCAGGCATTGCGTGCGACCGAGATATTCCGCGCGGGGGCATGAAGGTAAACGCCCTCGAGTCCCAGTTCGGCAAACGCGCGAAGTACTGTTTCTCGGCCGGAGGCGACATCATCATTGTCGGCGACGATCACCCTCAGCCGCGTTGCGACAGGTAACTCCTGCCTGGCGAGCGAAGCCAGCAGACGCGCGACCGAAGGCCTGCGGAAGGTGCACACGCACACATCCACATCGCGAACAGATACGTCGCGAACTGGCTCTGAAGACATGGTTTCCGGGGCCATCGCTCGCGGGGTGCAAGCCATGCGCCATGACGGCCGGCCGTTTCCCGACCCAAGCCACACCTTGGCCGAGCCCGACGCCTGTCCTGCTTCAAGCGCCGAAGGCGATCGGCGACCGTCTGCACTGAAAATCTGAACGCCACGCAACCGATGGAAGACTGCCACGTTCTGTCTCGGCAATCCCCAGCCCGAAAGGAAATACCATGGCAATGACAACAGGCCACACCGGCGCGATCCGCGCCACCAAGGTCATCGGCACGAGCGTCTACAATCCGTCCGGAGACAAGATCGGCAAGGTCGAGGACGTGGTTCTCGACAAGACCTCCAACAACATCATGTTCGCGGTCGTCGGCTTCGGCGGCTTCCTGGGCATGAACGAAAAATTCCACCCGCTCCCGTGGTCAACACTCGACTACCAGAAAGGTCACGACGGGTATGTGGTGAACATGACAAAGGAACAGCTCCAGGCCGCACCGTCCGATGGCATCAATGAGCTGACCCGTGGCGACGGCAACAGCGCGCTACGCGACGAGGTGTACGACTACTACAAGGCCCCGCGCTACTGGCAGTAGGCGTCTCAACCTTTCCGTGTTCCGGACCATGATTTCTGGGTCCAACCTGATCACGGCTCGGCGGACCGGGCGGACGTGCAGCCCGCCCGGTCCATCCAGAGAGAAGGCCCGGGAAGCGACGCTTCCCGGGCCTTTTCCATCGTCACGTCGGAGGAAAAAGGTACGTGACGGTCAGCCTGCGGTCGGAGCAGCAGGAGCCTGAGTCGCTTTTTCGTTCCACCTGTAGATGCGCCGGATGCTGCACGACCCGTCATTGTAGCGTGCATCGGTGACCAGCAGGTCGCCGCTCGAGAGGCAGGAACTGCCGCCGCGCGACACAAGTCCGATGTTGAGGAAAGCATCGCGCGGGTTGCACGTCCCGAGCAGTTCGAGCTTGTATTCATCGTTCATCCGCGCCTCGACGATCACCGAGCGGTTGTCGAGCTCGCGCCAGTTGCGGATCTGCTGGGCAAAACAGATGTTGTTCACCTCCTCACCCTGGCGGGGATCCGGCTTGGCATCCGCTGTGTCCGCTGGCGGGGTGGCGCACCCGGCAAGAAGTGCGGCGGCGGCGAAAAGAAACCTGGCATTCTTCATCATGGGACTTCCCTCATCAGGGACGTGCAGGCTGTCTCGTTCTCCCTGAACGGCCGGTGAACACGATATACGCTGTTTTGTCGCCCGGCGTAGTCTCAAGCGAGAGGCAACACGCATCAAGTGGCCTTGCGAGCCGCGATCGAACCCCGCGCCGCTGAAGCAGCTCACGAACATAGCGAAGCAAGTCAAAGGTCTGAACATCGTCGCCCCCGAAACGCTGCCGTCGCGAACAGCGGTGATGCATGAGCGAGGCCTGGCAGGCTCGATCATGGCCTTTGTGCAGCCGGCCATCGTGCAGACCGGCTTCATCGTTATCCCGAATTTCGTCCTTCTGCTGACCCGCGGGGAATTCCGTAACAGGTACATGGATTTCCAGCGCACGCTGGCCGGATGTGCGCGGGTCTTCCGCGATGTCGCCCGGCGCGTGACGGGCTACATGGTGAGGTTTTCGCTCATCAACCTGACCGTCGGCGTCGGCGCCGCAGCGCGATCGCTCTGACGGCGTCATGGCCCCACATATGTCCCAGCACCACCGCGGCACAGGTCAACGCAAACGCGATCAGGTTCTTCTCGACCTGCTTGACGGACACCTTCGCCATCGCGATCCCTCGCTCATGCAGATACGTATCGAATACCGCGATAACCCCGTTCGCACGCCGATTACGCCCTGGGCGCATCGCGCAGTGGACGGCCCCTACTGGTCCGCCACGGTGTTCGATCCGCCCTGCCCACGTCCGGTGCACGGCAAGGGCTATCCTGTCTGGTTCCTCGATCACCGCGGCCGCTCGCTGGTTCTCGCCTCCCCCGAAGAGATCGCCCACGTCATCGACATCCTGTCGCGGAAAATCCTCCCCCGCTCGCGCGAGCTCGGCCAGCCCTATCTGGCCGTCAATAGCCACTGGCTCTCCCGCCTGCACGCCAGCTTCAAGCCATGGAAGGTGCGTCAGGAACTCGTGAAGCGCCTGCGGAACCTCCCCTTGCGATGAAGGGCGCTGTCTCGTTGGAGCCTCCATTTCTATGCGCTACAAGCTTACGGGCCGGCGAGGCGCCGCCATGCGGCACAATTCGGACAGGTCCAAGCGCCGCCTGATCCAAATCAGGTCCGCAGCCGGGCGTTATCGCCAGGCTGAACTTGAACAGCTTGAATTCAGGTCAATCACCGAATGCGACTTCCAGCCGGGGGGTCACGGGCCATGTCGGCGCGCATCGCCTCCGACGATACGGCGCCGCTGTCGGCCGTGGCCCGGACGAACGTCCACATCGACTCCTTCCTGTCCAGCTTGCACGACTCTGCCGGACAGCGGCGCCTCGGCATTCGCCCGGTGCGGCAGCTCACCGCCGCGCTCGCGACGCTGGCGTTTGACCTTGCACAATTCATTCGCACCCGGAACAGTCCTGTATCGGACGACAGGGGATGACGGGCATGAAACGCGCGATCGGCATTGGCTGCATGCTTGCGATGGCCGGGTGCGCAACTACGCCGCCATCGTCCTCTCCGGACGGCTTCGTCGGCGGCAATGCAGGCGATCTTCGCGTCCTGCTCGATGGCCGCTGCCCACAGGCCGCTCCCCCGCCCGTCATGCCTGACCGCGGATCACCAGGTGCGGGGCTGGAGGCCTATGCAGACTTGCCCAGCCTCGCGCTCGAGATGATCACCAATATCGGCGGAATCGCCTTCGAGTCATTCGGCACTTACCTCAAGCGCGCCGGGCAGGAAGACGTGACCAGGTCTGTCGGCGCCAATGGGGGCCTTTTCTACACCAGTCCCAGCAGCGGCGACGTGTCGATCAATCCGGGCATCCGGTGCATGTACATCGTGCGCAATGGCTACGGCCCCGAGCCCCAGGCGTATGCCGAGACAGCCGCCGCCGACCTCCGGCAGATGTGGACACGGCTTGAACTGACCCGCACACCGGATTTCTTCGCCATCGCCTACATCGAGACGTCCGGCGACATCGGCGGCGGCGCCCTGACAGCATCGAGCGGCGATCCATCAGAGACCAGCGCACCTGCATTCTGGAACCCGGCGATCTCGCCGCCCTTCTTCCGCGTGAAGCTCGACCGGCTCTACATCAATCGCTTCCAGTCGATGGGCGCCGCTTCCACGCGCGACCTCGCCGTCATCGTGAACTACGGGCTCGCCGCAACGCGCACTATCGTAAAGGCTGATGGACCAGATGCGGGTGTTCCAGATCTCGCGACGAAATTCGCAGTCGGGGGCATCCGTCTGCCTGGCGTTCGCGCGGGTGATTACAACGCGGCTGCGCTGACGGCGCTGCAATCAGGCTGGATGCCGGTGCCCGGCGTAAAGACCTACGACCCGCGCGCGACGGTGGACGTCGTCGCCTATGTGGTGGAATTCGCGCCCGGCAATCCGATGCTGGAAGACATCGGCGAATACCTCGCCGGCCCCGACATGCGCCGCAAGGTGGAGACGGTGATCACCGAGGCGACCGGCCGGGGCGACTAAGCCCTTACCCCACGATCAGCTTCAGCGCCCGCTCGTCGCCACGGCCCAGCGCCTTGATGGCGCTTGCAGCGATCGAGCGCGCATCGAGCCCGGCGAACTCGTACATCTTCTCTGGCGTGTCGTGATCCTGGAAGACGTCCGGCAGCGTCAGCGTACGAATGCGCAGGCCCTTGTCGAGCAGGCCGCGCTCGGCCAGCGAATGCAGCACGAAAGCGCCGAAGCCGCCGCGGGCGCCTTCCTCGATCGTGATCAGCACTTCGTGGTTCTTGGCCAGCTGCGCAATCAGCGCTTCGTCCAGCGGCTTGGCGAAGCGCGCGTCCGCCACAGTCGTGGAAAGGCCTTGCTTGTCGAGCATGTCCGCCGCGCGCAGACATTCCTGCATCCGCGCGCCATAGGACAGGATCGCCACAGCCGTGCCCTGCTTGACGATGCGGCCCTTGCCGATCTCCAGCGGCTGCGGATCATCGAGCATCTGCAAGCCGATGCCCTCGCCGCGCGGATATCGGAAGGCGCTCGGGCGATCGTCGATCGCATGTGCCGTCGCGACCATGCGCTGCAGTTCAACCTCATCGGCCGCCGCCATCAACACCATGCCCGGAAGCGCGCCAAGGAAGCCGATATCGAACGTGCCCGCATGCGTCGCGCCATCCGCGCCAACCAGGCCCGCGCGATCGAGCGCGAAACGCACAGGAAGCTTCTGGATCGCCACGTCGTGCACGACGCTGTCATAGCCGCGCTGCAGGAAGGTCGAATAGATCGCCGCAAATGGCTTCATGCCCTCCGCCGCAAGACCGGCCGCAAACGTCACGGCGTGCTGCTCGGCGATGCCGACATCGAAGCAGCGTTCAGGGAATTTCTGGCCGAACACGTCGAGGCCGGTACCAGACGGCATCGCCGCTGTGATGCCAATGACGAGCGGATCCTTCTCGGCAATCCGCACCATCTCCTGCGCGAAGACCTTGGTGTAGCTCGGCGGGCCGGCCTTTGACTTGGCCTGCTCGCCCGTCACAACGTTGAACTTGGAGACGCCATGATACTTGTCGTCGGCGTTCTCGGCGGGGTCGTAACCCTTTCCCTTCTGCGTCACGACGTGGACCAGAACCGGCCCGTTCGTCATGTCGCGCGCATTCTCCAAAACGTCGACAAGCGCATCCATGTCGTGCCCGTCGATCGGGCCGACATAGTAGAAGCCGAGCGCGTCGAACATGTCACCGCCCATGTTGAAGCTGCGGATCGAATGCTCCGCCTTCTTCACGATGCCCTCGATGCCAATCTTGCGCGTCACGCGCTTGGCGAGCTTGCGCACTTTCCGATAGCCCTTCGAGGACACCGTACGCGACAGGTAGTGGCTCACCGCGCCAACCGGCGGGGCGATCGACATGTCGTTGTCGTTGAGGATGACGATCAGCGGCGCGTGCATCGCGCCGGCATTGTTCATCGCCTCATAGATCATGCCTGCGCTCATCGCGCCGTCGCCGACCACCGCGATCACGCGGTTGTCGCGGTCAAGCAGGTCGCGCGCCACGGCAAAACCGGCGGCTGCGGAAACCGACGTGCCCGCATGAGCTGCGCCGAAGGGATCGTACTCGCTCTCGTCACGCTTGGTGAAGCCGGAGAGGCCGCCGCCCTGGCGCAGCGTCCGGATGCGCGAGCGGCGTCCCGTCAGGATCTTGTGCGGATAGGCCTGGTGGCCAACGTCCCAGACCAGCCTGTCGGCCGGTGTGTCGAACACGGCGTGGATGGCGACGGTCAGCTCGACCACGCCCAGACCGGCACCGAGGTGACCGCCGGTCACCGACACGGCGCTGATGGTCTCTGCGCGCAACTCGTCAGCGATCTGGCGTAGCTCGGCCTTGTTCCGCCCCTTGAGATCAGCGGGGGTCTTGATCTGGTCGAGCAATGGGGTCGGTGTCGTCATGCCATATCCCTGTCCGCGCATTCCGGATCATTAATGGCGGCGGTTGAGCACAAAGTCGACCGTGTGAAGGAGAGATGTCGCCCTGGACCCGAAGGACGCCAGATGTTGTTTCGCCTGGGCGGCGAGATAGAGCACCCTGTCCTGGGCCCCCTCGACCCCCAACAAGGACACAAAGTTCATTTTCCCCGCGTCCAGGTCCTTGGAAGTCGCCTTGCCAAGGATCGTTGGATCACCCTCCACGTCTAACAGATCGTCCACAATCTGAAAAGCCAGCCCCAGGTCGTTTGTATACCCCGAAATCGCATGCCGTTCGGCTTCGGTGGCGCCGCCCAGCAAGGCCCCCACCTCCCCCGCCAGCGTGATCAGCGCGCCGGTCTTCAGCCGCTGCATGCGTGTGAGTACCTGAAGCGGCTCCTCGCCATCGGCCATCGGGTGCATGTCGATCATCTGCCCGCCGACCATCCCGCGGGCTCCCGACGCCAGCGCCAGCCGCTCCACCAGCTTGCAACGCATGGAGGCATCACGATGGGTCTCGGGTGAAATCATGATCTCAAAGGCCAGCGCCTGCAGGGCGTCGCCCGCCAGCACGGCGGTGGCCTCGTCGAACGCCTTGTGCACGGTCGGCTGGCCGCGGCGATAGTCGTCGTCGTCCATGCACGGCAGGTCGTCATGGATGAGCGAGTAAGCGTGCATGCACTCGACCGCAGCCGCCCCGCGCAGCAACGCCTTCTCCTGCGCGCCGAACATGCGCCCCACTTCGATGGTGATGAACGGGCGCAGGCGCTTGCCCTTGCTCAGCGCGCCATGCCGCATCGCGCGCATCAGCTGCGCTTCCGGCCCCGACGCAGGCGGGATCAGCTGGTCGAGCGCGACCGTGATACGGTCCGCAACTTCGTTGAGCCGCTGCTCGAATGCCGGGTCGATCGTGTAGATCACGCCATCACCCTGAATCCTGCCGCCGCCGACCGATACCTAGAGATCATCAGCAGGTTCCAGCCCCTTTGCGCCGTCCGCGGCGACCTTTACCTTCTCGATCTTCAGCTCTGCTTCTTTCAGCCGCTTGTCGCAATACGCCTTCAGCGCAGCGCCGCGCTCATAGATGCGGATCGAGTCATCCAGCGGCACATCGCCGGCTTCGAGCCTGTGCACGATCTGCTCGAGTTCGCGCAACGCGTCCTCGAAGCTCATCGTCGCAATATCAGGTCCGGCCTCTGCCTTCGACATGCCCGCCTCCAAAGCTGGCGCACCATAGGCGCATCGAGCCACGAGGCAAGCAGAGCCTCTCGACCGCCGGACCCGGGCTAACGCTTCTGATAAATCCTGAACGACCAGTACTTGTCGCCGCCGTCATGGACGTTGACCCAGCCGCGCTTTTTCAGTTGCGGCCGCAACATGCGGTTGAACCAGCCGTGTGCGGCAAGCACCACGTCGCACCCGCCACTTTCCTCCGCCGTCTTCACCAGCACCTCGGCCGCCTTCGCCGCGCGGCGCTTGGCTTCACTGACATGCTCTTCGCCACCGCTATGCCCGAGCATCCAGAGCAGGCGCGCGATCTTGTTCCAGTTCTTCGGCCGCATCGGAAAGATGCCAAGCTTCGGCGCTGGAAGCGGCGCCTCGTTGAACATGGGGTCGTGCTTCACGTCACGCCCGCGGCCGAGCTGCCCCGCCGTCTCGATCGCCCGCTGCCGGGCGCTCGACATGATGATCGCGTCGTCGTTGATCTGGCTCAGCAGCGCCTCGGGGCATCGCTGCCCCTCCTTCAGAGAGCTCAGCTCGTACTTTGCCCACCAGGCCTTGTAGTCCTTCCAGCCCATCGGCGGGCCTTCCTTGGGAATCACCTGCGGACGCCCATGGCGCACGACGATGATACGCCCTGTGGGCGCGGCCCGGGCGGGCCGCTCAGCGGGCCGGTCAACTGGTTTGACGACGACGTCCATGCGCAAGGGCTTTAGCGCCTCGCGCCAGAAAACCAACCCGCTTGTGTAGCCGGGCCGGGAAACTCCCGGAAAATCTGGCCAGTTTCAGAAAGGCGTCACCCGCAGGGCCGCCGTCAGGGCCACCCGTGTGCGGTCGACCGCCGGATCTTCGCCCAGCGCGCGCCGCACCCCGCGCAGCTGCCCGCCCATGCTGGTCTCGACTGCAAGAATGACGTCCAGCCGCCGCCGTGTACGCCCCGCCAGCCGCGAAGCTGGCCCGAATCGGCCCTGCTCCATCACATGCAGCAGCCCCGCCGCCATCGCGCGCGGACCTCCCGCCAATCCAGCCGCCGTCACCACCCCGTCGTCGACCGGCGCATAGAACGACGCATAGTGCCTTTTGTAGTGGTCTTCGCCCTTGCCCAGCACGACCTGCCGGATGCCAGAGGCTGCTGCGCGCTCCAGCAGGCGCTCCTGCAGCACCAGTCCAGGCGAACAGGAAGCGAAGGAAGGATCGTACCCCGCCATCCAGCCATGCAGCGTCGCCCCGCTGCGCAGTCCGAACTCCGCCGCGGCGATCCGCGTGCCAAGACGCAGGACCGCCATCACGCCGCTGAAACCATCCCCGGCCTGCGCCGCGCAGGTTTCAAGCAGCCCACGCGTCCATGCGGGACCAAGCACGTCATGCCGTCGCGTGCGAGCGAACTGTTCGCGTTTCCAGCTGATCAGCGTCGCCAGCTCTTCAGCCGTCGCAGGCCCGAACGTCACGGTCTCCGGCCCGAACTCTTTCTCGCCCTGGCGCGCAAGGCGGCGCATCTTCTTGAAGTGTTTCGGATACAGCTCACGCTGCGCTTCATGCCAGCCATCGAATCCGCCGCGCAGGTCGGCCACGGCAGAGCCTTCGCGCGCCCGGATCTTCACACCGCCAACATCCGCAGCCCCGGTCCAGCCGCTGAACGCATAGGCGGCGACCCCTGCCCGCCCAAGCGCCTGCGGCAGCAGCGCCTGATCTTTCACGGCTCCGATCGGCCCGTTCACATCGCACATCGGCGCGCCCAGTGGCCGCGCGAGGCCGGACGCTGCAAGCTGCATCGGCAGCAGCAGCCGTACCTCTCCCGCAGCATCGCGCACCACCAGCACGCGCGCATCCGCCCGTACGCGACCAACGGCCTGCGCAAAATCGGGCGAGAGAAAGGGATTGTCATGACTCGCGACGGCAAGCGTGCGCCACGCAGCGACCTCGGCCCCGGTCAATTCAGAAGGAGGCTTCAGGGAAACGTGCATCGACCCAACCTGCGCTCGCGACGCCCTCGCAGCAGGTTTTGCTTACCCGTTGTCGCTTAACTTTGGCGCTAACGGATCAGTCGAATTTCACGCATTATCGGTACGCAACGAGCCCCTACAACCCCTTCCAGAGCCGCCCTTCCGGGCACTCCGCGCCCGGCGCCTGCTTGCAGCCGTGCAACGTGAACAACACCGTCTCGGCGCGGCCGATCAGGTAGTCCATCGGCACAAAGCCAACCGCGTCATCGCGCGTGTTGGCCGGAAGGCTGGAGGGACGATAGGGCCATGCCTCGGGAAATTGCGTCGCCATGCGGCGGTGGCCGGACGGCGCGCGGCTGTCTTCAGAGTTGTCGCGATTATCGCCCATCATGAAGACATGCCCCGCCGGCACGGTGAAGCGCGGCGTCTCGTCCAATGAATCCGAGTCCGAGAACTCATGGATGAGGTAGGTCTTCGTGGACTCGCCATCGCCGGTCGGAATCGTCTCGCGATACTCGGTCGCCGTCGTGAGGCGGCTGTTGTCATCGGGGATGTAGGTCGTCGAGCGCACCCGCTCGCGCAGCACTTCCGCATCATTCAGATACAGCCTGCCGCCCTTCACCTCGACGGAATCGCCTGGCAGCCCGACCAGGCGCTTGATCATGACCTTGTTCGTATCGAACGGATGCTGGAACACGATCACGTCGCCGCGCTTCGGTGCGGAGCCGAACCAGCGCTCTTCCGGGTTCTTCTGGTCATCGCCCATCACCAGCAGGCCAAGCCCGAACGGGATAGAATTGCGGTTGTAGCCGTAGGCGAACTTCGCCACCGCAACCCGGTCGCCGACCTGGAGCGCAGGCACCATCGACTCAGAGGGGATCGAGCGCAGCTCGTAGACGAAGGTCGAGAACACCAGCCAGAAAGGAACGAAGATGGCGATCGTCATCGCCGTCTCGCGAAACTCGTGGAACAGCTTCTTCCTGAGGCCCTGCCTGGGCTCGGCTGCAGCCTCAGCCCCGGCATTGGCGGCCGGCTGGCCGTCTGCCGGCCGCTCAGTCGGGGTGTCGGTCATCTACAGGTCCCTGAGGCCTTTTCGGGGGCGAAAAGGCCCACGCAGCCGCTTGCGCAAATACGAGGGGTATACGTTATGCGTCCGCCCCCGCCGTCAAGACGCCCGCCTGTACAGCGTTGTCCCGCCATCCTGCTCGGACGTCACAAGACCGCGACGCTTCAGGCAGTTCAGGTGCGCCATGGTCTCCCCGGTGGCCATGCCCAGCACGTCCGGACCGATCGCGCGGGCAAACACCGCCCCGAACAGGTCCACCGCCCGCTTCGGCGTATCCAGCCGGGACAGCAGCCGGGCCAGCGCCGTCTCGTGTCCCTCAATGAGCGAATCCAGCCGCTTGTGCGCGCCATGGAAGGGTTCGTTATGGGCGGGAAGCACCAGCACCCCTTCAGGAATGGTGGCTTTCAGCTTCCGGCAGGAATTGATCCAGTCCGACAGCGGGTCAGCCTCGGGCTCGGTCGGGAAGACGCTGACATTGGACGAGATGCGCGGCAGGATCTGGTCGCCCGCGATGAACACGTTGAGTTCAGGGCACCACAGGCAGGCGTGCTCCGGCGAATGTCCGCATCCCGTGACAATCCGCCACGTCCGTCCGCCGATCGAAATCGCGTCCCCGTCGCTCAGCCGCTGGAAAGCGTCCGGCAGTTGCGACACCGCCTTCCCGAACCCGCCGAACTTGTCGACATAGACGTCGATCTGCTCCTGCGTCCAACCAGCAGCGCGATAGAATTTCACGCCAGCGTCCGGCGCCTCGCGTCCCGTATCCGCCACCAGCATCCTGCACGTCACGTATTCCAGACGCGAGATCCAGAGATCGCACTGCCACTTCCTCGTCATCCACCCGGCGAGCCCGATATGATCGGGATGCATATGTGTGACGATCACGCGCTTTACCGGCCTTCCCTGCAGCTCGTTGTCGAAGATCGTCCGCCAGTGCGCCTTAGTCTCGGAGTTCGGAATGCCGGTGTCGACCACAGTCCATCCGTCGCCATCCTCCAGCAGCCAGAGGTTGATCCACTTCAGGGAGAAAGGCAGCGGCATGCGCACCCAGCGCACGCCGGGCGCGACCTCCATCGTGGTCCCCGGCTCAGGCGGCTCCGCAAACGGATAGTCATAGCGAACCCGCTCGGTCTTGCCTTCGAAGCCGTCCATGTGCGGGCCCTTATGGTGTGCGTCGCGCGGAGTGTAGCCCCGAACCTACCAGCCACAACCCGGCCGACGCCCCCTCGCATGCAATTGGGCGCCGGACCGCGATCAAGCGGACGCGCGATCAATCATGCCAAGAATGCTGGCCAGATCATCATCAGCCAGGCTTGAGGCTGGCTGGTCTGCGCCTGCCGCTTCGGGATTGGACGACGTGCTTGCGGTGCGCTCGACGCTCTTCGCTGGCCTGTCACCCAGCACCTTTGACATCTCGGCCAGGAGCGCGACCCGGTTGACGGGTTTGGACGCGTAGCCCGACATGCCCATCCTGAGGTACTTCTCGCGATCGCCGTTCATCGCATCCGCAGTCAGGGCGATGACGGGAAGCTGCGACCAGGGTTTCTTCGATTCGCGAATCCGCTTGATCGTCGTGGCTCCATCCATCACGGGCATGTGGGCGTCGAGAAGCACGATGTCGAACGTATCAGCGTCAAGTCGCTCGAGCGCCCCGAGCCCGTTCTCGGCTTCCGCGATCCATGCATTATGCGGCGCGAGCAGCAGTCTGACGACCTTCCGGTTGAGCGGATTGTCATCCACGACCAGAACCCTGAGATCGTCGAGGCTTGTGAAGTCGACTGCCGACGCACCTGCCTTCAACGGCATCGACAAGACCGGAGCCGCCGCCGAATGCGCGACGAAGGTGCATGTGAATGTGGAGCCGCGCCCGGGGGTGCTGGCAACTGTGATGTCGCCTCCCATCAACCGCGCAAGTTTGCGGGAGATCGCGAGACCAAGACCGGTTCCGCCAAAACGGCGGGTCGTAGATTCATCGGCCTGCGTGAAGACCTGAAAGAGCTTCCCGACAGCTTCTTCATTGATGCCGATGCCGGTGTCGGCCACGCAAATCCGGACCATCGAGCCGCCGCCAGCCAATGGCTGGCAGTTTCCAGAAACGGAAACTGTCCCGGACTCCGTGAACTTGATCGCGTTCGATACAAGGTTCGACAAGCACTGCTGCATCCGCATGGCGTCAAATGAAAGGCGCTCCGGAACCGACGCGTCGATTTCGACCTTCAACGCGATCCCCTTGGCGGCAGCAGCGGCGGTATAGAGGCGCTCGACGCGGCGCATTACCTGCCGGAGATCGGCGTCCTCGGGCGAAAGGTCCACCTTGCCTGCCTCGATCTTCGAAAGATCGAGCACATCATTGAGCATTGCCACGAGGCTGTTGCCGGAGTCACGGATCGTTTCAACGAGAGGGCGCGCCTCGGCACTCAGCTTTTGCGACTCCAGCACCTGAGCCATGCCCAGAACGCCATTCAGTGGCGTACGGATCTCATGGCTCATGTTCGCGAGGAAAGCCGACTTGGCGCGGCTCGCCGCCTCAGCGGCATACAGTGCGTCGGCAAGGGCCGCCTCGTTGGCAGTCCTCCGGAGCAGGTACAAGCGCATGATCACAAGGCCGGTCAGCGCCAACAGCGTGAAGACGGCGGCGATCACCGTGGCCAGATTTTCAAAGGCCTTGATCGACGTGGCGCTGTCGCTCGAAAAGAAGTCTGAGTTCGGCCGCCCTGCCCACAGGACCCAATCACCCTGCACATCCAGCGCGGCCATCGGCGCAAGGTCACCCCGCGTATCGTCCTCGCCGAGCTTGATTGCCGCAGAGTACAGTAGATCTGGAGACCGACGGCCTGCAATCAGGTCATCGCGGAACCGCCGCTCGACGCCAGGCTCGGATGACAGTGCATTGAAGCCATGGGCGGTGTTCAACAGCCCCGCATTGCTCTGCGGAAGATAGCCGACCAGAGCGCCTGTACGCACGATTGCCGAGACGACGCCATGCAATGTGCCGTCAAGACCATAGAATGGCACAGACAGAATGATCCCGGACCTGTCTTCATCCCGGCGCGTGTGAATGAAGACCGTGTTGTCGCACGTGATCATTTCCGCGGTTGAGATCATCGGCCGGTCAAGGCCGGAAAACGCTGCGTCGGTCGGATAGTTTTCGCGCAGCCACGTCATCTGATCGCGCAAGGCGCGGTACTCGAAGATTTCGACCTCTGGATCGTCCTCCTCGTGCTCCGCTTCGGCAAGCTCACCCCGTTCCCGCGCGCGGGCGGCCGCGTTCACGATCAACTCGTCGAACGCCATTATCGGTTCGTGCGAAGCCTCGGGGCGATCCGGATCGATGTCAGCAGGAACAATGTAGACCTCCGAGATATCCACATTGCTCTTGAGATTGTTGTAAAGCTGCTGGATTGCCGCTTTTGAATCCGCGTCGATTTCCGAACCTTCACTGGCGATCCTGCGAACGCCCGGAAGGAGCGTGATCGTGCGCAATCCCTGCTGGATCAGGTGCAGTTTCTCAGCGACCTCGCCCGCCGCGCGCTCCGCTTCCAGCTGCGATTCACTGCGATAGTGAACGAGCGCTTCGGCCATGTCGCTGCTGGACTTGTACCTGATCAACGCAAAGAGCGCGGCGCTGGTCACGCCAACAACCGCAAACGACAGCAGCAGACCCGGCGAAAGCAGCTCGAATGACCGGCGACAGGCGGCGCCCAGCCACGTCATCGCAGCCTGAGGCTGGAGCTTCCCTGAAGCACGCGCCGTCACGCCCTGTTGCAAACCAGGCTCGCCGTCTTGAACCAGCGAAGTCGGCCCGGCCCTGCCCGCCATTTCACTATACCCGAGCGTCAGAATTAGAAGCTAGGAGCACACTGCACCGGAGAAGAGAAAATCGAATTAACCGCAAAGTTAACGATTCCCTGCACGTTTCGCCGCCTAGACCGGCAAGCCTGATGAGCACTTGAGGTTCGGGAGCGCTAGCCGAGGTCAGCGCGAAGATCGATCCGGCATGTCGGCTGACATCGAGCAGCCCCGGCATGCCGGCGCGCCGCTACTGCGCGTCCTCTTCCAGCATGAACATGTAGGTCGCCTCCTCCATCAGCGCTGCGATCTCCACGATCGTAAACGCCGTATCGATCGCCCAGGTCTCGTCCGGGATTCCAGCGCTCGTCATCTTCGCCTTCAGCATCGCGGAGAACGCAGCGTCATCACGCCAGTCGGGATTCCCGATCGCCTCGAATTCCTCGTCCGTGAAACCTTCATAGGCGTCCAGCACAGCGCTGATCGCTGCTTCGCTCACATCGGCGAAGAGCAACTCCTCGCTCAGATAGTCGATCGCCGAGCCCATCTGGCCGAGTTCGGCGGCAACCTCCGCCTGGCCAGCGCCATAGCTGTACCTTGCATCGCAACGCGCCGTAGCGGCCTCGACGGCCTGCTGCGATTTTGCGAGTTCCTCCGCGCTAAGGTCGCCATAGAGCAGGGCCTCCGCCACAAGCTCGTAGCTGTCGACAAGCTCGTTGTAGACGCAGTCCATGCCGTCATCGCCGGCATCCTGCGCATGCGCCACGCCGGCCAGCGCCAGGCCGCTCGCAAGCGACACCGCCAGAAATCTGAACATGAACACACGTCTCCGCCCGCCCGTCACAACCCTCCAAACGCTAGCCCCGCCTTGCCCCCAAGGCCAGCGCCAGCCTCTGCAGCGCTGTCAAAAAGATCAACTTAGCGTCAGGCGACATCCGGCCACCACCCTGAGCAGCGTATGCCTCTGGACGACCCGCCACTGGAATGCCCACTTCTCGGCCAACGCCGCGACCAACACGCGGCCTCCCAACGGAGCTTCTGCATGCGTTCTCTACTTGCCGGTCTCGCCGCCGCCACTCTGCTCGCCGCCCCTGCCTTCGCGCAGGATCAGGCCCCCGCCGGCCAGTATGTGGTCGACAAGACCCACGCCTCCATCGTCTGGAAGGGTCTCCATCAGGGTCTCGCCTGGTATCCGGGCCGCTTCACCAGCTTCGACATCCAGCTGACCTTCGACCCCGCCGACGTCACTAAGTCGAAAGTCACCGCCACGATCGACCCCAAGTCGATCGAGACCGACTTCGCAAAGACGCGACCTGCCGGCAACACAACCGACTTCAATGCCGAACTCGCCACCGGCGAGCGCTTCTTCAACGCCGCCAAGTTCCCGCAGATCACCTTCACATCGACCGCCGTCACCAAGACTGGCGAGAAGACCGGCAAGATGACTGGCAACCTCACCTTCCTTGGCGTCACAAAGCCGGTGACGCTCGATGTGACCTACATCGGCAACCGTAACGACCCGCGCTCCAAGAAGCACAAGGTCGGCTTCCAGGCCCTCGGGACCATCAACAAGACCCAATGGGGCATGGCCGCCGGCGGCCCCATCGCCGACAACGTCCAGATCGAGATCAACGCCGAGCTGGTCCAGAAGTAAGAGCGCTGCGAGCCCGTCCTTGTCCCTGGAAGCACCAGAACGGTGCGTCTCAAGAGATGATGGCGGGCTCTTTCTCGCCCGCAACCCGACAGATCCTTGCGCGCATGCACCACGGATCTGCGTATAAGTAGCGACCAGTTCGGGAGCGCCGCATGCGCCTGCTCACTCTCCTTCTTCCCCTCGCCCTCACCGCCTGCGCCTTCACCGCAGAGCAAACCCCGCAAACCCTCCGCACCCTTCCCGCCGGCGCCTACCAGCTTGAAAAGCCGCACGCCTCGCTGACCTTCCGCGTGAAGCACCTGGGCCTGTCCTGGTACACCGCCCGCTTTGCCGACTTCGACGCCACGCTCGACTTCGACCCGGCCAACCCCACCGCCGCGAAGCTCAACGCCATCATCAACCCGATGAGCGTCCGCACCGACCACCCCACCGATGCCGAATGGGACAAGCGCATCGGCGAAGACCTGATGGAGGGGAAGGCGTTTCCTCAGATCGTCTTCACCTCCACGAAGATCGAGACCACCGGGGAATTCACCGGCCGCGTCACCGGCAACCTCGCCTTCATGGGCGTCACCGAGCCCGTCACCCTCGATGTCACCTACAATGGCGGCATGGACCGCGCCGTCCTCTATCAGGGCCGCGCCGCCGTCGGCTTCTCCGCAAAGGGAAAGCTCAACCGTTCCGACTTCGGGCTGACGCGCTATGCCTCCTTCGTCGGAGACGAGGTGGAGATCGTGATCGAAGCCGAGTTCACACGGCGCTAGCCGCCCGCGACGCTTCTCTAACGGGATCTGTGACCTCGGCTCCCGGGGGCCCTCGATTGCGGTGGCTTCAACCCACCCTACCTTCCGTGACATACACAGCCATAACCAGCGCCCGACACGAGCACCCGTCATGACGACTGAAGCCCCACGGCCCGCCCCCTTCGCAGAGCATGGCCAGCAACAGCGCTACACCGCCGTCGCCATCGCGCTGCACTGGATCATCGCCTTCTCGATCATCGGCCTCATCGCCGTCGGCTGGCTGATGGAGGAGATGGACCCCGGCCCCGACTACTTCGCCATCGTCCAGCTGCACAAATCCTTCGGCATCACCATCCTGCTGCTCTCGGTCGCACGCATCATCTGGCGCCTGATGAACCCGCCGCCGCCCGAGCCGCCCATGCCCGGCTGGCAGAAATTCGCCGCCAGCGCCGTCCACGTCCTCTTTTATGTGCTGATCATCGCCATGCCGCTCACTGGCTGGATCATGGCGTCGGCCTCGTCGGACGCGCCCACCCGCTATTTCGGCCTCGTCGATATCCGCCTGCCCGGCATCCCCGCGCTCGACCCCGCCACGCGTGAAGGCCTCGAGGAAGGCTTCGAACAGGTCCATGCCAACCTCGCCTGGGTCATCATCGGTCTTCTTGCCCTGCACGTCGCAGGCGCACTGAAGCACCAGTTCGTCGACAGGGACGGCCTCCTTGCCCGCATGGCGCCGGGTCTTTTCGGCCGCACAGCCGGCCCGCCTGACAACGGTCAGGGCCATGTCTGGGCCTTCGGCGCCGCGGCGCTGATCTTCGCGGCCATCGCCAGCTTCTCGCTCTTCTCAGCGCCCCCCAACGAGGCCATCGCCGCCACGGTTACCGAAGAAGAACAGCAGCCCGCGTCGGCCGCGCCGTCATGGACCGTGGATTATGGGAAGAGCTCGCTCAAATTCCGCGCCAGCTATCAGGGCGACGGCTTCGAGGGCACTTTCCCCGACTGGACCGCGCAGATCCAGCTCGACACCGCCGCCGCGCCGAACCCCGACACGCCCATCGGCGGCTACATCCGCGTCGCCATCCCGATGGGCAAGGTCTCCACCGGCGAGCCCTATTTCGACGAGAGCGTCACGCAGGGCGACTGGTTCGACGTAAGCAAGCACCCCGAAGCTGTCTTCGAAGTCACCGGCGGCGTCTACAAGCTTAGCGATACTCAATATGAAGCCACCGGCGTGCTGAAGCTGAAGGGTGTCGATCATCCCGTACGCCTCCCCTTCACGCTCACCCTCGATGGAAACACCGCCACCGCCCGCGGCGAGGTCACGCTCCAGCGACTCGCCCTCAATGTCGGCGCCGGCACGCCCGCCGAAGCGAAGGGCGACGCCGAATGGGTCGCCAACGAGGTCGCCGTAGTGATCGACGTGACCGCGACGCGGCAGTGAGAGTCATCGCCAACACGCGACTCACACTGTGCGATTCGTCCTCGCGACTCGTCTCAACACCGCATCGCGACTCGAAATCGGCGCCTCGCACGACGCTTCATCCACAAAAAACTGTGACCATCAGGTCACAGCGCGGAGTCGAAATCACACTGCACGAGTCCCTCATCGACACGCGCGCGCGACCTCTCGCGACGCCTCATCGGCGCCTTCGCGGGCGCCGCATCCTGGTCATCAGCGGAGTCGAAATTCGATGAACTCCGATTCACATAACGCCTCTCGCGCTCCCGCGCGCATCGTCGGCACGGACGCGTCATCGCTCGATGAAGCAGCCCGCATTCTCCTCGCCGGCGGCCTTGTCGCGGTGCCCACCGAGACGGTCTACGGCGTCGCCGCCGACGCCACGAATGGCGCCGCCGTCGCGTCGATCTTCACAGCGAAGGGACGCCCCTCCTTCAACCCGCTCATCTGCCATGTCGCGAGCCTCGCGATGGCCGAGTCACTCGCCCACTTCAGTCCGCTGGCGCGCCGCCTCGCAGAGCGCTTCTGGCCCGGCCCGCTCACCCTCGTTCTCCCGCGCAGAGCCGACTGCCCCGTGCATGATCTCGCGACTGCAGGGCTGCCGTCGATCGGCCTCCGCATTCCACAACACATTGCAACACTTGAAATTATTTCGCGCGTCGGTCGTCCACTCGCCGCGCCTTCGGCCAATCCATCGGAGCAGTTGAGCCCCACGACAGCCGCTCATGTGGCGTCCGGACTGGGCGCTCGCATCGACCTCATCGTCGACGGCGGAGCCGCCATCGCGGGCGTTGAATCGACCATCATCGCGCCCGGCGAAACGCGCGCCGTGATGCTCCGTCCAGGCGCCATCGCACGCGCCGACGTCGAGTTGCTCACAGGCCCGCTGAGGTCTCCCGAAGCCTCCGAAGGCATCCTCGCACCGGGCATGATGAAGCGTCACTACGCCCCGCGCGCGCGCCTCCGCATGGACGCCTCGCAGGCAGAGTCAGGCGAGGCCTTCCTCGCCTTCGGGGCGCCGCCTCCGGGCGTTTTACCTTCGCTCAACCTTTCGATTCGCGGCGACCTCGCGGAGGCTGCGTCGAACCTCTTCGCGATGCTGCGCGCGCTCGATGAGTCACATGCGATGATCGCGGTGCAGACGATTCCGGATGCGGGACTCGGCGAGGCGATCAACGATCGCTTGCGAAGAGGCACTCTACTCTCGCGCGAGTCTGGTGTATGACAGATTCGTTGAGTCGGCGTCCGATCGGAGACGGCTCAACATCGATGGGTGTTCGTTCGCTAGCGAGCGACGCCCGAGGGACCACTCAAGGAGACTCATCCATGGCTGTTGCCAAAAAAGCTGCGAAGAAGCCGGCGAAAGCCGCCGCCAAGAAGCCGGCGAAAGCTGCGAAGAAGAAGAAGTAGTAGCTAAGCTCTTCGCATTGGGCAGCCAGTCCTTGGCCAGCGCCTCTTAGAGGCCGCCCAATTCCCAGAGACTAGTGTATTCCTCGTGCCCGTCCGGTCATCCGGGCGGGCACGAACACATTCGGGGCCATGTCGGGCGCGTCTTCGGACCCCGCGGCCCGCTCGTTCTCTCCCTTACCACCGTCGTTCTCCGGCAAGCCGACTTGCAGCGCCGTCGCGCAGCGAAGGCGGGAGGCGCGACCGGAGAATCCCCGTTACGCGCCTCAAAGCGACCGAACGAATTCTTCCACCGACCCAACCGGGACTCCTGGCGCAAGGTCCAGAATGACTCCGTTGATGGCGCGCGTTCGGCGCCGGGTTTGGGGTGAAACCGTTGTTCGCGTTTGGGGACCTCCGCGACGAACTCCAATCCCATCAATGACTTCCGTCAAAGATTTGGGGGAAACACGGGCGCCAAATCGGCGGGAAGAGGCGGCCGTGGAATCGCGCTCGTGAAGCTCGAACGCCCCATTCCCGCGTGGCTGCCAAGCGACTTTCCCGCACGCGCGGGCCGTTCGCATGCTTCTGGCTGTTCGTCATACACCTGATCAGCAAAGGCTTCAGCATCATCCGGGGCGGCAAGCCTGATCAGCGCAGGTTCGACGCCCTCGCAGACCCGCTCCTCGCTGCAGAAGCAACGCTGGCCTCCGCACTGTGGCGCGAAGCCTGTCGCCGCCTCAGCTGCAATCCGAAGCTGGCAAAGCTCTCGAACTCGCCGCGGCCCCCCAATCTCGCCCTCATGGCCCGCATCCGCCCTTACGTGGACGAGGCGCAGAACCTCTCACGCTCATCAGCGCTCCAAACCGGCAGGCTGCATCGTCGCTGAGCTGGCGGCGGCCCCCGTGTCGCTTCGGATTGTACGAAGGTGATTGCTGAAGTTGTCAGCTCACCTCAGCGCGCCTGCGCGCCTAGCTTATCGCGACCGGGTTGATCACCATCTGCACCGTCCCCACAAACCGCGGGATCCCCAGCACGAACAGGAATTCCTTCACCCCGTCCGCTGCAAGCTGGTTGGTGTCGATCGTCTCCAGCACGTGCACGCCCTTCTTGGCCAGCAGGGTCTGGTGCACGATGAAGGCCTTGCCCGGCGGCGAAGGCAGCGCCTCGAGCGCCACCGTGTCCGATCCGATCGCAACAACCCCCAGGTCGGCCAGAAAAATGGCCCCGTCCTCTCCCAGGCCGGGCTCGCGCGACCGGTAGACGTCCTTCTCGCTCATCATCTTCGCGGCCATCCAGCCCGTGTGGAACAGCACAACGTCACCCTTCCCCACCGTAACGCCCTGCGCCTTCATCGCGGCCTCGATCTCGGCGCGATTGTAGGTGTCGCCAACCTCGAGATTGGCCTTGCCATAGTGTTTCGTCATGTCGATCAGCACGCCGCGCGTCACGATCGGCGGCACATCGGCCAGCTGCAGCGCCCGCGTCGTCGCAACTTCCTTGCCCGTCACGCCGTTATAGTAGTGGTGGTCGACGCCCAGATGCCCGAACCCGTCGATCTGCGTCCCGATTCCCATCGACGAGACGACCCGCTCGTCGAACGCGGTCACACGCTGCGATCCATTGGGCGTGTAATCTGAGTTCGGCCCCGGCTGCCGCTCGACCGTGTATTTGCGCGTCCCGTAAGCGGCGCTCTCCGGCGCAGTGGGCACACCCAGCGCATAGACCTTGCCGGTCCTGACCAGCCCGGCCGCCGCCTTCACGCCCGCCGCGCTCAGATTGTTGACGTTGCCGAGCCGGTCTGCCTCCCCCCAGGGCGAGTCCCACCACGGCTCCTTATGCTCGGCCACCTGCGCAATCGCGCTTTCCGAACACGCCGACAGCGCGATGACCAGCAGCGTCCGCTTCAGGAAATCCATGTTTCTCCCTCAGGCCAGTTTACCTGACTCGTATCGGTGATCAGCTTGCCAAAGGTTTACGCCCGCGCCAACGGCCCGCTCCCGGGGAGGCCTCCTCAAGCTCAGGGATAAAGCCTTTGTGTCGTCCACGCCTGTCCCGGCTCGCCACGGGTGAACTCCAGCCTGTCATGCAGCCGGAAAGGCCGGTCGCGCCAGAACTCGATCCGCGTCGGCACGATCCGCCACCCTTGCCATTGCGGCGGGCGCGGCGTCTTCCCGAGGCCATAGCGCCCAGCAAACATTGCGATCCGCTTCTCCAGCGCGAACCGCCCCTCCATCGGACGCGACTGCTCGGACGCCCAAGCGCCGATCTGGCTGTCCTTGGCGCGCGTGGCGAAATAGGCGTCCGCCTCTTCGTCGGAAGCTGAGTCGACCCTGCCGGAGACCCGGACCTGCCGGCGCAGGCTCTTCCAGTGGAAGCACAACGCCGCCTGGGCGTTCACCGCGAGCTGCTGACCCTTCCGGCTCTCCGCGTTCGAGAAGAACACGAACCCGTCGCGCGACACGTCCTTGAGCAGCACCATCCGCACATCCGGCGCGCCGTGCGCATCGGCGGTCGCCAGCGCCATGGCGTTCGGGTCGTTCGACTCGGACTTCCGCGCCTCCGCCAGCCATTCCCCGAACAAAGAAAACGGATCGACCGTCGCGAACAAGGCCGGGTCATCGGCCGATGCAGCCGCGGCCCTCGCATACTCTTCGGCCGCCGGCGTCGGAGGAATCAGATCAGACTTGTCGCCCAAGAGCTTGGCCTCTGCTTTCGTCGCATCACTTGTGGCCCCCGCCCTGGCGAGCATAGCCTATCGGGCCAGGACGACGCAGGATTTTTCTCTGGGGGTCGAACGCATGCGCCAGCTATCCTCGATCTGCATGGGGGTTTTGCTCGCTGGGTGCCAGGCCACCAGCCCATCCGCGCCGCAACCGTCGGACTATCGCCTCGTGGATCTCACGGCCGCGTACTCGCGGGCCTTCGATGAAACCGCCAATCTTCCAGACACCGAACGCGCCGCGGTGATGAAGGAGAGGCTGTCAGACAAGTTCAAGCAATTCTACCGGCCACGGCCGGCGACGCCGGAATCGCAGCAGCGTTTCGATGGACGCATCGCCGCCTCGCTGAACCAGTTCCCGGCCCTACGCCCGAAGTATGAGGCGGTCTCAGCCAACTTCAGCGGCATGATAGAAAGCGCATTGGCGTCTTTCCGCAGAACTCTGCCTGACATGGGTCCGGTCGGCGATGTCTATCTGGTCCACAGTCTTGGCGAAATGGACGGCGGGACGCGGCAATTCGATGGCGTCAGATACTTCATCTTCGGGGCCGACATGATCGCCCGCATTCACACGCCGGAGACGCAGCGGCCGTTTTTCCATCACGAGCTCTTCCACATCTACCATGGTCGATCCTTCTCCGGATGCGATCCGATCTGGTGCGATATCTGGAGCGAAGGGCTCGCCGTTCTCGCAGCGCAGGAACTGAATCCCGGCGCAACTGACCAGCAGTTGCTGCTGACTTTGCCTGCCCCGATCCGGCCGGCGGTGGACGCCAATTTCACGGAGGCGATCTGCTTCGTGCGCGCCAGGCTGGATTCGCTATCGTCCAACGACTACAGCCAGCTCTTCAACTTCAGGCGGCCGAATGAACGCCTGCCAGCCCGCTCCGGCTACTATGTCGGCCTGCTGATTGCCGCGGAGGCGCGCAAGACAATGTCACTTGCGGATCTGGCCCGCCTCGTCCCCGAACAGGCGCGGCCAGTCTTCCAGGCCGCGATCGACAAGCTGGCAAGCTGTCCTGGCTGACACCCTACACGATCATCCCGCCGTCAACGCGCAGCACCTGCCCTGTGATGTAGGCCGCCTTGTCGGAGGCGAGGAACGCCACCGCATCCGCAATCTCCTGCGCAGAGCCCCACCGTTTCTCCAGCGGCACAAGCCGCCCCATCCGCTCCAGCGTCTTCTCGCGATCGAGCCCCTTTGCGAAGGCGGTCGACCACATGCCGTCGTCAATCACCCCCGGCGCCACCGCATTCACCCGAACGCCGGCGCGGCCCAGATCGATCGAGGCATTGCGCGTGAACGAATTCACCGCCCCTTTCGACGCCGCATAGGCAATCTGCCCCAGCGCGCCCGAGAAGGATGAGACGGAGGAGATGTTCACGACATTACCCTTGCGCCGGATCAACGAGGCCGACAGCGCATCGGTGAGCAGGATCAGGTTGCGCACGTTGACGTTGAACGTCTCGTCCAGCCCTTCGCCGGTGACCTTGCCCATCGCCTGCGCCGCGCTGACGCCGGCATTGTTGACCAGCACATCGATCTCGCCCAGCGCCGCCAGCGCGCCATCGGCCGCCTTGCGCCAGCCATCGGCTGATCCCATGTCCGCTTCGATCGCGATCGCACCGTTCGGCAGGCTCGCCGCCAGCGCCTTCAACTTGTCGGCCGAGCGCGCGACCAGCGCCACCTTCGCCCCATCCTCGGCCAGCGTCCGCGCAATCGCCTCACCGATGCCGCGGCTGGCCCCGGTCACCACTGCGGTCTTGCCCTTGAAGTTGTACGTCATGGTCGTTTGTCCTTGTCTCTGGGGAACGCGCGCGACGGGTATAGCAGCTGGGCGCCCTGCGGCCACGCAGGCAGTCAACGAATTCGTGAAGTAAAAAAGGCGTTTGGTACGAGGGGCGCCCACTTCACAGGTCCGCGACGAACAGCAATAAGCGCGCAGAGTTTGGTCCGGGCCCCTCTGGCGCAAACGGCGGTTTGCGTGATGTCGGACTCAGGCGGGCGAAAGCCTCCTTGCGCCGACGCAGCGCACCGGACCGGATGTTCCCCTCATGAATTTGGATATGCTCGGCGAGTTCGCCGGACAGCCTGTGTGGCTGTGGATTGCATTTCTCACCTTCGTCGCGCTCGTGCTCTGGGTTGATCTTGCGCTGGTCAACAACAAGGACGGCCGCATATCTGCGAAGAAAAGCGCCCTGATGTGGGGAAGCTTCGCCGCGTGCGCGATGGTCTTCGCGGCCTATGTCTACTTTCTCTATGAACCTGATCCGGCATTCTACGATTCCCCCGAGAACCTGAATGCGCAGGCGACCATCCAGTACCTGACAGGTTACTTGCTCGAGACAGCGCTGGCGTTCGACAACATCTTCGTCATCTCGATGATCTTCGCATTCTTCGCGATACCGCCGGCTTACCAGCACCGCGTCCTGTTCTGGGGCATCATCGGCGCGGTGGTGTTCCGGGCGATCTTCATCGGCGCAGGCTCCGCAATCGTGAACCAGCTGACCTGGGTTCTCTACATCTTTGCGGCGGTCCTGATCTTCAGCGGCGTCAAGATGCTGATCTCGGCGAGCAAACCGCACGAGGCGCCCGACGCCACGTGGATTGTTCGTCTGTTCGAGCGGTTCATGCCGGTGACGAAGGAAATCCGGAACCACAACTTCGTCGTACGCCTGCCCGATGCCTCGGGGAAGATGGTCCTCTATGCGACCCCCCTGCTCATCGCACTGGTCGCCGTTGAGATCGCTGACATCATCTTCGCGATCGACAGCGTGCCTGCAATCTTCGCGGTGACCCGCGATCCGTTCATCGTTTACACGTCCAACATCTTCGCCATCCTCGGGCTGCGCTCGCTCTACTTCATGCTGGCGGCCGCAGCTGACAGGTTCAAATATCTGAAGTTCGGACTCTCCGCCGTGCTCGTGCTGATCGGCGTCAAGATCATCTGGAACTTCCTGCTCAGCAAGGAGCTCAAGCTGGTGCCCTATCTTGAGCCGCACTGGTCGCTCATCGCCACCCTGGTGCTGCTGGGCGGGGCAATCGTGGTCTCGCTCATCAGCACGTCGAAGCGGGCGCACTAGCGTTAACCTCCAGCCTGCCGTTCCCGCGAAAGCAGGGGACGGCAGGCCAGGAACGCCCTGGCGGCAGGATTTGCATTCGCGGGGCCCTGCCCCTAAACCGCATCCATGTCGCACAACACCTTTGGCCACCTCTTCCGCGTGACGACCTGGGGCGAAAGCCATGGGCCCGCCATCGGCTGCGTCGTCGACGGCTGCCCGCCTGGCCACACGCTGACGCCAGAGTTCATCCAGCAATTCCTCGACAGGCGCCGCCCCGGAACGTCGCGCTTCGTCACGCAGCGACAGGAGGAAGACAAGGTCCGCATCCTGTCAGGCGTGTTCGAGGATGATCGGACCGGCGGCCCGGTCACCACCGGCACGCCGATCTCGCTGATGATCGAGAACACCGACCAGCGCTCGAAGGACTACAGCGAGATCCGCGACAGCTATCGCCCCGGCCACGCCGACTACGCCTACGACCAGAAGTATGGCGTGCGCGACTATCGCGGCGGCGGCCGCTCGTCGGCTCGCGAGACCGCCTCGCGCGTAGCGGCTGGCGCCGTTGCCCGGATGGCGCTTGGTGCGGCGATCACCATCCGCGGCGCCGTCGTGCAGATCGGTCCGCACGCGATCAACCGCGCCAACTGGAACTGGGATACCGTCGAACAGAATCCCTTATGGTGCCCTGACGCCGAAATGGCGACCAGGTGGGAGACGTTCCTCGACGAGACGCGCAAGGCCGGCTCGTCGTGCGGCGCAATCATCGAGGTGGTCGCCGACGGCGTGCCGCCCGGCTGGGGCGCACCCGTGTACGGCAAGCTCGACGCCGACCTCGCCGGCGCGCTGATGAGCATCAACGCCGTGAAAGGTGTCGAGATCGGTGCGGGCTTCGCATCGGCCGCGTTGTCGGGCGAAGACAACGCCGATGAGATGCGCAGAGCCGGCAACAGCGTCGCCTTCCTCTCGAACAACAATGGCGGCGTGCTCGGCGGAATTTCCTCCGGTCAGCCGGTGGTCGCACGCATCGCCGTGAAGCCGACCTCTTCCATCCTTACGCCGCGCCAGACTGTCACCATGCAGGGCGAGGACACCGACATCCGCACCAAAGGCCGCCACGATCCCTGCGTCGGCATCCGGGCCGTTCCGGTTGCGGAAGCAATGATGGCGTGCGTTCTTGCGGACCACATGCTGCGCCATCGCGGCCAGACCGGGCGATAGGCTTCAGCAGTCCCTTCAGCTTCCGTTCAGGTGGCCGGCCGGATGATCGATCCTGACAATGTGTGTCCGGAGGGATTCCCCGATGCGTATCAAGGCCCTGCTTCTCATCTCCGCCGTCGCGGCCATGGCGGCCCCGTCAGCTTTCGCACAGAGCCGTTCGTGCCAGGAAGTCCGGCAGAACAACCAGGTTGGCGGCGCAATTGTGGGTGGCATCCTCGGCGGAATCCTCGGCAGCAACGTAGCCGCCAGCGGCCACCGGAGTGATGGAACCGCGGTCGGCGCCGTGCTCGGCGGCATGATTGGCGCCGGGGCGGGCGGCAATGTCCGCTGCGCGCCACCGCAGGGATACAGTTATGGTAACGGCGGCGGGCCGGGATACAGACCGAACCCGACCTATGGCAGCCAGCACTATGGCGACGCGCGCTATGGCGCCCAGCGCTACGGCGACGATCCGTATCTCGACGGGGGCCTGCGACAAGGTGGATACCGCCCTGACCTTTACCCGAATGACAGGCGAGCCTACACGCGCGATGACGACTTCGCAGGGGCTGACTGCACCGAGTCCATTCAGGTAACGCGCTTGCCTGATGGGTCTCAGATCCGCCGCCCCGTGGAGGTCTGCCGCGATGCCTACTACGGCGAGTGGCGCGTGATAGATTAGGCTGGTTGCATGGCCTTTCGGGCGGCGCGGCCACTCTTCGAGGACAGGCCCGTCCCCCCAACCCAGGGCCTGTGAGGGCGAGCCGCATTGCGCAAGCAGTGCGGCTCGTCTGATTCTGACGCCAAGCTGATCAGTGGTTTCGCGCCACGAACAGCCGCTCGTGATTGCCATCTGCGCCGGTGATTGGGCTTTCTGACCATTGTCTGACCAACCATCCGACGCTTGAGAGCCATCGCTCCAACGCCTCCGCCGCCACAGCAACAGCGGCAGCGTTGGACACAATCCCGCCCTTGCCGACATTGGCCGGGCCCACCTCGAACTGCGGCTTGAACAGCGCCACGAGACTCGCTTGCGAAGCCGCCAGTTCGAGCGGCCGCGTCAGCAGCTTGGCCAATCCGATAAAGCTCGCATCGCACACGATCAGCGTCGGCGGCTCGATTGCCATCGCGGCATCGATGTTCCGCGCGTCGGTCGATTCATGACTGACAACACGTGGGTCTGCTCGCAGCCGCGGATGCAGCTGGCCGACACCGACATCGATGGCGACAACCCGCCGCGCACCGCGTGCCAGCAGCACATCCGTGAACCCGCCCGTCGAGGCGCCGATGTCCAGGCAATGCCGGCCGGCTGCATCGATGCCGAAAACCGTCAACGCATGGTCCAGTTTCAGGCCGCCTCGCGAGACCCATGGATGGGCGGCCTCGGCCTCGATCGGCGTGGTGGCGGCGACCAGCTGGCCGGGCTTGCTTGCGATGCGCGCATCGACAAGCACCTTGCCGGCCTCGATCGCCTCGCGCGCCCGCGCCCGTGTCGGCGCAAGGCCGCGCAGCACCAACTCGACATCGAGCCGCCGCCTTTCGCCGTCGTCCGCGTTGCCGGTTGCCATGTTGTCCTTCGAGGGGCGCTCCACTTGTCGCGCACCTTTAGATTGGCAACCGCCGCGTTCGGCAAGTGGCCCTAGCCGGTTCATCAGGAACCGGTCTAGAAGCAGGCATACCTTGTTCAGGCGCCGCTGATGCCCATCTCTCCCGTCGAACGCAACGACTCCTCGGAACCGAACGCCGAAGCCTTCATCTTCGGGTTTGATTTCCAGCCGGACGGCGCGATCGCACGCGTCGACTGGACGAAGATCAAACCGACATCGGCTTGTCCTCAGCTTGGCTGGCGCTGGCTGCACTTCAATCGGCTGGCGGCCGAGACACGGGAATGGCTCGAAGAATCAAGCGACCTCGACGAAGCGGTGATTGCCGCCCTGCTGCAGACGGAGTCCCGTCCGCGCTGCGCGCCCTATGAGGACGGCCTGCTGCTCAACCTCCGGGGCGTCAACCACAATCCCGGCGCGGAGCCGGAAGACATGATCTCCGTCCGCATCTGGGCGACGAGCAATCTTGTCATCTCGATGCGGTCGTATCCGGTGAAGGCGATCCACGAGGTCCGCGAGGAAACCGGCCGCGATCCGCCGACATCGCCTGCCCACCTCCTTGCCCGCATCGCCTCGAAGCTGGTCGACTATATCGATCCGGTGGTCGAGCAGCTGAAGGAGGAAGCGGACGAGTTCGAAGAAACGATGCTCAACGAGAAGGGCCGGCTATCGCCGCGCGACCTTGCAGAGTTTCGACGGACGATCCTGCTGCTCCGCCGGTATGTGCAACCACAGTCGGAGGCGATGAGCCAGCTTCAGCGCGAGGCAAGAATGCGCCGCTCTGGCGCGCCAGGGTTCGACGAAGATGATCAGGTCATCCTGCGCGACACGTCCGATCACATCATCCGCATCGCCGAAGAGCTCGATTCGATTCGCGATCGCGCAGCCGTTCTGCAGGATCAGGTGGTCGGCCAGAGGCAGGAAACACTCAACCAGCGCCTTCTTGCGCTTTCCATCGTCTCCGCAATCTTCCTGCCGCTGTCCTACGTCACCGGCCTGCTCGGCATGAACCTCGCCGGCATCCCATGGGCGCACGAACCCTGGTCGTTCGGTATGGTGGTCGGCGTCACCTGCACACTCGGGGTCGGCGTGCTCGCCTTCCTCAAATGGCGCAGGTGGATCTAGATTCAGGTCCGGTCGTCGCCGTCGCTGGCGTTGTCGATGGATTCCTTGACGCCTTCGCCGACCTTGCCGACTGAGTCCTGAAGCGGTTGCGTCGTCTTATCGATCCTGGACAGGCCTTCATCCATTTTCGCGCCGGCCGCTTGAAGGGACCCGTCCCGCCACCAGAAATAGCCCATCACCATGATGAAGCCGACCGCGATCGCGACGACAATTCCACCCAGTACACGCATATCAGATCCTCCCTGAATTGACCGCTCAGGTGCGATCGTCCCCGTCCCTCGCGCGCTGGAGCGTCGTGCCAGCGCTATAGACGATCTCGCCTGTGGTTTCGGAAATCCCGTTGCCGGGGTCGCTCGGCAAGTTGTCCATCGAGGCGCCCGCTTCACGCAGCGGCCCATCGCGGATCCAGAAGATCACGGTTGCCGGCGCGAACGCGAAAGCGATGAAGACGAGGACAGACCAGATTCTCGTGCGGCTCATGAGGTCCCTCTTCGAGTGGGTCCCCAGACAACACAGTTCGTCGATCAGAGTTCCGCGAAACGGAAACCCTGATCGACGTTACAGTCCGGACAGGTCAAAAGAACCGAACGAGGTCAGGCCCGCGGCGCAAAACGTGTGCGCAACTCGCTCTTCATGATCTTGCCGTTGGCGTTTCGCGGCAGAGGATCGCGCTGGATCTGGATATCGACTGGCACCTTGAACGCAGCGATCTTCTGGGCCGTGAACCGGCGCAGCTCGTCAGCCGTCACGTCCATGTCCGGCTTCACCTGCACCACGGCGCCGACCTCCTCCCCCAGCACCTTGTGCGGGATGCCGACAACGGCTGCGTCCATGATCGCGGGGTGGTCGTAAAGCGCGCTCTCGACTTCGATGCAGTAGATGTTCTCGCCACCGCGTATCAGCATGTCCTTGGCGCGATCTAGCAGGAAGACGAAGCCCTCCTCGTCTATCCGACCAATGTCGCCGGTCACAACCCACCCATCGATGTAGGTCTTCGCCGTTGCCTCCGGCTTGTTCCAGTAGGCCTTGCAGTTGTTCGGACCCTTCACCCACAACTCGCCGACCTCGTTGGGCCCAAGCGTCGCGCCATTCGAACCGACGATCTTGAAATCCATCGCCGGCGCCGCCGCGCCGCAGCTGTCGGGGCGAACTTCATAGTCCTTGCCGAAATTGACGCAGGACGCAGCGCATGTCTCGGTCATGCCCCAGCCATTCGAGGCCAGCCCGTTGGGGAAACGGCGCTTGATGGTGGCGACCAGTTCGGGTGCAGACGGCGCGCCGCCATAGGCCACAAACTGGATCGACGAGAGATCGAACTTGTCGCGGTCCGGATGCTCCAGAACCTGCCATGCAATCGCCGGCACGCCGCCGATCATGGTGATCTTCTCGCGCTCGATGATGGCCAGCGCCTCGCCCGGATCCCACTTGTACATCGTCACGATCTTGTCTGCATTCATGATCGCCGGCACGAGGTTCGAGAATGCGCCGGTCGCGTGGAAGAACGGGATCGCCAGCAGCGGGATACGGGGCGGATCTTTCAGCGGGTCGCGCGCCGGCGGCGACTGCCCCTGCCGCACGAAATGCCGGGACTGGCAGGCCATGCCGTTGAACACGTTCGAGATGATCGCCCGATGCGTCGCCAGCGCACCCTTCGGCTTTCCTGTCGTACCCGACGTATACATGATCGTGGCGTCGTCATCGGGACCTACCTCCGCCGCCGGAATGTCTGCGTCCGGCAGGCTGGCCCACGCTTTTGCAGATCCGATCAGCTTCTCCAGCGAGACGATCCGCGGGTCGGCCTCGTCATCGCCTCCCCGCGCGACAAGGACAGTTCTCAGCTGGGCCAGCTTCGGCAGGTGGTCGCGGATGCGTTCCAGCTTTTCCGGATCGACGATGGCGACTTTGGCGCCGGAATCGGCAAGGCCATACTCCAGCTCCTCACCCGTCCACCAGGAATTGAGCGGCGTCGCGATGGCGCCGATCGCAAGCGCCGCCCAGAAGCCGACTGCCCATTGCGGGTAGTTGCGCATGACCACGGCGATGCGATCGCCTTTCTGAACGCCGAAATCCTCGCGCAGCCTGCGTGCGAGATGAGCGACGGCCTTGAAGTGGGCGGCATAGCTCACCCGCTCGTCCTCGAAGACCAGATATTCCCTGAAATCCCACTGCTTCGAATTGAGGACGACATCACGCAGGGTCTGGGGAGCGTGCTTGTAGGTGCGCAGCCTGATGCCGTTGATGACCTTTTCTTCCATCTCGAACCTGGCGCCGGGTGCGGTCATCAGCTTATCGCACTGGGCGATGGACATCACCGGAAACGGCGCGGCGTCTGCTGACATCTGGTGGGCTCCCTGATGGTTTCTCTTTGTTGGCCCCGAAATCGCACAGCACGCGCGCTGGAGCTAGGGGCCATCCGCGTGTAGACGCAGTCTGGGGTCGTGGACGCTGCAGCGCAGCATGGAGGCGTAATGCCGGTTGTGGTTCTTGATGCGGATGACGCTCACCTTCCGGGGATCGCCGCGATCTACAACCATGCGGTTCGCGAGACATTCTCGATCTGGTCGGAGAAGGAAACGACTGTCGACCTTCGTCGCCAATGGATGGATGCACGGCGCGCCGCGGGTTTCCCGGTTCTGGTTGCGGTCGACCCGGCTGCCCCGCAGGACGTGATGGGCTACGGGAGCTTCGGCGTCTTTCGCGACTTTCCCGGCTATGCGCGCACCGTCGAGCATTCAGTCTACGTCGCGACGAACGCCCAGAGGCGCGGGATCGGACGAACACTTCTCGCCGAGCTGATTGCGCGCGCACAGGACAAGGGCATGGAGGCCATGGTCGGCGGCATCGACAGCAGCAACTCCGCCTCGATCGCATTGCACAGCCAGGCCGGATTCGAGATCCAGGGCGCCCTCAAGGGCGTCGGGCGCAAGTTCGGCAAGCGCCTGGATCTCGTCTTCATGGTGAAGCAGCTCTAGTGGCTGCTGGTCAGCCAGATCGTCAGCGGAATCGTCACAAGGCTCAGCAGCGTCGTAAGCGTCACGATATTGGCCATCAGGCGAGCATCCCCGCCCAGCTGCCGCGCGAGAATATAGGACGATGTCGCGACAGGCGCTGCCACGCACAGCATGGCCACCTGCATCGGCATGCCATCGAGGCCGATCGCATTGCAGAGACCGAACGTGATCGCGGGCATCACGCCAAGCCGGAGCAGCGCACCCATCGCCAGCGGCCGCTTGGCGGATCGCATCGAGCCAATATCCAGCGCCGCTCCCACGCAGATCAGGCCAAGCGCGATGGTGGCGTCGCCCAGCAGGTTCAGCGTCTGCGCAACCGGCTCGGTCAGCCGCACGCCCGCCTGAACGAGAATGATGGCCAGGAGGGTGGAAATGATCAGCGGGTTGGCCGCGATGGATCGGGCGATGCGGCCGACGCTGGCCGGGCCGGACCCCGCATAGCGGCTGAGAACCACAACGCTCAGGACATTGTTGATCGGCACCAGAACGGCGAAGCCGACCGCTGCAAGACCAATGCCCGCCTCGCCATTCAACCCGGCGATGACGCCGAGCGCCACATAGCCGTTCCAGCGTATGCCGGCCTGGAAGACACTGGTGAATTGCGGGCCGTCCTTCGCCAGCAGTGGCCGGGCCAGAAGCATCAGGGCCGCCATCGTGACGACCGTCCCTGCCAGCACCTGCCCCAGCGCCAGAGCATCCCCGCCCGCGAATGAGCCCTCGATGATGCTCATGAACATCATCGGCGGAAACAGCACGAAATAGGTCAGCCGCTCCAGCGCCGCCCAGCCATCCTCAGCCAGCAGCTTGAGCCGGCGCAGGAAGCCACCCAGAGCGATGAGCGAAAACACAGGTATGAGCGACAGGACGACATCGAGCATCCCCGGCTTCTGACAGAGTCCCATCCGGCGTGCGAGGGCCTTCGCCTGGCAGACGCAAGCGCGAATCTCGCAGTGGCGCCTGCCGGCGCCGATGATAGTGTCGTCGCGGGGACAGGAGCACTGGAGAGGATTGGCGATGCGGATGTTTTCCCGATGCATGATCGCAGCGCTACTGGCGGCGATGCCGGCCACAGCCGATGAGGTGTGGAAAACCGATCTCGGCGAGATCATGTGGGAGACCGACTACGACGGGGGCGCGATCTTCAGGATCGACACGGGCAAGGGGAAGTTTGTCCGCTTCTATATCGAAGGCCTCGAGCCGACCGGCATGCCGCGCGGCCATTTCGACGGCTTCTGGATCAGCACCAGCGACGAGGGCATGTGTTCGGCCGAACTGGTCGGCCCTGACGGCACACGCAGCAGGACCTGGGGCCGCGTCTCGCTGACCTTCGTGGACAAGGAATTCCCGAGCGACTGGACCGCGCTGACCGGCGAGTGCATGGGTGAACCTCACGAGGTCATGACCGGCCGTGCAGTGACGAGCTAACGCCGCTCGCTTTTACTCTCGCTGGGCCATGCTACGGTAAACGTGAAGCGGTTGCCAGCAGGATACCATGACGGACAATCAGCGCGTAACGGACGTCGAACAGGATTCGCTCGGCCGCGCGGCGCGAATAGGCCTCTGGCTCGGGCCAACGCTGGCGATCGGCGCGCTGATGCTGCCGCTCGCGGGTCTGCCCTGGGAAGCCCATCTGGTGCTGGCCCTGCTTGTCCTGATGGCCACGTGGTGGATCACCGAGGCCCTACCTGTTGCTGTAACGGCGCTTCTTCCGATTATCGCAATCCCGCTGATCGGGATCGAGGTCAGCATCAATCCGCGCGGCCAACTCGTATGCGCAACTGAAGGACTATGCCGCGACGCAGCGGCGACGGCGCCTGAATTCATCCGCACGCTGGGGCTCGGCGACCTCGGCGCCTACTACTCCAGCCCGATCGTGCTGCTCTATATCGGTGGCTTCCTTCTTGGTATCGCGATCGAACGGTGCGGACTCTCGACCCGGATCGCCTTTGGGCTCGTGGCGCGCGGGGGCGCAAAGCCCGGCCTGATGCTCGCTGGCTTCATCGTGGCGGCGGCTTTCCTCTCGATGTGGATCTCAAACACATCCACGTCCCTTATCCTGACGCCGCTAGCGCTGTCTGTCGCGGCAGGGGCTGCGATCAACGGACAAGAGAACCCCAGATTCGCCGCAGCTCTGGTGCTGGCGATTGCTTACGCCGCCACGATTGGCGGACTGGCGACGCCGATTGGCACGCCCACCAACGGTATCGCACTGACCCAGCTGCGGCTGGAGGGCATCGAAGTGTCCTTCGGACAGTGGATGGCGATCGGCGTGCCTGTCGTCGTCGTTCTATTGCCGATGGCCTGGTTCATCCTGTCGCGTGGCCTGGATGTGGATCCCAAAGGCGTCGCAGGGGCCGAGGCGCGTGTTCGCCAGGAACTGGAAAAACTTGGCTCGCTCACAACGCCCGAAGCGCGGACCGCCATTATCTTCTTCCTGATCGCCGGACTATGGATGACCTCGACCCTGATCGCGGAGTGGATCGGCGCCGTACTGCTGGCGGGTGGACGCATCGACAGCGGACATGTCGATACGATCATCGCGACTGTCGGCGCGCTCCTGCTGTTCATCGTGCCAGCAGGCGGTGGAAACAGGGGCCCGCTCCTGACATGGGCCGACTCGCAGAAAATCCCCTGGGGCATCCTGCTGCTGTTCGGCGGCGGACTCGCTTTGGCGGCGGCTGCCGAGCTGTCGGGTCTGTCCTCCTACCTCGCAAGCGGACTCAACGGCCTTACAGAGGTTGACCCGGTCATCGTGATTCTGCTGATCGGGCTGCTCGTCATCGTGATCACGGAATTCGCCTCCAACATTGCTACAATCTCGGTGATGGGGCCCGTGCTGCTGTCCGTAGCAGCCAGCCACCCTTCCCTTGGCGCTGCGTCCTTCATCGTGCCCGCCGCAATGGCGGCATCGATGGGCTTCGCGATGCCGGTCGGGTCTGGCTCCAATGCCATCGCCTACGGCACCGGCAAGGTGAAGCAGGCGGACATGATCAGGCGCGGCCTGGTCATGAATGCCTGCGCGCTCGTCGTGCTGACGATCGCGGGCGTGACCCTCGCGCCCCTCGTTCTCGGCGGCGCCAGTGGCGGTTAACACCCGTTAACCAGATTCATTGCAGATTCTCCCGTTGGAGGATCTGCCCGCCATGCAGGCGTTCGATCTCATCGTCATCGGGTCCGGACCCGCAGGAAGGCGCGCAGCCGTTCAGGCCGCGAAGCTCAAGAAGTCCGTGCTCGTGGTCGAGAAGGGCCGGCGCGTCGGCGGCGTCTGCGTGCACACGGGCACCATCCCGTCCAAGACGTTGCGCGAGACCGTGCTGAACCTGTCAGGCTGGCGCGAGCGCGGCGTCTACGGCCGCTCCCACCGCAACAAGCAGAGCATTACGGCGGAAGACCTTCGCCAGCGCCTGGCCATCACGCTCGACCACGAAGTCGAGGTTCTCGAGCACCAGTTCTCCCGCAACGGCGTGGAACTGGTCACAGGCGAAGCGCGCTTCATCGACCCGCTGCACATCGAGGTCGTCTCGCCAACCAGCGCCAAGCGTTTCACGGCGGGGCGCTTCATCCTCGCCGTTGGCACCGAGCCCTATCGTCCGCCCTACATCCCCTTCGACGGCGACGCCATCGTCGACCCTGACGAGATCCTCGCGCTCAAGCGCCTGCCCCGCTCCCTCGCCGTGATCGGCGGCGGCGTCATCGGCATCGAATATGCCACCATATTCTCCGCGCTCGACGTCAAGGTGACGGTGGTCGAGCCCGGCGAGGCGATCTTCCCCTTCATCGACCGTGAACTGGTCGACGAATTCATCCACGACCTGCGCGACCGGGGCATGAGCCTGCGCCTGCAGAGCCGCGTAAAGCGCGTCAGCCGCCAAGGTCCGGACGCCTGCCTGATCGAACTGGAGGACTCGCGCCAGATCTGGAGCGAGATGGTGCTCTTCGCCGCCGGACGCAAAGGCGCGACCGATGCGCTTGAGCTCCAGAACGCGGGGCTCGCCGCCGACGCGCGTGGCAAGATCGCGGTGGACGGCAACACCTACCGCACGAAACAGCCGCACATCCACGCGGTCGGCGACGTGATCGGGTTCCCCAGCCTTGCCTCGACATCGATGGAACAAGGTCGCATTGCGGCGTGCCATGCCTTCGACGCGCCGTCGCAGGCGCCGCCGGAATTCTTTCCCTATGGCATCTACTCGGTGCCCGAGATGTCGACCATCGGCATGACCGAGGAGCAGGTCCGCGCCAAGGGCATCCCCTACGAATGCGGCGTCGCGCGCTTCCGCGAGACGGCGCGTGGCCAGATCATGGGGCTCAGCTCGGGCTTCATGAAGATGATCTTCTCGCTGGAAACGCGGCGTCTTCTCGGCGCGCACATCGTCGGCGAAGGCGCAACCGAGTTGATCCATATCGGCCAGGCGGTGCTGAACCTCGGCGGCACGCTCGACTACTTTGTCGAGAACACGTTCAACTATCCGACGCTGGCCGAAGCTTACAAGATCGCCGCGCTGGATGCCTGGAACCGCATGCCGCGCCGCCAGCCCAGCGTCGCCGCGCAGGACGACGCGATGGCTGCGCTGGAGCGATTTGCGAATGCGGCGCGCCGCGGTTAGGCGCGGCGTCTTGTGCTGACCCAGATGATCCACATCAGCACCGGCTGAAACAGCAGCCGCGCCCACAGCGCTACCGGACCGAGCGCCGCGTACGTGTCCGCCTCGATCAGCATCTGGATGTGCACGGGCGTGACGCAGATGGTAAGCGCGATCAGGCAGAGACCGGCGATGTGGCGCAGCGGCTTGTAGAGCAGCGCAAGCGCGCCCGCGATCTCGAGGACACCGGTAAACCAGACCATCTCGCGTGGAAACGGGATGTAGGGCGGCACGATCGATGTGAACATGTCCGTCAACATGAAATGCCCGACGCCGCCGGCGATGAACCAGAACATCACGAACACGCGTCCAAGCATCCGCATGACGCTGCGTGGCGCTGCGTCGTCCGTCACGAGACCGAGTGCTTCCTCTCCAGCACCTCGACCTCTTCCTTCGAGCCGAGCATGACCGAGACACGCTGGTGCAGACCTGTGGGCTCGATGTCGAGGATCCGGTGGTTGCCGTCAAACGACTTGCCGCCAGCCTGCTCGACAAGCAGCGACATCGGATTTGCCTCATACATCAGGCGCAGCTTGCCCGGCTTGCCGGGTTCGCGCCTGTCCCACGGATACATGAACAAGCCACCGCGCGTCATCACCCGATGCACGTCAGCGACCATCGAGGCGATCCAGCGCATGTTGAAATTCTTGCCACGCGGGCCGGTGTCGCCGGCAAGGCATTCGTCAACATAGGCGCGCACAGGATCCGCCCAGTGGCGCATGTTCGACATGTTGATGGCGAACTCCTTCGTCTTTTCGGGTATGCGGATGTCGGTTCCCGTCTGGACAAACTGCCCGGTGGGCGGGTCCATCGTGAAAGCGACGACACCCGACCCGAACGTCAGGACAAGCGTTGTCTGGGGACCATACACGCAATAGCCGGCGGCGACCTGGTTGCGGCCGGGTTGGAGAAAGGCGTGCTCACCTCCCCTTGCAGGCAGGACAGAGAAAATCGTGCCGATCGAGACGTTGACGTCGATATTGGATGAACCATCGAGCGGGTCGAACAGAAGGAGGTAAGGCGCTCCCTCCGTGATCGGGCGCGCCTCGTCCTCTTCTTCCGATGCGGCCGCGGCCACCACGCCGGACGCTTTCGCCATCGCCATGAGCTCATCATTGGCGAGAATGTCGAGCTGCTTCTGCTCCTCGCCCTGCACATTCCCGGTACCGGCCGAACCCAGCACGCCAGCCAGCGCGCCACGCGAGACAAGGTAGGAGATCGTGCGGCAACTGTCCGAGATGGCCTCGACCAGGGTGGCGAGTTCGCGTGCGGCAGGCTTTCCGTCACCTGCCGGGTCGGCGAGAAATTCGCGGAGCGTACGGGTGGTCATTGGCAAGTCCTGTGCGATTCATGTCGGGTCTAGGTAGCGAATGACGGCCCGGATGGACAGTGCTGTCAGCCCCGCAACACGCCGGCAGCGGACAGCCACGGTTTGTGTCGCCTACGCGCCGCCACGTTTCTCTTCCCGCACCGCGTTGATATAGGACCACAGCATGTGCGCCGCGACGCCGCGATAGGGACGCCAGCGCTCGCCGGTCTTCAGGAACGTCTTCGGCGAATGGCGCTTTCGCTCACCTGTGATCATCCGATAGGCCTCGGACAGCCCGATGTCTGCATGTGGGAACACATCCCAACGACCGAGGCAGAACATCAGATAGACGTCCGCCGTCCACGGCCCGATGCCTTTCACGGCCACCAGCTCGGCTTGCGCATCTTCATCCGAGGCCTTGGCGACACGCTTGAGGTTCAATGCCCCGCTCTCCACCGCCTCTGCGATCGAGCGGATATGCGCGATCTTGGGCCGTGAAAGTCCGCAGGCGCGCAGGGCGTCGATGTCGGCGGCGAGAACCCCTTTCGGCGTCACCTTGCCGAGCAGCACATCCACCCTGCCCCAGATCGTGCCGGCCGCCTTGGTCGACAGCTGCTGGTAGGCGATGATGCGCGCGAGACCTGCATAGTCGCGTTGCCGGGTCCGCCACGCGGGGACGCCGACACGGGCGTGCGCTGTCTCGATGATGGGGCACTGCCTGGCCAGCGTCTTGACGGCCCTGCGAAGCTGCTTTGGGTCTGTGACGTCGATGGCAGTCATGGACGGCAGCCTAGCAAGTCCTGGATCACCGGGCCCAGCCCCATTTGGCCCGCCCGCGGCGCTATTCCGGGGGCATGGAGAATTTCTCCAAGCCGGTTATAAGGCCGCCATGTCGAAACAGTCCCCCATCCGCCGCCTCCGCCGCGACCGCTCCCGTCTCCAGCAGGAGCTCGCCCTTGCACAGGGCACGGACGACAAGGCGCAGATCCCCGTCCTGACCAAGCGCATCCGCGATCTGGACCAGGAGATTGCGGCGCTGGAAGCGAAGAGGGCAGAGGACTGATCAGGCCGTCCTGGTGGCGGCGAAAGCCGCAAGGAAATCTGACAGCCCAAGTCCTGCGAGAAGCGCGCCCGGACGAGCGGCCACCGCCTGCCGCAAGTCCAAGAAAGCCTGCTTCTCGCCAGCTGAGAGATTCCGCGCCGCGATGAAATGCATCGGCGACTGATGAAAGCTTCGCGCCTCCACCGCGCCGGACTCCAGCACGACAAGATTTGCATGCCTCCGGTCGCGCCTGATTTTTTCCATCAAGCTGGTGACGCCAGCCACGGGACCCTCCAGCACCTGCAGGAAGACGCCCTCGTAAAACAGCATCAGGCCGGTGATGCCTTCACGCGAATTCGCGGACTTTGCACGAAGATAGATGCGGTCGAGCTCTTCCGCGCGCAACACGCCGACGGCGGTGCTCATGTAGACCGTGCGGTGCAGGGCTCCGGAAGGCATAGCCGACTCCGTTCAACCTGCTGCGAGCATGGGACTTCAAAGATGAACCGGGAATTAGCGTTTCTGTCACACTACGGTTCCGTGCCGCCCTGCGACATCGCTGCAACAGCATGCGCAAGCGTGATCGTCTCGACATCGCCCTCGCCATTGACGCGCAAGGGACGCCACCGCCGCTGGAAAGCGCGCACCACGGCGGCGGTCCTCTCGTCGAACGTAGACGTCACGTCGATGCGATAGCCGATCATCGCAAGATCACCCTGCAAGCCATCGACCGTCATGCCTGCATCCCCGATCGAGGCGCCGTGCATCATCCATGGCTCGGGCCGGCTGGGCTCAGGCCAGAGGCCGATGCCGGCTTCGGACAGCTGCCTCCACGGGAAGAGTTCCCCCGGATCCTCCTTTCGGTCGGGCGCGATGTCGGAATGCGCGACGATGTTCACCTGCGGGATCGACCAGCGCGAGAGAATACCCTGGCAGAGCGTGACAACCGCCGCCACCTGCTCCTCCGGAAAAGCGCGGTAGCCCCACTCATGACCGGGGTTCACGATCTCGATGCCGATTGAGCGGGAGTTGATATCCTCTCGCCCGCGCCACCAGCTGCGCCCGGCATGCCAGGCGCGCTTGTCTTCCGGCACCAGCGCAAAGACGCGACCGTCCTCTTCGACCATGTAATGGGCGGAAACGCGCGGCTCCCGGTCCTCGCGAAGCCGGGCGAGCGCAGCGTGTCCGTTCGGCATCCCGGTATAGTGCAGCACCAGCATGTCGAGCGGATGCAGTCGCTCGTTGAAGTTGTGGCTCGGGGCCTGGGTGATGTTCAAGCTCATTGGCTGATCTTGTCGCCAACCGGGGCTTCAGGGAAGCGCCGGTTGCGCCGGACCCCGATTATCCCGACGCCTGCCAGCGCCATCATGCCCCCGACCACCATTTGCCACGTCACCGATTCGCCGAGCATGACCACGCCGAGAGCAACTCCCATCACCGGCGTCATCAGAGTCAGCGGCGACAGAAGCGTCACCTCATACTGCTTGATCAGGCGGTAGAAGCTGCCATGCGCGAAGATGGAGACACCCAGCACGGCGAAGATGCTGGCCGCATAGACCCGCCAGTCCAGCGCAGCATAGGCGTCTGCCTGGCCTGTCTCCCAGACCAGCGACATCAGGGCGAGCGGGACGATCGAGAACAACCCGATCCACGCCTGCAGCCGCATCGCCGGCATTGGATCAATGCGCTTCATCAGGATGTTGGCGATCGCCCCAACCATGGCCGCGCCAACAAGATAGATCGCGCCGATCGTGAAGGTGAACTGGTCCGGATCAGCCACGATGATGATCACGCCGGCAAAAGCGAGGAGAATTCCCACGGTACGGTAGATGCCGATCTGCTCCTTCAGGAAGACGATCGAGAGGATGGTCGTGAACGGAACGCCAAGCTGCCCGACAACGGCGGCGACGCCTGCAGTGGATGTGGCAAGGCCGAGAAACAGCAATCCGAAATGGATGCCGGCCATACCCATCGCGATCAGGAACATCATCCCGATCTGGCGCGGCGCCGGCAGCAGGAATGGCGCGAGCACAGCCGCCAGCAGCGTCACTCTCACCGCAGCGAAGAACAGCGGCGGGACGTCGCCCGCCGTCACCGTCCACCGCGTGATCACCAGGTTCAGCGCCCAGAACAGGCACACGGCGACAAGAAGCGCGAAGTCCGCGGGTTTCATGAGAGAGCTGGTCTTTGAAGATATCGAGAGCACACGCGTATGTGCTCAATGCTGGACCGGCGCAACGTCTGCCGTGCGCCCTTTCCGGGCGCGATGGAGGCCGGTCAGATTTTCTGGAAGCCCTAGAGCTCGATTACCCAGCCATCCGCAGTGCGGCGCGCATCGAGCGTCTCGGAGGCTGCGGGTTGTACCTGGGCTTTGCGGCGCGGGCGGCCAACGGTGAGGAACACTGCTGCTATCGCCAGCATGATGCCGATGAAAGTCGTTGCTACAAGGGCGGCTAGCGCTGCGAACAGAAGGAAAAGTCCAAATCCCGCCTTTGCCAGCACGCTGAAGACGCGCTGAAAACCAAGCATCAACCGCGATCCGATGTCTGTCTGGCCAAGCGTTTCGGTCATGGGCGGGGCTCCCTGAGACGATCAAGGTGCGTCCGGCTGGCGGAAAGTCAATCGGCGCGGGTGAGAATTCCGCGTTCATTGCGTATCCGGGCATAGGCTGTGGTTATCGCTGCCGATTTTTCATGCGCCACGGGTTCAAACTCGCGCGGCGCAGATTTCGTGGCCGCCAGCGTATCGGGATGATTCTGCAGCATCAGACGACGGTAGGCTGCGCGAACCTCTTCGAAGCTCGCGTCGTGACGTACGCCAAGCACGAGGTAGGGATCGTCGCCATCGTGGCCCAGATGGCTCGCCTTGATCCTGCGAAACTGATCTTCGCCGAAGCCAAAATGGCCCGCCACGCTGCGCAGGTAATCCAGCTCCTCGGCAGTGATGGCTCCGTCCGAAGTGGCGATACGAAACAGCCCGTCGAGCACTCCTTCGAGCAGGCAGGGGCGATCACGATAACGTTTGGCGATCCGGCGCGCATAGGACTCATAGCCAAGCACAGTCTGCCGCGCGATGTTGAACACCCGCTGCATGGACGCGCGGTCCTCTGGCGCAACCGTGAACACCCGCGCGAAGGCGGCGACCTCGTCGGTCGTGACAAGCCCATCTGCCTTGGCGAGTTTTGCGCTGAGACCGATGATCGCTGCGGTGAATTCAACGTCGCCCGGATCCGGCGCGCATGTGAGCGCAGCCACGTCCGTCCCAGTTTCGTCGTCCGGCTCGAAGGCCTTCCGGGCTAGCGACGACAATTGCAACCAGATGCTCATCCCGTCTGCCTTGTAGCGCGCCGGGCGTGTGGCGCAATCGAACTCAGTTGCTGGGCTTGGAAATCGGGGGCGCCTCACCAAATAGCAGAAGCACCCGGAACTGCGGCAGGTTTTCGGGAGTATTGTCCCAGCTGCCGCGAGCGGAAACGAGACTGACGGCAAGGAAACAAGTTCTCTTCCCAGCGATCTAGTCCCCCCACGTCCCCCCGCTGGGATAGAAGCGTCGGCGCCGCCCGCAAGGAGCGGCGCCGATTGCGTTCCGGGGTCTAGTTCTGCGTGGCCAGACGACGCATCAGGTCGCTTGCGGACGTTACCGGACCCGTCACAGCGCCAGAGGTCACCTTCAGCACATCGCTGCGCGCAGGCGCCTGGTCGCGATGGCCTTGTCCCTTGCGATGATTTCCGGACTTCTCACCACGCGGTTTCTGCTGCAGAGCGTTCGGCGCTCCGTTGCGGGCGGCCATGCCGGCGCCACCGGAAGATCCCCCTTTGCCACGACGGTTGCGGCCCGAGCGGCCCTCCCCCCCCGCGCCTTCGCTGCGCTGGCCCTGCTCGGCACGCGGTTCGCTGCGCGGTGCATTGCGGTTCTCGCTGCGTGGATCGTTGCGGCCGCCACTGCGGCGATCGTCCCGACGCGGCTTGTGCGGCTGGTGACGGCGCGGTTGCGCATCGCCGCGCGGCTCTGCCTTGGCCCCGCGCTTCTCGTCCATGTTGGCATTGGCCGACAGCTGGGCGAGCTGAGCATCGTTGCGACGATCCTCGCTGGGGATTTTCTGGCGCGTGACACGCTCGATGTCGCGTAGCAGTGAACGCTCGTCCTCGGCGCAGAACGCCACGGCTGAACCTTCCTTGCCGGCACGAGCCGTGCGGCCAATGCGGTGGACATACTGCTCGGGAACATCCGGCAACTCATACTGCACCACATGCGTCACCGAGGAGACGTCGATGCCGCGCGCAGCGATGTCCGTCGCCACGAGGGCGCGAACCTTGCCGTCCTTGAATTCATCCAGCGCACGCTCGCGCTGGTTCTGGCTCTTGTTGCCGTGGATGGCCGAGGCCGGCACGCCGCCGCCCTCGAGAATGCGGGCAACCTTGTCGGCGCCGCGCTTGGTGCGGGTGAACACCAGCACGCGCTTGAACGCCTCATCGGCAAACAATTCCGTCAGCAGGCCGCGCTTGCGGCCGGCTTCCACGAACACCACGCGCTGGTTGACGCGCTCGACCGTGGTCGACGGCGGGGCGACGGAGACTTTCAGCGGGTCCTTGTTCAGCAGGTCGCTGGCCAGCTTCTCGATGTCCGTCGGCATGGTGGCCGAGAAGAACAGGTTCTGACGTTGCTTCGGAAGATGGCGGACAATGCGCCGGATAGGGTCGATGAAGCCCATGTCCAGCATCTGGTCGGCTTCGTCGAGGACGAAGATTTCCGTCTGCGAAAGGTCTGCGTCACGCTCGCCAAGATGGTCGAGCAGGCGGCCCGGAGCGGCGACGACGATGTCGACGCCGCGCGCCAGCGCCTGGCGTTGTGGGCCATGGCCGACGCCGCCGAAGATAGTGGCGACGGAAAAGCCGAGCTTGGAGCCATAGGCCTTGAAGTTGTCAGCGATCTGCGTCGCGAGTTCGCGCGTCGGCGAAAGCACGAGCACGCGGCATCCGCGCTTCGGCGCAGGCTTCCGGTTGGCAGCGAGGCGGTGGAGAATCGGCAGGGCGAAGGCGGCGGTCTTGCCGGTGCCTGTCTGGGCGATTCCGAGCAGGTCGCGGCCTTCCATCACGCCAGGGATCGCAGCGAGCTGGATCGGCGTCGGGACTGTATAGCCCTTCTGGGTCAGCGCCTCGAGGATCGAAGCGTTGAGTCCAAGGTCTTTGAATTGGGTCAAGTGGGAGGGTTCTTTCGTGTGCGCGAACACGCGGACGCCTGACTGTGCAGGTCCGCCGAGGCGCTTTTTTCGATGGGAAGGCCCGGCGTGTGCGGGCGTTCAAGCGATCTTTTCAGGGCGCTCAACGGGCCGGGACCTGTTCTCAGGTCCCTCACGCAGCCGGAGCGCCGATATCGCCCCTCTTCAGAAGCGCGAGCGGTATATCAGGGGCAAAAAGCCTAAAGTCAAGCTAACGGCCTGATTCTGGCCGAAGAGTCGCGGCTCAGCCGCCCATGAACAGCGCGCCGACCAGCAGCCCGATCTCGATCCGCACCCAGCGCAGATCGATGCTGCGCATCGCATTAACCACGGCGCTGACCATGTCGCCTCACGCTGCCTCGCGATTCTCGCGACGATGATGAGGGTAGGCCGAGTCCACATCCGGGCAATCGTTCGCACCCGGCGCGTGATGTGATGCACCGAACATTCCCCTGCCCCGTTGCCGATGCCCTGCCGCTGGTCCACAGCCTCCCGCCATGAACGCTGCGACGCGATACGCCATAGTGGTGGGCGCTGGCCCGGCCGGCCTCGCTGCCGCCGAAGTGCTTGCCGAAGCCGGCTGGCGCGTCGCCGTCCACGAACGCATGCCAAACCCCGCTCGAAAATTCCTGCTCGCCGGCCGCGGCGGTCTCAACCTCACACACGCCGAACCGCTCGAGACATTTCTCGATCGCTATGGGCCCGCCCGCGCGAGGCTGGAGCCGGCGATTCTCTCTTTCACTCCCTCTGACCTGCGCGCCTGGGCGGCGAGTCTCGGCATCGAGACCTTCATCGGCTCATCCGGGCGCGTGTTTCCAACGCAGATGAAAGCCTCGCCTCTGCTCCGCGCCTGGCTCGCCAGGCTCAACGCACTCGGCGTCACGCTTGTCTCGCGCTCCCGCTGGACGGGCTGGCACGACGCGGCAGTCACGTTCGAGACGGTTCAGGGCGCGTGCACGGAGTTGCCCGCCGCGACCATCTTCGCGCTCGGCGGCGCAAGCTGGCCGCGACTCGGGTCCGACGGAAGCTGGACGGACGCTTTCCGCGCGCGCGGCGCCGAGATCACGCCGCTGCGCCCGGCCAATTCCGGGTTCACGGTCGCCTGGTCCGAACTCTTCCGCGAGCGCTTCGCGGGTGAGCCGCTGAAGAGCATCAGCCTTCGCGTCGGCGAGCACGTCGTTCGTGGCGAAGCGATGATTGCTGCTTACGGCGTAGAAGGCGGCGCGATCTATGCGCTCGGCGCCAGACTGCGCGATGCGATCACCACGCATGGCGAGGCCTTGCTCGAGATCGATCTCGCGCCGGACCAGCCGCTGGACATCCTCGCCGGGCGCCTTGGCGGCAATCGAAAGGACTCCTCCGCCAATCGCCTGCGCAAGGCCGGGCTCTCGCCCGCCGCTGCCGGCCTGCTTCGCGAAGGCATCGAGGGAAACGTGCTTCCTGCAGACGCCGAACAGCTGGCGCGCCGCATCAAGGCACTGCGCCTCCGTCTCACCGGCGTCAGCGGGATGGACCGCGCAATCTCGACCACTGGCGGGATCGCCTGGACCAGCCTGATGCCCGACTACGCCCTTGCATGCGATCCAAACACATTCGTAGCCGGCGAGATGCTGGACTGGGAGGCGCCGACCGGCGGCTATCTGCTGCAGGCCTGCATGGCCACCGGCCGAGCCGCGGCGCGCGGCGTGCTGGCGCGTTTCGGCTAGAACGCCCCAGCCACCGTCAGCGTCACATTGCGGCCCATCGCTGACGAACGAAACTCGTCCAGCCCGGAGACAACGTATTGTCGGTCGGTTTCGCGCTCGACATCAAGCAGGTTCGCCGCGGTCACGCGCACCAGCAACCCGCCAAGCAATGCGGTCGTCTCCACGAAGAGATCGACATTCGGGTCCTTGGGCTCGGTAACCTCAAGGCGATCCGCGCGATAGTAGGGCACGGGGCCGACATTGTTCACCTTGCCGCCCCATGCGAACTTCATCGACGTGACGTCCTGTCTGAACTCTGCCAGCCAGTCGAACTCCTGCTCGCTTGAGATCTGCCGTGTCTCAAGCGTCTCCGGGTCAGTTACTTCGGAATCCTGCGCTCCGACATTGAGTTTGAGCAACCCCCCGCCGATGCCGACAGTATCGAGCGGCAAAGTCGCCTCGATGCGCGCGCCCCAGCGCTTGCCGTCGCCGGTATTGCCAACGGCGGAACAGAGGCTCGCAGTGAATGCTGGCGTGAGGCAGAAGGGCGGAACCGTGACAGGCGTGCCGCGATCGATCCCGATCTGCACAATGTCCTGTGCGTTGATGAAGTCCTGCGTGTCCTCGATGTCGTCATAGAACCCGGTGATCGACAGGGACCCGCGCGGTCCCAGCGGGCGCTTCCATTGCAGGCTGGTCTTCCAGCTCTGCTCGGGCTCAAGAAACGGGTTGCCTACATTCGCCGCCGCATTGCCGATGGTCGGAAGGCCAGTCGCGAAGTCGCCGAAATCCAGCTGCGAGACATCCCGCACGATGGATAGGCGCCACTGATCCTCGGCGTTCGGCAGCCAGGTCGCCACGAAATGCGGCTTGGCATACGTGAACTCGCGTTCGATGTCGGGCGAAATCGGTTGTGTGATCGTCTGCGAGATGGTCGAGGCTTCGTAGTTGAACCCTGCTTCCAGTGTGAGCTGCTGGTTCATTCTCCAGACATCGTTGATCGATGCTTCTATGCGATCCTCTTCGACCTTGGTCGACGCGACCGCGACGGCTTGCGGCGCAAACGGCCCACCAATCGGGCCCGCCAGACTCTGGCGATCGACCCGTCGATAGTTGTACGCGCCCTCCAGCGCCGTCTCGATCGTGTGCTGATTGTCGGGACGCGTCGTCCACACACCGCGCACGACATGCTCACCGGCGCGATTGTCCGAATTGTCGATCTGATCAGCCCGCGGCAGGCCGAGGACATTCTGCGTGATCACCTGTTGCGGCCGCCAGTTCACCAGCCGGTTGACGTTGATCAGCTTGACCGCGTTTTGGCCATCGAACTTGTGCTCGTAGTCGCCACCGAGATCGACATACAGGACGTCCTTCTCCTCGTAGTCGGAGGAGATGGCGCCGATATTCGTGCCGTTCGGGAGGCGGATGCTGCCCGCCGCATTGTTGGTGAACAGGCGCGGAAGGATACGGAAGTTGGCGTTCCAGGTGTCGCGCGGACTCGGGGTCCAGTTGGCTGCACCGGTGACAAGGAACTCGCCGGCCTGTTGCTGATAGAATTCATCCTGTGCGCGCACCGTCGCGCCCAGGGAATTGCGCAGCGTCGCAGCGACTTCCTCGCGCTCGCCGAGATTGGTGCCCTGAAGCGCGAGGCGAAATCCGAAATTGTCCGTCTTCCACGCGCGTGTGGCGCCGACCTGCGCGCCCACGCGCCCCTGCTCATACCAGCGCGTCGTCGCTGCAAAGGTCGTCGAGACCTGCATGCCCGTCGCCGGCTTCAGCACGACGTTGGCGAGTTCGGTGTAGCCCCGCACGTCGAGGTCGCCTGCGGCCGATGCCCGGATCAGTTCGATGCGCAGCACCGATCCCGCAGCAATGCGTCCGAGTTCATCGCGGAGGCTTGTCTTGCTGCTGGGCCGCTGTCCGTCGATCAGCACGTTGCCAGCAGTCGCGCCGAAGCCGCGCAGGTCCGCGCCTTCGTCCAGGCTGAAGCCGGGCAGCTGGCGCACCATGTCCTCGGCCGTGATCGGATTGAAACGCGCAAAGAAGCCTGGCTCGAATGTCTGGACCGCGTCTTCCGCGGACGCTGTCTGCGGCTGCTGCGTCGGGTCCTGCGCTTGCGCTGTCTCGGCGAGCGCCAATGCGCTGACGGCCAGGACGAGCGCCCGTCTCCACTGCCTCAAGATGCGTCCTCCCCTGACGACGTGTGACCATGTGGCCCAGCCGTCCTTTTTTATGTGTGAATCGGACGACCGAATTGCCTGCCGCACCGCACCACAATGCGCAGGAGATTGGGGAATACCCCAGAGGTCAACAGAAAAACCTGCGCCGCACAGGTCGCTCCCGCCGTCTGTGTCGCCACAAACATAGATGCGCTCGGCGATACCGTTGCGTAGCTAGTAGTTGAGTATAGGCCTCAGCCAGCGCTCGGCTGTCGCCAGGTCCCATCCCTTGCGACGGGCGTAGTCCTCGACCTGGTCTTTCTCGATCCGGCCGACGGCGAAATAAACAGCCTCCGGATGCGAGAAATACAGACCCGACACGGATGCCGGCGGATTCATCGCGTAGCTCGACGTGAGTTCGATCCCCGCCTTCGCAGTCGCATCAAGCAGGCTGAAAAGCGTCGCCTTTTCCGTATGGTCGGGCTGCGAGGGATAGCCAGGCGCAGGGCGGATGCCCTGGTACTTCTCCGCAATCAGGTCATCGTTCGTCAGACCCTCGTCAGGTGCATAGCCCCACAACTCGCGCCGCACACGTTCGTGCATGTACTCGGCGAACGCCTCGGCGAACCGATCCGCCAGCGCCTTGACGATGATCGACGAGTAGTCGTCGCCCTTGTCGATGAACTCCCTGGATTTCTCCATTTCGCCATGGCCCGACGTCACTGCGAAGCCGCCGATATAGTCGGCGCCGCGCGCTGCAGCGAAATCGGCGAGCGCCAGCTGGCCCTTTTCGTTCGTCTTCTCCATCTGCTGGCGCAGCGTAAAGAAGCGGGCGATCTCTTCCTTCCGCGCCTCATCCTTCCAGACAACGAGATCATCGCCATCACGATTTGCTGGCCAGAAGCCGACGACACCGCGCGCCTCGATCCACTGCTCGCCGATCATCCGCTGCAGGATGGCCTGGGTGTCGTTCCACAACGACTGCGCAGCCTCCCCAACGACATCATCCTCAAGGATCATCGGATAGCGCCCGACAAGATCCCAGCTCGCAAAGTACGGCGTCCAGTCTATGTAACGCGCGAGCGTCGCAAGATCTGCCCCGAGCTCCCGCACGCCGAGGAAGCTGGGCTTCGGCGGGGTATAGGTCGACCAGTCGATCTTCGGCGCCATCTCGCGCGCAGCTTCGAGGCTGACACGCGCCTTCGCCTGTCCACCCGAGCGCGAGTCGCGGATCTTCGCATACTTGTCTTTGGTCTCGCCCCAGAACCTGTCACGCGTCTCGTCGCTCATCAGCTGCGAGACAACACCAACTGCCCGGCTGGCGTCGAGCACATGCACGACAGGGGCATCGCTGAGCATCGGTTCGATCTTGATCGCCGTGTGCGCCGGGCTGGTCGTGGCGCCGCCGATCAGCAGCGGCTTGCGGATGCCCAGACGCTGCATCTCGGAAGCAAAATACACCATCTCGTCGAGCGAAGGCGTGATCAGGCCAGACAGACCGATCATGTCGGCGTTCTCGTTCACGGCAGTTTCGAGAATCCGCTCGGCCGGCACCATCACGCCAAGGTCGATAACCTTGTAGCCGTTGCATTGCAGGACAACACCGACGATGTTCTTGCCGATGTCGTGCACATCTCCCTTCACCGTCGCCATGACGACGATGCCGTTCGACTTGTCCGCCATGCCGGTGCGCAGCTTCTCTTCTTCCATGTAGGGCAGCAGGTGCGCCACCGCCGCCTTCATGACGCGCGCGGACTTCACGACCTGCGGCAGGAACATCTTGCCCGCGCCGAACAGGTCGCCGACGATGTTCATGCCGTCCATCAGTGGCCCTTCGATAACGTGCAGCGGCCGCTCCACTTCAAGGCGCGCGGCCTCGGTATCCTCGACGATGAACTCGGTGATGCCGTTGACCAGCGCATGCGCGAGGCGATCCTTCACCGGCTTCTCGCGCCAGCGGAGGTCCTTCTTCTGCACCTCGCCCTTCTGTCCGCGATAACGCTCCGCAATCTCCAGCAGCCGATCAGTCGCATCATTGCGCCGGTTGAGGATCACATCCTCGACCCGCTCGCGCAGTTCCGGGTCAATATTGTCGTAGATGTCGAGCTGCCCGGCATTCACGATCGCCATGTCGAAGCCGAGCTTGATGGCATGATAGAGAAAGACAGAGTGCATCGCCCGCCGCACCGGCTCATTGCCGCGGAACGAGAACGATACGTTTGACAACCCGCCCGACGTGCGCGCGTAAGGCAGGCTCTGCTTGATCATCCTCACGCCCTCGAAGAAATCGACGGCGTAGTTGTTGTGCTCCTCGATCCCGGTCGCGACGGCGAAAATGTTCGGGTCGAAGATGATGTCTTCGGGCGGAAAGCCCATGCCGACCAGCAGATCGTAGGCGCGCTTCGAGATCTCGTACTTGCGCTGCGCTGTCTCGGCCTGCCCTTTCTCGTCAAACGCCATGACGACCACTGCAGCGCCATAGCTCAGCGCCTTGCGCGCCTGGTCCAGGAACTGCTTCTCGCCCTCCTTCATCGAGATCGAGTTCACGATCGCCTTGCCCTGGACGTTCTTCAGCCCCTCCTCGATCACGTCCCATTTGGACGAGTCGACCATTATCGGAACCCTGGCGATGTCAGGCTCCGCCGCGATCAGGCGCAGAAAGGTGCGCATGGCCGCTTTTGAATCCAGCAGCCCCTCGTCCATGTTGACGTCGATGATCTGCGCGCCGTTCTGCACCTGCTGGCGCGCCACATCGACCGCCTCGGCATACTTGCCATCGACAATCAGCTTCTTGAATGCCGCCGATCCGGTGACGTTCGTGCGCTCGCCGATGTTGATGAAGCTGGCGGTAGACTGGGTCATGTGATGCTGTTCGCAATACGCTAGTGAGGAGCCGGCACGGCGGCCGTGACTTCGATCTCGACCAGTATGCCCGGTCGTACAAGTCCCGCGACCTGCACCGTCGAGCGCACAGGTCGATTAGGCTGTGCATCGCTGCCATAATGGCGGCCATAGGCCCGCATCATGCCATCGAAATCCATGTTCCCGCCCGGCGTCGGCGCTGCGAGGTAGACAGTCATCGCAACGACATCGCTCTCGGCCGCGCCCGCTTCCTTCAGCGACGCCGCGATCTTGCGGAAAACGCTCTCGGCCTGCGCTTCCGTATCGTCTCCAAAAGCGGCTTCATCAGGAATGATCCCCGGCAGGCGGATGGTCGCGTAGCCCGGCGGAATGACGATGTGCCTGGCGTAGAATGCCGTCGGCGACGCGTATTGCCGCTGGATCGCGCCAGGCGCCAGGTCACGCGAGATCTCGCTCACGTCGGCGATCACGCAACCGCCGAGACCGAGCATCAGCATTGCCGCCAACGCGCCCTTCATTCTGCAACCTCCGACCGGCACAGCGCCGGCAGGCCGTCAATGCTCTGTGCGTTCTTTGTCAGCCGACTCTCATGCCAGGCATCAGGCTCCATGTGATCGATATACCGGCGCAACTGATCCCGCTCGCCCTCGTACCTCATGAATGGAACAGCCCAGCCACAGCTGTCCTGCACAGCCGTGATGTCAGCAAAGATGATGTCGCGCGCGCGTTCATGGCCTGACGGGAATTGCGCGATCTCGTCAGCAAAGCCCGGATCGTTGAACTGCATCACCTGTCCCCGCCCGTACAGCCGCATGATGCTGGGCGCGCCCTCATAAGCGCAGAACATGAAGGTGATCCGCCCGTTCTCCCGAACGTGCGCCAGCGTCTCCGCACCCGACCCGCCGAGGTCGGCATAGGCCACACGGTTGGGGCCGATGACCCGGAAACTGTCATAGCCCTTTGGCGAAAGGTTCACGCGCCCCGCATCGGAGCGTGGCGCAGTGGCGACGAAGAACATCTTCTGCGCCTTGATGAAGGCGACCTGCTTGTCGTTCAGTGCGTCGTAGAACTTTGCCATCAGGCCAGCTCGAACGGCTCAAGCCCAGCCAGCCGCAACGCCTTCGCGCGCTCAGGCGGCTTGCGCGGAACGATACCCTTGACCGACTCCGCCACATGCCTGATGTGATCCGGCGTCGTGCCGCAACAACCACCGAGAATGTTGACCAGCCCTTCCTTCGCCCACGCTTCCACTGCGTGCGCCGTCTCATGTGGCTGCTCGTCATACTGCCCCATCTCGTTGGGCAGGCCCGCATTCGGATAGGCCGCGACCAGCGTATCGGCCACACGCGCCATCTCGGCAATGAACGGCCGCATCAGGTCCGCACCCAGCGCACAGTTGAAGCCCACCGCAAAGGGCTTGGCATGCTTCACCGAATTCCAGAACGCTTCAGTCGTCTGACCTGACAGCGTGCGACCCGAACGGTCCGTGATCGTCCCGGAAATCCAGATGGGCAGCTTTTCGAGACCCTCATCCTCCAGATCCATGATCGCCTTGATCGCAGCCTTGCAGTTCAGCGTGTCAGTGATCGTCTCGATCAGGTAGAGGTCGACCCCACCCTCGTTCAGCGCTTTCACCTGCTCGCGATAGGCGTGGTAGACCTCATCGAAATCCACCAGGCGCGCGCCCGGATCGTTCACGTCCGACGACATCGACAGCATCTTGTTGAGCGGTCCCATCGAACCCGCGAGGAAGCGCGGCTTGTCTGGCTGTTTCGCGGTGAACGCATCAGCTACCTCACGTCCGATCCGCGCGCCTTCATGGTTGATGTCCCACACCGCCCTGGCGTCGAGCTTGTAGTCGTCCTGCGCGATCGTTGTCGCGGAGAAGGTGTTCGTCTCAGAGATGTCGGCGCCGGCGTCGAAATACATCTCGTGCAGCTTCGCTACGAGATCCGGCCGCGTCAGGCAAAGGATGTCATTGTTGCCCTTCATCTGCCCGGCGTGCGTCGCAAAGCGTGTTCCGCGATAGTCGCTCTCCTGCAGCCCCATCTTCTGGAACATCACGCCCCACGATCCATCAAGGATCAGGACGCGCTCTTTCGCGGTCTGCTTCAGCTTCGCAATGCGTTCCTGGCGGGTCATTGTTTGACTCCTTCGCGAGGGGGGGGAACCGAGACCGCGCCATTGGCGTCCAGCGGAAAGAAGGGATTGTGCGCGATCTCCCAGAGATGCCCCTCGGTATCGGCAAAATGTCCGACATAGCCGCCCCACGACGTCTTGTACGGCGGCTTCAGGCTGACAGCGCCCGCAGCCATCACGCGCGCAAAGCCCGAATCGACCTCAGCCGCATCCGGCACGTTCCAGGCCAGTGTCTGGCGGCGGAAGCCATGACCCTCGCCCGGCACGCCCGCATCCTCGGCCAGCATCTCGTTCGGAAACAGCGCCAGCACAATGCCGGCCATGTCGTAGATGAGAAATGTCGGCTGAGAGGCGCGCGACCGCTTCAGGCCCATCGCTTCATAGAAGGCGGACGCGCGCGCGAGATCCTCGACGCCCAGCGTCACCAGCGCAATGCGGATCGCGGGACCACTCATGCCCCTGTCTCCGGCTTGATGCCCAGCAGGCGGCACGTCGACAGCGACAGGCCCGCACGGTTCATCGTGTAGAAGTGGAAGTGATCGACGCCCTGCTCTGCGAGCCGGTGGCACAGCTCAGCTGCGACATGCGCCGTCACGAGATCACGCGTCTCCGCGTCGCCATCCAGCCCCTCATAGAGATCAGCGATCCGCGTCGGTATCGCCGTGCCGCACAAATCCGCCATCCGCTTCAACCCCTTGAAGTTGGACTGCAGCATGATGCCCGGCACGACTGGCTGGGTGATTCCTGCCGACCGCGCCTGGTCGAGAAACTTGAAATAGACATCCGGGTAGAAGAAGAACTGCGTGATCGCCCGCGTCGCGCCCGCATCGAACTTGCGCTTGAGGTTGTCGATCTCCGCTTTCAACGACGGCGCATCCGGATGCACTTCCGGATAGCAGCCCACGGAGATGTCGAAGTCTGCAATCTTCCGCGCCCCCGCGATCAGGTCGTTGGCGTAGGCATAACCGCCCGGGTGCGGCTCATAGCGCGTGCCGATACCGGCTGTCGGATCGCCGCGCAGCGCCACGACGCGCTTCACGCCAGCGTCCCAATAGTCGCGCAAGACCTGGTCGATCTCGTCCTTCGTCGCGGCAACGCAGGTGATATGTCCGGCTGGCTTCAGCGACGTCTCCTCGGCCATCTTCTTGACGATGCCGTGCGTCCGCTCGCGCGTGGATCCGCCAGCGCCATACGTCACCGACACATAGGACGGCGCAAGCGGCTCCAGCCGCTTCACCGAATCCCAGAGCTTGCTTTCCATTTCCGCGTTCTTGGGCGGAAAGAATTCGAATGAAACCGTTGGTGTCTTCATGCTGCGGACCTTTTGCCCGGCGATGACGGGGCGGATTTCTGACTGTCGGCCGACCAGACCATCACGGAGATTCCCTTTTCGCCGTCCGGTGCACGGAAAGTCCTTGCAGCCCTGACCGCCAAACCAGCGCGATCAGCCCAGCGCGCCATGTCGGCCTCGCTCACGCCCAGATGGCGATGCGCATGTTCAGCGCGCAGATGTTCCAGCGTGTGGGGCGCAAACTCGACGACGATCAGCCTTCCGCCGGGCGCCAGCACACGCGCGGCCTCGACGAGTGCACGGCCAGGATCATCAAGGAAGTGAAGCACCTGATGGATGATCACCAGGCTCGCCGAGCTGTCGCCATAGGGCGACGACGTCGCATCGCCATGACGAACCGAGGCATTCACCGAGCCAGCCTCCTGCAGCTTGCTGCGCGCGACCGTCAGCATCTGGTGCGAAAGGTCGATCCCCTCCACCCGCCGCGCCATGCCGGCAAAAAGGGTCAGCATGCGCCCCGTGCCGGTGCCGAAATCCACCACCAGATCGAACGGCCCCGGCCCTGCCGCGGCAAGCACGGCCTTCTCGATGTCGGCTTCGGCATAATGCAAGGCGCGGAGCCGGTCCCACTCGTCCGCCACGCGCGCGAAGTACTGCCCCGCGGCTTCCGCCCGCTCGGCCTTCACATCGCGCAGACGATCAAGATCGCGCCTGAGCTCCGGGTCGTTCGCATCGACAGAAGCGATCAGCGTATCGACCAGCGCCCGCGCGCGCCCCTCGGCCGGCAGGCGGTAGAACACCCAGGCGCCTTCGGGCAACCGCTCGATCAGCCCTGCGCCCGTCAGGAATTTGAGATGACGCGAAAGTCTCGGCTGGCTCTGGTTCAGGACCTGTGCAAGCTCGCCGACGGACAACTCGCCATGCGCAAGCAGGGCGAGAATCCGGGCCCGGGTGATCTCACCGGCGGCGCGGAGCTGGGTGACGAGCTGGGCCAGACTCACTGAGTGCATATAACGATATAAACATATCCTTATATGAACTCAAGCGCCCGCGGTGGCGTTTCCTGGCCCGACTCATGCTCGCTGTGATCAGGATTGCCTTGGAAGGCGCCGTCCGGAGAGGTTGATCCTCACGTAAACCGGCCACATATCCGCCAACCGGTGTGAGAACGTATCGACATGAGACCAATCCACGTTCGACTGTCCTGCAGCGCCGCCGCCTTCTCGGCGTTGTTCACGGCCGGCTGCGCCAGCGTCACGGCAGAAAACCCCGATCCGTACGAGGACTTCAACCGCCAGATGTTCGCCTTCAACGAAGGGCTGGACCGGGCGGTGATTGAGCCCGTGGCCTACGGCTACCGCACAGTGACGAACGAACCGATCCGCGAAGGCGTGGGCAATTTCTCCAGCAACCTCGGCGAGCCGCTGACCTTCGTGAACCATCTGCTGCAGGGCAAGCTTCCCGATGCCGGCGCGACCCTGGGGCGGTTTGTCGTCAACACCACGGTTGGCATCGCTGGCGTATTCGATCCGGCATCCGCCATGGGCATGCAACGCACCAACGAAGACTTCGGCCAGACGCTCGGCGTCTGGGGAGTCGATTCCGGCCCCTTCATTGTCCTGCCCTTCCTCGGACCGACGAACCCGCGCGATATCGTCGGGCGCGGCGCCGACGCTGCGCTCAACCCGCTGAACTATCCTGAATTCGAGAACGACGACGCGACCCGTCTTGGCATCGTCGCACTTGGCGGCATCAGCGCCCGCGAGGGCGCCATCGAGACATTCGACGAACTGCGCCAGCAGATTGACCCCTATACCACACTCAGGCGTTTGTATGGCCGCACAAGGGCTTCCGACATCGGAATTCCCTATGATGAGCCGAATGACGCCCCAGAACTGACGGATGACGAACTAGACTTCTGAACGTGTCGCACGTGGAGATTTCGATGAAACTCAAGGGCATGCTTGCTGCCGTCGCTGTCGCCACTGCATTCGCGCCGGCGGCCTTCGCTGACAAGAAATCCGAAGCCTACGTCCAGACCAACGCCAACTCCGTGCTGAGCGTACTAAACGACCGCTCGCTTACCGCCGAAGCGCGCGAGAAGAAGTTCGGCGAGTACATGAACAAGTTCGCCCACATGCCCTCGATCGCGCGCCGCGTCATCGGCACGAACTCGCGTACCCTCAGCGAGGCGGACTTCAACAGGTACTACAAGATCTTCGAAACCTACGCCCTCGAAGTCTATCAGGTTCACTTCGACCAGTTCCGCGGCGAAGGCCTGCGCGTCACGGGCTCCAAGGACGACGGCCCGCAGCGCTCGACGGTCGAGTCGGTGATCAAGAACTCGCAGACGGGCAAGGACACGAAAGTCTACTGGGACGTGCTGCTCAGCCAGGACGGCAAGAACTATCGCGTGCGCGACGTGGGCATCGAACTTGGCGGCTCGGTGCTCTGGCTGGCGCAGGAACAGCAGGCGCAGTTCGTGAACTTTCTTGACCGCAATAATGGCGACATCAACAAGCTGATCGGACGCATCAACGTCCTGCTCGCCGATATGGAAGCGCGCAAGAAGGACGGCCGCGGCTCGGCTTACAAGGGCTGAGGCCGGGGCGAGGCC
>JALHLR010000017.1:55160-71968 GCA_022844475.1 Hyphomonadaceae bacterium | reverse complement strand
AAGGACGCGAATGCGGCAAAGCATTGCGTTTCAGGCACTGAGATGGGGCGCGCCGCCTTCAGAATGAACCCGCATTCAGTCAGCATGCGGATCGATGGCGCAGTTCAGCACGATCTTCGAAAGCAGTGTGGCTTCCGTGCCGCGCTTCCTGAACTTCCATACAGGTTCGCGCGTGCGTCCCTGGGTGTCGCGAGCACTGCGGGACATGATTGAGATGATACCGGAGAATGGTTGAGGATGGGCCGCGCAGGCCCGTGAAATTTCATCGATCGGCTGCGGAGGGAGGCTTCGAAGCGTCTGGCCTGCCGCGTCCGGCTGCTTCAGGCCGCAGATCCGATATCCATCGTCGCCTTCGCCGTCTCGCCAATCACCCTCCGTACCCAGGTCAGCACCGGGTCGGACGTGCGCACGCTGTTCCAGACCAGCGTCAGGTTGAGATCGTGGACCGGCAGCGGCGGCTCCTTCAGAATCAGACCGAACGTATCGGCAAAGCGCCGCGCGAAGACACGCGAGAGCGTTGAAACCATGTCGCTTCCACCCACGGCCGCCAGCGCCGCAATGAACTGCGGCGTCACCAGCGCTATCCTGCGCTCGACACCCGCCTTGGCCAGCTGGGCGTCCAGCTCCGACCCCGGATCCCCGAGAATGGAGATGGCGGCGTGGTTCACGCGCCCATAATCCTCGATCGTCCACCTGCGCTTCGCCATGGGATGACCCTGCCGCATCACCAGCGCCAGGCGGTCGGATGCACACGCTTCGCTGCGCGATCCCGGCGGCAGCGGCGTTGTGGATGTCGCAAAGGCGAGATCCAGCCGCCCGGTTTCCATGCGCTGCACCAGATCGGGTCCATAACTCTCGATGCGGATGCTGATCCCCGGCGCTTCCTGGGCGAGACGCTTCATCAGGGCTGGCGCCAGAAGTATGCCGTGCATGTCCAGACCTGCGATCCTGATCGTCCTCTCGACCTTCGCCGGATCGAATATGGGCTCCCGGAAAACACCCTTCACCTCATCAAGTGCGCCCGAAAGGCGGCCAGCGAGCGCCTCCGCTCGCGTGCTCAGCACATAACCGCCCCCCGGCGCGCGAACCAGCAGCACATCGCCCAGCACCTCCCGCAGGCGCGCCAGCGCACGGCTCATGGCGGGCTGGCTGAGGCCGACATCGCGCGCCGCCTGGCTGACATTGCGACGCTTCAGCAACGCCTCCAGCGCCGGTAGCAGGTTCAGGTCGATGGCCGATAAATTCACTTCGCGCATATCATCAATACCAACTATGCATTTATGATATGATCATTCGTGAGCTAGCTTGCTGTCAACAGAGAAGGAGACAGCGATGGCGCACGAAGGAAACCTGGTCACCGTATTCGGCTACGGAGCCACAGGGGCCGCCACCATTGACCGGCTTGTGTCGCGCGGTACGCCGGTTCGCCTGGTGCAGCGCAAGCGCCCGGCCGGCCTCCCCGCCAGTGTCGACTTTCTGGCCTGCGATGCTCTCAAGCTGGATGACGTGAAGCGCGCAATGTCGGGCGCTTCGCAGGTGGTCGTCGCGATTGGGTTCGAATACCTCACCCCCGTCTGGCGGTCAGCCTGGCCCAAGGCGATGGCCAACCTCCTTTCCGCCGCAGAAGCCGCCAACACCCGCGTCGTGTTCATCGACAACATGTACATGTACGGACCTCAGGACGTGGCGCTGCACGAGGACCTGCCGCTCGCTGACTATGGCCGGAAGCCCGCCGTGCGCGCACACGTCACGCGCATGTGGCAGCAGGCAGCGCGCGAAGGCCGGGTGCGCTGGGCAGCCTTGCGGGCGCCCGACTTCTACGGCCCCGGCGTGCGCAACTCGCACATGGGTGACTCAGGCCTCGCCCGCGTCGCACAGGGCAAGGCAGCCCAGGTGCTGATGGCGCCCGACATGCCGCACGCATTCGCCTACGTGCCGGACATCGCCCGCGCGGTGGTGACCCTGCTTGATGCGCCGGACGACGCCTTCAACCAGACCTGGCATGTCCCATGCGCCAGGGCCAAAAGCCCGCGCGAGATGCTGCAGATCGCCGCGGATGCAGCCGGCGTGAAGCTCAAGATGATGGTGATGCCACCCCTGATGCTGCGCCTTCTCGGCGTCTTCGCCCCCATGGTGCGCGAAATGATCGAAATGCGCTTCACCTGGAACCGGCCCTACCATGTCGACGCGACCAAGTTCGCGCGCCGCTTCTGGTCAGATGCCACGCCGCTCGAAGTCGGCATCCCGGCCGCCATGCGCTCCTATCGCGCCGAACCTGCGCCATCCCCGATAACGAGCGGGGGACAAGCCCCCGCCACAGCCGTATCGTAACAACGAGCGGTTCCTCCCCGGCCGGCAGGCGGATAGGCTCCGCCTGCCGGATCGCGGAGAGCTTCAATGGCGCTGTTCAATTTTGATTCCAGGGACGAGCCGCTGGCATCGCACGCGACATTCGCGGGCCGCCTCCTTGGCAACATCGCTGTCGCGCTGGTGCTGGTCGGCATAGCCCTCGGCATCGGCATGTGGGGCTACCAGGCCACCGAGGGCATGCCTCCCATCGACGCCTTCCTCAATTCCGCGATGCTTCTTGGCGGTATGGGACCCGTCGACCCGCCCCTGCACACCGAAGCCGGAAAGCTGTTCGCCGGCGTCTACGCCCTCGCCTGCGGCCTGATCCTGGTGCTCGTCTCCGGCATCATCCTCGCCCCCGTCTTCCACCGCGTCCTGCACGCGTTGCATGTGGATGACGACGATCGGAGCTAGCTGTCGCTGTCTCCATCCAGCGTATCGAGCCAGCCCCTGGCTTCGTCGGACCCCTTGTCGGCAGCACGCTGATACCATTCGCGCGCCTTCGTCTTGTCGGCCATGTACGCATCCTGCGCATACATCCCCGCCACCGCGAGTATGGCCTCGAGATTGCCGGCCGCCGCAGCTTTCTCCATCAGCTTCAGCCCTGAGGACGGCTGCAGCTTGTATCCGTCCTTTCCGAACGCCATGCGCTGGCCAACCCAAAGCTGCGCCTCGGGCAAGCCGGCTTCTGACGCGGACTCCATGTCCTCGAAGCCGCCTTGCTGCAACATGTAGTCCTCGGAGGCGAGCCGCCGTACCGCCCGATCATACTGGGCATGAACGTTACCCGTGTCGGCGAGCTCCTCGAGCCTGATCACATCGCCCGCCATCTTGGCCTCATCAAAGGCCGGCTTCTGCGCAGCGAGTTCGTCGGCGATCTTCTTCAGCTTCTCCATCTCCGCGGCGACCTTCGGATCGACCGGCGCGGCCCCTGGCGGATTCACGGTCGCATCCGCATTGCCGGTCACCACGGATTCGCCTCCGCAGGCCGCCAGCGCGAGACAGGCAATCGGAAGAAGGTGGATCAGGCGAGCCATGGCTGGGAGAGCTTTCGCTGTTCCTCGAAGCGGGAAATGTCGCCTGCATGCTGCAGCGTCTCGCCGATCTCGTCGAGCCCCGCGAGCAGGCTGGCCTTGCGGCCCTGGTCGATGTCGAAACGATGTACCTTGCCGTCCGGCGCCGCGACTGTCTGGGCAGCGAGGTCGATGCTGAACACGTGGTTCGGCCCGCCCGCCTGCTCCATCAGGCTGTCCACCACCTCGCGTGGCAGCACGATCGGCAGCAATCCGTTCTTGAAACAATTGTTGTAGAAGATGTCGGCGAAGCTCGGCGCAATCACCACGCTCAGCCCCTGGTCAAGCAAGGCCCACGGCGCATGCTCGCGCGAGGAGCCACAGCCGAAGTTTTCCTTGGCGATCAGGATCGCGGCCTTGGCGTAGGCCGGCTTGTTCAGCACGAAATCGGGATTGGGCGAACCATCGGCCCTGGTCTTGAAATCAAAGAACAACCCCTTCGCCAGCCCCTCGCGCGAAACAGTCTTCAGAAACTGCTTCGGGATGATCTGGTCGGTGTCGATGTTCGCGATCGGCAGGGGCGCCGCGGTTCCGGTAAGCTGCGTGAAGGCTTTCATGGCGTGGGGTATCGCATGGGCGGACGGTACGTGGGAAGGGTTGTCACTCCGCCTGCGCTATCACCAGCGTCGGTATCCCCAGCGTGCCGTCCCGCACGCTGAACACCCTCGTTCCGGCCCTGCGCCCTGCCCGGATCGGCGTCACGCCGAGGCCTTCCTTCACAAGCCGGGCGTGTGCCGCTTCGAGATCCGGGACTTTCCACGACAGCCCCCACAGCTTGTCCGGCTGGTGGCCGACGCCGGTCGAGATCTTGTGCGCCAGCTCCACCGTCATCCCGCCAATGCGGAAGAACATCAACCGCATGTCCCAGTCCGGATTGGAGCGGTCGAGCGCGAGCCGCAGGCCCAGCCGCGCCCCATAGAGCGCAACCGCCCGATCCGGGTTGGCGGTGTTGATCACCACATGGTCGAGGCCCGAGACGATGTCCGGCGTCTGCGCCTTGTAGGCCAGCGGGTCCGGCGCCCTGCGTGTCAGGCAGAAGATACGCACGCCATGCGTCGTGGAATCATCCAGCCGCATCCGCGACCAGTAGCGCGCGCGGCCTGAGCGCGGATCGACGCTCTCGTTTGCGACGATCTCGTCAGGCCTCAGTCCGCGCCTGTCCAGCGCGGCGCGGTCGCCTGCAAGGTCGTCACTGTGAAACACCAGCGTCTTGAGGCCCACGCCATCCTGCTCGATCATCGCGTGAAGACGGCGCGCCAGCGGCCCGCCGCCCGTCGGCGACATGATCTCCAGCGCCGTGTTCTCAAGCTGAAAGATAACCGTGGCCGAACCGCCAGGATCGTGGGAGCGCCAGTCGGGCTCACGCCCCAGCAATGTCGAATAGGCGACCTCGCCATCGTCGATCGACGGGCAGACGATGAGAACGTGATCCAGACCGGTGATCATGCTTGCCTTGCACTCATGGGCGACGGAACGACTCAAGCGTCCGCCGCTGCGCGCCATCCTCCGTCGCAAAGTTGGAAGGCGCAAGCCAGCCCTCGAGCGCCGACGCAATGCCCGGCCAGTCTGCATCGGTCATCGCATACCAGGCAGTGTCGCGTGACCGCCCCTTGGTGACCATGTCGTTCCGGAAAACACCTTCAAACGCGAAGCCGAACCGCTCGGCGGCGCGCTTCGAGGCCAGATTGGCGCTATTGCATTTCCACTCATAGCGCCGATAGCCAAGATCAAAGGCGTGCGCCGCCATCAGATAGAGAGCCTCCGTCGCCTCCGGCGTGCGCTTCAGCTTCGACCCGAACGCGACGCAGCCGATCTCTGCGCTGCCATGCGCCTCGCGGATGCGCATAAAGGTGCACATGCCGAGCACATTTCCGGTCGCATGTAGACGGATCACCATCGTCCGCCAGCCTTCCTGCGCGTGCTGGGCCGCAAGAAAGCAGAGAAGATCTTCGCGCGCCGCAAAGGGGCCAACCGGCATCCATTCCCAGAGGCCCGCATTTGCATCGCCCCCGACAGCTGCAAACAGCCCATCGCCATGCACGGCCAGATCCAGCGGCTCCAGCCGCACCAGCCGCCCCGCCAGGGGGACAAGCCCCGGCGTCGGCCGTCTGGTCCAGGTCGCTAGATCGCTCATGCCGGGGAAGTAAGCCCGCCCGCGGCCTCCGGCAAGATTGCCTCGCGCGCCGCCTCTGTTAATACGCCCGCCAGCGGCCCCCCGCGCGAGGACGAAGCCATGACCACCAACACCCAGACCCTCCTCCTTCTTCCCGGCGATGGCATCGGCCCGGAAGTCACCGAGGAAGCTCGCCGCGTCGCGGCGCATGTCGCGCCCGACCTGCAGATCGAATCCGCTTTCTTCGGCGGCGTCTCCTATGACCGGTTCGGTACGCCGCTCACCGAAGAGGTCATGAACAGTGCGCGCAGGGCGGACGCGATCCTGATGGGCGCCGTCGGAGGCCCGCAGTGGGACAGCGTCCCGCGCGACAAGCGCCCGGAGGCCGCGCTGCTGGCGATGCGCAAGAATCTCGATGTCTACGCAAACCTGCGCCCCGCCTTCTGCTTCCCCGCCCTCGCCGGCGCGTCCGCCCTCAAGCGCGAACTCGTCGAAGGCCTCGACATCATGATTGTGCGCGAGCTGACCTCGGGCGTCTATTTCGGCCAGCCCAAGACAATCGAGACCCTCCCCAATGGCGAGCGTCGCGGCGTCGATACGCAGAGCTATACCACTGGTGAGATTCGCCGTGTCGCCGCCCGCGCCTTCGAGCTCGCGCGCGGACGCACCCGCACGAGCAAATTCGCCGGCGTCCTCTCCTGCGAGAAATCCAATGTGATGGAGTCTGGCCTGCTCTGGCGCGAGGAAGTCACGAAGCTTCACGCCGAGCAGTACGGCGACGTCAAACTCGACCATATGCTGGCCGACGCCGCCGCGATGCATCTCGTGAAAGCGCCGAAGGACATCAACGTCCTGCTCGCCGACAACCTGTTCGGCGACATCCTGTCCGATGAAGCCTCGATGCTCACCGGGTCGATAGGCATGCTGCCCTCCGCCGCCCTCGGCGATCCGGGCACGCCCGGCCTTTACGAACCGGTCCACGGCTCGGCGCCAGACATCGCCGGCAGGAACATCGCCAACCCGATCGCGGCCATCCTGTCACTCGAAATGGCCATGCGCTGGAGCCTCGGCCGCGCCGACATCGCCGACCGCATCTTCGCCGCCGTCGGCAAGGCCCTCGATGGCGGCGCCCGCACCGCCGACCTCGGCGGCGCAATGAGCACCCGCCAGATGGCGGACGCTATCCTCAAGCACCTTTGAGGACTGACGCGTCGCCCGCGCATCAAGGTAGCGCCATCGTCCACAGCCCCTGGGACGATGGCGCACGTGACGGTGAGAGACCAAAGCCTCCCAGTCGTCCGGCCCCTTAGCATTCCTGAACGCCCATATCTGTACGGCGCCTGACAACGCCAAGCCTGCAGCCGCCATCGTCCCGACTGGCCATCAGCGTACAGACTATCCTGCCGCCATCTGCTCGTGTGCTGACCAGTGGCGCCGCTCTCCCCGGCACCCTGGACAGTTGGGGCGCCCCCCTATCCGGGGCGCCCTTTTTTTGCGCGTGCCGTCGGGTCGTCGGAATCGACCGCTTTGCCCTGCGCCGTGCCCTTCATGAAGAAAAGATCGCGCAACCGCCCGGTTAAGGACCGACCTGAACACTCGATCAGCCTGCGGCATGACAGCTGGAACCACATTGATCTGGCGCCATTTGGTCAACTGGCGCATTATGTACGCAGTAGTTGGCCCTGACTGGCGTGCAGCTGCCTGAGAGCAAAGCGTGCTCCCGCCCCCGGCGTTGGAGACGACTTCTGGCCCACATTGATCAGCTTGCCATAAAGAACAGGATACTGGCCGCGCTGCCGGCGGCCGAGCTCGCGCTCATTTCCAGCCGCCTGACGCTCGTCAGCATGGATCTCGGCGAGACGCTGCACCGCCATGGCGATGTGATCGAGCAGGTCCATTTCGTCGAGACCGGCTTCATCTCCGCCTTGAACGTCCTGTCCGATGGCCACCCGCTCGAAATCGCGCTGATCGGTTCAGAAGGCGTGGCGGGCTTTTCCATCGTGCTGGGCGGCAAGACATCCTACGCCGAGACGATGTGCCAGACCGAGGGCCGGGCCTACCGCATGTCCGCCGAAGGCCTGCTGGACGCAGTGGCCCAGGCGCCTGTGCTGCGCGACCTGCTGCTGCGATATGCCCTGCTGTTCCAGATACAGGTCTCGCAGACCGCAGCCTGCAACGCCCATCACGCGCTCGAACAACGGCTGGCCCGCTGGCTACTCGCCGCGCATGACCGCAGCAGGGTCGCCCAGCTTTCGCTCACGCAGGATCTGATCGCCGTGATGCTTGGCGTCCGACGCGCCACCGTGAGCATCGCCGCCAGCACGCTCCAGCGCGCCGGCGTGATCCGTTACCAGCACGGCAAGATAACGATCCTCGACCGTGTCGGGCTGGAGAACGCTGCGTGCGAGTGCTACGAAGCCGTAAGCGGAGAGTACCGGCGCCTTTTCGGAGAAGATGCCGCACTGCCTCGCGAATAGCCGTTCTCCAGGAAAAGCCCGCAGCTCCTGACAGATTCGACCTCCCGGTCAGTCTGACCGGACGACTGTGTGCAGCTCAATTCGTGACAGAGTCGACCAGCGTACCGAACTTTCCCTTACGCAGGCGCATATTGTGCGCGGTGATGGAGAAGGTGATGTCGAACGATGTTTCGAGTTTCTCGCCAATCAGCGCTGCCAAAAGCTCCGCCGACGACGGTCAGACAGCGATGCGCGATCTGCGTATGGAAAACCTCAAGCTGCGCGGTCAGATCAAGGATCTGGAGCAGCGCTCGCTGAAGCATGCCGTCATGCTTCGCGAGGGCGACCATCGCATCAAGAACAGCCTGCAACTTGTCGCAAGCCTGATGCGCCTCCAGGCCGCCCGTGAGTCAGGCCGCCCTGCCCGCGTCGCTCTCGATGCTGCTGCCGCGCGTGTGAGCTGTGTCGCCGGCATTCACGACGCGCTGCAGGCGTCCCGTGGCCTGGACCGTGTCGATCTCGGAGCAGCGCTCCGGAAGATGTGCGCATCTCTCCACGCCATGGCGGGCGAAGGAGGTCGCATCGAGATCTGTGTCGATGCCATCGCGCTCGAAATACCCGTCGCGTTGGCTCAACCTGTCTTGCTCGCTGCGAATGAGCTTGTCGTGAACGCCCTGCGCCACGCGTTTCCTGGCCATGACAATGGATCAATCCGCGTCAGCCTGAGCCGCTCGCCTGGCGGCTTCGCAATATGCGTCGCCGATAACGGCGTCGGCCTACCTCCCGACCATGCTCCGGACGAGGGCTACGGCATGAGCCTGGTGCACATGATGGTCAAGCAGATAGGCGGTCGGCTGGAAGTCGATGGCTCAGCCGGCACGTGCTTCACGATCCACGCAACTCTGGCGGATGGCTGAGAGACTGTCGCGACAGACGCCGGCGATTGGCCGCGACCTTGCCGCGATAGTGCTTCAGCGCGGTCACCATCGCCGTGGCTGGGGCAGCGCCCACGCCAAGGCTCGAGAGCTTCGCCTGCAACTGATGCCCGGCTTCGATCTTCTCGTTGACCATGAGCTCGATCTCGCGGTCAGCCTCCGCTCCGCCGCGCGCAACACTGGCCATCCGCATGGCGATCACGGTGGAAGCCTCGATGCCCAGCATCCAGGACTGCCACCCCAGGTCGAACCAGGGGTTCGACGCCTCACGTCCTGACACTAGGAGACCTGCCTGATCTGGGACGACTGCACGACGCTGTCCGTCAGCAAACCGCCATCCCCCGGAAGCGAGCTGAACATCACAAACGCGAAGATTGCCCCGACAAATACCAGGCTGAGAACATGCGAAAGCTTGAGACGGCGTCCGGTCACTGAAAAAATCCTGTCGGTTGGTATGAGCCTGTCATCCCATTTGCGCTGTCTGGCCCGAGGACACTTTGACCTTGTCCGAAGGCGACCCCTTCAGGGACACGGACGCTGGCCGTTCACGACCCATCGTCCAGTTGCCCTTCATTCGCACCAGCGGATTGGGCGCACACCAGACTTCCGCCGACTCGTCGAGCGCCGTGACCCAGATCAGGTTGTGCTCCTGGCCGTAGTCGATGACAGCGACCGCATAGCCATCGCCCTTGCCGATGACGGTAACCGGGATCGAGGGATTCAGCTGATGGAAGGACATGGAAGCTCCGCATGGCGTCATGGTGAAAGCGATGAACCAGACCTTCGTTCCACAACAGCGCACCAGACAGCAGCGCCTCGCATGATGCGCATAAAGTCATTTAATCCACGATAATGGCACGCAACCCGCGTTGATCCCGGCCACGAGAACGATTAGAACATATCAGGAACATTCTCCTCGGGAAGCGCCATGACTCATCTGAAGATCGACTATGTCGAACTGGGGAGCCGCAACATCGGCGCGACGCAAGGCTTTCTGGCGAAGGCGTTCGGCTGGACATTCGTCGACTACGGCCCCGGCTATCAGGCCTTCGCCAATGCCGGGCTCGACGGCGGCATCTTCCAGGCTGAGGGCGAACCGCCAGCGCCTCCCCTCGTGATCCTGAAAACCGAGGATCTCGAAGCCGCACTCACAGCTGTGACGTCGGCAGGCGCCGAAATCGTCAACCCGATCTTCGCCTTCCCGGGCGGCCGCCGCTTCCACTTTCGCGAGCCCGGCGGCAACGAAATGGCGGTCTGGAGCGAGCGCTGACTAGGTCCGCTTCGGCGGCAGCGTCGCAGCGATGTGCTTGCGCGCCTCGTCCATCCAGCCGGGGCCTTCCGGGAAGGTGATGTCGCCAACCCAGAAATCGCCCTTGCACTTGGCGCGCGCGGCGTCGTCTGCAGACGTGCCAAAGAGGATTTCATCGAATGTCTGGTCGTCGTCGGCTGCGATCTCTTCGCCGCCGGGCGCATAGCGCGTCCGCGGCCCGAGCCGCACTGTGTTCCTGGCGCAGTCCACGGTCATGGCGTGGTATTCCTGCCAGGCGACGTCCTTGCCCTCATGCTTCACTTCGCCGGGCATGTAGACAAAGCGCATCCGGAATGTGGCGAGCGTATCCTCGCGCACGCCAGGTTCGCTGACGAACACCGCGAAGCGCTTGTCGGCCTGGCCAACCTTGCGCCACGCCTGCAGGGTGGAATCGCCGCTCATCGACGCGCACGCGGATGCAAGTGTCACGCAAGCCAGCAGACACGCCGCCAACCGACCTTTCATCCCGTTCGCCATGCGCTCTCCCAGCATCCCACTCGACATCCTGCGTGATTTGCCGCTCGCGAAAAGCCGACAGCAGCGTCAGCTGTAGTCACATATCCGGCTCAGCTTGTTGTCGCGCAGCTCGAACATGGTTGCCCCGCGGATCGACACATGCTCGCCCTGCCGCACATGCTGGCCCAGCTCGGCGGCAGCGACGCCCGAGAACACCGTTTCCGCAGCCGCACGCTGGCCGTCCACCAGGATTGTCACGACTTCGTGCCGGCGCTCACTGAAGGCCCGGGTCGTGGCCTCGATCACTTCACGCATCTCGTCCTTGCCGCTCAGCCGGATCGACCCGCCCGGGTTGGAGATCGTCTCGAACACGACGTCGTCGGCGCAGCACTCCAGCATGCCGTCGACATCGTTCGAATTGTACCGCTCGACATAGCGGCGAACGAGGGTGGCGACGTCGGACATTCGGACTCCTGAAGGGCGCACAGCCGCACGAATCGTTCCCGCATCCACTAGGCCTGCGGACTGATTTGAGGCAACTGGACCCGGCGTTTCTGACAAGGCGGCAATACGCGCCGCCGACGAGACGGGCTACTGCGGCAAAGAAACCGCACGAATGTGACCATAAGACGACGGATGCCCCCATATGGTGAGCGTCCTCAAGGAGATTTCCATGGCCCTCAAGGTCGCAGTCCTCGGCGCTTCCGGCATGGTCGGTCGCGAGATTCTCGGCATCCTCGCCGAGCGGGGCTTCCCCGCCGCCGAGACGGTCGCCCTCACCTCGCGCAAGATGATGGGCGCCGAGATCAGTTTTGGCGACGCCACCCTCAAGGCAAAGGACGTCGACGAGTACGACTTCTCCGACACCCAGGTCTGCTTCATGGCCACCGCCGACAGCGCCGCCCGCAAATATGGCAACGCCATCGCGGCCGCCGGCTGCATCGTGATCGACACCTCGCGGGCCTTCCGCAACGACCCGCAGGTCCCGCTGATGGTGCCCGAAGTGAACGCCGCCGCGATCGAGGGCTATGCGCGCCGCAACATCATCGCCGTGCCCGACGGCGTCACCTGCCAGCTCGTCCGCACGCTGAAGCCGCTGCACGACGCAGCCGGCGTAGTGCGCGTGGTGGTCGCAACCTACCAGTCCGTTTCCGGCGAAGGCCAGCGCGCCATCGACGAGCTCTGGACCCAGACCAAGGGCATCTACGTGAACCAGGCCCCCGAGCCCAAGGAATTCCCGCGCCAGATCGCCTTCAACGTCATCCCGTCCGTCGACGAGGTGATGGACGATGGCTTCACGGAAGAGGAATGGCGCCTCTCCAACGAGACCAGGAAGATCATCGACAACGACATCCAGGTCGTTGCCACCTGCGTGCGCGTGCCCACCTTCGTAAGCGTCGGCGAAGCGGTCCATGTCGAACTCGCCCAGCCCCTGCCTGCCGCCGAAGCGCGCGCACTCCTGCGCGAATCCCCGGGCATCCTGCTGATCGACCGCCGCGAGGAAGAAGACGGCTACGAGACCCCGATCGGCGCAGTCGGCGAATGGGCAACCTACGTCTGCCGCGTCCGCGACGACGTCACCGTCGAGAATGGCCTCGCCATGTGGATCGTCGCCGACGACCTGCGCAACGGCGCTGCCATGTGCGCGGTCCAGTGCGCGGAGCTGCTGCTCAACCGGGGCGTGTTTGCCGAGGCGCTCGCCGGCTAGCTCCGGACCGCCAGGAGAAAGTCTCCCGGCCAGTTGAGAAACTATCGCCCACACGCTGGCTTACGGGCCGCGCCAAACCCGCCTATTCACCCGCCATGCCCATGAACGCCGAAACACGCGCGGGACTGTTCGCCGCCATGGCCGCCTATGGCCTGTGGGGCTTCCTGCCGCTTTACTTCCAGTTCCTCGGAGACCTGCCGCCGCTGGTGATCCTCGCCCACCGCATCGTCTGGTCTGTGCCGACCGCTCTGATACTCATCATCGCCGCTGGCAAATGGGGCGAATTCGCAGGCGTCTTCCGCGCCCCACGCATGCTGTTCACTCTGCTCGCCTCCTCGATCGCGATCGCCGCCAACTGGACGATCTACATCTGGGCCGTCACCAACCATCGGGTCCTCGAAGGCAGCCTCGGCTACTACATCAATCCGCTGATCGTCTTTCTCTTCGCGGCGATGTTCTTTGGCGAACGCTTCCGCCCGCTCCAGCTTCTGGCTGTCGCCATCGCCGCCGCGGGCGTCGTCAACCAGACGCTCGTGGTCGGCCAATTCCCGATCGTCTCCCTGTCGCTGGCTTTCTCGTTCGCGATCTATGGCGCGATCCGCAAGACGACCAATGTCGACAGCCGGATCGGATTCGGCCTCGAGGCGCTCTGGCTCTTCCTGCCCGCCCTCGCCTACCTCGTCTTCTTCCTGCCGCCAGGCGTCGCCGCCTTCGGCTCGGGCGAGCCAGGTTTCATCGCGCTCCTGCTCCTTGCCGGCCCGCTGACCGCTACGCCGCTGATCCTCTTCGCGATGGGCGCACGCCGCCTTCGCATGTCGACGATCGGCGTGCTTCAGTTCATCGCGCCGACGGTTCAGCTCTTCATCGGCATCGCCATGGGCGAGGCCTTCACGCCCGGCCACGCCCTCACTTTCGGCCTGATCTGGACGGGTGTCCTCATCTTCACGCTCGCGGGGCGCCAGCCGCGCATCGCAGTTCCTACGGGCGGCTGAAAGGAAAAATCCCCGCCGGGATGGTCCCGCGGGGATCAGTTGAGGTGATTTGCCATGCGAAGTCGCGAAGAGCGATTTCGAAGGTAAGATCGCAAGCCCGGCGCCAGCCGGAATCGGCCCGCCTTAACCGGATTTCCCCAGCAAATCCGCGCCTCCCTTCAGGGCGGATTAAGGATTGTCTTAAGGTTTGGCCGTGATGCTTCGCGCCTGACACACAGATCCGATCCATTTCGGACACGACGTATATCCCGGCGCAGCGCTTCACACCTGTGAAACCCTGGTGGTCTACAGCAGCGGCCGAGCAGAGTTAGCCAGGGTAGCTGCGGGGGCAGCGCGCCGCACAGGCGTGGTAGGTTCCATGGTTGAGGCAGGCAGGACAATGAGCGCATCGACAGATCCCATGCAGTCGCCCGAATGGGAGGCCGCCCGCCGTGACTGGTACGAGCAAGCCCGCACCCAGCTCGATACGCTTCAGCAGGCCGTGAACGGCGCCACCCCCGGCTCGCTTGCACTTGAGACGATCTACGCTCCGATGCATGACATGGCGGGTCTGGCCGGCGTGTTCGGCTATGACATGCTTGGCAAGATCTCCCGCAGCCTGATCGAGACGCTGCGCAAGGGCGCTAACCCGCTCGACGAGCGCATGCTGATGGTCGCCAGGGCGCACCTGGCCGCCCTGGCCGCCCTCCACGCCCGCGACGTCCGCGGCGATGGCGGCCCGCAAGGCCTCACCATCCTCGCCAAGCTGGCCAGCATCCACGCCTGAGCCGGCGGCTCACAAACACCCATACAGCGCATCGATGATGCGCGACCGCCGCGCATCCTCCAGCAGGTGGGTGCCCTGCCTGTTCATGATGTACGCTCCCGCCAGTCCCGTCGCCGGATCGCCGAACGCGCCCGATCCGCCCCATCCCGAATGGCAAAGCGTTTCAGGGTTCGGACCATAGATCAGCGGCAGGTTCCGCATCACGCCCGCGCCGAAGGCCACGCGCCCCGGCAGCACGCGATCCTCGCCCGACACACGCTCGCATGTCAGCTCGTCCCACGTGACAGGTGCAATAACCCGCGTCTCGCCGATGCGGCCCTTCTGCGCGAAGGCCGAATAGAGCCGCGCCATCGCCGGCGCAGTCGCATGTCCGTTGGCGGACGGGATCTCCGCCATGCGCCACGCCGCCGTGCCTCGGGGGGCTGCCGCCCACGGCGTGAGAAAGGCCGCCCGCGTCTCGGCATTCCTGTGCGGAAACTGCGCTGCCGCCTTTGGCTTCAGTAATTCAGCGCACCGGCCGTGCTCGCTCTCAGGCAGGCCGATCCAGAAATCGATCCCCAGCGGCACGCACACGTCCTCGCGCAGGATTGTCCCCAGCGATCGCTTCGACACGCGCCGCACCAGCTCGCCAGCGATGTAGCCCCATGTCAGCGGATGATAGCCTGACCCATCGCCCCTGCCCCACATCGGCGATAGCGTCGCCAGCTCCGCCGACAGCGCAGGCGGATCAAGCCAGAGCTGCGGATCGATCGGCTCGGCAAAGCCCGGCACGCCCGCCTGATGCGACAGCGCCTCGGCCACCGTGTAAGCCCGCTTGCCCGCCGCGCCGAACTCCGGCCAGTCGTCAGCAAGCGGCGCATCATAGTCGACCAGCCCGCGCTCCACGAGCATCGCCACGACCAGCGCCGCCACAGGCTTGGTCGCCGAATAGACCGGGCACAGCGTGCGCTCATCCCACGCGACCGTCCCCGCGCGATCGGCAAACCCGCCGCGAAGATCCACCACAAGCTCATCGCCGAGATAGGCCGCGAAGCACGCGCCATGCTCGAGCCCGTCAGCAAAGTTCGCCGCGAATGCTGCGCGCACAGGCTCGAAACCGGCCGCCGTGAATCCAGTAATGCTCATGCACCTCACATCGTCCCGCAGCGGTTGCGCGTCAACCACATCGTGCGCAATGCTGCATGTGCCCCGACGGAGTACGACGCATGATCGACATCAACGGCATCGCCCACATCCAGATCACCGCCGGCCGCTACGACGTGGCGCGCGCCTTCTACATGAAGCTCCTGCCCTTCCTCGGCCTGAAGCAGGTGCTCGACAATGAATACGGCTATTACTGCGTCGGCGGCCGTACCGGCGTGCTGATATCGAAGCCCGCACCCGAACACGAAGGCGAACGCTTCGTGCAGCAGCGCGTCGGCCTGCATCACGTCTGCTTCCGCGCCCGCTCGCGGGACGACATCGACGCGGCGCATGAACTCATCAAGTCGCTCGGCGTCCCGATCATTCGCGCGCCGCAGGAAGACGGCTGGGCGCCGGGCTACTACTCGATCCTGTTCGAGGATCCCGACGGCGTCCGCCTCGAACTCAATTTCGTTCCAGGCAAGGGCGTGTTCGACACCGAGGAAAAGGCCGTCAACCCGGTTTACCCGAACTCGCCGTCACGTGACTGACCGCACTGGCGCCGCGAAACGATGCGCCAGCCGATCGCTGCACGCCGCCAGCGACAGCTCCGTCCCCGCCCATCCGATCGTCCGCGCAATCACCTCATGCGTTGCGCCCGTCGCATCGGCCAGCGAACTGTCCGCGCCGAACCCCGACACCAGCCCGCCCGCAAAGCGCAGCGTCAGCATGTCGCCCGTGCCATTGGGAATCCTGCCCGCAACCTTCGCTGTCTCCGCCAGCATCGCCGCATCGCCATCAACATGCAGTACGCCGATCCCCTCCGGCGACGGCACGGACGAGATCAGCCATCGCCCGCCCCTCCCGCGCGCTGCGTGCGCAACATCCTCAGCCGTACGAAGCGCAGACATCGCCGTCCCCGTCAGACGCGCAAACTCCCACAGGTTCGGCGCCAGCACATCCGCCAGCGGAACCAGGTCCGCCAGCAGCGCCGCCTCCGTCTCCGGCCTGATATAGAGCCCAGGCGCCACGTCTCCCATCACAGGGTCAACGATCACGATCGGCCGCTCTGGCGCGCTCGCATGCGCCTTTCCGCGCGGCGCCGCGCGCACCATCGCAATGGCGCCAGCCGCCACTTTGACCTGTTCAGGTCGCGAGAAATGCCCTGTCACCACCGCGTCGACCAGCGAGAAAAGCCCATTCGCCTCGATGCCCTCCAGCATCCCTGCCATGACATCGGCCTCGACCGGCGCGCCGCCGGGCGGCCCCCAGCCCGGATGGCGCCCGAACAGGGAGGTCGGAACATGGACATGATCGACCTTCATCGGCCCCAGCACGTAGGGCGCTATGCCTCCGCCAACCCGGCTGGCAGCGACGAAGGATGAAATCACGAGCACGAGAGGCATGGCTGTCCATTCGCGCATCAGGATCGCGCGCGACGACATTACCCCGCCCGCGGCTTTCCTCCAGCTTGATCTTGTGGGCCGCCTCCGCCATGACCACCGCGACTTCAAGCCCAGACTTACAGC
>JALHLR010000017.1:38397-55060 GCA_022844475.1 Hyphomonadaceae bacterium | reverse complement strand
AGCCCAGACTTACAGCGATGAGGCCTCGCCATGTCCGCCATCCGCCCCCGCCGTTCGGTTCTCTACATGCCCGGCGCCAATGAGCGCGCGCTGGAAAAGGCGAAGACCCTTCCTGCCGACTCGCTGATCCTCGACCTTGAAGACGCCGTCGCGCCCGAAGCGAAAGTCGAAGCCCGCGACCGTGTCTGCAATGTGGTGAATGCCGGCGGCTATGGCCCACGCGAACTGATCATCCGGATCAACGGGCAGGACACGGAGTGGGGCAAGGCCGACATGCGCGCCGCTGTCCAGGCCAAACCCGACGCCATCCTCGCCCCCAAGGTCGCGACGGCGGAAGACATACGCTGGCTCGACGAGCAGATCTCTGAAGCCGGCGGGGCCACCGAGCCGCGGCTCTGGGTAATGATCGAGACGCCGCTCTCCATCCTCAACATCAAGGAGATCGCCGCCACCGCGAAGACCACGCGCCTGTCCGGCTTCGTCATGGGCTCGAACGACCTGATCAAGGATTTCCGCGCCGAGCCGATGCCCGGCCGCGAAAACCTCGCCGCCTGCTACACCCTCGCCATCGCCGCCGCACGCGCCTACGACCTTCTGGTCTTCGACGGCGTCTACAACGATATCGCCAACGCTGAAGGCTTTGCCGCCGAAGCGAAACAGGCCCGCGCCTTCGGCTTCGACGGCAAGACGCTGATTCACCCGTCGCAGGTCGACCCCTGCAACACCATCTTCGCCCCCGCCGCCGACGCCGTCGCGCAAGCCCGTGACGTCATCGCGGCCTTCGCCGACCCCGCCAATGGCGGCAAGGGCGTCCTCAAGGTGAACGGCAAGATGACCGAACTGTTGCACCTTGCCCAGGCAAGGCGCACGGTTGCCGTGGCTGAGGCCATCGCCCAGAGAGAGGCCGCCCAATGACCCTCAAATCCGATCCCGGCAATTTCTTCGAGGATTTCGTCGTCGGCGATGAGCTGGTGCACGCGACGCCCCGCACCGTCACCGAAGCGGACGCCGCGATCTACACCGGCCTCACCGGCTCGCGCTTCGCGCTGTATTCCGCCGACACCTTCGCCCAGGACATAGGCCTCGAAGGCGCGCCGATCGATCCGTTGCTCGCCTTCCATGTCGTCTTCGGCAAGACCGTGCCGGACATCTCCCTGAATGCGGTCGCCAATCTCGGCTATGCCGATGGTCGCTTCCTCGCGCCTGTCTACCCGGGCGATACGCTGCGCGCCGTCTCCGAAGTCATCGGCGTGAAGGAAAACTCCAACGGCAAGACCGGCGTCGTCTATGTCCGCACGCGCGGCTACAACCAGCAGGATCAGGAAGTCCTCAGCTATGTGCGCTGGGTGATGGTCAACAAAGGCGACGTCACGAAGCCCGCGCCTGTCACCGTGGTGCCCGACCTCCCCTCCGCAGTCGATCCGCGTGAACTGCCCCGGCGCGGCTATGCGATGGAAGACTACGATTTCACGCTCGCCGGCGCGCCCTTCGGCTTCGAGGACTACGAGATCGGCGAGAAGATCGATCATGTCGACGCCTTCACCGTGGAAGAGGCCGAGCACCAGATTGCTACGCGCCTCTATCAGAATACCGCTAAGGTGCATTTCAACCAGTTCGCGCAGAGTCAGACGCCGCGCGGCCGCCGCCTCATCTATGGCGGCGTCGCCATTTCCCTCGCGCGGTCCATCGCGTTCAACGGCCTCGCCAACGCAGCCGAAATCATCGCCATCAACGCTGGCGCGCACGTCAACCCGCTGGCTGCGGGCGACACCGTGTTCGCCTGGTCGGAAGTGCTCGACAAGGCGGACCTGGGCGACGGCCTCGGCGCCCTTCGCCTGCGCCTTGTCGCAACCCGGAACCTGCCCTGCACGGAGTTTCCCTACCGTGACGCCGACGGCAAATACCTGACCGAGGTCATCCTCGATTTCGACTACTGGGCGGCCATTCCCAAACGGGGGTAATCATCCCTATCTAGTGTGGATGAGCATCGCCGACTTCCCCCAGTTCGCCGCCGCGTGCGCCATCCTGTTCTCGGTGGTGATCCGCTGGCTGCGCTCGGGCGCATCCTGGGAGGCTGTCGACCAGGGCAACGCGACCGCCAACGAACTGCGGGAGCTCACCGGCATTCTCGACTACGACAAGCTGCAGGAAACCTTCGGGCCCCCGCGCCTCGAGGACGGCGCCTTCCGCGTCACTCGCCGCGACGTGCTGCGCGAACGCACCGGCCTCGGCTATCTCTTCGGCGACCGCTATCTCGACGGCGCATCTGCACTCATCGCCATCGCCACGCTTCTCCCGCTCTGGCCCACCTGGAGCACGCGCTGGTGGCTCGACACACTCCTCGCCTTCGCCTGCGTCTACCAGGCCGCAGGCTGGGTCGCTTCGGCGCGACTCTTCAGGCAGAAATAGTCTCTCGCATCGCTCACAAACCTTGAGCACCTCGCAAGAACTTCACCATCCACCGCGCCATCATCTCGTTGTCATGCCGCTCGGCCAGCGACGCGATCGCTCCATCCACCTGCTCGTCCGACAGCCGCCCACGCCGCGCTGCATACAGCGCCGCGACAAATGCATCGCCGAACTCCGGATGCCCCTGCACGCTCATCACCGGAGCGTCCGCGTACTCAAGCAGCGCATGATCCGTATGCGCTGACCTTGCCAGCGTCACCGCGCCATCGGGCGGTGTGATCACCTGATCCTGATGGCTCACCGCCAGCGAGACGCTGGCGCCTGCCCCGGCCATCCAGGGCCGGTGCTCCAGCACCTCATAGGTGTGCCGCCCCACGCCCCAGCCCTTGTCCGACTTGCGGACATCCCCGCCCATCGCATCGGCGATGATCTGGTGCCCGAAACACACACCCACCATGGGTGTCTTCACGCGGAAGGCCCCGCGCACGAAATCCCGCAAGGGGTCCATCCATGGCGTGCGGTCATAAACCCCTGCAGGCGACCCCGTGATCACCACAGCCTCGCAATCCGCAGGGTCCGGCAAGGCCTCGCCATCGAGCAGCCGCACCACCTCGAACGACAACCCCGCATCCGCCTCGCCCAGCAGCTGCGCAAACATATCGGGATAGCGCGGAAAATCCTCGCTCAGCCGCCCCGGCGCCCGTCCCGTTTCGATGATGGTTACCCGCATCTCACGATCAATAAGGCCTTTTCCCCCAAGGCCAAAGCGTCGCGTCCCGCCGCGTTGACAGCACCGGAGGCGGGTCTAATACCGGGTGCAGCGCGATCAGACTCGCGCCGGGGCGAAAAGGAAAAACCTCACAATGTCCAGCTGGACAGACAAGCGGCCAATGTCGCCGCACGTGCAGGTCTGGAAATGGCATCTCACGATGGCCTCCTCCATCCTCCACCGCGTGACGGGCGTCGGCAATTATATCGGCATTGTCCTCGTCATCGCCTGGCTCTTCGCGACCGCCGTCGGGCCTGACCTCTACGAGCCGCTCGCCGGCCTGATCGGTTCGATCTGGGGCCAGCTCATCCTGTTCGGCTTCACGCTTTCGGTCTGCTACCACCTGCTCAACGGCCTGCGTCACCTCGTGATGGATGCAGGCGCAGGCCTCAATCCGAAATTCGCAGGCTTCACCGCCGGCCTCGCCATCGTCCTCGCCGCCGTCCTCGCCGTCGCCATCTGGTACCTCGCCGGCCTCGTCCCGGGCGTCGACCCCCTCAACATGACGGGCGCCGCATCATGAGCAAGCCACAGCCCACCATGCGCACTGCCCTCGGCAAGGTCCGCGGCCTCGGCTCGGCCAAGCACGGCGCTGGTCATTTCATTGCACAGCGCGTAACCGCCATCGCGCTTGTCGTCCTCGTCCCGCTTTTCCTGATCACGCTGATCAACGCCGTCCGCGGCGGCTATGACGGCGCGCTCGCCTATGTCGCCGACCCGTTCAACGCCGTGCTGATCCTGCTTGCGATCGGCGCCGCGCTCTACCACATGCGACTCGGCATGCAGGTGGTGGTCGAAGACTACATCGCCAAGCATGGCACGAAGGCCGTGCTGCTCATCCTCAACACCTTCATCTGCGTCGTCCTGTTCGCCGCCGCCGCCTACGCTGTCCTCAAGGTCGCAATCGCATGACTGCCTATACCTGGAACGACCATACCTATGACGTCGTGGTCGTCGGCGCCGGCGGGTCCGGACTGCGTGCAGCTCTTGGCTGCGCCCAGGCCGGCCTGAAGACCGCCTGCATCTCGAAAGTCTTCCCCACGCGTTCCCATACGGTGGCTGCCCAGGGCGGCATCTCCGCCTCGCTCGGAAACATGGGCCAGGACGACTGGCGCTGGCACATGTACGACACGGTGAAGGGCGCCGACTGGCTCGGCGACCAGGACGCGATCGAATACATGGTCCGCGCCGCCCCCGCCGCCGTCTACGAACTCGAGCACTGGGGCGTCCCCTTCTCGCGCACCGAGGAAGGCAAGATCTACCAGCGCGCCTTCGGCGGCATGACCAAGAACTATGGCGAAGCCTCGATCCAGCGCACCTGCGCCGCGGCTGACCGCACCGGCCACGCCATGCTTCACACCCTTTACGGCCAGTCGCTGAAACACGCCGTCGACTTCTTCATCGAATACTTCGCGCTCGACCTCATCATGCAGGACGGCGCCTGCCGCGGCTTCACCGCACTGAAACTCGATGACGGCTCGCTGCACCGCTTCCGCGCCCAGCGCGTCATCCTCGCGACCGGTGGTTATGGCCGCGCCTATTTCTCCGCCACCTCCGCCCACACCTGCACCGGCGATGGCGGCGGTATGGCGCTCCGCGCCGGCCTTCCGCTGCAGGACATGGAATTCGTGCAGTTCCACCCCACCGGCATCTACGGCTCGGGCTGCCTCATCACCGAAGGCGCACGCGGTGAAGGCGGCTATCTCACCAACTCCAAGGGCGAGCGCTTCATGGAGCGCTACGCACCCACCGTGAAGGACCTCGCCTCGCGCGACGTCGTCTCACGCGCGATGACGATGGAGATCCGCGAAGGCCGCGGCGTCGGCTCGCAGAATGACCACATCCATCTCCACCTCGACCACCTCGACCCGAAGATTCTCCACCAGCGCCTGCCAGGCATCTCGGAAAGCGCCAAGATCTTCGCCGGCGTCGATCTCACGAAAGAACCGATCCCCGTCCTGCCCACCGTGCACTACAACATGGGCGGCATCCCCACGAACTATCACGGCGAAGTCCTCACCAAGACGGCCGGCGATCCCGATACCATCGTGCCCGGCCTGATGGCCGTCGGCGAAGCGGCGTGTGTCTCCGTGCACGGCGCCAACCGCCTCGGCTCCAACTCGCTGATCGACCTCGTCGTGTTCGGCCGCGCCGCCGGCCTGCGTTGCGGCGAAGCCCTCGAAGCCAACGCCAACCAGCAGGACCTGCCGAAAGGCGCAGGCGATGATCACCTCGCCCGCTTCGATCGCTTCCGGAACGCCAAGGGCTCGACCCCCACCGCAAAACTCCGCGCCACGATGCAACGCGCGATGCAGGAAGACTGCGCCGTCTTCCGCACCGGTGAGACGCTGCAGTCAGGCGTCAAGCGCATCGCCGAAGTCGTTGCCGGCGTCGCCGACATCGGCGTCACCGATCGCGGCATGATCTGGAACACCGACCTGATCGAGACCCTCGAATTCGAGAACCTCATCATCCAGGCCGCCGCCACGGTGAACTCCGCCGCCAACCGCCAGGAAAGCCGCGGCGCCCATGCACGCGAAGACTTCCCCGACCGCGACGACAGCAACTGGATGAAGCACACCCTCTCCTGGGTCGACGGCAAGGGCGACGTCAAAATCGACTACCGCCCGGTCCACGCCTACACGATGTCCAACGACGTCGAGTACATCAAGCCGAAGCCGCGGGTGTATTGAGTCCGGGCCAGTCTGTCCGGCAGCGCCCACGCAGTCCCTGAGCTGGTCTGAAAGCCATCTGGCGCCATTGTCGCATGACCCAGCTCCTTGTGCCCTTCGGGCCAGAGCTGCTGTCGTCGCGATAAAGACGCTGCAGTCCCTCGCACCGGCCGATTGCGGCCGGAATGGTCAGACGCCCGCCATCATCGTCCGCAAGGAATCGCAGGCCAATTGACGTGGCTCCCGGAAGCACGTCTGATCGGTCAACGAACGCGGATCCTTCCATGAAACTCTACAACGCCCCGATGCCTGCGCCGAACCCGCGCCGCGTCCGCATCTTCCTCGCCGAGAAGAAGATCGACCTGCCCCTCGTCGAAGTCTCCATCATGACCGGCGACATCAAGAAGCCCGAGCATCTCGCGCGCGATCCGCTTGGCCAGCTGCCGACGCTCGAACTCGATGACGGTACATTTCTGTCCGAAACCGTCGCCATCTGCCGCTATCTCGAAAGCCTCTACCCCGACCCGCCACTTTTTGGCCGGACCGCGCTGGAGACCGCGCGCATCGACATGCTGACCCGCCGCGTCGAATTCCAGATCGGCACGCCCGCCGGCATGTTCTGGCGCCACGCGCATCCGTTCACCGCCCGCGTCGTCGTCCCGCAATACACCGAATTCGGCGAGTCCAACCGCGCCCACTATGAACGCGGACTCGGCTGGGCCGACAGGGAACTGGCAGGCCGCGATTTCCTCGCCGGCGCCGACTACACCATCGCAGACATCTGCCTGCTCTCGATGGTGGATTTCGCCGACTGGATAGGCCTGAAGGTTCCAGAAGCGCTCACCAACCTGCGCAGCTGGCACGCCCGCGCCTCCGCGCGTCCAAGCGCCAGGGCCTGAGCGCTAGCGCTTCTTCCCGAACGTCGCCCCGCCCGTCGGCCGAACCGTGTTCACCACCGGGCGCGCCGCCGCCCTCTGCCGCGCCTGATAGTCCGCCAGCGCGCGCTTGACCGGATCGTTCGCTTCGCCGCCGCGAACGCTCGCCATGGCAGACATGCCCGGCACGGGCATGCCGGGCACAGGCATGCCGCCGCGCGGGTCAGGCCCGTAGGCATTCTCGCCCTGCTGTCCCGGCATCAGCGACAGGTAGCCGACATTGCCAACGACGCCCACGAAGGTGACCGCCAGCAGCACCAGCGGCGCCGGCTGCAACGACACACCGCCAAACTCCATGCCGATCATGAAGGCGAGCGCCTCCATGTCGCCAGCCGAAGCAAGCTGCGCCGGCACAAGAAACTGCAACGCGAACGCCAGCACAGGCAGCAGGACCACACCCGGTCGCATCATCCTGTACATCGCGCCCGAACTGCCCAGGTCCTGCCAGCGCCGGATGTTGTGCGCATCCCCCGTCACCATCAGCACCGTCAAGCCGATCGCCAGCGCAAAGTGTCCGGGTGTGCCCAGCAACCCTGGCGCGCCAACAAACATCAGCCAGCTCAGCCCCATCACTGCCACCAGGGGAAGGACGAAGCCGATGATGTAAGCCGATTGCGTCATCCGGCCGACACGCGGCCCAAACACAGCGAGCAGTCTGGACGGATAGAACATTGCGCCCCCCAACAGTTACAAACACCCTGCCAGAGACGCGCTGAATTCCCCTTAACGTCCGCCCTGTTTTTTCGGATCTGCAGGCCTCTCCTCCGCTCGATGAGGCTCTGCAACAATCTCCGCCTGCGCCGGTTTACCCCTCATTCAGCATCGCGCACCTACCCTCGAAACTGCGTCGAAATCGCCCCCTGCGGTTGACGCCCGCGCCGTGAGAAGCCATTTCCGATCCATGCAGAATATCTGGGGCCGCAGCTCAGAATCTGCCCTCGCGGGCGAAGAACTTCGGGAAGAAGTTCGTCTCCATCTCGCGCGCCATCTTGGCGAGCCCCACATCGCCTTTTCCGACAATGACGGCTGGGCCGGCAATTCGCGCGAGCCCGGCCCTGCCGTTGACGTACTCGTCGTGCCGCCCGAGGGCGAGCGTCGTTTCGCCTATGTCTGCACCTTCGGTTCCAGCCTCAAGAAACGCCCCGGCGACAACACCGGCGGCCGCATGGAATTCGCCCTCGCCGTGCCGCAGAATGGCGAGCCGCAGTCGGACCTCGCCATGCTCAACCTCGGCGCCAACACTGTCCGCCAGTTCGCCAAGCTTGTGCATATCCAGTCGATCCGCGTCCTGGCCGGAGAGACCGTGCAGTTCTCGCGCAATCCCCGCCCCATTCTCGAAGGCTCGAAGCAGGTCGCCTTCGCTTTCATGGAGCCGCGCCTGCCCGCTGACGGCTTCAAGCGCATGGTCCTTCCCAATGGCGAAGTGGTCCAGTTCTGGTCGCCCGTTCCCATCGACCGCGACGAGCTGGACGCCAGCGGGCGTCATGGCATCATCCAGTTCACCCGCGGCCTGATCCGTGCCGGCGTCACGGAGATGCTGCACGCCCAGCGCCCTTCCGCGGCCCGCGCCGCCTACGGCCTGCGCCGACCCTTCGTGAAGCTGGTCCGCGACTGCGTGCGCCGCGTCCGCGTCCGCGGCAAATCCCTGTAAACCCGCGACTTTCTGGCGCTTGTGCCACCGCTGCAACGCGCTAGGTTGCGCGCACACTTCCCGGCTGGACACCTCGCATGGTCGAACTCACGCTTCCGCGCAATTCGAAGATCAAGGCCGGCAAGCGCTGGCCGAAACCGGCGTCGGCCAAGAAGCTCCGCACCTTCAAGATCTACCGCTACGATCCGGAAACCGGCGGCAATCCACGCTGGGACTACTACCAGATCGACATGAGCAAGGTCGGTCCGATGGTCCTCGACGTGCTCATCTACATCAAGAACGAGATTGACCCGACGCTCACTTTCCGTCGCTCGTGCCGAGAAGGTGTCTGCGGCTCCTGCTCGATGAACATCGGCGGCAACAACACCATCGCCTGCACCAAGGGCTGGGACGAATTCTCCGGCGACATCACCATCTCGCCGCTGCCGCACCAACCGGTGCTGAAGGACCTCGTCCCCGACCTCACCACCTTCTACGCACAGCACGCCTACGTGCAGCCCTTCCTGAAAACCGAAACGCCCGAGCCGCAGAAGGAATGGAAGCAGACGGAGGCTGACCGCTCGAAACTCGACGGCCTCTACGAATGCATCATGTGCGCCTCATGCTCGACGGCGTGCCCGAGCTACTGGTGGAATGGCGACAAATTCCTTGGCCCGGCAGCGCTCCTGCAGGCCTATCGCTGGATCGTCGACAGCCGCGACGAAGCCACGGGCGAGCGCCTCGACGATCTCGAGGACCCGTTCAAGCTCTACCGCTGCCACACCATCATGAACTGCACGCAGGTCTGCCCCAAGGGTCTCAATCCCGCCAAGGCGATCGCCGAGATCAAGAAGCTGATGGTCGAACGCGCGGTCTGATGCGGGACTGAGACAAAACCGTCATTTTCCGGCCCTAGTGAAACTGGCAGATGGCCGCTGGTGGATCGCGAACATGACTGTCGGGCTTCCCCGCCGCCTCGTTGCAGAACTCCTCGGCGCATGCCTCCTTGCAGCAACAGTCATCGGCTCAGGAATCCTCGCCGCGCAGCTCTCGGCAGGCAATGACGGCGTCGCCCTCCTCGGGAACACGCTTGCGACAGCCGCCATTCTCTACGTGCTGGTTGCAACCCTCGGCCCCGTCTCCGGCGCCCACTTCAATCCCGCCGTAACGCTGGTGATGCTTCTGCGCGGCGAGACGCGCCCAGCCGCCGCCGCGCTCTACATCCCGCTCCAGATCGCAGGCTGCGTCCTTGGCACCATGCTCGCCCACGCCATGTTCGACCTCCCGCTGATCCAGCAAGGCATGACCGACCGCGCGGGCGCCAGTCGCATGCTTGCCGAAGGCGCCGCCACCTTCGCGCTCGTCTTCGCCATCCTCGGCGGCGTCCGGCATCGCCCGAACGATATCCCCGCCATCGTCGCGCTGGTGATCACCGCCGGTTACTGGTGGACCTCCTCCACCTCCTTCGCAAATCCCGCCATCACCATCGCCCGCGCTTTCACCGATTCCTTCGCTGGCATCCGCATGGCTGACGTTCCAGGATTCATCACAGGCCAGCTCGCCGGCGCCATCCTCGCCTGGCTTGCCGGCAGCTGGCTGTTCGGAAAGAAAGCCGCATGAACGATTTCCAGGTCGTCATCCACCACAACCCGGACTGCGGCACGTCGCGCAACGTACTCGCAACCATCGAAGCTGCCGGCTACACGCCAACCGTCATCGACTATCTCCGCGATGGCTGGACCCGGCCGCAACTTGTTGCGCTCTTTGCCGCCGCCGGCCTCACCGCCCGCGAGGCGCTGCGCGAGACAAAATCCCCGGCCGCAGATCTTGGCCTGCTCGATCCCGCAGTCACGGACGATCAACTGATCGCCGCAATGATCGAACACCCTATCCTCGTGAACCGCCCCATCGTCGCAACGCCAAAAGGCGTCGCCCTCTGTCGTCCCAGCGAACGCGTGCTCGATCTGCTCGGCCGCTGGCCACCGGGTCCCTTCAACAAGGAAGACGGCTCGCCGCTGATCGACGCAAACGGCGAACGCGTCTGAGCCTCTGGACCGCCTAGCCCCTGCCCGGCAAGCGCAAGCGTCAAGGCTGGCAACCCCGCCGCCGCTCTTGCCACATGCCCACGCCGGCGCAACAAACCGGCATGCTCACCCTCCGACCAGCGCGCGCAACCGACCTGCCGCAGATCACCGACATCTACGCCCACGCCGTCCTCAACGGCGCCGCAAGCTATGAGTACGATCCGCCGGCGCCTGATGAAATGACCGCACGCTTCATGGCGATCACCGGCGCCGGTTTCCCCTACCTCGTCGCGCAGGATGACGGTCACGTGCTGGGCTACGCGTATGCGAGCCACTTTCGCACGCGGCCCGCCTATCGCTTCATGGTGGAAGACTCGATCTACATCGCACCCGACCAGCGGGGCAAAGGCATCGGCACCCTCCTCCTCGGCGAACTCCTCGCCCGCTGCGAAGCCAGCGGCTTCAGGCAGATGATCGCGGTCATCGGCGACGCCGCCAACAACCTGCCTTCCGCACGTCTGCACAGCATCATGGGCTTCACCGAATGCGGCCGCATCAGGAACTCAGGCTTCAAGTTCAACCGTTGGTGCGAAACGCTCCTGATGCAACGCGCGCTGGGTGAGGATGAACCAGACCGATAGAACCACCTGTGACGCTTCGCTCGCCAGCCGCGCCCCAGGCGCGCGCTGACTCTTGCGGTCCGCGCGCCCGCAGCGCTCCATCCTTGATGGTTACACCGCACCACCTCAGTGGACGCTACCGCGCCCCCCTCCATCGGATTCGTGACGACTGCATCCCAGGCGGTTCACCCCGGCCTGAAGGAAAGAGCGCGACGGGTGCAGAACCCAAACCGCGCAGACCGCAACACTTGACCCCTCACGCCATCCCTCCTACCCCGCCCCCGACGCTCGACCCGCGCGCGGTTCGATCCCGCCACGGCGCCTGGAGACTTGACTGATGTCCCGCAAGAAGAAGGGCGAGCCGGTTCACGGCTGGCTGATCCTCGACAAACCCGAAGGCGTGACCTCCACGCAGGCCGTCGGAATCTGCCGCCGCATCTTCAATGCGCAGAAGACCGGCCATGGCGGCACGCTCGATCCGCTCGCGTCAGGCATCCTGCCGCTCGCCTTCGGCGAAGCCACGAAGACCGTCGGCTACGTCATGGAAGCGGACAAGGACTACGTCTTCACCATCCGCTGGGGGTCCTCCACCACCACACAGGACCGCGAAGGCGAAGTCACAGGCACATCCGACGTCCGCCCCGCGGCTGCGGCCATCGCCGCCACGCTCGCAACCTTCATCGGCGAGATCGATCAGGTCCCGCCGCAATTCTCGGCCATCAAGGTCAATGGCGAACGCGCCTATGACCTCGCCCGCGACGGGGAAACGGTCGAACTGGCCTCCCGCAAGGTCAATCTCTTCGCCGCCGAACTGGTCGATTGCCCTTCGCCCGACCTCGCCGTGATCCGCGTTACGTGTGGAAAAGGCTTTTATATCAGGGCTCTGGTCCGCGACATCGCCGCCGCCCTTGGCGCCGAAGGCCATGTGGCCGCCCTCCGCCGCACCCGTGTCGGCGCGTTTGCCGAGGCTGCGGCAATCACCCTTCCATTTCTTCAGCAAATGAGCGATAAGCCCGCGCTGGACGACACCCTTGTCCCCCTCGAGACCGCGCTGGACGACATCCCGGCGCTGGCCATCACCGGGGAAGAGGCGTCCAGGCTCAGGCAGGGCCGAGAGATCGTACTTCTGCCCCATCAGGTCGAGGCGTTTCGGGAGATGCGCCGTCCTCGTCAAGTGAACGGGGAGGATGCCTCCCGCATTTGCCTCGCCACGGAAAAGGTGGGCGAAGAACAACTCGGCGTCGCTCTGGGTGAAGTCCGGGCCGGCAGGTTCCTGCCCGTCCGCGTGTTCAACCAATAGTCAGCCGGTCGTCCGGCTAGAATTCAGGAGCAACCCGATGTCGATCACGCCGGAGGCGAAAGCCTCCCTGATCAAGAAATATGCCCGCACCGAAGGTGATACGGGCTCCCCCGAAGTGCAGGTCGCGATCCTTACGCACCGGATCACCTACCTGACCGACCACTTCAAGACCCACAAGAAAGACAATCACTCGCGCCGTGGCCTTCTCAAGATGGTCTCGCAGCGCCGGCGACTGCTCGACTATCTGAAGTCGAGGGACGAGGCCCGCTACCAGGCCATCATCAAGGAGCTGGAGCTCCGCCGCTAACGCGGGGCCCAAAATACCCGCCGGCCCACCGGGGCCGGCGGTTTTCGTATGGAAAGAGACAATCGAGATGTTTGACATTCAACGCGTGACTATCGACTGGGCGGGCCGTCCGCTCACGCTGGAAACCGGCCGCATCGCGCGCCAGGCCGACGGCGCCGTGCTGGCGACCTATGGCGAGACCAGCGTCCTTGCCGCCGTCGTCTATGCGCGCAAAGCGAAAGAAGGCCAGGACTTCTTCCCGCTCACCGTGAACTACCAGGAACGCTATTACGCTGCCGGCCGCATTCCCGGCGGCTTTTTCAAGCGTGAAGGCCGTCCCACCGAAAAGGACACGCTCACCTCCCGCCTGATCGACCGCCCGATCCGCCCGCTGTTCGCTGACGGCTTCAAGAACGAAGTCCAGGTGACGGTCACGGTTCTGTCCTACGACCAGGAAAACGATCCGGACATCGTCGGCATGGTCGCCGCCTCAGCCGCGCTCGTGATCTCCGGCGCGCCGTTCAACGGCCCGATCGCCGCAGCACGCGTCGGCTACAAGGATGGCCAGTACATCATCAACCCGACAGCCGAGCAGATGGAAGGCTTCCAGCTCGACCTCGTCGTCGCCGGCACCACCGAAGGCGTGATGATGGTTGAATCCGAAGCCAAGGAGCTTTCGGAAGACGTCATGCTCGGCGCCGTGAAAGCCGGCCATGAGAGCTTCCAGGCCGTGATCGACGCGATCATCAAGCTGGCCGAGAAGTCCGCGAAAGAGCCTTTCGAGTTCGAAAGCCCGGATCACTCCGCGCTGCTGAAATCGATCCAGGAAATTGCCGGCGCGGATCTCTCCGCCGCCTACAAGATCAAGGACAAGGGCGAGCGTCATGACGCGGTGAACGCCGCGCGCGAGAAGGCCAAGGCCGCGCTCGTGAAGACGGAAGCCAACCCCACCGGCGCTGACCCGCTGGTGTTCAAGGAACAGTTCAAGGAAGCCGAGGCCAAGGTCGTGCGCGGAGACATCATCCGCACCGGCATGCGCATCGACGGCCGCAAGACCACCGACATCCGCGCGATCGAGTCGACCGTCTCCGTCCTGCCGCGCACACACGGTTCGGCCCTGTTCACCCGCGGCGAAACGCAGGCCCTCTGCGTCGCCACGCTCGGCACGGCTGAAGACGAACAATACATCGACGGCCTCGAAGGCACGAAGAAGGAGAAATTCCTCCTTCACTACAACTTCCCTCCCTACTCGGTTGGTGAAACCGGCCGTGGCGGCTCTCCGGGCCGCCGTGAAATCGGTCACGGCAAGCTGGCATGGCGCGCGGTGAAAGCCGTCCTGCCGAAGCCGGAAGACTTCCCCTACACGCTCCGCATCGTGTCCGAGATCACGGAGTCGAACGGCTCCTCCTCGATGGCCACCGTCTGCGGCTCTTCGCTCGCCATGATGGACGCCGGCGTTCCGATCACCCGTCCGGTGTCGGGCATCGCCATGGGCCTCATCAAGGACGCGGAAGGGATCGCCATCCTCTCCGACATCCTGGGTGACGAAGATCACCTCGGCGACATGGACTTCAAGGTCGCCGGCACCGAAGCGGGCGTCACCTCGCTGCAGATGGACCTCAAGATCGACTCGGTCACGTTCGACATCATGAAGACTGCCCTCGCCCAGGCGAATGGCGGCCGCCTGCACATCCTCAACGAGATGAGCAAGGCCATGACGGGCGCGCGTCACGAAGTCTCGGAGAACGCTCCGAAGATGATCTCGATGAAGATCCCGGTCGACAAGATCCGTGACGTCATCGGCACGGGCGGCAAGGTCATCCGCGAGATCGTCGAAAAGACGGGTGCGAAGATCAATGTCGAGGACGACGGCACGGTGAAGATCGCCGCTGTCGAGAAGTCCAGCCTCGACGCCGCGCAGAAGTGGATCGTCAGCCTCACGGCCGAGCCGGAAGTCGGCCAGATCTACGAAGGCAAGGTCGTGAAGGTCATGGAGTTCGGCGCGTTCGTGAACTTCTTCGGCGCCAAGGATGGCCTCGTCCACGTCTCGCAGCTCGCTGCAGAACGGGTCGAGTCGCCCTCGGCCGTTGTGAAGGAAGGCGACACCGTGAAGGTGAAGCTCCTCGGCTTCGACGATCGCGGCAAGGTCCGCCTGTCGATGAAAGCCGTGAACCAGGAAACCGGCGAAGCCATCGAAGGCGTCACGGATGACGGCCCGCAGGGCGATCGTCCGCCGCGCGGCGATCGTCCGCGCCGCGACGGTGATCGTGGCGGCCGCGGCGGTGGCCGCGGCGGCGACCGCGGCCCGCGTCGCGAACGCAGCGAAGGCCCGAAGGAAGACGCGGAATAACCTCCGCTCTCATCCGAAAAAGCAAAGGCCGCTCCGGAAACGGGGCGGCCTTTTGTTGTCGGACGTTGATGGGAGCGGGCGGAGACGAGGTCCCCGCCCGCCCAGCAGCCACGTGGTCCTCAGCGCACGGCAAACATGCGGGAGGAGTCAGCGGGGCGGCCGATACGAAGATCATTGAGGGCGGCAAGGTCGGCGCGACCCATGCGACCGACGAGACGGTCCATGGTCTCGCGTGCGCAGTCCCGTTCCTTCTCACGCACATCGAGCCCGCGCACGCCGTGCTGCTTGCAGGCGCGTTCGATCTGACGTGCAAAGGCGAGATAGTTGTCGAGCGCCGAACGCGTCGCGTCATAGCGCGCTTCGAGCGTGAACGAGACGCGCCCCGGCTCCGCCGTGGCACGCGGCGCAAATGCAATGGCCAACGCGCCGGCGACGGCGGCGAGGGCAAGACCTCTGATGGCGATCATGGGGAAGATCCGTCGTTACCCGCAGCTCGTGCTGGCTGCGCGGGTGCTCTCGCCTGAATCGATGACAGCCATCTGACGGCTAGGCTGCGGTTGCGTGAAACAATTCGGGCCAGATTGAGCCTAAGGCTCGATCGGCGGCATTGAAGCAATCCAGTCCCGCACCAGCGCGATGCCGACCGGATCAATCAGCGAGCGCCCAAGTTCCGGCATCGCAACGCCAGGCTCGACCGACTCCATGCGGTGCAGCAGGATCGACTCGTCCGGATGCCCCGGCTCGATGACAAACAGATTGTCGCCCGACCCCCTGCCCGCCGCCGTCGGCCGCTTGTGTACGCCCCAGCCGGTCGGGTTGGTCTCGTTCCACGCCAGGAAGAGCCCCGAATTCGACGCCCCACCGCCGGCGCGATGGCAGTGCGCGCAGTTGATGTCGAGCCACGCCCGCGCGCGATCCTCGATCGGCGCATCGCTCTTGATGGACGGCGCCGCAGGCGCATCGGCCGGCAGGCCTGTCAGAATCCCGCGCGCCTCCCAGTCGGCCAGCTGCGCCACGCCCTGGGGCCCGACATGATTGAGATTGCGGGCCGTCGGGCCGATTGGCACGAAGTCGTCGCCAAGCGAGTGACACTCCTTGCACTGGTTGCGGTTCGGCACGGCATAGTTGATCGTCAACGCCTCGCCATCAGGCGAGATCGTCTTGATCACCTGCTTGTCGCCGACCGGCGAATAGACTGCCTCGGTTCCTTCCGCATTCCAGACATAGGGATAGGCAACCCACCCGTCGTCCTTGCGGATCAGCAGGCGTGTCTCCACATACCGCTCATCCTTCGCCGGCTCGCGCATGTCGGGTGCGAAGGCGAAGGTCTTGATCAGGACAGAGCCAACCGGAAAGTCCATCACGCCGGTTTCCTGGTACGCGGCGGTCTTGCCCTTCGGCACATAGACCGCGCGATGCTTGGCGGCGTGATCCGAGAACAGGGCGTTGACCAGGTCGTAGGGAACGACACCTTCGGAGGGCTCGCGCGCGGAGACATCGCTGAACAGGCCGTAGTCAGAAAGCCTGGGCGCCGGATCATCTGCGAGGATCACGGCGTCGCGTACGCCGCCGGGCGCGCTGCAAGCCGACAGGGCAAGCACGCAGGCAGCCAGCCATGCTGATACTGGAACTCGCATCGGCATCACGCAGCGATCATCGGGTAGCGAT
>JALHLR010000017.1:36608-38297 GCA_022844475.1 Hyphomonadaceae bacterium | reverse complement strand
AGCGATCATCGGGTAGCGATGGGCGGCTACAACTTGCAGCCGCACGTTCAACCTGCGACTCAAGATCCCTCCGCGTCCGCCTTCGGCTTGTCGTGCGCGAGCACCACGGCCGCAGGCTCCTCGATCTGCGCATCGGCCGGACGCGTGGTCGAAGGATTGGCCTTGGTCAGGTCGGGTGGGGTTGTGCCAAGGCCGAGATTGATGAAGCCCACTTCCGGCTTCTCGCGTATGGCGATGCGGACATCCTCGGTCTTGCCGCCATAGCTCGTCACGCCGTCCCACACGATCGCTGGCAGCGTGCCGCCAAGGGCTTCAGCCAGCGGCGCGAGGCGGCCGGCAGGCGCATTTCCGCCCTCGCCATAGGTGTTGCCGCTGATCACGAAGTCGCGCGGCAGGGGGTTGTAGTTGGGGTCCTTGAACTCGTTCGAATAGGAAATGACCATGACATGCGCGGTCTGGTTCTTGTCGAACGTGTTCTCGAAGACGTGCACATTGCGGTTCGCCATCAGCAGCACCCCGGTTCCCGTCGGCACACTGGCGACGATATTGCCTGGAGGCGCAAAGTTCGGCGTATCGTTCTGGACGATCTGGTTGTTGTAGATGCGCGTCGAATGCCCGCCCATCACCGGCAGGTCCGGCAGGTCGAACACCAGGATGCCGCCCGCATTCCTGGTCGCGATATTGTCGTGCACGTCGGCGAACTTGGAGTTCTCGATCTCGATGCCGGCGACGTTGAATTCGGCGCGGCTGTTGCGGACGATGATGTTTTCCGACTGGCCGACATAGATGCCAGCGTCGGATGCACCGCTGACTGTCACGCCGTCGATCAGCACGTTCTTCGATTCAACCGGATAGACCCCATAGGCGCCATTTGTGGCCAGCGGCCCGCCAGTCCAGATTACCTTGAGGTCCTTGTAGGTGATGTTGTCGGCGCCCTTGGACTTGATGCCGTCGCCCTTGGGGTCTTCCATGGTGAAGCCGGTCACCGTGACGTTGTCGGAGGTGATCAGCAGCCCCTCGCCCGCTCCGGTCTGGCCCTTGAACGAGATGAAGGTCTTGTCCTGCCCCGCACCCTTGATGGTGACACCGTCCACGGTCAGCGACAGCCCGTCGGTAAAATCGAAACGGCCCTCGCCAATCTCGATCGTATCGCCCGGCTTGGCCTCGATCAGGAGCTTCTGCAGGTCAGCATAAGCAGTGGCGGATGGGACCAGCGCCGCGGGTTTCGCCGGTTCCGTCGGGCCGCAGGCTGCTGCAAGCGCCAAGACCGAAACTGCCGCGAGAATGCTGCGCATGTCGCGCTCCCCTGTGATTGTTGCTGGGGCGGACTGTCGCCGCGGCGACGGGGAAGTCAAGTTACCCAAACGAGAGCGGCCGCCCCGGGGGAGGGGCGGCCGCGGCGACCAGCGGGAGAGAGAACGGCGCCAGGCCGCCGGGGTGTCTCGCCTAGTTCGTCAGCGCCCAGAGCACGAGCCCGGTTGCGGCGGCGATCAGCAGGATCTCACCGGTGTCGTGGTCCCGGTAATAGTAGTGGCCATGGCGCGGCGGCGGCAGGCGATAGCGGTAGTAGTCGTTCACCACGACGTATGAGGTGTGATGACGGCGGTCGAAGCGGTCGCCGCGGGACCAGTAGTGGTGGCCGCCACGGTCGTCATACCAGCCACGGCGGTCGCGGCGGTCGTCACGGCG
>JALHLR010000017.1:0-36508 GCA_022844475.1 Hyphomonadaceae bacterium | reverse complement strand
CGGCGGTCGTCACGGCGATCGTAGCGCCAGTCGCGACGGTCGTCCCGACGATCATCCCGCCAGTCATGGCGATGATCACGCCGGTCGTCGCGGCGGTCATACTTGCGGCGATGGTCGTTGTCGGCGAAGGCAGGCGCCACCGCGGTCACAGCGAGCAGGCCCGCCAGAAGCGAAGAAGCAATGAGACGCATGGGGTACTCCTTTCAGTCTCTTGACCCCATAACAACGCACCGAACCTGAACGCAGGACGACTCATCCGTTCATAAAGGAAAGCCGCGCGCCGTTCATGTCTGAACCACGTAGAATCAATCGCTTATTTCGGCGCAGGGTGTGAGATAATCTGCAGGTTCGGCGCACGGCGATGCCACGCAGGCGCGCCGCGAATGGTGAACGGGGCTGTCGCGGGCGGGGACCTAGGCGGCCGAGCGGTCCTTGCCCAGGCCTGCCGCGGCCCTGATCCAGGCTGCCACCTGCTCGCGCTTCGGCCCCGCCCCGTCGCGCAGCAGGCGTTCACCTTCGTTCGAGCTCGCAAACAGGTCGATCGCATCCATCAGCGAGTCGAGGTCGATGCTGGCCAGATCCTCAACACTGTAGACGCCTGCGCCGACGAGGATCTGGGAGTTGGTTCCGCTGAGGTCCGGCAATGAGCAGGCCAGCAGCGCCTGCGCCTGCCAGTCCTTGATCACGCCGGCGTTGATGTGGCTCGCCTTGATCCGTTGCGCCGCCTCCTCGGGCGTGAGTGCGAGCAGGTCACCCACCGTCTTCACGCCGATGACGTTCAGCCTGTTGGCCGTCTTGGGCCCGATCGATGGCGCATCGACCACAAGCTGCTCACGGGTGAGACGGGCGCGCGCTTCCTTCTGCGCAGCCGTTTCCACGTTCGCGACAGGTTTGGCCTGCGGGACCGCCTTGCGCGGCGCGGGCGTCTTCGCCTCGACAGGCTGGCTGTCCGCGACGGGCACATCCTTTGCCGCTTTTGCGCGCTTCGTGATGCGCGGCTTGGCGCCCTTCCCGTTGGCCGTGCCGGTCTCGCGCGGCCACTGGCAATCGAGATTGGACATGGAGACCTTCAGCACTTCCTCGGCGAACAGCTTGCGTACGACGCGGTCGTCGTCGCCCATGGTTTCACGGACTTTTCCTGTGCGGCGATACTCATCGTATTGCGAGCCGACGAGCCTGCGCTCGACAACATCGTCCACCGCTTTCGACACGACACGGGCCGGCATGCTTGCAGCGACGGCGACGGTGTCCAGCACCAGGCTGACTTTCGGCGCGTCCGCCTTCGCCTCGGCAATCGCCCGATCAAGAATGCGCGCAAGCATGACGGACGCATAGCCCATGAGGGCTGCGACGACGTCCTTCATCTCCTGATCCAGACCTTCGACCGGCCGCTTGCGGCCGATATCAAAATCATAATGGTCGATCAGTGTTTCATAGTGGCGGTTCGAGATCTGCGCGCCCGCCTTGATCATGCGCTCGATCCAGTCCTCGCCCGTCGGCGTCGGCACCTCCGGAAAGCCGAGGTCCTGCGTGAGGATCAGCAGCAGTTCCGGGAAGGCCTTCGACAGCGACCACTCGACCGCGCGATGGATCGTGCCCTCTTCCTCCGTCTGGTGGGTATGGAAGGGCTGCAGCGGATCGACGGCATAATGACTCATCACGCCGGCGCAGTAAGCTGCGTGGCTCCAGTCCTTTGCCCGCATGGCGCGGACCGTGCGATTGTACCATTCGCGTGCAGCCTGGGGCGCACCGCCCCAGTCGCCATCACGAACGTGCAGCACATGATTCTTGAAGTCCTTGAAGACTTCATCAGGAGCCTTCGCGCCTTCCAGATAGGCGTCGCGATGCTTCAGGAATAACTTGCGCCAGTCTTCCGCTCCTGCACATTGCATCTGATCAAGTGCAAGGATGGCAAGCCGGTGGTGATTGCTGCGGCAAACCGAATCCAGCACGAGCCGGTAGCAGACCGACATGAGCAACGCTCCCACAGGATGACACAGCAACCAGAGGACGGGTTCGGTAAAGGGCGGGTTAACCTGTGTCGCAGCGGCATAAGTCGCGCGCGGCGCACTGTCCTTGCGTTCGTTGTCAGCCTCGGACCGGTTGCTTGCCGAAGGTAGCAGCCGGATGACACTCCGCACGATGACATCTGCTTTTCTGACCCTGGCGCTTGCGGCCTGTAGCGGCGAACAGGATCCGTATACTCCCTGCTGCGCCATCCTGCCGAAGCATCAGTGCCAGACCGATCTTTTGCAGGCAGGCCTGACCAATGCGGAAGTGGAGCTGCTGCTCGGGCCAGGGGACAAGGTCTGCCCGTCGACCACGCTCAGCGAGGCGCGCATCCGCGAGCTGGCGGCGATCTGGAATGTATCCCAAGCATGCGGTGCGGCGCGCGGCCATGATCGTCTTCTGGCGCTCGACAGCGGGCTGTGCGCGATCCAGACGGGGCTCCGCGAGCCGGTTGCTGTAGAAGCCTTGAAACCATGATGGTGATGGCGCGCGCGAATCCTGCCACGCGGGAAGGCAGACGACGCAACATCATCATTCGTGATGGTGCAGCGGTCGGCTTCCCGCAACTGGGCAGGCCGGCGACTATGGTGGCGTCGGATACCGGCGCGTGGGCGAAGCAGAAAGTCTGGAGAGCATGATGAGACAGGCGGCAGGATCGGCAATGATGGTGGCTGTGCTGCTGTCACTGAGTGTGGCGGCGTGTTCGCCTGCGGCCGCGCCGGCGGGTCCAGCGACTGGCGTCGCGAACAGTGAAGCTGCGCCGAAGCCTGAGGCCGTCGCGCCAGAGGAAATCGCTCCTGACACAACGATCCCCCCAGCGCTCGCCACGCCTGCCCCTCCAGCACAGGACGCCCGTATGCAGGACACCCCCGCCCCCACTCAGCCCGCCTCGCAACTGGACCCGCGTCTTGTGGGCGTGTGGGTCAACGAGAATCAGATCAACAGCCCAGGTGGCGCTGGCGGCTTCGCCAGCTTCTCTACTGTGATGACGATGGAGCTGGCAGCTGACGGCACAATCCGCCAGTTCACGCAGTCTGTCGGTGGAGGCGGCGAATGGTCGTCGAACTCGGGACGCAGGCTGGACTTCGAGGGCAACTGGCGCGCCAGCAACAACACGCTGCTCGTCCACGGCATGGGGCTACCCGACTACACTCCGGCAGCCACATACAGCTTCTCGGACCAGTACCTGGTCACGAACAGCGACATGGGCCGCCTGATCTGGCAAAGACGGTCCTAGCAGGAGGCGTCCTCGCTGGCCTTCGATCCACGCGGCCTGCATGCAGGCGCCTGGCCACGCAACACGACATGCCTGAAGGCCCTTGCCGGCGCGCGACATGGGCGTTTCGACCGCGCACGTCCGCCTGCATCTGCAGCAAATCTTTTTGCAGCGCGCCTCTGGTGCGGCGGCCGGTCGCACCCATTTCCCGCGAGTGGGCTTTGGCTCGCGCGGGTTGGGGATCAGCAGAAAAGGGGACGTGCATGCAGGCTTACATTCTTCTCGACCGCTCGGGCTCGATGCAGTCGCTGTGGGTGGAAGCACTCTCGTCCGTCAACGCATTCGCAAAGGAACTTGCCAACAAGACAGACGGCCCGGTCGTCGACAGCCATGTGACGCTGGCGGTGTTCGACAGCCAGGAAACCCTGCAGTTCGACGTGCTGCGGAAGAAACAGCCTGCACTTCACTGGGACAATGTCACGGACAAGGACGCCTCCCCGCGCGGCATGACGCCCCTGCTCGACGCCATGGTGCGGATCATTTCGCTCGCCGAGTCGGACAATCCGGACAAGGCGATCATCGTGGTGATGACCGATGGCCAGGAAAACGCCTCGCGTGAAGTGACGCACGATGGCGTGAAGGCCGCGCTCGACCGGGTAAAGGCCAAAGGTTGGGAGACCGTCTTCCTCGGCGCCAACTTCGACAATATCGCGGACGCATCTTCCGTAGGCGTTGTCGGCGACAAGCAGATGGCGATGTCGGCGGGAACCATGAACGCGTCGATGGCGCGGCTTGCGAAGAAGTCCCGCTTCTACGCGGCTGAATCCGCGCCGATCGCGTTCGACCAGGAAGATCGCGCCGTGGCAAAGGAAGCCAACGTCAAGAACAAGTCGTAAGGCTTTTGCCAACCGAAACGGCAAATGGCGGGCGAGCGATCGCCCGCCATTTGCATGTCTCAATGCCGGAAGTGGCGCATGCCCGTGAAGACCATCGCGAGATCGGCGTCATCGGCGGCCCTGATCACTTCGTCATCGCGCACCGATCCACCCGGCTGGATCACAGCAGTCGCTCCGGCCTGGGCCGCCTGCAGCAGCCCATCCGGGAACGGGAAAAATGCGTCGGACGCGCACACCGAGCCGATGGTCGCAGGATCGGCCTTGTTCAGTGCAGCGGCAGCGTCTTCCGCTTTGCGGCGCGCGATGCGTGCCGAATCCACGCGGCTCATCTGCCCCGCACCGATGCCGACTGTGGCGCCGTCCTTCGCATAGATTATGGCGTTGGACTTGGTGTGCTTGCAGACCCGGAAAGCGAAGATGAGGTCCGCAATCTCCTGCGGGCTGGGCTTTCGCTTCGTCACAACTTTCAGATCCGCTTCCATGATGCGCCCGATATCGCGATCCTGCACCAGCAGGCCGCCGGCGATGGTGCGAACCGTCACGCCAGGCTGACCAGGATCAGGCACGCCATTGGTCAGTAGCAGCCGGAGATTCTTCTTCTTCGCAAACACGGCCAGCGCGGCTTCATCGGCGCCGGGCGCGATGACGACTTCGGTGAATATTTCCGTGATCGCCTCGGCCGTCGGGCCATCGAGCGGAACGTTGACGGCGATGATGCCACCGAAGGCCGAGGTCGAATCGCAGGCCAGCGCGCGGCGATAGGCTTCGGTCACCGTTGCGCCGACGGCGACGCCGCACGGATTGGCATGCTTGATGATGGCGACGGCAGGCGAGACTTTCGGATCGAACTCGGCAACGAGTTCGTAGGCTGCATCCGTGTCGTTGATATTGTTGTAGCTTAGCTCCTTGCCCTGAACCTGACGCGCTGTCAGCACGCCGGCGCGCTTGTCCGGGCCTGCATAGACCACCGCCTTCTGGTGCGGGTTCTCGCCATAACGCAGCGTCTGCTGGAGCTTGCCGCCAAACGCGCGCCACTCGCCGGAATCCTCGCCGACCTGTTTCCAGTACCATTCGGAGATCGCAGCATCATAGGCCGCCGTGCGCGCGTAGGTCTTCGCAGCGAGACGCCGACGCGTCTTGAGGCTTACCCCGCCCTGCTCCATCTCTGCGATCGCGGCGTCGACATCGGAGCCATCGGTGCAGACAGCAACGAAGTCGGCATTCTTGGAAGCGGCGCGCAGCATGGCCGGCCCGCCGATGTCGATGTTCTCGATGCAATCGTCGAAGCCCGCGCCTGCCTGCACGGTGGCCTCGAACGGGTAGAGGTTGATCCAGACGAGATCGATGGGCTCGATGTCGTGGTCGGCCGCGTCCCTGGTGTGGGTCGCAAGGTCGCGGCGATAGAGAAGTCCGCCGTGCACTTTCGGGTGCAGGGTCTTCACTCGGCCATCCATCATCTCGGGAAAGCCGGTGAGATCAGCGACGTCGCGCACCGCAAGCCCGGCTTCCTTCAGCGCCTTCGATGTGCCTCCCGTGGAGACCAGATCGACGCCGAGCCCGGCCAGCTTCCGCGCCCGCTCGACCAGCCCCGTCTTGTCGGACACCGAGATCAGCGCACGCCTGATGGCGATGCGCTCGGGGACGTTTCCGGGGACGGCTTTGGGGGGCGACATGGTGCGACTCCGGCGCGTGGCTTGGGCGCCCGATAGCATCAGGGCAGCTGTCTTGAAACCGTCAAGCTTGCGGCATTCCGGCAGGCGCCGATTGGCCTAGCGCGACATCACGAATGTCGACCATTCGAGGCGCGAGCCAAAGGCCTCCCAGGCATTTTCGAGCCCGGTCGCCTCGACAATCGCCCACAGGCGGCGGATGACGGACGAATCACCGCTGACGAGGAACATCGCGGCTGAACGATCAACCGACAGTTCGCTGGCTTCGAGGGCGACGCCGCTGGACTGGATCGCGTCCAGCGTGCGCCGGACGAGTTCGTCCTGGCGCTCGCTGTCGCAGTAGGCTTCGCCGTTGAAGAGGAGGACACGCATTTCCATGACTGTAGAGATGGCGTGGCTTGGCCAGCGATCAATACCCCGTCCGGACCGGCTGCATCAGTGAACGTTCAGGACCGGTTCGCCCCAGCCGTCGTCCGTGAAGATTTCAGGCGCCAGCGCCTTCATCATGGACAAGGAGGCCTGCGGGTCGCGCCGGGCGGCGTAGGAGACGATGGCGTCAAGCCGGGCCTGAACTTCGCCGATCGGCGGCGAACCGTTGTTTGCAACTTCGAGAACGCCGTCGACCACGGTCGGCTTCACCTGCTCACGGTCGTAGAAGACGGTCTCGGTAAGCTTTTCGCCGGGGCGCGGGCCGGTAACGCGAATGAGGATGTCCTGGCCGGGTGTCAGCCCCTTCATGCGGATCATCTTTTCGGCAAGTTCGATGATGCGCACCGGGTCGCCCATGTCGAGGACGTAGAGCGTCGCCTCCTCCGAATTGGAGTTGGCGGACATGGCGGCGGCCTGCAGCACCAGCGCAGACGCCTCCTCGACGCTCATGAAGTAGCGCGTCATGTCGGGGTGGGTGACGGTGACGGGGCCACCCTCAGCGATCTGTCGCTCGAACAAGGGCGAGACCGAGCCCTTTGAGCCGAGCACGTTGCCGAAGCGGACGAGCGAAAAGCGCGTGCCCGGCACGGTTGGTGCAAAGGCCTGGATGAACAGTTCGGCAGCGCGCTTGGTGGCGCCCATGACGTTGGTGGGGTTCACGGCCTTGTCGGTGGAGATGAAGGTGAACGCCTTCACACCGAGATTGGCCGCGATCGTCGCGCAGCGGCGCGCGCCCAGCACATTCGTGAGAATTGCTTCGTTCGGGTTCTGCTCCATCAGCGGCACATGCTTGAGAGCTGCCGCGTGGATGACGAGATCGGGCGCCGCCTCCTGCATCGCCTGTTCGAGCCGCACCTCGTCGCGGACATCGCCGATCACCATGCGGCGAACCACGTTCGGGTAGGCCCGCAAAAGTTCCTGGTCGATCTCGAATACGTTGAATTCGGAGGCGTCGTAGATCGTCAATTCGGATGGGCCAAGCGCTGCGCACTGACGCGCCAGCTCGCCGCCGATCGTGCCGCCGCCGCCGGTAATGAATACGCGCGCGCCCGAAACAAGTTCTGCAACAGGCGCCATGTCCAGCCGCCGCTCGGGCCGCGCGAGAAGGTCAGCCGGGCGGATCGGCTGCAGCATCGCTTTCGCGCCGATACGCAACAGCGTCGCCTTGCGCGCGGACGAGACCGCAAGCGCCGCCTCCATCGTACGGCGGTCTTCCGGCGGTGTCGCAATGGCGATCCAGGGAAGCTCGCCGAAGCGAGCGGTGTAGTGGTCGAACAGCACGGCGAGCTGGTCAACGCCGCCCAGAACCTGCACGCCCTCGATATCGCGGCCATAGTGCTTGCCCGATGTTTCGACAATTCCGATGGCGCGGATTGGCGGACCCGATGGCGCCTTGCGGGCGGCGCGCAGAGCTTCCGCCACATGCCCGGCAGGCCCCACAACAAGCGCCCGCGGCGCATACGGCGGCTCGCGCCGGAACATGGCCGTCAGATCGCCCGTGGCCCGTCCGCGCGCCCAAAAGCGCACGAACATCAGCAGGGCCAGCCAGATGGGAATCTGGAGGTAGATGCTGGCGATCGAGAAGTCCTGGAGGGTCTTGGCGAGGATCAGGATCGGAAGCGACATGAGGTGGGTCAGCGCGACCGCCTGGCAGATGCGAACCACGTCACGCAGGGATGTGTGGCTCCAGACCTGCCGGTGGACGCCGCGCAGCCACATCGCGAACGTCGCTGCGATCCCAAAGGCAATCGCAACGAAGAATTCAAGCCAGGTCGGCGCGCCGCCGCCAGAGAAAAAGTAGATGATCTGGGGCGCAAGGAACATCGCGACCATGCCGGTCGCAACGTCATAGGCAAAGCAGGCCGCCTTGGCCTCGATTGCCGCCCTACGAGCGGACACCTCTACGCTGCTCACCAACTCCCCCTAGTCCCCCGTGTGGACCCTGGAGAGGGCCCACCGCACGCGATTTGGCGCCTGCGAACCATCGGCTCCCGGATCCGCAACCCCGCGGATCACGAGTTGTCGCGTCTTCTCCGCGATCTCGCTACCCCAATAGCGCGAATCTTCGACCGAAAGCAAAGTCTCGCTGCGGAAACGCCACACATGCTGACGCTGCGGGAGTCCCAAGTATACCGTCTTGTCATCCGGACCGTCAGCGACCTGCACGCCAGGATGCAGGTGGAACCGTATTTCGAACGGAATCAGGCCTCCAGGAAACTGGGGCGGGGCTTCCGACATAGGCCGGGATAGACTGTCCTCGCCTGTTATCCTGCTGCCATTCATCGCGACATAGAGCCTTCGCCGGTAGATCAGGCCATGCCGCACGCGCCAGCCGGCGTGCTGACCTTCGAGCAGGTGCTGGTCGCCCTCCTCCATCCGCCGAACCGCCAGCTGCGCCGGTCCATCCGGCGCACGAACGCCGGTGAAGGGGTCTGGCGTGAATACCGCCGAATCCTCACCGTTTAGCGACAGGACGGAATGTGCAGCGGTGCGCCGAGACGCCTCGCGGAGTTCCGGATCGAGGTCTGGATTCGCCCCGCAGGACGTGATCAGCCGTTCGGGACCATCATCGACCGACAGCGCGAGCGCGCCCGCATGAGCCCGCGACCCATGCGGCCGGTCAGGGCCGGGGCCGGCGTCGATATAGACGTTGAGGTCGTTGGCGAGGACTCGCTGATAAGCCGAAAGCCGCGCAAACGAGAATTTCGAGTTGACCCCGCCATGCGGGCGCAGCGCCGTTCGAACGAGACCGGTTGCGCCGTCGCCGCCGCCATTGGCAGCAACAACACCGCCGTCCATCTCCTGGAAAAAGCTGAGCATGGCGGCCATGCGCGGCTGGAGCTTGGTGAGGAACAGCGGCGCATTGATCCCCAGGCGCAGCAGCAATTCCTCGACCGCGTGGATGTCGATCAGCGCATCGGCAAGTGCTTCCGGGCTGCGGCTGACGTGCCCGCCATCGGGAAGTATCTGGCTCGCACACTCGGTCTCGAGCATGGCGAGGCCCTGCTCAAGCAGCTTGCGCCCGTCCTCGGTCGCAGCGCCGCACAGGCACAGCGCGACGGCGATGCGAAAGCGCGACACAGGATCAGTTTCGTCGACGCCGCTGAACTGGAGGTGGCGGATCTGCCGGCCCATCGATTCCAGAATCAGCATGCGGCTTTCGGCGGACATCGGCTCGAACAGCCATGGCCCCGCGGAAAGGAAGTTGATCAGGCGATCAGCCGTGACGCTGAGCCGCCACGCAAAATTGTCCCATTTGCCGAACGCCTCGACCCATGCCGCAACCAGCGCCCGCCCTCGCCCTTCGCCCGCGTGCCCGCACGCCCCAAGGTCGCGTAGCCAGTGGAAGCGGTGGATGCGGTCGGCAAAATGGAATGTTGGAAACTCCGGTCCCCAAGGCGCGTGGCCGTCCGGGATATCGGCGGATGATGACCCGAAGCGCCAGCGGCCGGCGAGGATCTGTTCCCCCCGCTGGCGGCTGGCGGGCCGGTTGTCGGTCGGCAAGGCTGTGAGGCTGGTTGGCCCAGGGCCCGCAATGCGGAGACGGTGAACGGGCGAGACATTGATCTCCGCGCCCGTCTTTCCGGTCAGGTCCAGCCATCTCGCATACTCGGCTTCCCGACCGGCGCCGCCGGGCGCCAGCGGCCCGAGAGGAGGTAGCGACATGACCTGCCCTCACCCGCCGCGCAGGGCTGCGATTTCCGCAGCATAGCGATCAGCGCTTTTGCCGAAGATGGCCGAGCCCGCAACCAGCGCCGTGGCTCCAGCCGAAATGACGGCCCTCGCGTTACCCGGCACGATGCCGCCATCGACTTCCAGGATGGTCTTGAGGTTGGCGCGGTCAAGCTTCGCCCGGATCGCCTCGATCTTGCGCAGCTGGCTGTCGATGAATTTCTGGCCGCCAAAGCCGGGATTCACGCTCATCACCAGGATAAGGTCGAGCTCTTCAAGAACGGGATCAAGGATGTCGGCCGGCGTCGAGGGATTCAGCGCCGCCCCCGCCTTCTTGCCAAGCTTGCGGATGACCTGGAGCGTGCGGTGAAAATGTGGACCCGCCTCGGGGTGGGCGGTGATGATGTCCGCGCCTGCCGCAGCGAAGGCTTCGAGATAGGGATCGACCGGCGAGATCATCAGGTGGACGTCGAACGGCTTTTTCGTGTGCGGCCGCAGCTTCTCGATCACGACAGGGCCGATGGAGATGTTCGGGACGAAGTGCCCGTCCATCACGTCGACATGAATCATGTCTGCGCCAGCCGCGTCCACGGCGCGTACTTCCTCGCCAAGCCGAGCAAAGTCCGCCGCCAGGATCGAGGGCGATATCAGGATGTCAGACATGGGATCGGCCTAGCAGCGCCCAAACGGCTGCGCAACCTGTCGCGCGGCAAACGCTGCGAGCGGAGACGCTCCCCGGGGGTCGTGAGCGGCCTGTCCGGTCAGGCGCTGATCAGTAGCCGTACGCCATGTTCTGCGGGACGACGCGGGCGCGGGCGCCGTACTCGATCAGCACCGGCGTGCCTGCGGGCATGGCAAAATCGCCAGCCTGCGCGATCGAGACGAGTTCGCCCGACGGCAGGCGGATCGTGTAGGCGAAGCCTGGCTGCGCGCCAGCCGACTTGCCGATGGCGTTACCTGCGAGGCCGCCGAGCACGGCGCCGCCGATCGCGCCAGCCGTGTTGGCTTTGTGACCGCCGCCAAGCTCGGAGCCTGCAAGCCCGCCGAGGGCTGCGCCCGCCAGCGTGCCGATCTTTGCCGACGAATTGGGAGCTTCAATGGTAATGGGACGGGCCGCCACGATCGTGCCTTCCTCGACGCGCGCGACGCGGCCGACCTGGGAAGACTCATAGCTGTTGGCGCCGAGGCCGCTGGCGCATCCGGCAAGCGCCGTTGCCAGCACGGCGAAGGCGATCGCGAAGGCCTTCGAGGGTTTGACGATGGCCGATGGGCGGATCGCGTCAAAGCTGGCGCGGGCCAGGGAGTCCGCCTGGGCGGGGGCGTGGAAGATGGCGTCCATCTTGTTAACTCCGACGGGACGGCATTCAGGGGAGGACCCGTCCCTACACACACTGTTTATCAGAACCGCATGAACCGACGCTGAACCCAATGGTTCGACTTCGTCACTTATCGAAGGCGGGAATGTGGCAACTTCAGCCTAGAAGCGTCCAATGCCCGGTTCATCCGTGTCCCGACATGGTTGGGAATGGCGCTCGGTTCAGAGACGTTCAAGTCGCGCGATGAAAAAAGCATCGCCGCCAAGCGAGGCAGTATCACTTTCGGGGCTCGGCGCGTCTTTCGTGTCACGCTGGGCGCGCGTCAGTGTGAGCACATCTCCCTGCATGGTTAAGGAAGTCTCGAAACCCGAAGCCTCGCTTGAAGCGACTGCAACGCGCCGCCACCCTCCCCCAGCGATCGCGCCCTCGATCACCTCGACGCCCTCTTCAGGCGTTGGCGTGCAGACCGCGTACACAAGCACGCCGCCCGGCCTGAGCATCTCCCCTGCGGCGTCGACCAGCGCGCGCTGGACGGCAGGGAAGCGAACGAAGTCGCGCGGATCGCGGCGCCAGATACCCTCGGGATGTCTGCGGATGATGCCCAGCGCAGAGCAGGGCGCATCGAGAAGCACAGCGTCGAGCGGCTCTGCAGGGCGCCATGTGCGCGCATCGGCTTCGACAATCTCCATGGGCAGGCGCGCGCGCTCAACATTCTGCCGCAAGCGCGCGACGCGCTGGGGTGACATGTCGATTGCGGTGAGTTTCGCGCCCATCGCTGCAAGCTGCATCGCCTTGCCGCCAGGCGCAGCGCAGAGATCCGCCACAAACCTGCCGCGCACATCGCCAAGCAGGCGGGCGGGCAGCGCCGCCGCCGAATCCTGCACCCACCATGCGCCTTCGGCATAGCCCGGCAGATTTGCAATTGCGCCGCCGCCATGAAGACGCAGCGAACCACCCGGCAGGATGTCCGCCTCGAGACGCTCGGCCCACGTGGCGGCGTCCACGCCGGCGCGCAGGGTAAGGTCAATCGGCGGCTCGTGGAGCTGGGCAAGCGCCATATCGTGCGCTCGGTCAGCACCGATCGCAGACTTCAGCTTCGCCGCCAGCCAGTCGGGCCAGACAGAGGTGACAGGAGCGCCTTCCCACGCAGCGCGCTCGCGGGCTGCGCGGCGGAGAACGGCGTTGACAAGACCGCCACCGCGCCTCGCCTCATGCCACTGGCGAGCCGCCTCGACGGTTGCCGAAACCGCGGCATGTTCGGCGACGCCTAGCATCCAGAGCTGGGCTGCGCCGACGCGCAGCAAGGCTCGCAGCGGCGGCTCGATGTCGGCAAGCGGCCGTTGCACCATGCCGCCAAGCGCCCAGTCGATGCGCCCGAGGCCACGCAACGCCGCGCCTGCCATCGCGCGCGCAAAGCCACGGTCCGGCCCTTCCAGCCTGTCGAAGGCACGGCTGGCGCCCATGGCGATGTCGAAATCCATCTTGCCGTCCATCGCAGCAAGCACGAGTTCGGCGGCAGCCAGTCGGCTCTGCCACCCGGCGGTCGGTGTCTGGGATTGGATTGGCGCAGGCGGCATGCCGCGGCTGGTAGCGGTTCAGTGCGTGCCTGTCACGCGTGGGCTCGCGCCGGCTGGGGCTTCGCTACAGACCGAAGACCTTCTGGAACACGCCGAGCAGGCCATCGAACTTAAGGCCGGCATCGGTGACCGCCAGAGCATATGCCGGAGCGCCATCGAGGGCCTTGGGCTGGTGGTGGACACTTGGATCCCGGATCGAGAAATCGCCCGGACCATAGACAGCCCCGCTGTCCATGTACTCGCCATGAATGCAGAGCGTCAGCTCGCGACCCTTGTGGGTATGGCGCGGCACCGTCATGCCGGGGGCGACCCTGACGATTTCAGCCTTCAGCGCGCCGGGCGCCCCAAGATCAAGGCTGCGGATGCCAAGGCCAATCGTCTTCCAGCCTGACCGGCTTTCCGCCGACTCGATCGCCTCACGAAGCCTCGCAGGCAATATGGCCAGCTCGGGGTAGGCCAGCTCGCGTTTGCGCGCCAGGCCGCCACGCTCGATCGCTGCAAACGCCATCGCCAGCGCGTCGACAGACATCTCCGCCGGCGCTTCGCCCTCAAGCGCGATGCCGGAAATGACCTCGCCCTCGTAATCCGATATGCCCCTCATTTTGATGAGGGTATCCAGGAACAGGTCGAGCGCAGGCTCCGCCCGCCCCGACGCCAGGGCGGCCAGGGTCGACTCGTCCAATCCAGCTTGCTCGGTGACCTTAATCATCTCCGCATCCGTCAGACACACACCGTGATGCGAATGATACGCGTGTGTTTCCTCCGCGGATCACGTTGCCCCTCACTCATCGCCAAGCCGCACTTTCATCTTCGCAAATGCCAGGCGGATTCTCGACTTCACCGTCCCGAGCGGCGCGCCCAGCCGGGCCGCAATCTCGCTGTGGGATAACCCTTCGTAAAATGCGAGCTTCAGCAGGAGAACCTGCTCCTCCGGCAGATCCTTCATCGCAGCCCGGACACGCGCCTCGGTTTCCATGGCTTCGATGCGGGCATCCGGCGCCTCGACGCCGGACGGAAGGATCATTTCCTCCTCCGGATCCAGTTCAGGCCGCTTCGAGCGCCGGAACAGGTCAATCCTGCGATTACGGGCGATGCGGAAAATCCAGGTCGAAACGGAAGCCTGCGCACGGTCGAACAGCCCGGCCTTGCGCCAGACTGTCACCATGACGTCCTGCGCGATCTCCTCGGCCAGCGCGCTGTCCGCGCCAAGGCGCAGCAGGTATGACTTAACGCGAGGGGCATAATAGGCGAAAAGTTCAGCAAACGCATTGCGATCCTGCAGCTCCGCAACAGCGAGGAGCAGGTCCGCAAAGCGGGTGCGCTCGGCATCGCCAAGCGTTTCACCAGCAGACTTGCTGTTGCCTTTGCCGCCCATCCCATCCGATCGCTTGGCTTGGCCCGCCGCAGGCTGATCTGGCGGCCCACGCTTGTAGGCACGTCGCGCAACGAACGTGAAGACTTTAGGTGGACTGATCGACGCCGCCGAATGACGCGCCATCGCCCTCTTCGTCGACGATAACCACACCTGGGTTGTGGGGATCGGCGTGTTCCGCGCCTTTCTGGTCGGGACCGAACAGGTCGAGCTGGTTGGGGTCTCGCCCCTTAGGCTTCCGCCTCGCCTTCATTCCAGGCTTGGTGAAGTAGAGGTCGTCAGTGTGGTCCTCGGCTGGATCGGGGGCAGGCGGCGAAGGCTTTTCTGCCTTCCCTCTGGCCTTTCTCGGCTTAGCGCCATCCGCACGGTCCGGTTTCCAGTAGGAGACCGCGATCACGGGTTGCCCCTTGGCGTCCTCGTAGAGCTGCACAAAGCCCCGGGCGACGCCGGCGTCGGCCTTCGCCTGCATGGCCTCGCGTTCCGCAGGCAGCGGCCGCACCCAGTCGATCACCAAAGTCACCGGCCGCTTCGCCAACTCGCGTGCTTCACCCACCGTGCGCGCGCCAGTGTCAGCGTCGAGCGCTTCAAGAGCATTGGTGGCGATGGGATATTGCAGCGGCATGGACGATCAGACCTAGTCGATGGCGGGCTCGGCCGCAGCCGGCCCCCGTTCGCCTGCACGCATGAGACGTGCCGCAGCAAGGCGCGCGAACGATAACGTCACCGCCTTGCGCCTCGCGCCTGACAACAGGGCGGCATCCGCCTCGCGCAACACCGCGCCACCGAACCCGTCGCAGACCAGCAGCCCGCAGGTCTCCGGAATACGCTCCTTCGGGAAGTCGCAGTCGATGGCGAAATAGAAGCGGTCACAGTAGGGCGCGTACTCAGGCCATTTCTGATCGACACGGAAATCCTGCAGGCAGGACTTCACCTCGACGATGGCAATCTCCCCCTTGGGCGACACCGCCATGACATCAGCACGGCGACCATTCGCGAGGGTTACCTCGGTCAAAGAAGCCAAACCCAGCTCGGCGAACATGCGCTGAACGCCACGCACGATATCGGCCGCCCGTCCATTCGGGACAGGATCACCAAAGCTGTTCGCGACAAGAGAAACGATCGACATCGGATGCGCGGAGAGTTCCTGTTAGGTTCTCGTTATCGCGCAGGATGCCGCCGGAGGCAAATCAGTTCGTGAAGGCCTTCTTGAACATGCCGTCCGGGAGGCTCGGGCCGCGGCTGGGGTGGATCAGGAAATAGTCCTTCCAGCGGCGCTTCGGATCGATCTGCGTCGACTCGAACATGTGCGAGTTGTCGTCATTGAGCTGCCACATGCGGTAGCCGAGGCTGATGAAGTAGTCGCGCACATCCTCGCCCGACGAGCCGAAATTGCGCTGCAGCGAGAACGGGTGGATCTCGATCAGCAGACTCGGCAGGTCGCGTTCGATCGTCTTCCTGCCGCCTTCGACAAAGCGGATCTCGGCGCCCTCGACGTCACAGCGGATGAAGTCGACGCGCGGCAGCTTCTCAGCCGCCATCAGACCGTCCAGCGACACCACTGCCGTGGGCTGGTCAACGAACTCGGTGCGGTTGCCGGTGGCGAGCATCTCGTCGGACGCCGTGCCGCCGCGATCCGTCACGACGCCATAGGCGCGGCCAAGGTGACCCGACATCTTCTTCGGGACAGAGAGGATCATCGACCCTTCCGCTGACCCGATCGCCGCATTGTGGGGGATGACGTTCTTCAGCTTATGCCAGCGCAGCAGGCGGGTCATGATGGCGTAGGAATAGTTCGACGGTTCGTAGACATGGACCACGCCATTGGGTCCGATGTGCTGCGACAGCAGGTAGGAGTGGCGCCCGTCCGAGCCGCCGAAGTGCAGACAGATGTCGCCCGGCTTCACGACTTCCTTCATGTAGGGGGCCTCTGGCTCCCATTTGCGGTCCTGCTTGTTGCGCTGGTAGATGCGCATCGTGGTGGCGAGGTTGCGCAGGCCTTCGAAGGACATGGACAAGGCGGATTCTCCGGGAACGTCTGGGCCGGTACAAAGCGTAACTCGTGCGAAAAGGGAAGGTCTTCCCTGCATTCCCGACCGCGTCACGTCGTTCCGGTTTGGCCGAAGGTGGATTACAAGCCCGCCATGAGCAATCCAGAAACAGCCCGCGCCCGCTGGGGCGCCGCCCCTTCCCTCGACGACATCGCCGCCATGGCGCGCGCAGCGCTCGACACGCTGGAAGAGCCATTTCGCACCCCTGCCAGCACCGTCGCCATCAAGGTCGAGGATTTTGCCGATGACGAGACGCTGGAGTCCATGAAGATCGAGAACCCGTACGAGCTGACGGGCCTCTACTCGGGCGTTGCCCTGACGCTGGAACAGGTCTCGGCGCCGTCCCAGATACCGCCAATGGTCTGGCTATACCGGATGCCGATCCTCGACGAATGGGCGGCGACCGAGGGCCTCGCGCTGGAAGACCTCGTCGCCCACGTCGTGATCCACGAACTCGGCCACCATTTCGGCTGGTCGGACGAGGAGATGGACGTGATGAACGCGGATGAGGACTGAGCCTCAGGCCATCCCGGCCCGTTCGAGCTGTTCGACCAGATCCGGAGGCACAGGCGAGACATAGGCAGAGACGCCAAGACGCTGGCGCACCGTGTCCGTCGGCTCCTTCCAGACATCTTGCCAGTCGACCCCAAGAAGCTGCGGCGTCGCGCGCCCATGGCGCCAGGCGCCGAGCGTGATCTCCATCAGCAGTGCAAGGCCTTCGGGACGGTTGATCGCAGCCTTGGCGATGATGAAGGCGAGGAACTGCGCCGAATAGTTGTGACCGAACTGCGAGAGCTGGAAGGCCGAGATTCCGACCTCGTGCAGCGCCGTCGTGTGGTAGCCGCCCACAATGTGCCAGAGATCGTGGCACTGCAGGATCCGCACATTGAGGTAGTCGAGCGGCGGCGGCAGGTTCGCGAGCCCCAGCGCGTCACGGTCCAGAACCTCAAGATCGAAATTGTTGTCGACGATCTGGCGATGGAATTCACTACCCAGCGATCCATCCGGACACTGTGCGAGTTCGTCCATGGTGAAACGCTGCGGCCAACCCTGCGCCACAGCAGCGGGCACGCCAGGGTAAGCCAGGCTCGCCTCGCCTGCACGGCGCGAAAAACCCGCATCGACGAACTTTCCGAGCGCCGCCGTGCGAAGCGTGAACGTGCCTGCATCCGTCTTCACCGGATCATCAATGAAGGCCCAGAACTCCGGCCACAGCTCGGGCGCGACCGTGCCGCTGCCGCCCGTGAGATCGACGACGCGCGCCTCATCGCCAAACCACCCGGCCGCTGCCGCATCATAGACATCGATGATCGTCCGCGGCTCGACCCATCCGGCCCGTGTCAGCAAGGCAGCGAGGTCGGCGGCAGCCGCCATGTCGCCGCGCTTTGCCGCGCTGGCGAGCGCGGCGGGATCGCCAGCACCAGAGCACGTGATGGCCTCGAAACGCCGAGTGATGGTGATGTCAGGCATACGAACCTCCGCGCGAGGCCGAACGGTATGGCCCGCAACGCGCGCGTTCAAGTTCACCCTGCGGCAGTTGTGCAACGAATACGGCTCGCGCAAGGTCAGCACCATGCTGAGCCAGCCAGCCGCCTTCGTCTTCTCGGTCACCATCGGTCTGCTGGGCCTGTTCCAGCTGGCGCTCGCCGCCGGCGCGCCGTGGGGGCGTCTCGCCTGGGGCGGAGGTCATGAGCGGCTTCCGACCGGCTACCGCATCGGCAGTCTCGTCTCCATCCTGGTCTATGCAGTCTTCGCGACCATCCTGCTGGAACGTGCGGGTCTGCTTGCGGTCCTGCCATCTCCCGAAATCGCGAGCGTCGGCGCATGGATCATCGCCGGCTACGGGGCGCTCGGGATCGTTATGAATGCCATCTCCCGCAGCCGGCCGGAGCGGCTGATCATGACGCCTGTTGCGGTTGTGCTGTGCGGTTCGGCGATGCTCGTCGCACTTGGGGCCTAGCCAGCCTTGCAGCTATCAGCGCGCCGCTGTCTGCTGTCCGCCGTAGTAACCATCAGCAAACAGGGATTCGTTGCCCGAACCGAGCATCACGGCACAGGCTGCGAAAGCCAGGCCCATGAAGAGCACAGCCATCAGGCGAGTCAGGGTTTTGCCGTTTGTGCCGTTCGTCATGGCCCGTTCCTGCATCATCCGTGCCGGTACTCACGAAGGGCGGATGCCCCGGCCGGCCGTCCCAGCACGAATGACAATCCCTCCGGTTGCGCCGCGCGAGGGCGATGATGGGGCTCTTTGGGGACCAATTGGGGCGGGCCGGACACAATGTCAGCCTGTTCGTCTCGACTGTTCAACAATGCGAAGCCGGATTCGCCATGTCGCAATGGCATGGTAAACAGCACCCGACACAATTAGGCGTGGAGTGGGGCGATGACGATTTCGCGGTACATGACAGGCGCGGCCCTGGCGGCGGCTCTGGCAATCACGGCAGGGTGTGACCGGCTGGAGGAAGCCGGCAAGCTCGCCGGCGAGGCGATTTCGCAGATCACCGGAGGCAGCCCGGCCGAAGAGCCAGTTCTCATTCTGACTGACGAGCAGATTCTCGCCTCCGCATCTGTCGATGACCGCGCCCTCTTCGGTCCGATGCAGGCGCCGATCGCGCTCACGGCGATCGACGTCGACGAACTTCTTCAGACCCAGCGCTTCTACGCAGTTGGCTCCGTCATCGCCAAACCAAGGGCCGAGATTTCAGAACCCGTGGTGGACGCAGGCTTCAGCATGTCCACCGCGCCGACCAACGACATCAGCGTCATGAATACGGACGACGCTCCGCTACCGGAATCGGCCGCGGCCGCCGCGGGCGCGCCAGTGCAGGAAGCGCCGCCCGCCAGCGCGGTTGAGTCTTCTCCCGAAGCCACCCGCACGACACAGGATGGCGCCCCAGCCATCCTGAAGCCCGGCTTCATCCGGCCACGCGGTGAGATCAAGCTGCCGTCCACGAGCGAGCTTCGCCGCCAGGCGCAGGTCGCAGCGCCCGAGGCGCTGAAGGAAGCCGTCCGCGACATGGGCGTGCAACTCGACGCAGAAGCGCTGCGCCGGGCTCGCCAGTCGGCGCAGGAGACGATGAAGGCGAACAGCCTGACCGCACAATCGATTGGCGACGCCGTCTCGCGCAAGGTCACGGACGCGACCGCCCCGCTGCCCAAGCCATTGCAAGTCCGCGCGCGACTCGCCGTCGATCAGGCGGTCGTAGCGCGCGACAAGGCGGGACAGACGCTCGAGCGTCTGGGCCTGTCCGGCATCGTCACGCCTGGCGAAGGCGGGCAGATGCGCATCACCATCGGGGTCAACCCGACCCAGCTTCGCGCCGGCGCAGTCGACCTGGACAAGATCGAGTCCATGCGCGCCTTGTTCGCTCCACAGAAACGCAATGACAGCCAGGAATGCGCCGGCGCACCCGACATCGAGAAACTCAAGCTCGACCCGGTGCTGGCGACGGAATGCGTCGTCAAGGTTCTGATGCAGACCGGCGAGTACGAATACGTCGAGAAGGACTACATCTTCACCAACCAGATGCTGCGCAAGCCGGCGCAGAAACCGGCGACCGTAACGACGGGCTTGCGCCCGAACGATCCGCTCTACGGCCTGCAATGGCATTTCCGCGACAATGGCTCCGCTGCAGGTCAATCAGCCGGCGGCGCAGGTTTTGGCGGTTTCTGGGACCGCGCGAAGGACACGGGATCGCGCGACGTCGTCGTCGCGGTCATCGATACCGGCATCCAGATGAATCACCCTGACATCAAGGGCTCGCCCAACCTGGCCCCGGGCTACGACATGGTCTCCGACCCGATCATGGGCAATGACGGCGACGGACGCGATGCTGATCCCAATGATCCGGGCGACAAGTGCAACCCGGACGATGCCACGATCTCGGACTCGTTCCACGGCACGCACGTCGCCGGGACGATCGGCGTCGCCGCGACCAACAATGCGGCCGGCGTCGCGGGCGGCGCCTGGAACGTCACGATCGTTCCCGTGCGCGCACTCGGCCGCTGCGGCGGCAAGCTGTCGGACATCAATGACGCGATCCGCTGGGCCGCGGGCGCAGTTCCGGCGCGCGACGGCGTCAAGGAAGTGTGGAACTCCAAGCCGGCCGACATCATCAACCTGTCGATCGGCCTGTTCGGCCCCTGCCCCGCCTCGATGCAGGCGGCGATCAACGATGCGGTTGCGGCCGGCGCGATCGTCGTCTCGGCGGCGGGCAATGCGCGCGTCGACACGCAGTACTTCGCTCCGGGCGGATGCCAGAACGTCATCTCGGTTGCGGCCAACGACGCACGGGGTCAGCTGACGCCCTACTCCAACTTCGGCGCCAACGTCTCGATCATGGCGCCCGGCGGCGACATGGCGCGCGATGACGACCGGGACGGCCGCCCGGACGGGATCCTGTCCACCAAGTTCATGAAGAACTGCACGGACCCGGCCAATCCCGGCGCCACGGTCGCCCAGTGCTACTATGCCTTCGAGAACGGCACCTCGATGGCGGCGCCGCATGTTTCGGCGGCGCTGGTCCTGCTGAAGGCCAAATTCCCCTCCGCCGTGCCATCCGAATTGAAAACGCGGCTCCTGCAGGCGACGATCCCGCGTACGAACCTGCAATGTTCTGGCGCCTGCACGGCCTACCCGGGATCGACGCCCATCCCGGGTTCCGCCGACATGTGCTATCGGCCATGTGGCGGACGGATGCTGAATCTGGCGAACGCGCAGCTGCAGTAGGCGTTCTATGAACGGGGGACATGATCTCCGGCGCGCAGGCTGCGCAAAGCCTTGATGCCGCTGGGATATGTTCCAGGAGGAGAGGGATAGTGGCTGTGACAGACGCACCGCGCATCGAGGGGGGAGAGACCCGCCTGAAGGCTGCAGGCCCGACAGCGGCGGCAATTGGCATCATCACCACGATTGTCGGCGTGTCGCTTCTCGCGAATTCCCCCGAAAGCCCTGCGCGCCCGGCAGCAGCGCCCGCGGCCGTGGCGCCCGCTCCTGTGCCGGAAGGTCCGCCTCCGCCCGTGATCGGACTGCCCCAGACCCAGAACCAGCCCGGCGCAGCGGGTGCTGTGCAGACCGGTGTCGAGATCGTCGTCAAGTTCAAGGACGATGGCCGCGTGAAGGACATCATTGACGCCTTCTGGCGCGATCAGAATTCCGCCAGGGCAAAGTTCAACGCGTGGAAGGCCTCGCGGCCTGAGTTTGCGGCGCTCAGTCTCGATCGCGTGACATATTCCAACGAGCTGGTGCTTGTGCACGATGGCTCGGTCCAGCCAGCACAGCGCGCCGCCGCCATGCGCGCGATCGCAGCGAAGCTGGGAACGGCCGCCGATATTTCCTATGCAGAGCCCAACATGACGGCTCAACCCGGAGGACGATGATGAGATCCATGCTTCTGGGCGGCCTTGGCCTGCTCGCCATCGCCGCCGCCGCATGCACAGAGGAGCAACCCGCAGCGCCTGCCGCCATCGCGCCGGCCGCGACCACTGAAGAGCAGGTCGTACAGCCTGCTTCCGCCGGTCCTCCTGCCGTGGCCGGACAGATCGACTGGGCAGCCGCGCGCGCCGACGCCGCAGCAAGACCATCAGACGTGGTGATCCCGCAAGCCGTCGGCAGCGATCCGCTGACCGTGCCGATGCTGCTGCCCGTGATCGTGCAGACCGCAAGCGACCGACCGACGCCGCCGCGCGTGACCAAGGACGGGTATTTCGCGACCTATCATCTGCCCCGCTACGACGTGATCGTGAACGGCTCGAGCAAGGCCTATCAGGCCGGCTCGCCGCCTGCCGGCGACAAGACCGAGATGAAGTTCACGACGGTCGAAGCTGGCGCACAGCTGGCCTTCTCGCGCTATGGCGCAGACTATGTGATCGAATTCGAATGCCGCGAAGTCGACAGCCCGGAAGGCTGCATCACCGAAGCGCAGGCCAAGGAATTCGCGGAAAGCCTGTTCGTGGCGCAGTCACGCTAGGATCTTCGTCCAGCGGCCACAGGCCGGGACGAATGGGACGGTGAGTGGGAGTGGTGGGATGAAACGGTCCTCGGTGAAGTTCGGCCTGGCCGCGCTGGCAAGCGTGTCGTTGCTCGGCGCGTGCGATGCCAACAACGTGCTGCTCTGGCCATGGGTCGAGATCGCGGCGAAGGAAGAGGCTGTTCCCGACGACCCGACGCTTCCACCCCCGCCCCCGCCGCTCGATGCGGTTGATCCGGTGAACCCGTCCGACCCGAGCCCTGGCGGCGTGCCGAACCCCAACGCCAACACAGGCGCGCCAGCGGACGGCACGCCCTTCCCGGAAACGATCCCCGAGAACCCGAACATCGACACGGGCGATGGCAAGCCGCTGGAAAGCGTCGAGGGCGAACCACTCCCGCCCCTGCCAGTGCCGACCGAACCGACCGAGCCGGGCTCGAATGGCGGCATCCTGATCCCGCCGCCCTACGAAGAGCCAGGCGCACCGGCGCCAGCCGAACCAACGACACCGACAACCCCGGAAACACCGGCCCCAACGCCCACGCCGGACCCGACGCCGGCACCCGTGGCTGCATCCTTCTATTTCTTCAGGCCGGGCAATCTCGCGCCGGCGAGCGGCACGGGCTCCACCGAGGCAGCGGTGCTCGTCCCCGACATGCTGTTCCCGATCAAGGACGCGCCTGCTGTGGCGCAGACGCAGGTCTATCGCTATGGCGGCGGCATCAAGGGCGGCGACCAGTGCGACACCCGCAACTTCACCGCCCCTTGGCGCGACAACTATTGCGAGAGCCGCTCGACGACCAACACCACGCCCTGGTGCGCCAAGACCGGCGTCCATCTCGGCCAGGATATCCGTGTCGGCACGCCGGAAGGCTGCAGGGCCGAACGTTCAACCAAGGCCGCCGATCGCGCCCGCTATGAAGTTGTCGCCGTCGAAGATGGCGTCATCTCCAACGTGGGCAGCTACACCGTCACGCTGCGCGCCGATTCCGGCGGGCGCATCTATCGCTATCTCCATCTCAACATGAAGAAGCTGAAGGTCGCGACCAACCAGACCGTCAAGAAGGGCGACGTGATCGGTTATGTCTCGAACGATTTCGGCGGCACGCCAACCACGCTGCACCTCCATTTCGAGATCAAGCTGAATACCGCCACCAATGGCTGGCAGTACGCCCCGCCCTACGCCTCCCTGCTGGAGGCGTACAAACGGCGCGAGGGCAATCCGGGAGCCCAGGTCGCTGACGACTTCCTGGTGGCGACAACGCCGCGCTGAGCGGAGCGCCGGGCCTGACGCTCCATAGTTCTTGCCCCGCGCGCCCGAACCTGCTTGAGAACCCGCAGTCTTTTGGCGGAGCAGGATGATGGCGCAACTCGCGCTGGTGCGGCACGGACAGAGCCAGTGGAACCTGGAAGACAGGTTCACCGGCTGGTGGGATGTCGACCTGACGCATGTCGGTGAGGAAGAGGCCCGCCTGTCCGGCAAGCTGCTCAAGGACACAGGCGTCGACTTCACCCGCGCCTACACCTCAGTGCAACGCCGCGCGATCCGGACGCTCTACCTCGCCCTCGACACGATGGACCGCCTCTGGCTGCCGGTGACCAAGGACTGGCATCTCAACGAACGACACTATGGCGGCCTCACCGGTCTCAACAAGAAGGAGACGGCTGCGAAGCACGGCGAGGAGCAGGTGAAAGTCTGGCGCCGTTCATTCGACATTCCGCCGCCCGACATGGTGGCTGGCGGCGAGTTCGATCTCTCGAAGGACCGCCGCTATCAGGGTCTCGCTATCCCGAACACCGAAAGCCTCAAGACGACGCTCGACCGGGTCCTGCCCTACTGGGACGCCGAGATCGCCCCGAAGCTGAAAGCTGGCGAGAACATCGTGGTCGCCGCCCACGGCAACAGCCTGCGCGCCATCGTGAAGCATCTCTTTCAGGTGCCCGACAGCGAGATCACCGAGGTGGAAATTCCCACCGGCAATCCGCTGCTGATCGATCTCGACAACTCGCTCCACGTGAAGGCCGCGCGCTATCTCGACGCCGCGCGCGCCAAGCCTCTGCCGAAAGTCTGAGTCATGAGCGCTGGTCCTTCTGCGGAAGACCTGCGCTTCATGTCCCGCGCGCTTGACCTGGCGCTCGCGCAACTGGGCCGCACCTCGCCCAACCCCAGCGTCGGCTGCGTGATCGTGGCGAATGGCGCAGTCATCGGCGAAGGCGCCACCGGCCGCTGGGGACGGCCGCACGCGGAAGAGATCGCGCTCGCACAGGCCGGCGAAAGCGCCACAGGCGCCACTGCCTATGTGACGCTTGAGCCCTGCAACCAACGATCAAACGGCTCGTTCTCGTGCTCGCAGCTTCTGCTTGGCTCGGGCGTCGCTCGCGTGGTTATCGCCTGCCAGGACCCCCATCCACTCGGCGCGCACGGCGCCACTCGTCTCACGGCCTCGGGCGTCGCGGTCGAGATCGGCCTGATGCGCACCGAAGCCGAAGCACTCAACGCCGGCTTCTTCAAGCACCTCGCGACCGGCCGGCCCTGGCTCGCCATCGATGGCGATGCATCGACCTACGATGGCGAGTTCGATCTGCAGCGCGATGAAACCTACGAGGCGGCGCTCGATCGCCTTGGCGCCAAGGGCTGGACGCGCGTGTGCGTTCTTCCTGACACGGCGCTGGCCGCACAGCTCAAGGCGCGCGGGCTGGTGGATGAGGCCCGCAGCTAGCGCCTGCGAGCACCGTCTCGCCGGCGCCGCAGACGCCAGAGACGATCATCCTGAATGAAAAACGGGCCGGCCACCCAGGCCGACCCGTTTCGAAGTTTTTGCGATGTCGCCGTCGGCAAGGACGGCTTCGCGCCCGCTTAGAGGGGCTGGAGCTGCGTCGCGGCCATCTTGCCGGAGCGCTTGTCCTTCTCGAGCTCGAAGCTAACGCGCTGGCCCTCGTTGAGGCCGGCGAGTCCAGCGCGCTGGACCGCAGAGATGTGCACGAAGATGTCCGCGCCGCCCTGCTCCGGCTGGATGAAGCCGTAGCCCTTTTGCTCGTTGAACCATTTAACAGTACCGGTAGCCATGTAGATCTAGTCTTTCGATAGGCATCCACGAGGCCGGGGGGACCCGCGGAAGGATTAGAGAACGCTTGCAGCCGCGTCCCCGGGGGCCGTCAAACCAGACTGTTCGGAAGGCCAGATCCGGAGCTCAATCCGACGGAATACCGTCATTTAGAGCAAGGAGAGCAACCCGAACCTGTTCAAAATTCGACCGCGCACCTATTGCACAATGGCGGCGGCTTGAAAAGACAGCGCCCGGGCGCTGACGTAGAGTTTAGTACGACCACGCGCACGCCTGTCGGTGTGCAACAATTTCGCTAACGAGCGCAGATGCAGAAACCTCTCTCCCTCGCCGATCGCGCGATCATTTCGGTTAGCGGCGCAGACGCGGAGCTTTTCCTGAACGGCATCCTGACGGCGTCAACGCTCGGACTTGAGGACGAAGCGTTCCGTTATGGCGCATTACTGACGCCGCAGGGCAAGGTGATTGCGGATGCACTGATCACGCGCCGCGACGACGCCATCCTGCTCGACTGCGCAGCGAGCGCCGCACCCGCGCTTGCGAAGCGACTCACCTTGATGAAGCTGCGCGCCGCTGTCGTGATCGCGCAGCGTGATGACCTTGGTGTCACCGTGTTCGACGGCGCAGCCGATCCGCGCTCCGCCCTTGCCCCGCACCGCCGCATAGGGCCGCGTGCAGCGGCCGATGATCCCGCACCGTATCATGCAGCACGCATCGCAGCAGGTCTCGCAGAACAGGGCGCTGACTTTGCCAGCGAAGACGTCTTCCCTGCCGACATCAACATGGACCTGCTGAACGGCGTCGACTTCAAGAAGGGCTGCTTTGTTGGCCAGGAAGTCACCTCGCGCATGAAACGCCGCGGGACCGCACGGCGCCGCACGCTGAAAGCTGAAGTCGCCCCCGGCGCTGCGTCCGGAACACCCGTGATGGCCGGCGATTTCGAGATCGGACTGCTGACGTCGATTTCCGGCGGCGCCGCCCTCACACGCCTGCGCATAGACCGACTGGCCGAAGCCGACACGAAGGGCGAGATCCTGACAGCTGCTGGCTCTCCCATTGTGGTCCACCACCCGGACTGGCTGACCGGCGAACTCACCGCCCTTGCCGAAGCCCGCGAAACGAAAGCCTGATGAAGAAGCTGGACGACATCCCCTGCGGCTGGGCCCCCGCAACCGACGACCTCTATCGCGGGTACCACGACACCGAATGGGGCGTCCCCGAACGCAACAGCCGCGCACTCTGGGAAAAATTCCAGCTCGACGGCCATCAGGCAGGACTTTCGTGGATCACCATCCTGCGCAAGCGGGAGACGATGCGCGAGGAGTTCGACGGCTTCGAGCCCGAGAGGATCGCGCGCTGGACTGACAAACGCATCGAGCGCGCCATGCAGAACCCCGGCATCATCCGCAGCCCGATCAAGATCGCCGCAACCATCCGCAACGCCCAGCTCTATTGCGACATGGCCGAGCGCGGCGAGGACTTCTCGGACTATGTCTGGGGCTTCGTCGACAACACGCCGATCATAAATCGCCTCGACCACTGGCGAAACGTCCAGGCGAAGACACCGCTGTCCGAACACATCGCAATGGACATGAAGAAGCGAGGCTTCAAGTTCTGCGGTCCAGTCATCGTCTACGCCGTGATGCAGGCCATGGGGATGGTCAACGATCACGAAGTGAGCTGTCCGCGGCACGGGCAAATCCAGAAGCTGGAACGCGCCCGCAAAAAGTGAGATGATCCGGCTCTGACAAGGGAGGGTCCCGATGCGCCTGATTCTGGTTGCGCCGCTCGCGCTTTCACTCGCCGGCTGCGTTATCGACCCGAATACTCAGCCCTACGACCCGCGCATCCCGACGCAGACCAGCGAGCTCGAGACGATAGACCCCTATCACCGGGACAAGATTCCCGACACGCCCTATGAAATCCGCAAGGCCGAGATCGAGCGCGACGAACGGCTCGCGGGTCGCGGCGGACCGACCTACCCGCCCCTGTTCAAGGGTCAGGCAGGGGACGACGGGCAATGAGGTTCCTGCTCGCCGCGCTTGCGCTGGCGCCTGTCGCCAGCTGTGTCAGCGTGCAGTCCGCCTATGACAGCGCCGCGCGCCGGGACTGTCAGTCGGTCGTCAACGCCGAGGACAGGCAGGCCTGCCTGTCCGGCGTCGAGCGTAACGCGGCGGAGAAGCGCGCCGCCAACCGATCCTGATCGCGCGCACAATCGTCCTGTGCGGCGACACGCAAAGTGCTAGAGTGAGGCATCGTTGCGGGACGGGAACATGACAGATTTTGCCGGCATCATGCGACGCGTGATCACCGCCGACGGAGCCTCCGGCGACAGCGTGGTGATCATCGACGGTCCGCCCTCCGCAATGAATGGCGACCCCGCCGTCGGTGGCCTGTTCGACATCTGGCACGATGACGCGTTCGGTCCTCTCAACCCGCAGAACACCCACGATCTCGGCCCGGATCGCTGCGTGCTTTCGCCGGCGACCGGCAAGGTGAAAGTCCGCTGGTTCGTGATCCCACCGCCGCCCGCTGACGTTCCCCGCGAACAGCTCAACGCCGCCGCCCGCGCGCGCTTTGTATCGTTCGACGCCGAGAATCACCTCACCGACCAGTCGAAATCGCCTGCCATGCACAAGACGGAATCGCTCGACGTGATCTGCCTCCTGCAAGGCGAGGTCGACCTCATCCTCGATTCAGGCCGCACCCGGATCAAGCCAGGCCAGATCGTGATCCAGCGCGGAACCAGCCACGGCTGGGAAGCTGTCGGCGCGCCAGCCCTTCTGCTTGCGGTGCTGATAGACCGGCCGCTTGTGGCCCCACCGCACTAGTCCACGCTTTCAGCCAGCGAGTAGAGGAATAGACATGATGATGCGTTTCACACTTCCCGCCCTTCTCCTCGCACTGGCCACCTCTGCCTGCTCGACGCCCGGGTCTCCGGGGACCGAACTGACCCAGCAACAGGTCTGCCTGGCCCACAACGAAAACGATCCCGCCCAGCGCGATCGCTGCCTCGTCAACGCCGCCTCGCGCAGCGACACGCCGCCCGACGTGCGCCCGATGGACCTTCCGGTGCGCACAGGCCAGATCGGCGATTGATCTATCGCCCTGTCGTCGCCCAGGTGAGATAGACCGCGAACCCCGCCGAAACGACCATCGCGAGCGCCGCGATCCGGAAGAAGCCGGTCGCGAACCGCTCTGACTGGAAGCGCCGCGCCAGCGCATCCGCGCCCGAGGCGTAGACCATCAGCCCGAACATCTCGCACACCGTCACGGTCGCCATGCTGATCAGCACTTGCGGGATCATGTCGTGGTCAGGATTGAAGTAGGTCGGCAACAGCCCGCCAAAGTAGACAAGCGCGTTCGGGTTCGCGAGCTGCAGTCCGACGCCGTGCACAAACAGCCTCGCACGCGGTGGTGGTTCGCGCCGCAACAGGTCAACCGGGGCGCCAAACGCCGTCTTCCACGCGAGCCACACGATGAAGGCGATGCCCGCAACCTTGAAGGCGAGAAACGCCTCGGGAAAGGTCCTGGCGACAAGGGCCACGCCCGAGGCCGCCAGCGCGATCCAGACGAGGTTCGCCGCGCAGATACCCACCGCGGGCGCCGTCGAGGCCCAGAAGCCATACCGGATCGACGCCGTGGTCACGAGCATCACCGCCGGTCCAGGCGTCAGCCCGCCGGCCAGGAACAGCAATGTGAAATTGGCCCAGACCCAGAGTTCCATCGGCGGGTCTATAAGGCTCGCGCGGAGTTGAGTCAGGGGGTAGATGAGCGGGCGCCGGCGGTGGTTGCTCCCCCGGACAGCTGCGCTATCACAGATGCTCAACGGGAGGCGCTACAGGCATGACGATCCGGACACTGGCATTTGGCGGGCTCATGCTGTCATTGACGGCGTTGCTCGCCGCATGCGGCAGCCAGCCGCGCGAGACAACTCCTGCCCCGGCTGCCGTCGCCACGGCCGAACCTGCCCCGCCATCCACGCCCAGCCTGCCGCCCGGCGTGCCGCCGCTGCCGACGGACCTCATGGGCGCCGGCTCGCAGCAGGCGCGCGACGAACTCTACTGCTCCGCGCTGATCTATGCCGAGAATCCTGACTTGTCCGACGCCCTCGCTCCGGTCGACGAGGCCCAGCTGCGCAAGCGGCAGGCGCTGGGCTTCATCATCGGCGAATCCGGAATCAACCGCATGGTCACCGAAAAAGCCATCCACGCCACGCAGGCGCGCGCCATCGCCGACGCCTATGCAACGCAGGTCGACAAGGACCTCAAGGCCAAAGCCCCGCGCATCTCGCTCGACGCCTGCAATACGCGCGCGCGCGCCATACCCATGCCCGAGTAGGAAGCGAATGCTCACCAGGCTCAAGCCTCGCCAGGTCATCGGACTGGTCGCCATCGTGGTGTTTGGCGGCATCATGGTGATGAGCCTGACCCAGCCAGGCGAGCGCGAGATCATGGAACAACGTCTCGCCAGCGTGCCCTCGACCAGCGTTCCGACCGAAATCCCCGCGCTCCCACCCGTAACCCTGCCCTCTTTCACGGCGGCGACATCAGGAACGGGAGACGCCGGCGACAAGGCGATCTGGGAGTTGTCGGGCGTCGACTACGACAATCTCGGCTCACAGGCCGCGAAGGACGATCTCTATTGCGCGGGCGTGCTTCGCGCCGAGTTCGAGGCCATCAAGGCCGATGCCCACCCCGACAGGATGTCGATCCTGCTCCGCGATGGCCAGGCGCTCGACGAGGCCGGCATAGCAAGACTCAAGTCAGAGAAAGCAATCGAGGACGCAGGCGCGGGCGCGTCTCTCGCCTGGGGCGACAAGGCGGCGAAGGACCATGCTGCAAACAGCCTTCGCATTCCCGTCGCCGCCTGCACGCAGCGCGCGACCGCGCTCACGGATATCGTCGACGAGGCGGGCAAGTAGCCTATCGCCGCCGCTCCGGCAGCCGTGGGTCGCAGACCACCAGCGCAGCGGTCACATCAGCGATTTTCCAGAACGCCTCGTCCCTGTCAGCGAACTGCGTACAGCGCTCCACAATCGGGCGCACGATCGCCTCATCGCCCGCCGCCGCGCCGGCACGCGCAAGCGCACTTTCGAAACCATCCGTGTAGAGCACATCCTGCAGCAACGGCCGCCCATCCGGCGCCAGCAGCTTCAGCGACAGCGTATCGCCTTTCGCCAGCGCCGCCATCAGCTGCGGTAGCGGTTCGTCGCGCTGGTTGCGCGAGACATGGAAGATCATCGATTCGGGCGGATCATAACCGCCATTCACCGCCGTCTTCGGCGCCTCCATCCCCACCGCCTCGGCGGCGAACAGCACGCCGTCAGCGCCCCTGATCTCGAGCCGTGCATCGGTCAGGCCCTTGGCCACCTGCGTGATGTGCGGCGAGATCACCTGCATGAAGTAGGGCTCCAGCGCTCCCGAGGGTGCGCGGTACTCGAGTGAGAGGGTCGTGCGCTTCGCTTTGGCGGAGCCAAGATTGTCCGGCAACTCCTCGATGATCAGCGGCCGCCCGGCTGACCCGCCATTTGCGCGCATACCGAACAGATTAATCTCGGCCTTCGCACCATAGTCCTCCGCCCCCTCCCCGGCCTTTTCGGGCGTCTGGAAGAACCACGTCACCGATCCGGCGACGCCCGACGCCTCGCCAGACCCGTCGCCAAAATCGCTCATCGGATCGCAATGCGCCGAACTCAGGCAGTGCCGCAGCAGCAGCGGCCAGGCCGCGCCCTTGTCAGCCACATCCGCCACCACCGCGTCCGACGCTGCCCGCGCCTTCACATCCGGCCCGCATCCGGCCAGCAGTGCCGCAGCTATGACGATGGCGCTCGCGCTAAACCTGAACATGGCGAACATCATAGCCATAAATCCAGTCCTGCCGCGAGCGGACAAAATCAGGAAACAGCTTGTCGGCGAGCTGCATCGGTCCGTACGTCGCCGCCTGCGTCAGCGCGTTGGAGCGATGGAACACGCCCATATTGGCCCGCGCACTCTGCAACACCTTTGTCGTGCGCGGCTTGCGCAGCCGCTCATACTGTTGGAGCGATGCAGCCGACACCCCATGCGCCTGAAGGCATTTTGCGAGCACGATCGCATCCTCGATCGCCATCGCCGCTCCCTGCGCCTGGAATGGCGGCATCGGATGGCAGGCATCACCCAGCAGCACGACCCGATCCTCTGACCAGGTCGCAAGCGGATCGCGGTCGAACAGCGCCCAGACGAAACAGTTGCTGGCCGAGGCAAGAATGTCAGGGATCGGCGGCGCCCATCCGCCGAAATCTTTCGCCAGTTCCGTCGGGTCGCCCGGCTGGTCCCAGCTCTCGCCCGGCCATCTGTCCGTCTCGACGACGCCCACGAAGTTGATCAGCTCGCCACGCCTGATCCGGTAGGTCACCGCATGCCGCCCCGGCCCCGCCCACACGATCGCCGCCTGCGGCAGGTCGGGCGCGATATCGCTCGGCACCGTCATCCGCCACGCCACGGCGCCGGTATAGCGCGGCTCCAGATCGCCGAGCATCTGCCGCCGCACAGTGGAGCGCACGCCGTCGGCGCCGACCAGCAGGTCGCAAGGGATGATCGCGCCCGTGTCCAGCCCCACCCGAAGCCCATCGGCATCGCGGACATACGCCGAAACCCGCGCACCCAGCCGCACCTGCACGCCCGCGGACATCGCGGCTTGCTTCAGGATCTCGATCAGGTCCGCGCGGTGCACATGAAAATAAGGCGCGCCATAGCGCTTGCGCGCTTCCTGCGCGATCGGGATGGAGAACACCTTCTTCCCCGTCCGCCCGATCCGCATCTCCAGCATCTGCGGCGCCGAGGCGACCTGCGCGATCGCCTCCAGCACACCAAGACCGGCCAGCCCCTTGGTCGCATTCGGCGAAAGCTGGATGCCCGCCCCGACTTCGGTCAGCTCCGGCGCCCGCTCGACCACCTCAACCCCAAAGCCGAGTTTTGCCAGCGCGATCCCTGCGCAAAGCCCCCCGATCCCGCCGCCTGCAATCACCACCTTCATGAAGAGGCGAGATAGACCGATGCGAGACTGCCGTCACGCATGGAGACGTCCGGGGAGCGCCGCATTTCCGTGCGGGGCGCGGCTGCGCTGCGAGTCATCGGGGCGCCCGACCTCAACAACGCCCCTCTCCGACAGGACACACTTGAGCCGTGCCGAACACCGCGCGCCGATGACTCCTGGCAACATGAACATAACAAAAAAGGCCATCAGATGCCCGCAATCTCCCACAAGACCCTCCTTCTGACCTTCGGCTCGGTCATGGCGCTGTGCTCGGCCGCACACGCCCAGGAAGCGCCGCCGCCACCTGACGCCACGGGCGACGTCGTCGTCATCCAGGGCCGCCGCCTCAGCCAGGCCGAGCAGGCGATCGGCGTCGACGAGACCACCAACACCGTCGCTGTAACGCGGGAAGCGTTGCTGTCAGCGCCTGCCGGCATTTCGGGCCTGAAGATGCTGGAGGGCCTGCCCGGCTTCAACGTCCAGACCGACGGCGCGCTCGGCCTCTACGAGTTCGGCAACTCGGTCACGGTACGCGCCTTCAACCTGCAGCAGATCGGCTTCGTGCTCGACGGCATCCCTATGGGGCGCAGTGACGCCTTCGGTGGCAGCCCGATCTTCCGCTATGTCGACAACGAGAATCTCGGCGCCGTCGTCGCCTCGCCGGGTGCAGGCGATGTCAGCCAGCCGAGTTACGCCTCGCTCGGTCCCATCGTCGAATACAGCTCTGTCGACCCCGCCAGCGAGTTTGGCGGCACGATCTCGCACGCCTGGGGCGACGACAATCTCAACCGCAGCTTCATCAAGATCGAGACCGGCCAGCTCGGCCCGGTCTCCGCCTACGTCGCCCGCTCCAAGACCGACAGCGACCTCTGGCGCGGCGGCGGTTACATCGACCGCGAACACTGGGAAGCCAAGGCGCTGATCGAGCTCGGCCTCGATACGTCGCTGACGCTCAAATACGTCGCCAACGACTTCTTCGACTACGACTCACCCAGCTTCACCAAATCGACCTACTATTCGACGACGCCGGACAACAACGGAAAGACCGGCCGCGACCGGGGCTATGCGATCAATCTCCCCGCCCTGCCCTTCGGCCCGCTCCTCGACTATCCTGGACAGACCGGCCTCACCAACTCCCTTGCGACTGGCTTTACTGACTGGTTCGAAGACCGGATCAACATCCGTAACGACGCGCTCTATGGCGCAACGCTGGAGTCCGCGATCGGTGACGACATCGCTGTGACGGTGACGGCCTATCACGAAGACAAGGACGGCTATGGCGTCTCACCCGACAGCTACAACAACACGCGCGGCATCTTCCTGCGCCAGCGTGAGGCAGGCCTTGCAGTTACCGCCCCGCGCGGCGTGCAGTATGGTCTCTCCGGCGTCGGCGGGGTGCGCAACGGCGTCGTCGCGAAGGCCGCATGGGAGATCGCCAACCACACGGTGGAAGGCGGCCTCTGGCTCGAGACCGACGACTACGCCCGCACACAGCTGCGCCTCAACCATGCCGGCGGCATCCAGACGGGCGCTGTGCGCTACAACGAGGTCGCCTACTTCCGGCGCAACTATGAATCGACCCGCGAGACGACCCAGATCTTCATCAAGGACACGATCAGCCTGCTCGACGACCAGCTGAACGTCGAACTCGGCGTCAAGGCGCTGTCGATCGACTACCAGCTCTCGGGCTATCGCGACTTCAATGACTATCATCGCGTGGTCGGCGGCGTCGGCATCGCGGGCTGGGGACCCCAGACCGTCGGCGCGACCTTCGAAGACACCTTCCTGCCGATGGCGGGACTGGTGTGGAAAGCGACCGACAGCGAGCAGGTGTTCGCCTCCTACTCGCAGAACTACGCCCTGCCGCGCGGCACCGACGACGCGTTCGCCATAGCCCCCGCCTCGCAGGTCGGCTCGCCGGCGCCCGAAGCCGAGACGTCGGAAAACTACGAGATCGGCGTGCGCACGCTGCAGTCCGATTTCAATGCTGCCGTGGCGGTCTATTACACCAGTTTCGAGAACCGGCTCGAGACCTACGGGAACTTCGTCGCCGGGCAGGCCGGCGCGGTGGAGACCTTCCCGCAGAATGTCGGCGGCGTTGAATCCTATGGCGTCGAGATCACCGGCGCATGGAAGCCGGCCATCTTCAACGACCAGCTCTATTTCAACGGCAACCTGACCTACAACAAGACCACATTCCAGGACGACATCCCGAACTTCCTAGCCCCCCTCACTGGCCAGACCGCACGGCGTTCGCTTCCGATCTCCGGCAACACGCTCGCCGACAGCCCGGAATGGATCGTCTCGCTTGGCGCCACCTGGGAGCCGACCGACTGGATCGTCGCCAACATCTCCGGCAAATACCTCTCGGATCGGTATTCGAACTTCACGAACACCGAAGAGATCAGCGACTACACCATCGCCAGCGGCTATATCGATTTCGGCGCAGGCGATGGCGACGGGCCGCTCGGCAACTTCAAGGCGCGCGTGAACGTCGACAACATCTTCGACGAGGACAAGCTCGCGTTCATCACACCCTCGGTGAACGGCCTCGCCAGCTTCCGCCCGCAAAGCCCCCGCACCTTCTCGATCGCACTCACAGGGGATTTCTAGGACCAGGCAGGGACGCTGGCCTTCGCGCCGGCGTCCCTGCTTCCTGCCGCCATCACACAACGGCTTCGCAGCACTCGATGAGTGCCGCTGACCGTATTTATTCGCTGATACTACCTGGAGCGGGCGATGAGATTCGAACTCACGACCCCGACCTTGGCAAAACCGGATCTGTTAGGCTGTCTAAAGTCGGAAGCGTGTCGATGAATTCGACAGTTCCGTATGCTGATCAACAGCATCGTGAGCTTTTGCGTGCAGATGCGGTCTTTTGTTTTTCCAACCGGTTTTGGTGGGTGCAGGCCTATTGTGTGCCCCAATGCTCACGGACACAAAACTCAGATCACTCTGTTCGTCTCCGCCGGCGGAGCGAATGGAACTGAACGACGGGACGATTTCCGGGCTCATTGTTCGTGTCGGACCACGCGGCCGACCGACCTGGACACTTCGCTACACCGTCAAGGGACGCGGCGGGACGACAGAGCGCGGCAAGAAGCTCGCTGGCCGCAAATTCTATCGGATCACGCTTGGTGAGTATCCTTCAGTTTCGCTTCTCAAGGCGCGGGCCCAGGCGGCCACCATGTTGGCTGACGCGGACCCTTTCGCGAAGTGGGCGCGCACGGAGGACTGTCCGATCGGCGAACTCCCTTTCGGCTTTGAAGCAGATGCGCGTCGCACTCCAGCGCGCACCTGCTTCAACGCCGGACGTACGTCGGACGCTGAACGGCCGATGCGGATTCGGAATTCATTTTCGTCATGCTGCATGACCTCAGCATCGCGCTTTGACGGCGGCTGCCGACAGCTTGCAATCGGTCCGAGAAATTGCGGTGGATCCGCCGCCAGCGCCTCAAAGAAGCGCGGCGGTCTTTTCTATGTGCAGACAGGCGGTTGGCGTCAAAACCGCCGCTCTATCTTTATATTGCACTCCTAATGCGGGAAACAGGAGACCGTTCGCGGAGACAGGTACGCATCTGCCGACCGTAACGGCGGTCATCAAAAATGGATGGCTTCAGGGAGCAGTCGTGTCAGCCGGGGTGTTGTAGACTGACTCCCCGATAAGCTTCGCCATCCAGCCCCGCATAAGCGCCGCCCGTTCCGCCAGCTTGCGCCGCTCCTGGAGAGGGAGCGTGTTCAACACGGCCCGAGCCTGTTCCAAGCCGTCGGGTCCCAGCCATTCGATTGCGCGCAGCACGCGTTCATGGCGGGCGTCCTCAGCTAATGGCGCGGCGTGGCGCAGTTCAACCATCTCTCCCGACAGATTGAGCCTGCGCGAGCGCCCTGACGTCAGGTAGACGCGGCGCAAGGGCACCTGGGTCGTAAGCCCCATGGCGTTCGCTGCGGCTGCTCCGGAAGGTGCGATACGCTCACCCTTTTGGCGCGCAATAGCTGCGATGACCTGCTCGGATCCAGGAGCCATATCTCCAAAGCGCGTACTGACTGGCAGGGCATAGAACCCGCGCGCGACACGGACGATTTTTCTGCGCCCGACTAGCCGCGACAGCGCCTGGTCGACCGCAGCGCGTGAACCGAGGTGCAGAAGCTGCTTGGCGCAAACTGGCTCATTGCCGGCCTGCGACTTCAAGAAAGACAGGATCGCTTCGGCCGTTGTCATCAGGAACTCCCGCTGTCAGATATACAGTATAA
>JALHLR010000016.1 GCA_022844475.1 Hyphomonadaceae bacterium | reverse complement strand
TCAGCCGGCATCCCAGTGTGAGGATGTCGACAGAGGAATTGGCGAGGGTGGGGGCGCCGTCGGCCATGGCGGGGACATAGGCCGACAGGTCGCCATTGTCACGCGTTCAGGGTCACGCGTTCAGGGTCACGCGTTCAGGGTCACGCGGTCAGGCTTTGGGCGGAACCGGATAGTCGATGCCGCCGAGCCTGTTGAGGAGCTGGGCCAGCTGCAGCGCTTCAGCGTCGCCGATTCGCTTCATCGCCTCATCCATCGCCGGTGCGTAGACGGTCCACATCCGTTTACGCATCTCGTAGCCTTCGGGCGTGGGCTCCAGCAGATGGCCGCGCTTGTCTTCTGGGCAGGCGATGCGTTTCACCAGCCCTTCCTCTTCCATGCGGTCGACCAGCCGCGAAAGCTGGTAGGGCAGGATGAAGAGCGGGATGGCCAGGTCTTTCGGCCGGGTCGGCTTTGCAGCGCGCTCGAGCTCCCACAGCACGGTGTACCATGTGATGTCGGGGAGCCTGGCGTTCTTCAGGGCCAGCTCAACGTCTTCGCGAATGGCCTGCGACACGCGCCCAAGCGCAATCCAGGCCCGCTGGATGGGATCTGAAGGAATCCTCGCAGGTTCCTTTAGCTGAGTTTGTTGCATTCGCAACAACGCCTCCTATGTTGCAGTTGCAACAAATGAGTGGGGCCGGCCATTTTGCCAATGGCCAAACCGGAAAATCCCAAGCCCCTCAGCTGGAAAGGTACTGTGACATGTCCCGTACAATCGCGACAATCGTTGGCTCGCTCCGGGCGAACTCGAATTCCGAACGCATCGCCCGGGCGATTGCTGCCGAAGCGCCCAAAAACCTTGGCTTCGACATTGTTACCATCGGGGATCTGCCGCTCTACAACCCCGATCTCGATGCTCCGACCCCGCCAGCCGCCTGGACCGCCTTCCGCTCACGGATCAAGTCGGCCGATGCGGTGCTGTTTGTCACGCCCGAGTACAACCGCTCCGTGCCCGGAGCGCTGAAGAATGCGATCGATGTCGGCTCGCGGCCATATGGCCAGAGCGCCTTTGCAGGCAAGCCGGCGGCGGTGGTCTCCTCGTCGATGGGCCCGATCGCGGGCTTCGGCGCCAACCATCACCTGCGTCAGTCGCTCGCCTTCCTCGACATGCCGACGCTGCAACAGCCGGAAGTCTACCTGGGCGGCGTCAATGACGGCTGGTTCGGCGCGGATGGCCGACTGACCAGGGATGACACACGCGCCTTCATCGGCAAGTTCGGAGAGGCGTTCGCTGCCTGGATCGAGCGCACGGCGCCGGGCAGATAAGCTTCACGCGCCGCCGCGGAGGCGGAGGTCAGACCGCGGGGCGGGCGCAGGCCAGCCCCGCACCTTCTGCGTTCAGGAGGAGGATGGCGTACGGCGCAGGATATACGCCTCTTTCAGCAGGCCGTTGTCCCTCATGAAGGCCGCCATCGATTCGTAGGTGGCGGTGATGATCGTGCTGCCCTGGTCGTCGGTCTTGATGCGGTCTTCGGCCAGCGGCGCGAGGAAGCGTTCGATCAGCGAGGTTTTGACTTTGGTCGGCCTGAAATGCTGTTTCAGGTTGGCCTTGATCTGCGCCATGTCGGCCGTCTCCCACGCCGCCGCCGCGATGATGTCGAGCATGAACTCCGTGCAGTTCTGATACCTTATGTCGTGCGGGTTCGAGACCAGCGAATAAGGCTCGATGTGCAGCGCGCGATAGGTCGGGCTGTCCATGATGGAAAGGATGCGCCGCTGCATTTCCGCCGTCGGCACGATCACCGCAACATCGTCGACCGCGCTTGGCGCCACGAAGTCGATCGGAAAGTCCTGATGCAGGTAGGACCTGTCCATCGCCAGCGTCTTCCCGTCGCCGTGGTAGAGATTGTAGACGGCGTAGCCGTTGATCACGCGGCCATCGTCAAGGCTGATCGGCACGAAGGTCCAGAAGGCGCCATGCGTGTAGGAGATGCCGTCGGGCAGCATGTCCCGCGTCTCGCCCGTGCGAAACACAATGGCGAGGCGCGCGCCCTTGTCGGCGAGGTCACGTTCGACCTGTTTCGAGAACGCAGCCGCCTGCTCGGCGGTGAGATGATTGGCGGGAGCCCCCCGGGCGCTGAAGCCGCCGCCGCCGGCCGTTGTGGAGCCTCCGCCTGCGCTGGCGCATGCGGCAAGGCTGAGCGCCGCGACAGCGGCGATGAGAGAGCGCATCACTGGGCCGGCGTGGAGGGCACGATGGGAGCCGGCTGTGCTTTCGGCTGCCTCTGCCGGCCGACGACCACGTCGTCTGTGATGGTGAGCGGCGCGTTCGCGAAATCGACAACCGCCTTCGCAGCGTCAGTCACGTCAGCCGCGCCCGCGTTGAAGCCGTCTGCGATGCCGTCCTGGCCGGATGCACGCGCGGCAATACCGACAGCGCCAGAGGCGAGGGCTGCGCCGCCCAGCGGGATCGAGACAACGCCGGAGCTTGCCCTGAGACCGCTCTCGCCGATGGCGCCGGCGGCGATGCTCGTCTGCCTGGAGGCGGCCGAAGCGTTCTGGGAGAATTGAGCGTGGGCGGCAGGCGGGATGGCCAACAGAGTGGCCGCAGTCAGAACCAGGCGCATTGGAATCCCCTTCGCTGATTGACAGTGTCTAGTTATCGGGGAAATCGGGCGCCAATGGGGCAGATTACACTGCTGTAATGGATGTTTTCGGGCAGCTGCACTGACGTCGTTAGGTCAGGCGGTCGGTATTTTTCCCTTGCCCGTCATCATCGCCATCATCCTCGTCTTCAGTGACGTGTTCGCGACGCACTTCCTCAAGATGCCGCGTGCCCGGGTCAGTGAAGCCGAAGCCAGTGAGTACGTCGCCGCCGCTGCTCTTCGGTTTCACCTTGCGCCAGTAGATCCAGCCGCGCGTCTCCATCCAGAGGAAGAGGCGGTCGATCGCCAGCAGTGCGATGGCGCCGCCGGCGATCCCGAGCGCGATGTCGAGCATGCGGCGCCTCCCATCCAAAAGGATGAGAGGCGCAAGAGCCGTTCGCTAGGCTTTCGTGCCGAGCGGAAGCTTCGCGTAGGTCTTGCCGGTGGCGGCAAGCAACGCGTTGGCGACTGCGGGGCCGATTGGCGGCACGCCGGGCTCACCCACGCCTGATGGCGGTTCGCTCGAGGGCACGATGAACACCTCGACTTTCGGCATCTGCGCCATGCGCATCACGCCATAGTCGAAGAAGTTGGTCTGCACCGGTGCGCCGTCCTTCAGTGTCACAGCCTCGCCCAGGATGGACGACAGGCCATAGCCGATACCGCCTTCCATCTGCGCACGCACAATGTCGGGATTTATGACGATGCCGCAGTCGACGGCGCAGACAACGCGATCGACGTGGAACGTGCCATCGTCCTTGACCGAGACCTCGGCCACCTCAGCCACATAGGACGAGAAGGAGTGGTGCACGGCGATGCCGCGGAATTTTCCGGCGGGCAGGGGCGTGTCCCAGCCGGCCTTTTCAGCGGCGAGGTTCAGCACGCCGAGCAGGCGCGGATGCGCAGCCAGCAGTTCACGGCGGTAGGCCACCGGATCCTTGCCAAGCTTCTTCGCTGCCACGTCGAAGAAGTGCTCCTTGGCATAGGCGGTGTGAGTGTGACCCACCGAGCGCCACCACAGCACGCTCACCGCCGAGGTCGGCCAGTGAACGTCAGCGGTGATGTTGGAGATCGCATAGGGAATGTCGAACCCGCCCTCGATCGAGGAAAGGTCAGCAGCGCCTGCCGGCAGGAAGGGCGTGCCCGCCATGATCGACTGGATCGCCGTGCGGTCGCCCCAGGCTTCGATGGCGCCCTTGTCGAGACGCGCCGTCATGCGGTGCACGGCCATCGGGCGATACTTGCCCGAGCGGATATCATCTTCACGCGTCCACATCAGCTTCAGCGGCGCCTTGCCGTTGATGGCCTTGGCGACCTGGGTCGCTTCCATCATCAGATCGGCGTCCTGCGTCGCGCGGCGACCGAACGAGCCGCCAGCCAGCATGGTGACGATGCTGACCTGCTCCGGCTTGAGGCCCAGCACGGCGACGGCGGCGCCCTTGTCTGCCGTCGGCATCTGCGAGCCGGAGTGGATCACCGCGGATTCGCCGGGCTTGTATTCGACGACGCAGTTCAGCGGCTCCATCGGCGCGTGGGCGAGGTAGGGGAATTCGAAGTCGGCGGTGATGACCTCGCCCGCGCCGCGCAGCGCGGCGGCGCCCGCGCCTTCCTTGCGGGCGTCGTGACCGGCCTTGGCCAGCAGCTTCTTGTAGTCAGCGAAGATCTGGTCGCTGGAGCGGGTCTCGGCTGCGGAATCGTCCCAGGTGATCTTCAGCGCGTCGCGGCCTTTCTTTGCCGCCCAGAAATCAGTGGCGACAACAGCAACGCCGTTCGAGATCTGCACGACATCGGTGACGCCCTTGACGGCCTTGGCCGCCGTGTCGTCGAAGCTCGCGACCTTGCCGCCGAATTTCGGGCTGCGGGCAAGGAGTGCTGTGAGCGTGCCCTCGGGATGATAATCGAGCGCGTATTGCGCGCGCGCGCTGACCTTGTCGGCGCTGTCGAGGCGGCCGAAGCCCTTCGATGCGTCACGCTCCTTGCCGATGAATTCGTATGCTGTGGCGTCCTTGTATTGCAGCGTCGCCGCATCGGGAGGCGTGATCTTCGCGGCGTCGGCGGCGAGTTCGCCATAGCTGGCGGACCTGCCACCGGCTTCCGCCTTGCCCTTCACGAGCAGGACGTCGGACGCATCGACGCCGAACTTCGCAGCGGCCGCCTGGCGCAGCATTTCGCGGGCGCTGGCGCCTGCGGCGCGCAGCTGGGCCCAGGATGACAGGATGGCGGTGGAGCCGCCGGTTCCCATCACGCCGCCGAAAGCCGGGTTGCCGTACTTCGCGTCGTCCGCCGGCGAGTGCTCGAAGCGCATCTGGCTCCAGTCGGCGTCGATCTCTTCGGCGACGATGGTCGTGAGGCCGGTCGAGACGCCCTGGCCGAACTCGATATGGCGCAGGTAGACGGTGATCGTGTTGTCCGAGCCGATGCGCACATAATCGCCAAGCGATGTCTGCGTAACCGGGCCGGTGGCAGCGGCCGTGGTGTTGCCGGCCGAGCAGCCGACGGCAAAACCGGCGGCGCCAAGGCCCATGACCGTCAGCACGAGACGGCGCGAGGGGGAGAAGGTTGCGGTGTCAGCCATGTCGATTACCCCATGATCTCGGACGCGCGCGCAACGGCGCCACGGATGCGGTGATAGGTGGCGCAGCGGCAGATGTTGGAATTCATGCCGTCAGTGATCTGCTGTTCGGAGGGCTTGGGCGTCGCAGTCAGGAGCGCCGCGGCAGCCAGCATCTGGCCCGACTGGCACCAGCCGCACTGCACGACGTCGAGTTCCTGCCAGGCAGCCTGAACAGCCTTGCCAGCGGGCGTATCGAGACCCTCGATCGTGGTGATCTTCTTGCCGGCGAGCGAGGCGGCCGGTGTCATGCAGGCGCGAGTGGGTTCGCCGTCCACGAGGACCGTGCAGGCGCCGCAGGCGGCGACGCCGCAGCCGAACTTCGTGCCGGTAAGTTTCAGGTCCTCACGCAGATACCAGAGCAGGGGGCGATCTTCCTCGCCCGTGTATTCCTGTTCCTTGCCGTTGATCGTCAGCTTCATGGCAATCCTCCGCCGTCAGCCCCTGAGGCTGCTGATAGAAATCCGCGGCGCTCATGCGCCGTCCCGTCCGCTTCCATGTGAGCGGATGCTCACATTTATGGAAGTAGCCGGACGCAACTGATCACGCCTGTGCTACGAAAGCGATATGTCCCACGAACTACAGCGGCGCGCGCCTAGTGGGCGGACGGCTCGACGCCAGCCTTCCTGGTCTTCCGCTTGCGCGTCACGAGGTTCAGGAACTCGACGAAGGCCGAGAACGCCATGGCTGCGTAGATGTAGCCCTTGGGCACATGGATCCCGAAGCCGTCGGCGATCAGCACCATGCCGATCATCAGCAGGAAGCCGAGCGCAAGCATCACGACGGTGGGGTTGGCGTTGATGAAACGCGAAAGGGGGCCGGCGGCCAGCAACATTACGGTGACCGCAGAGATGACGGCGATGAACATGATGACGAGGTGTTCGGTCATGCCGACGGCGGTCAGGATCGAGTCGATCGAGAACACCAGGTCGAGAATGATGATCTGGAAGATGGCGGCGCCGAAATTGAGGGCGGCGCGACCGGCGATCGGGGCGTCTTCCTTGTGATTGGTGTCGGGGTCCATCGTGTGGTGGATTTCGGACGTGGCCTTCCAGACCAGGAACAGGCCGCCCGCGATCAGGATGAGGTCGCGCCACGAGAAGGACGTCTCGAAGGTCGGCTCACCATGCTCACCCGGCGGGCCCGTGATGCCCAGATCGATGACCGGCTGCACCAGACCGACGATCCAGGTGATCGTGAACAGGAGGAGCAGGCGCATGACCAGCGCCAGGCCGATGCCGATGTTGCGCGCCCGCTCGCGCTGCTCCTCGGGGAGCTTGTTGGTGAGGATCGAGATGAAGATCAGGTTGTCGATGCCGAGCACGATTTCCATGATGACCAGCGACACGAGCGCCGCCCACGCAGCCGGATCATTCAGCAGCGGCGAAAAGTCGAAATCCATGGTGATGGCAGCTCCCTCGGCCCTGACGGCCTGACGGCTATGTAGGGGGATTGCAGTGCAGAGTTAAGCGGAAAGCGACGGGCAGGCGGCTTTACGCAAGGCGAAGGCGCATGATGAATTCGTCATCTATGGTGTCGCCGACCTTGAACTTGTAGCCGCCGACCTTCTCGAAGCCCCGGCTTTCGTAGAGCGCGATCGCCTTGTCGTTCGACTCCCAGACACCAAGAAAGAGGTTCCTGGCGCCGCGCTGGCGGGCGCGTTCGATCGCCCAGGCGAGCAGGATGCGGCCGACGCCGACGCCCTGGCCGTGCTGGTAGACATAGACCCTGTGGAGTTCGAGGGCCGGTTCCGGCCCGGTGTCGATCGGCAGCTTGCAGGGGCCGATCTTGCAGTAGGCGACCATCCGCTTGCCGGAATAGGCGATTCGTACCTCGACATCCGGGTCCTTGAGGTCGGCCTCCATCTTGCTGACCGAATAGGTCTCATCAAGGAACTGGCGCAGATCGCCCGGCGGATAAAGATCGCCAAACGTCTCGGCAAACGTCTCGCGGCCTATTTCCGCGAGTCCTGCGGCGTCCTTCAGCTGGGCGTCGCGAAATGTCAGATCGCGGTCCACGATCACTCCACTTTTGGGTCGGTACTTTATGTCAGTTGCCCGGCTCGGCGCGGCAAGCATAGACGAATTCGCGCACCGCGTCGCCAAGCAACACCAATTTCGCCAGCGACCAACCGCCCTGCCTGTCGAATGCACTCATGGGCTGCATCAGCCGGTCGGCGAGGGGTTTGCGGGGAGCAATCCATGATTCGACGACAAGCCGCGCCGATTCGCGGTCCAGCCGGGCGGCCTGCGCGCCTGCCGTCTGGGCGTGCCGAATGGCGGCGATCGTAAGCTCGCTCTGCTGGCGGGGCAGGTCGTCGGCAACGCGCTGGAGAGCCAGTCGGTCCCAGTGATCGCGCGGCTGCAGGTCGCGGGCGGCCGCGCGCATGCGGTCAAGGCCAAGCTGGGCGCCGACCTGGTGCTGGACATAAAGAGCTGCGCTAAGCGGCCAGCGCGTCTGCTCGGCGATCTCGACCGTCTCACGGGCCGAGGCCAGTGCGCGGATCAGCGCCACGTCGTGCGCGACATCGGCAGGGGCGCCTGCGGCGCGGTACTGCTCGGCGCGGGCCTCGACGCGGCCGAGAACGAGGGGGGAAAGCGCCGAAGGAAGCAGCGCGCGGACTTCGGCGATCGCATCATACGAGCGGTCGACGGTGCGGGCGATCGAGCCGGTGCGGATGAGGTCGGGGTCGGAGAGGAAGCCGCCGGCCAGCATGCGGAGGTTGGCTGACGTTTCGACCATCATCATCGTCTGCGCCTGGGCGGGCGCCTTGCCATCGAGTGCGCCGATCCTGTCGACAAGGTCGTTGATGTGGAAGGCGGAGAAGGCGGCCTCGACGGCCTGGGCGACGTGGCCGGCGTCGATTCCTTCCGCGTCGCGCTTTTGCACCGCGAAGGTCGGGCCTGTGAGATTGACGATGCGGTTGGAGAGCATGGTGGCGATGATCTCGCGGCGCAGGCGGTGGCGCCTGCGCGCCTCGGCATATTTCGCGAGCTCGTCCGGGAAGTAGCGGACAAGCATTGGTTCGAAGGCCGGATCGTCCGGCGCCTTCGAGGCGACGATCGAGGAGAAGAGATCGAGCTTGGCGTAGGCCATGATCACTGCCAGTTCCGGCCGCGTGAGGCCGAGCCCTTGCTCGCGCAGCTTCCGGAAAGACTCGGTGGAGGGAAGGCCTTCGACAGCGCGGTCCAGCTTGCCCTGGCTTTCCAGCGTCTCGATCAGGCGCTCGTGGCTGTCGAGATCGGCGGCGGCCGTCGCCTGCATCATGCTGAGCGCGCCGGTCTGGTCATAGTTGTTCTGGAGGACAAGGTGGCCGACCTCGTCCGTCATGCTGGCGAGCAAGGCGTTTCGATCCCCGGCCTTCAGCGCGTGTCTGTTGATCGCTTCTGCGGTGAGGATCTTGATGTTGACCTCGTGGTCCGAGGAGTCGACGCCGGCGGAATTGTCGATGGCGTCGGTGTTGATGCGTCCACCAAGGCGAGCGAACTCGATCCGGCCAGCCTGCGTCATGCCGAGATTTGCGCCTTCGGCGATGACCCTGGCTTTCAGGTCCTTCGCATCCATCCGCAGCGCGTCGTTGGATTTGTCGCCGACATCGGCATGGCTCTGGGTCGAGGCCTTGATGTAGGTGCCGATGCCGCCGAACCAGAGGAGGTCGACCTCCGCGCCAAGCAGCGCCTTCATCAGCGCGTCAGGCGTGACCGCGTCGTCAGTTAGGCCGGTGAGTGCCTTCACCTCCGGCGACAGCGTGATCGACTTGGCTGAGCGTTCGAACACGCCGCCACCCTTCGATATCAGAGCCTTGTTGTAGTCGGCCCAGGACGAGCGCGGCAGGTCGAACATGCGCTTGCGTTCGCTCCATGTCGCCTCGAGATCTGCCGGGCTGGGGTCGAGGAAGATGTGGCGGTGGTCGAAGGCAGCGCGCAGCTGAATGCATTTCGACAGCAGCATGCCATTGCCGAAAACATCGCCCGACATGTCGCCAATGCCGATCACGGAGAAGGGCTGGGTCTGCGTGTCGTGGCCCATTTCGCGGAAGTGCCGTTTCACCGCCTCCCACGCGCCGCGGGCGGTGATGCCCATCTTCTTGTGGTCGTAGCCGACCGAGCCGCCCGATGCGAACGCGTCGCCGAGCCAGAAACTGTAGTCTGCCGAAAGTCCGTTCGCGATGTCGGAGAAGGTCGCTGTGCCCTTGTCGGCGGCGACGACGAGATAGGGGTCATCGCCATCCCACGCCACGACGCCCGGTGGATGAACGGTCCTGCCGTCGATGATGTTGTCCGTGAGTTGCAGCAATGCGCCAACGAAGACCTTGTAGGCGACGATGCCCGCCGCCTGGATTTCCTCGCGCGTGCCTTTGGCGGGGAGGTTCTTGGGATAGAAGCCGCCTTTCGAGCCTACTGGCACGATGACGGCGTTCTTGACCTGCTGCGCCTTCACGAGGCCGAGCACTTCGGATCGGAAGTCGTCGCGCCGATCGGACCAGCGCAGTCCGCCACGCGCGACGGGGCCGAAGCGGAGGTGGACGCCCTCGACATCCGGCGACCAGACGAAGATTTCGCGGTAGGGACGCGGTGCTGGCAGCGGTTCCGCCTCGCGGCTGGCAATCTTCACGGCGATATGCCGGTGAGGCTTGCCCGTGGAGTCGGTGAGATAGAAGTTCGTGCGCTGCAGGGATTTCACGAGCGCCAGAAGCCTGCGCAGAGCGCGGTCGGCGTCAAGCGTGGCGACGGCCTCGAGCTGCTTTTCGATCTCGGCGATGACAGGCGCGGCCGCCAGCGTCCGCGCAGCGAGGTCCGCCCTGGCTGAAGGATCGAACTTGATGCTGAACAGCCTGAGCAGGTTGTTGGCGATGTCCGGATGCTCGGCCAGCGCGCGGACCTGCACCTGTTCCGACGGGTCGAGACCGGATTGGCTGCGATAGCGGCAGAGTGTCCGGAGCAGGGCGGCCAGGCGCCAGTCGGTCCCGAGTGCGACGACCAGGCTGTTGAAGCGGTCATTCTCCGTATCGCGCGCCCAGATCGCCTCGAAGGCGTTCTCGAAGCGTGCGTCGAGGCGTTTTTGTCCGGGCGGCCGCTCGATGGCGAGATCGTGGACGTAGACTGTCCCGCCTGCGTGGTCCTCGTGCTGTGAGATGCGGATCGGATAGCCGACCTCCGCCTGCACGCGCAGGCTCATCCGCTCGAGCACCGGCACGATCTCGGCAAGATCGAGCGGGCTGTCGCGGTGGTAGATTTTCACGCGGCTCCGGTTTGCCTCGAAGTCCGGTCCCCAGACACGGGCGCGCAGCGCCTTGCCCGGCGCAAGCGCTCCAATTGCGAGGAGATCGGCAAGACCTTCCTCCGGCTGGAAAGCCTCCTTGTAGGCAGCGGTGAAATGGGCGTGCGTGGCGAGCGCCTGATCAGCACCGGTCGAGCGAGCGACACGGGCAAGAGCGTCTTCCCACGTCTCGAACAGCTGGCGCAGCTGCAGGTCCAGTGCATCTTCGTCCGGCTCGGGGTGGCCGCGGTCGACGCCGATGATCAGGTGCACGCGCGCAAGCGGACCCTCGCCGAAGGACGGATAGTATGCGGTGGTCCGGCCGCCATAGGCCTCGGCCAGCAGGCGATGGGCGCGGGTGCGGAGCTCGGAATTGTAGCTGTCGCGCGGGGTATAAAGGAGAGCGGAAACATAGCGGTCGAAGCGATCGCGGCGGATGAACAGGCGGGTTCTCGGGCGCAGGAGGAGGCGCAGGACGCCCGACGAGATGCGCTCCAGGTCGGGCTCGGAAATCTGGAAGAGCTCGTCGCGCGGATAGGATTTGAGAACCGAATCGAGCTGCTTCTGGGTGAAGCGAGAGCCCTGCGGGGCGGCCGCCTTCACATTCTCGATCTTGCGGCGGATCAGCGGCACTTCATCGGCCGCGCGGATATAGGCTTCCGACGTGAACAGGCCGACGAAGCGCGTCTCGCCGATCACCTCGCCGCGCGCGTCATAGCGCTTGACGCCGATATAGTCGGCATGACTGCGGCGGTGCACGCGGGAGACGAAGCTGGCCTTGGCGACGATGATCGGGGAGGGCTCATTTATGAAGGCGCGGATGGTGGGCGTCAGCATGGTCGGCTCTGCGCCGCGCGAGAGCACGTTGCGGTTGAAGTCGCGCAGGATGCCGAGGCCGGAGGCTTCGTCAACAATCGGCTCCTCGGCGGCGAGGCGGCCATCTGCGTCCATGGGGAAGGTATAGTCGCGCGCGCCGAGATAGGTGAAGTTCTCGTCGGCGAGCCAGGTGAGGAAGGCGCGCGCTTCACTGATCTCGGCCGATGTGCGTCCGCCCGTTGCCCTGACGCCTGCCAGGTCGGCGGCGACCGCATCCATCTTTTCGCGCATCGCGTGGAAGTCGGCATTGACGACCGCGACGTCGGCGAATGTGTCCTCGAGACGCTTCTGCAGCTCGCCGCGCAGGTGGTCGTCGAGCAATGGCAGGTGGATCTGGATCGCGGAGCGCTGGCCCTTGGGGCCGGCGATCACGGGGTGAAGGGCCGCGCGGATCTCGATCCGCGCCTCCTGACAGGCAACGATCGCGCTGTCGACAAGGAAGGCGATGTCCGGCCCGACAATTTCCGCCACGTCGAGACGCAGCGGGTGGCCGCCTGCGCCAATCGCGCGGCGCACGCGGATGGCGCGCCTGTCATGGGCTTCGTTCTGGCGGTTGAAGTCCCAGAGGCCAAGCGCAAGCGCGGCGGAGTCCTGCGTCGTGAGCGCAAGGAAATCCTCAAGGAACGCATCGGCGCGGTACTGGTCCAGAAACGCCAGCAGGGCCGGATCGTCCGCGTCCGCCTTTGCCGGCGCGAGCGCGCGGACCGCCCTGACAAGATCATCCCGTGAAAAGGCGAGGTCGTTTGACAGGGGCAACTCTCCGGACGGAAAGCGAAATGGCGCAGCAACAACGCGGGAATCACGACAGACGAGTGCTAAACCCGCGCGGCTTTGCCGTGCAAGGGCAGGATCGTGCGGGTTTCGTGTTGCCGTGCGATGAACGCGCGCGCTTCTACCCTGAAGCGGCGCCTTCCGCGTGCTCCTCTTCCTTAACGGCATATTCGCCCGGATTGCCGTTGGCGGACAGGAGCACAGCGATCCAGCGCGCGCCGGGAACCTGCGCCAGCACGATCATCACCATGACCGTAAGCGGCGCCGAGAGGAACATGCCGGCTGGCCCCCAGAGGGCGCCCCATACCGCAAGCGAGAGCAGAACGACGAGCGGTGAGAGATTTAGGCTGTTGGCCTGCATGCGCGGAGCGACAAAGTTCCCGATCAGGAACTGCCACACGGCGACACCCAGAAAGACGATGGCGGCGCAGAGCAGGCTGTCGTCCGGCATCCACTCCGGCCATGCAGACAGCGGCTGGACCACGGCGAACAGGGAGGGCAGCACGGTCGCAATGATCGAGCCGACCGTCGGGATGAAGTTCAGCACGAAAATGACGAAAGCCCAGAACAGCGCATTGTCGAGGCCCACGATGAGCAGGGTCGCATAGGTCAGGAGGGTCGAGACGATCGACAGCGCGGTCTGCACCCAGAGGTACTGCTCCATCGTGTGGCGGATTTCCTGGCCGATCAGGCGCGCGCGCGTCCTGTCATCCTGACGCTTGAAGATCTGGTCGAGCTGATTGGAGAAGGCGCTGGCCGACGCGATCAGGAAGGCGACATAGATGAAGACCAGGGCCATGTCGCCGACGAGGCTGGAAGCGACGTTTCCGGCGATCTGTGCGATGCTGGTGGCGTTGCTGGACAGGAGCTGGGCCACGGTGGGCGGCTGGGCGGACATTGCGTCAGGGATCGCCACAGGGGAGGGCGCTGCTCCCGGCGCAAGCGGCTGGGCAGGCGCTGCGGGGCCGAGCAGGTTGAGCTGGGTGTAGACCTGTTTGATGATGTCGTTGATGTGCCTCTCATAGTCGCTCGACTTGCCGACGAACTCCTCGACGGCGCCGCGGATGACGCCGATGAAGATCACGATGCTCAGCACGACGATGATGACGGCGAAGAGGTAGGCCAGCCAGCCGGGCAGGCTGGGGAAGGGGCGGCGGATGGCGCGGGCGAAGCCTTCCATCACCAGCCAGACAAAGATCGCCATGGCAAAGGGCGCCAGGATGCGGGCGCCCTGATGCAGCACCATGCCGATGGCAACCGTGGCGATCACCCAGATGCCGGCCGTAAACCAGGTCCGATTGTTGATGCCGTCGGAATGTCGCATGCGACAGCCTTATTTCGCGTCGCGCGACAAGCAAGGCAGGTTCGCAAGAATCTCGCGCATTGTGGCGAAGGACTGGTTCCGGCCCCGCCGAGCGCGCTTGGCGAGGCGGCGCTGGGCTTCTAGGCTGGCCACCCACGATAGCGGAACGCAACATGACCGACTCGATCTTCCTTGGTGGCGGCGGACCTGACCACAAGACCCCGCAGAACATGTTGCTGGCGCGGGCCAATCGGCATGGGCTGGTCGCCGGGGCGACGGGCACCGGCAAGACCGTGACGCTGCAGGTGATGGCCGAGCAGTTTTCAGCCGCCGGGGTTCCGGTGTTCTGCGCCGACGTGAAGGGAGACCTGTCCGGCATCTGCATGCCGGCAACGCCGACGGGCAAAGGTCTCGAGAAGATCAACGAGCGCGTCGCCCAGATCGGGATGGAACCGATCATCTACCAGGCCGCGCCGTGCGTCTTCTGGGACATCTATGGCAAGCGCGGACACCCCATCCGGGCGACGGTTTCCGAGATGGGGCCGCAGCTGCTGTCGCGCCTGCTCGGCTGCAACGACACGCAGGAAGGCGTCATCACCATCGCCTTCCAGTATGCCGACGACAACGACCTGCTGCTGCTCGACTTCAAGGACCTGCGCAGCCTGCTGGCCCACATCTCGACCATAGCGCCCGATATCCAGCGGACATACGGCAACGTCGCGCCGGCCTCGATCGGGGCTGTGCAGCGCCAGCTCCTGCTGCTGGAGCGGGAAGGGGCCCCGCAGTTCTTTGGCGAACCGGCGCTGGAGCTGGCCGACTTCATGCGGCTGGACGCGCAGGGACGCGGCTATGTGAACGTTCTGGATGCGACGACGCTGATCAATTCGCCGCGTCTTTATTCCACCTTCCTGCTCTGGCTGCTGGCCGAGCTTTTCGAGCAGCTGCCGGAGGTGGGCGATCCGGATAAACCGAAACTGGTCTTCTTCTTCGACGAGGCCCACCTGCTCTTTGACGGTGCGCCCAAGGCGCTGGTCGACAAGATCGAGCAGGTTGTGCGGCTGATCCGCTCCAAGGGCGTGGGCGTCTACTTCGTCACGCAGAACCCGCGCGACCTGCCGGAGAATGTGCTGGCCCAGCTGGGTACACGAATTCAGCACGCGCTGCGGGCCTACACCCCAACCGAGCGCAAGGGCGTGAAGGCGGCCGCGCAGAGCTTCCGGCCCAACCCCGGGCTGGACACGGAGACGGCGATCACGGAGCTGGGGACGGGCGAGGCGCTGGTCTCGTCACTCGATGTGAAGGGCGCGCCGACCGTCGTGGAGCGGACGCTGATCCGGCCGCCGGCTTCGCGGCTGGGGCCGGCGACAGATGCCGAGCGCGCGGCTGTGCAGGCGCTGAGCCCGGTTGTCCAGAAATACGACACGCCGATTGACCGGGAGTCGGCCTACGAGATCCTGACCGGGCGCGAGGCGCAGGCTGCCAGGGAAAAAGATGCGCTGGAACGCGCCGAGGCAGCGGAAGCTGAAGCGGCAAGGGCGCGCAAGGAGGCCGCGAAGGCGGCAGCGGCCAGCAGGACGCCTGCCCCGGCGAGGACCACGGCCGCCCGCGCGCCGGCGGCACGCAAGTCGACGCGGCAGACGCCCGTGGAGGCGGCCAGCAGCACGTTCATGCGGACGGCAACGCGCGAACTGACGAAGTTCGTCTTCCGGGGCATGTTCGGGAACCGGAAGCGCTAGCCAGATGTGCGGGAAGTTCACCCAGATGGCCAGCTGGGCGGAGATCGTCGCCTTCTCCCGGCCCCTGACCGCCATTCCCGATGGCGAGCCCGTGACGGTCTCGACGCCGATGCGGATCGCCAGGGTGATGCGGCTGGGCGAAGATGGCGGACGTGAGCTTGCGCCGATGCGCTGGGGGTTCTCGAAGCCCGGGAACCCGTCGTTCAAGCCCGATCACATGCACGCCCGCGCAGAGACGATCGACACGCGCCCGACCTTTGCCGGGGCTTTTGCAGAACGTCGCGGGCTCGTTCTGGTCGAAACGTTCAACGAGGGCGAGCAGCTTGCCAGCGGCAAGACCAGGCAATGGGTTATCCGCCCGAAGGATCGCAAGCCGGTCGCCATTGCCGTGATCTGGGAGGAGTGGGCTGGTGACACTGGCTCCGAGGCGACCTTCGTGATGGTGACCGTGCCGCCGAACCCGCTGATCGCCCGCATCACTGACCGCATGCCGGCGATCCTGCTCCAGAAGGACTGGGCTGTGTGGCTCGGCGAAGCTGATGCGCCCCTGAGGGATGTCAAGACGCTGCTTCGCACGTTCGACGATGAAGGCAATTGGGAGCTGGCGGAGCAGGCGCCAGCGAAGTCGTCGAAAGCTGCGATGCCGAAGGCGCAAGGCGAGCTGTTCTGACTTTGTAGCCGCCAATACCAACGAACTGTTCAGGACAGGTTCAGTGCCCGGGCGTGAGCCTCCCTCATCAGCAGGAGGGACAGCACCAATGCCAACAGGGACCAAGGCCATCCTGACGGCCGTCAGCATGCTCGCCGGGCTCACCTTCGCCGGGGTTGGCGCCGCCGATGCGCAAAGCAGCAATACCAGCACGAACACGTCGACGAATACGAGTTCGGACCGCAATTCGAGCAATTCCAGTTCGAATTCGTCGAGCAACCAGTCGCGATCCCGGGAAGGCGTGCGTGATGTGCGCATTGATGAGCGCGTTGACCGACGCGGCGATTCCACGCGCTACGAGCGGCGCGAATACCGTCGCGATGATCGCGGCGAGGCCCGCTATCTCTACGTTTGGCGTGACCGCGATCGCTTCGACCACGACCGCGACGACGATGATCGCTGGGACGATGACGATCGCGACGACGACTGATCGTCCCCACACGGATCATCGCGCGAAAAGTTTTCTGCAAAAAAGTTTGCGCAGGGACTCGCGAAGACGATTCTGGAAACTTCGCGTTCAGTTTCTCAGGGCAGGTTGCCGGTCATCAGATCGATCGATGACTGCCGCGCGCAGCGTCGCCAACAGAGAAGCAGGAGAGCAGAATGCCTACCTCGAAAAAGACCGTCACGAAGAAGCCCGCCGTCAAGGCCGCCGCCAAGCCCGTCGCGAAAGTGATCGCGATGCCGGCGCCGATGCCGTCCGCGCCGATGCCGGCTCCGGTTGCACTTGCTCCGGTGTCGAACGTGATCCCGATGCCGAAGAAGCCGGCGGCGAAAAAGCCGGTCGCCAAGAAGAAGCCGGTTGTTAAGGCCTCGGCGAAGAAGGCCGTCGCGAAGAAACCCGCAGCGAAGAAGCCGGCGCCGAAGATGAAGATGGCCGCCGCCGCCGTGAAGCCCGCCAAGAAAGTGGCGCGCAAGAAGAAGTAGGAGCTACCCGACGGGTAGACATCCTCCGACAGGATGCGACGGCGCGACCTTTACAGGTCGCGCCGTTTGCGTTTGGGGGGGCAGAGAGCTTACGGTCGGTAAATCAGCAGGAACCACAAACCTGCAGCTGAAACTGCGGAGATCGCGGCGCCCGTGAGCAGCCAGGCCCAGCCGGTGGTCTGCTTGACCACGAGGGGAGCAGACGGGGGCGAGGCGGCGCGGTTCAGGGCTTCGTCGAGCTTTGCGAGGGTTTCGGGCAGGCGGCGGAGGCGGGCGAACGCTTCGCGGGCAGCGTCGATGGCGAGGTTGCGCAGGCCCTCGGCGCCGAATTCGCGGCGGCTCCAGCGTTCGACGATGGGTTGGGCGGCTTGCCAGATATTGTGGGCAGGGTCGATCGTGCGGGCGACGCCTTCGACCTGAACCATCGTCTTCTGGAGCAGGATCAGTTCGGGGCGAAGGTGCATGCCGAACTGGCGGGTGATGTCGAACAGCTGCAGGAGCACGCGGGCCATCGACAGGTTGGATGCGTCCTTGCCGAAGATCGGCTCGCCGACCGAGCGGAGCGCCTGGGCGAACTCATCCATCGAGTGCGAGGCAGGCACGTAGCCGGCCTCGAAGTGGACGCGGGCGACCTGCTTGTAGTCGCGCTCGAGAAAGCCCTTGATGATCTGAGCGAGAAACAGGCGCTCGTTGGGGCCGATGCGGCCCACGATGCCGAAGTCGACCAGCACAAGCCGGCCGTCAGGCGCAAGGATCATGTTCCCTTCATGCAGGTCGGCATGGAAGAAGCCGTGATCAAGGGCGCAGGCAAGAAAGCCGCGCGTGATGCGATTGGCCAGATCGATGCGCTGGTCGGCCGACAGCGGACCCGGATTGGTGAGTGAACGGCCCTCGATCCATTCGGTGGTAAGGACGCGCTGGCTGGTGCGCTCCCAGTCGACCTGAGGGGCGTGGACATAGCCGTCGATGGCGGCGATCTCGGCGAACTCGGAAGCGGCGCCGGCTTCGAAACGCAGGTCCATCTCCCGGGTGAGCGAGGTCGCCATCGTGTCGATGAAGGCGGCCGGCTCCATGCGCTGGACTTCCGCATTGCCGTGCTTCTGCGCGGAATAGGCAATGCGCTTCATCGCCCGGAGTTCGAGTTCCATCGTGCGCTCGATATTCGGGCGCAGGATCTTTACTGCGCGAGGCCCCTTGGGCGTTTCGATGCGGTGGACCTGCGCGACCGAGGCGGCGGCGATGGGATTGCCGAGATCCGGAAACAGGCGGTCGGTCTCGGCGCCGAATTCGGAGCGCAGTGTTTTCAGGGCCTGCGACTTCGGGAAGGGCGGGATCTGGTCCTTGAGGCGTGAGAGATCGCCTGCCGCTTCGACGCCGATCACGTCAGGGCGGGTGGCCATGAACTGGCCGAGCTTGATCCAGGCGGGTCCGAGTTTTTCCAGCGCGCGGGCGAAGCGTTCACCGGGACGACCGCGACCGCCGCCGCCGGGAAGGATGCGGAGGACGGCGCCTGCGGCCTTCGCGGCAAACGGAATCCGCGAGCGGTAGGCGGCAGGGATGATGACATCGTTGCGGACCATGACCGCGCCGGCGCGGGCGAGGCGCAGATAGTCGCTGAGGGCAGTGAACATCCTACACCGCCCATCCGGTGTGGAGGGCGGCGATGCCGCCGGAATAGTTCCAGTAATTGACCTCGCCGAAGCCGGCGGCGCGGATGCGCGCCGCAAAGTCGTCCTGGTTCGGGAAGCGACGGATCGATTCGACCAGATACTTGTAGCTGTCCTTGTCGCCCGTCACGAGGCCGCCAAGGGCGGGGATCACGCTGAACGAATACTGGTCATAGGCCTCCTGCAGGACGCGGTGCGTCATGTGCGAGAATTCGAGGCAGGCGAAGCGTCCGCCCGGCTTCAGCACGCGGCGGAACTCCGACAGCGCCCTGTCGATCTCGACCACGTTGCGGATGCCGAAGGAAATCGTCACGGCGTCGGCGCAGCAATCCGGGAAGGGAAGAGCTGCGGCGTCGCAGGCGAGGCGCGGCATGTTGTGGTCGTCCGGCTTGATGCCGGCCACCAGCATGGCCTCGTTGATGTCGGAAACGAAGGTCATCGTTTCGGCCGTCACATTGCGGCGACGTGCGACATCGTTGGCGCGTTTCTGGAAGGCGCGGGCGACATCGCCTGTTCCGCCGGCCACATCGATCAGCCTCTCGCCGGGCTGGGGGTTCAGCCACGCGATCATGTTGGCTTTCCAGATCCTGTGGATGCCAGCTGACATCAGGTCGTTCATCAGGTCGTATCTGCCGGCGACGGACGCGAAGACACCTTTGACACGGCGGGATTTTTCATCCCGGCTGACATCCTCGAATCCGAAGGAAACCTTGTCCTCGTCCATCCTGCGAACATAGGCGAACGGCTTGCCCGGGGCTATATGCACGCGATGCCAGAATTGCCTGAAGTCGAGACTGTTCGTCGCGGGCTTGGCCCGGCGATGGAAGGTAAACGCATAATCCGGGTGGAGACGCGCCGGCCGGACCTGCGTTTCCCGTTTCCGGAGAACTTTAACCAGCGCATTGAAGGCGCCCGGATGACGCGTCTGGGGCGGCGGGCGAAATACCTCGTGGGTGAGCTCTCCAATGGCGAGGCGCTGATCATGCACCTGGGCATGACAGGGCGATTCACGGTCTCCGGGTCGACGCCAGGGAAATTCCACCATCAGGCCGGCGAGGATGAAAAGCACGACCATGTCGTGTTCGGCATGCAGGGCGGCGGGCGCGTGGTGTTCAACGATGCGCGGCGATTCGGTTTCATGGATCTGTGGGCGCTGGATGATCTGGAGAACTATCCTCCGTTCGCGGGCATGGGGCCGGAGCCGATCTCGAATGAATTCTCGGGCGCGTATCTGGCGGAGGCTTTCAGGGCCAAGAAGACGCCGGTGAAGTCGGCGCTGCTCGACCAGAATGTCGTGGCGGGTCTGGGCAATATCTATGTATGCGAGGCGCTGTTCAGGTCTGGCATTTCGCCGAAGAAGCTGGCGGGGTCCTTGAGGAAGGACCGGCTGGAGCGGCTGGCGGTGGAAGTGCGCAAAGTGATCGAGGAGGCGATCGTCGCCGGCGGCTCGACGATTTCGGACTTCAAGACGGCCAGTGGCGAGCTCGGATACTTCCAGCACGCCTTCCAGGTCTATGACCGTGAGGGGGATGCGTGTGTCGTGTGCGAGAAGCCGGTGAAGCGGATGGTGCAGTCGGGGCGATCGACGTTCTACTGCGCGGCTTGTCAGCGGACATGAGGCTGCGATCCTGGCCGTCGGCCGGGGGCGAAATTTGCGACGCGTGCTTCGACGGGCGCGTTTCCCATGCCCACGAAGTTCTGAAACGCCTGCGGGCTGCCGATGGGCCCCCACCGTCCCGCGTGTAGGGAACGCGCGATCCACCTCGCCCACCTTCATTGCAGGCGAGGGAGGAAAGCCCCGCCCTTGCAGAGGTGTCTGCCGCGCGCGTGCGGTTAAGGTCCGACGACGCAGGCATCCAGCTTGTCGCGCTTGACCATGGCCATCAGCGACTGGATGCGCGTGTTGCGGCGGCCGGAGGCGTACTGGCCATCGACTTTCCAGCGGTTGGGGCTGGGCAGGACAGCGGCGAGGGCAGCCGCCTGTCTTGGCGTGAGGTCCCTGGCTGAAACGTCAAAGCGCTCCTGAGCTGCCTGTTCGGCGCCGTAGATGCCGTCGCCCCACTCGGCGATGTTGAGATAGGTCTCCATGATGCGGGGCTTGGACCACATCCATTCCACATTGACGGTGAACCAGGCTTCGAGACCTTTGCGGAACCAGCCTCCGCCATTCCAGAGGAAGACGTTCTTGGCAGTCTGCTGCGAGATGGTGGAAGCGCCGCGCAGGTCGCCGCCATTCTCCGCTGCCTGCATCGCCTTCTGGATTTCCTTGAGGTCGAAGCCGTCATGGGTGCAGAAATTCTGGTCTTCGGATGCGATCACGGCGCGAACGAGATGGGGCGAGATATCCTTGAGGTCGACCCAGGTGGAACGGACCTCGATGCCCTTCATGGCTGTACCGGCCATGTTCAGCGTGGGCGGCGGGCCGGTCCAGCCGATGGCGAAGACGGCGAGCAGGCTGAGGCCCACGAAGCCGAACCCGAGGATGCCTGTCCAGAGGAAGAAGCCGACGAGAATGCGGCGCCAGAGCGGCTTGTCGTAGGAGTAGCGTTCGCCCTGCGGGACGATCGCTCCGCGAAACCGGCTGAGCATGCCGCCGGCTTCGCCCGCAGGACGGACCGGTTCGGGATTGCTGTCCGATTTCGGCCGGCGGGCCCCATCAGAACCCGGCGGCTGGTCTGGCTTCTCGTCCAGCATCCCACTCCTCACACACTGCGGGATCGGGCTCGTGCGCCCGTCGCAGCTTGCATTGTTCGTCGCTCGCAGTCTGAGACAGCTGACCCAGCGCCCACACCGATGCGCCGCGAACCAGGGGCGATGCATCGTCGAGCATCTGGATACACAAGTCCACGAGTCGCGTCTGCCCGTTATTTTGACCGGAATTCCCGATCGCGATCATGACGTTCCGGATAAAACGGTCGCGGCCAATGCGCTTTATCGGTGAACCGGCAAAGACCTCGCGGAAGCCTGCGTCATCAAGCCCCGCAAGATCGGACAGAAGCGGCGCGGTCAGTTCCGCACGCGGATGAAACGCAGCCTCCGAGGCGGCGTGGGCGAACTTGTTCCAGGGGCAGACGGCGAGACAGTCGTCACAGCCATAGATGCGGTTGCCGATGGCGCGGCGGAATTCGCGAGGGATCGGGCCTTTCGTTTCGATGGTGAGATAGGAAATGCAGCGGCGCGCATCGAGCTGGTAGGGCACGGGGAAGGCCCTGGTCGGGCAGATGTCGAGACAGGCCTGGCACGTTCCGCATGAGTCCGATGCAGGATCATCGGGCGCAAGGTCCGCGCTCGTCAGCATGACGCCAAGAAAGAGCCATGAGCCATGCTCGCGGCTTACAAGGTTGGTGTGCTTGCCCTGCCAGCCGACACCTGCCCTGTGCGCGAGGGGTTTCTCCATCAGCGGCGCGGTGTCGACGAAGATCTTCACGTCGTGGCCGGTGGACGTGGCAAAGCTGGAGGCGAGCTGGCGGAGCTTGCGTTTCATCAGGTCGTGATAGTCGGCGTTCTGGGCGTAGACGGAGATGGTAGCGTGCTCGCGCCGGGTGAGCGGTTCGAGCGGGTCGATCTTCGGGCCGTAATTGAGGCCGACGACGAGCGCTGATCTTGCGTCAGGCCACATGGCCGTCGGGTGCTGGCGGCGCAGCAAGGTTTCCGCCATCCAGCCCATCTCGCCGTGGAAGCCCTGAGCCACGAAGTCAGCGAGGCGATCGCCAGCCTCCCATGCAGTATCGGCGCGGGCGATGCGGGCGACGTCGAAGCCGAGCGCGCGGGCGCTGTCCTTGAGCGATGCTTCCGGGGTGGTCATGCGCGACTGCTAGCGAGAGGCGTGGTGAGGAGCAAGCGGCGCAGCCAGCGCTGCGGCAAGCCGCGAGGCCCCAGAAATCACCCAGACGTGACGACAGCTTGACCTAGCGTTGAAGCGGGCTTCGCGCTGACCGGGCGCGCAGCGCACATGTGCCGCGCATTGCAGGCCCGGAGACGGGCCTTTACGCTTCGGGCAGTTAGACGCGTCCCATGCTGCAGGAGAATTGACTTGCGCCACGCTCTGCTCGCCACCATCGCCGTTTCCCTTTCGATCGCGCTTGCCATCGGCGCCCCGGCCGCGCAGGCGCAGACGCCGACCGCGCAGGCCGCGCCGAAATACGATCCGACCAAGCCTTACCCGCCCTACGCGGCGCCGAAACTGAAGATCGGGCAGCCCGACCTGCAGGGCTTCTGGCACAACACGACGCTGACAAAGATGACGCGTCCCGCCGGTGTGAAGAGCCTCGTCTATACAGAGGAAGAGGTCGCCAGGATCGAACAGGAGATGATCGAGGAAATCGAGGAAGGCAATGAGCCGACCGCGGCGGATGCGCCGGCCGAATACGTCATCCCGAAAGACATCAAGCCGGAGTATCTCGCTGGCGGCGGGGCGACCGGCGGGTACAACCGGTTCTGGATCGATCCCGGCAACCATGTGATGCGGGTCAACGGCCAGCCGCGTTCCTCGATCATCACGACGCCGACCGGAACGGCGCCGCCGCGCAAGGCCGGCGCAACGACTGCTCCGGCGCCAGAGCCGCCGGCTTTCGTGAAGCTGCTGGGGCCAACGCCGCCGCGCGGGCAGTCGTTCGACAATCCGGAATCGCGCGCGACTGAGCGCTGCATCATCTCGTTCGGGCGCAATGCCGGGCCGCCGATGTTTGCCAACGGGTTCTACAACAACAGCTACCAGATCGTGCAGTCGCCGGACCATGTCGTGATCGCGACCGAGATGGTGCATGACGCTCGCATCGTGCGGCTGAATTCGAAACACCGCACCGACGACGTGCGTCCCTATTTCGGGGATTCGATCGGCTGGTGGGAGGGCGACACGCTGGTGGTGGAGACCACGCACATTCCACAGAGCCAGCAATTCATGGGATCGTGGAAGGACCTGAAAGTCACCGAGCGCTTCCGCCGCGTGGCCGACGACCGGCTCTATTACGGCTTCACGATCGAGGACCCGACGCTGTGGGATGCGCCGTGGGGCGGCGAGTACGAGTTCGCCGCGCTCAATGGCAAGATGTACGAGTATGCCTGCCATGAAGGCAACTACGCGCTGTACGGCATTCTCGAAGGCGCGCGTGTGCTTGAGGCGCGGGAGGCAGCGGCCAGGGCCAAGCCCGCGAAGGGCAGGCAGTAGCCGTCGTCAGGATCCGTCGTCAGGATCCGTCGTCAGGCCGGCTGTTCGATCTTGCCGCGGCGCTGGAGCAGCCAGGCGACAAGCCACCAGAGCGCAGCCCATGCGGCGCCGAGCGCCCAGCCGGCCATGACGTCGGTGGGCCAGTGCACACCGAGATAGATCCGGCTCAGGCCGATCAGCACGGTGAGCGTGACGCCGTAAGTCATCACGATGATCTTCGTCCGCCTGCGTTCGTGCGCGCGGGCGAGCAGCACGCCGAGCGTCAGGTAGGTGACGGCCGAGAGCATGGCGTGCCCGCTTGGAAAGCTTGAGCTGTAGGCGTGCGAGAGGTGGGCCACGAGGTCGGGGCGCGGGCGGTCGAAGCCGAGCTTGAGGAGGGCGGAGACAATTGCGCCGCTGCCGACGGCGCCGCCGACCAGCAGGGCCGTGCCGCGCTTGCCGACCGACAAAAGGTAGAAGACGACACCGACCACCAGAAGCGTCAGCACGGCGATCCCGCCAAGGGCCGTCAGGTCGGTCATGACGTCCGTCAGCCAGTCCGGGCCGATCGGGTTGCCGGCGTCTCCCGGCTCGCGCAGCGCCATCAGGATCGACAGGTCGAAGGCATGCGTGTCGCCCTCCAGCGCCTCGTCGGCAATCATCATGAAGGCGAGGGCCCCAAGAGCTGCAACGCCGATTGCGATCACGGCGCCGATTTCCGACAGGGCGAGGCGGCGGAGGTTGTGCAGCAGCTTCTCGGGCATTCATCCTCCTTGCTGAGCCTTGTGGGCAGCCCCTTCTATCACGGGAGCCCTGCCTCGGGCCCAGGGGGGCTGCATGTGGCGAACGGGCAGGCGGACGGGGCTGTTCCATTGCGATCGGCGCCAGGCGCTGACACCAATTGTTGAGAGGATTGGCCTCAGCAGCGGCTGCGGGCTATTTCCTTTGTCTGCCCAAAGTTTAAGCAGGGGTGTCTGCTGCGAGGATGGGCGTACCGGGGTGGCTTCGCGATGGCGGTTCCACCCGCTAGGACTGGGCTGGCATGTACAACGAAATGTTCGCTGACGATCGATCGGTCCGGGGTCCTTACGAGAAGGTCGCGGAATGGATCAACGCGACTGGCGTTGACCTGCTGAACCTGCGCCAGAGCGAGGCGGAGGCGATCTTCCGCAAGATCGGGATCACATTCGCCGTTTATGGCGAAGGGGCCGACCCCGAGCGACTGATCCCGTTCGACCTGATCCCGCGCGTCTTCGGGGCGGCCGAGTGGCGCAAGCTGTCGCGGGGAATCAAGCAGCGCAGCCGGGCGCTGAACGCGTTCCTCTATGACGTCTATCACCGCGGCGAGATCATGCGGGCGGGCGTGGTGCCCGAAGAGCTGGTCTACCAGAACGAGGCTTTCCTGCCGGAGATGGTGGGCGTCGATCCGCCGGGGAAGGTCTACAGCCACATCGTCGGCGTGGACATCGTGCGCACCGATGGCGACAGGTTCCAGGTGCTCGAGGACAATTGCCGCACGCCGTCGGGCGTCTCCTACATGCTCGAGAACCGCGAGATCATGATGCGGATGTTTCCGCAGCTGTTCCAGGCGGGCATCGTCGAGGCCGTCGACAGCTATCCGAGCCTGCTGAAGAAGACGCTGGAGGAAGTCGCGCCGATCAAGTGCGATGATGATCCGACGATGGTGCTGCTGACGCCAGGGTCGCTGAACTCGGCATACTACGAACACTCCTTCCTCGCCGACCTGATGGGCATCGAGCTGGTGGAGCCGCAGGACCTCTTCGTCGAGAACGGGCTGTGCTGGATGCGCACGACGCGCGGGCCGCAGCGTGTGGACGTCATCTACCGACGGATTGACGACACCTATATCGACCCGCTGGCCTTCAAGGCGGATTCGCTGCTCGGCGTGCCGGGCATCTTCGACGTCTATCGCTCGGGCGGCGTGACGCTGTGCTCGGCGCCGGGGGCCGGGGTTGCCGACGACAAGGCGATCTATGTCTTCGTGCCGGACATGATCAAATTCTATCTCGGCGAAAAGCCGATCCTCGAGAATGTCCAGACATGGCGCTGCGCCGAGCCGGACCACTGCAAGTATGTCATCGACAACCTCAAGGACCTCGTCGTGAAGCGCGTGCACGGGTCAGGCGGCTACGGCATGCTGATCGGCCCGCACGCAACAAAGAAGGAGATCGAGGCGTTCCGCGCCAAGATCAGGGCGAATCCGAGCGAGTTCATCGCGCAGCCGACGCTGGATCTGTCGACAGCCCCGATCCTCGGGAGCGAGGGCGTGGAGGAGCGACATGTCGACTTCCGGCCGTACTGCCTAGTGGGCAAGGACATCCGCCTGACGCCGGGCGGTCTGACGCGCGTGGCGCTGAAGAAGGGGTCGCTGGTGGTAAACTCCTCGCAGGGCGGCGGGGTCAAGGATACGTGGATTCTGGCGGAATGACATGCTGAGCCGTACCGCGGAAAACCTGTTCTGGATGGGCCGTTACATGGAGCGGGCGGATGCCACCGCGCGCCTCATCGAGATGGGGTATCGCATGGCGATGCTGCCCGGATCGAACGAGCAGGAAGAGTGGCGTTCGGTTGCGGCGGCGTCCGGGTCGGCGCCGGAGCTGGCGCATCCGGACGCCAGGAATTTCAGCGCCAGCGCGGTGGTCCAGCGCCTGCTGCTTGATCCTGACAATGCATCCTCGATCAGGTCGTGCCTCACATCGGCGCGCGCCAACGGGAGGGCGATCCGTACGGCGCTGACGCAGGACATGTGGGAAGCGCTGAATGACGGCTGGCGATCGCTGGGCCAGATGGATGCCGACACGGCGCTGAAGAACCTGCCCTCGCTGCTGGAGTGGACCAAGCACCGGACGGCGGCGTTCCGGGGCGCGTCGGAAATCTCGCTCCTGCGCAATGACGGCTATTATTTCCTGCGGATGGGCGGACTCATTGAGCGGGCGGACATGACGCTCCGGCTGCTCGACGTGAAATACTATGTGCTGCTGCCGGAGACCGATGTGGTCGGCGGAGGACGCGACTATCACCAGTGGACCAGCGTGCTGCGGGCGACATCGGCCCTTCGCGCCTATCACCACGTCTACAAGGGCGACTACACCCCGTGGGGGATTGCAGACTTTCTGATTCTCAACAGTGCTTTCCCGCGATCGGTTGCCTATTGCTACCGTTCCATCAGCCGCTTCCTGGATGACCTTGCCGAACTCTATGGCGAGCGGGGGTCGCCGCAGGCGGTTGCGAGCCAGATGGTGGAACAGCTGGACAGGACCGGTATCGAGGAATTGTTCCAGCACGGGCTGCACGAGTTCGTGTCGCAGGCGATCACCACGACGCGGCGGCTGTCCTTCGAAATCAGCAAGGCGTATCACTTCTGACCATGCGGCTCTCGATCAGACACGCGACGACCTATGCCTATGACCCGCCCGCGGAGCGATGTGCGCTGCGCCTGCGCCTGTACCCCCCGGGCTTTGACAGCCAGCGGGTGATCGCCTGGAAGGTCAGCGTCAACGGGCAGGTCGTTCCCCCGCTGCTGTCGACAGCGACGGGTGATCGCGAGTCGATCTGGACGGCGGCGGCGGGTGGCGCGGAGGTCGCCATCGTCGCCGAGGGCGAGATCGAGACGCACGATGCGGCAGGTGTGGTCAAGGGCCTGAAGGATACGGTGCGGCCGCAGGTCTATCTGCGCCCGACGCCGCTGACCGAGACTGACAAGCGGATCGAGGAGCTTGCCGCGAGCATCACGGGCGCCAAGGCGCTGGACCGGATGCACGGACTGTTCAACGCGGTCGCGGATGCAGTGGCCTACAAGCCGGGCGCGACCTCGTCATCGACCACGGCGGCGCAAGCGCTGAAAGCGGGGCATGGCGTCTGCCAGGACCATGCGCATGTCTTCATCGCTGCAGCCCGCGCCCTGAAGTTCCCGGCGCGCTATGTCGTGGGTTACCTCCTCGCGTCGGACACGAAACTGACGGAGACGCATGCGTGGGCCGAGGCATGGGCGCCGGATATCGGCTGGGTCGGGTTTGATGCCTCGAACCGGCTGTGCCCGACAGATCGCTATGTGCGGCTCGGGTGTGGCCTCGATGCCGCAGATGCAGCCCCGATTCGCGGCAATGTCTCGGGCGGACCGAAGGAGCGACTTAGCGCCTCGGTCGACATTGCCCAGACGCCGGGCCAGTCTCAGACCCAGAATCAGGACGGGCAGACCCAGCAATAGGGGGGTCGGATGTTCGCCGGAACTGGCCGGAGATCGGGCGGCACATGACTTATTGCGTTGGCCTCAAGCTCAAGGCTGGCCTCGTGCTACTGTCGGACACGCGCACCAATGCGGGCGTCGACAACATCGCGCGCTTCCGCAAGATGTTCGTGTTCGAGGAGCCGGGCGAGCGCGTCGTGACGCTGATGTGCGCGGGCAATCTCGGCATCACGCAGGGCGTGGTGACGCATATCGGGGCGGCGGTGAAGCGCGCGAAGATCGACCCGGAAATCGAGAGCGTCATGACCTGCGACACGCTCTATCGCGCAGCCCAGCTCGTCGGTGAAGCGATGCGCGAGATCCAGAAGCGTGACCGCGCCGAGATCGAAGCGCAGGGCGCAGCGGCGAACGCCACCATCATCATGGCTGGTCAGCGCAGGGGCGGAGAGCTCCGCCTGTTCCTGATCTACACGGCAGGGAATTTCATCGAGGCGGGGGAGGACACCCCCTATCTCCAGATCGGCGAGCACAAGTATGGCAAACCGATCCTCGATCGCGTGATCAGGCCGGACACCTCGATCGACGATGCAGTGAAGGCGGTGCTTGTCTCGATGGATTCGACGCTGCGTTCCAACCTGTCGGTGGGCATGCCGCTCGACCTCTGCGTCATTCCGGTGGACACGATGAGGGCGCAGACGCAGCGCATCGAAAGCGACCACAAGGAGTTCCGCCAGATCAGCGACAGCTGGGCTGCCTCGCTCAAGACAGCGTTCATGAACCTGCCGAGCGTGAAGCTGTAACTCCACACAACCGCCGGATTTCACGGGCATCAGCGATCCATGGGATTCATCCGCGCCGGGCTGGCTGTTCTGTTCATTGCGCTTCTGTCGGCTTCGCCCGATGGCGCAGCGCAGGCGAGCGATGCACCGTGTGTATCGCTGACCTTCGAGGGCGACGGCTTCACTGTCTGCACGGCGAGGCCCGGCGAGGACAGGATTGCGCTGTCGCTGCGCGGGCCCGATGGCAAGCCGCATCGGCGACTTTCCCTGCTGAAGCGCGACCTCGGCGAGGCGGCGGACCAGGTGCGCTTTGCGATGAATGCAGGAATGTTCGATGTCCGCGGCGCGCCGATCGGTCTTTATGTCGAGAACGGCCGCCAGCTGAAGGCGGTCAACACGCGCGACGGGTACGGCAATTTTCACCTCAAGCCGAATGGCGTGTTCTGGATCGGCGGCGATGGCAGCATGCACGTGACCGCAACGGAGGCCTGGGTCGCGCAGAAGCCGAAGCCCGCCTGGGCGACGCAGTCGGGACCCATGCTGGTGGTCGATGGAAAGCTGCATCCGAAATTCGACCATGACGGGGAGTCACGCCATATCCGCAACGGCGTCGGTGTGACTGATGCGGGCGATGCGTTGTTCGTGATCAGCGATGCGCCGGTGTCGTTCGGCAAGCTGGCGCGGCTGTATCGCGACCAGCTGAAGTGTGACGACGCGCTCTACTTCGATGGCGCCGTGTCGAGCCTGTGGGCGCCGTCCCTGGACAGGCTGGATGCCGGGCGCAATCTCGGACCGATGGTTGTCGTCACGTCCCCTTGAAAAAACCGGCTTGCAGGCACTTGCCCGGGTCTGACCCGCAACGTGACGGCGCCGCAATGTCACGCACCATCGCAAGTGCTGATGGGGCGGGTTTCCTTCCTGTCGCTGCTTCGACTAATGTCGGCCCGAATGTCTGGCCGACGCAAACCCTCGCGCGGCCGAATGGGAGGACCTGATGGGCGGCATTGATCTCGATCTTGCGACGGTGGCTGGCATGGCCGGCCTTGGGGGCAGCACAGTCGCCGCGCTGAGCGCTGCGTTCTTCTTCCGGGGGCTGATCACGCGCGTGATCGCGCAGGTGATCGCGACGACAGTCCTGTCGTTCGTCGGCTTCATGGCCCTGTTCCACGGGCTCGGCTTCGAGATCGTGCCGCCGAAGCAGATCGCAGGGTTCAGTATTCCCGGCGGTGAAACCTTCTCGGTACAGACCGCGCCGGCCGCGCCGGTGGATGAGGATGCCTACTCGGTAAAGTCGCCCTGGCGATAAGGCGGCCCGGCGTAGCATCGCCCCCGTGCCGTCTCAGCCGGGGCGCGGGAGGGTGCGCCGCAGCAACCCAACGACGTGCCCGAAGGTCAGCAGCCGCCTGGACTTCCGCAAGCCGGTCGGGCCTCAGGCGCTTCAGGTCTTCGCGGAGCAGACAGCTGCGGCTTGCATGAGGGTCATTCCGCGGCCTTCAGCTCCAGTGGCGCTGCCAGTCGCGCAACCGATTCCCTGGGCACGACGTGAACGAAATTGCGTAGCTCCAGCTGCCAGTTGGCGAGGATGGTCCTGCCCTGAAGCGAGCCAGTACGCTTCACGTGCTCCGCGATGAGGTCGTGCAGCACCTTGCTCCAGTGATCGGTGACCACGGGACGCCAGAGAATGGTCTCGGCGTTCGCCATCAGCGCAAACCGCTCCTGCGGATCGTAGACGAAGGCCATGCCCCCCGTCATGCCGGCGCCGAAATTCTGGCCGACCGCGCCGAGGATCACGGCCGTACCGCCGGTCATGTATTCGCAGCCATTGGATCCGCAACCCTCGACCACGACCGTCGCGCCGGAATTGCGTACGGCGAAGCGCTCGCCTGCCTGACCTGCGGCGAAGAGATTGCCGGAGGTTGCGCCGTAGAGAACCGTATTGCCGATGATGGTGTTGTCCTTCGCGGCAAACCTTGCGGTCGATGGCGGCCTGATGATGATGGTCGCGCCTGACAGGCCCTTGCCGACATAATCGTTGGCGTCCCCCACGACCTCGAGCGTCAGGCCCTTGACGCCGAAGGCGCCGAGCGACTGGCCGCACGAGCCTTCCAGCGTCACCCAGAGACGATCCTCGGGAAGGCCGTCCATGCCGTACTTGCGCACGATGTGAGACGAGGCGCGCGTGCCGATGGCGCGCTGCGTATTCCTGACGTGATAGTCGAGCTGCATCTTCTCGCCGCGCTCGAAGAAGGGCGCTCCGTCGCGAAGGATCTGCTCATCCAGCGCGTCGGGCACCTCGTTGCGAAGCGTCGGCTTGTAGGTGACTTTCGCTGTCGGGTCGGCGCGCACAAGCAGCGGTGACAGGTCGAGGTCGTCGAGCATCGCCGAACCGCGCGAGACCTGATGCAGCAGATCGGTGCGACCGATCACCTCGTCGAGGCGTGTGAAGCCAAGCTCGGCGAGGACCTCACGCACTTCCTCGGCGATGAAGGTCATCAGGTTGACGACCTTGTCCGCCGTGCCGGTGAACTTCGCGCGCAGGCGTTCGTCCTGCGTGCAGACGCCGACGGGGCAGGTGTTGGAATGGCACTGGCGCACCATGATGCAGCCCATGGCCAGCAGGCTGGCGGTGCCGATGCCATACTCTTCCGCGCCAAGCATTGCCGCCATCACGATGTCGCGCCCGGTGCGGAGGCCGCCATCGGTGCGCAGCGTGACCTGGTCGCGCAGGTTGTTGAGTGTCAGAACGTGGTGGGCTTCGGCAAGCCCGATCTCCCACGGCAGGCCGGCGAACTTGATCGACGACTGGGGAGAGGCGCCGGTGCCGCCGACATGGCCGGAGATCAGGATGACGTCGGCCTTGGCTTTCGCAACGCCTGCCGCGATCGTGCCGACGCCGGAGCGCGAGACGAGTTTCACGCAGACGCGGCAGTCCGGGTTGATCTGCTTCAGGTCGTAGATGAGCTGGGCGAGGTCCTCGATCGAATAGATGTCGTGGTGCGGCGGCGGCGAGATCAGCATGACGCCGGGCGTTGCATAGCGGTTGCGTGCGATGAACTCCGTGACCTTGAATCCCGGCAGCTGGCCACCTTCCCCGGGCTTGGCGCCCTGCGCGACCTTGATCTCGAGCTCCTTGCAGTTGTTGAGATACTCCGCGGTGACGCCGAACCGGCCCGAGGCGACCTGCTTGATCATCGAGTTGGCGTTGTCGCCATTGGGCATCGGCTTGTAGCGCTCGCGTACTTCGCCGCCCTCGCCGGACACGGACTTCGCGCCGATGCGGTTCATGGCGATGTTGAGCGTGCCGTGTGCTTCTGGCCCCAGCGCACCGAGCGACATGCCTGGCGTGACGAAGCGCTTGCGGATCTCGTTGACCGACTGGACATCGTGCAACGAGGCCGGTTTTGGCTGCGGCTTGAAGTCGAGCAGGTCGCGCAGCTGCACCATCTTCTTCTTCGCGTTCGCGAGTTTCGAATACTTGCGGAAGGCGGCGTAGGAGTTGGTGTCGCAGGCGTGCTGCAGCGCATGGATCAGCTCGCCCGAGAGGGCGTGCGTGTCGCCGCTTGCGCGGACGCGGTAGAAGCCGCCGATCGGCAGCACGGCGACGGAGGCGCCCCAGGCCTTTGCATGCAGGTCGATCGCCTTGCGTTGCAGTCCCGCGAGGCCGATGCCGGAGATGCGGCTGGTCATGCCGGGGAAGTAGTCGGCCACGAGCGCGCGGGAGAGGCCGAGCGCCTCGAAGTTATAGCCGCCGCGATAGGACGAGATGACCGAAATTCCCATCTTGGAGAGAATCTTGAGCAGGCCCGCCTCGATGGATTTCTTGTAGTTCAGCACGATCTGGCCGAGGGCCTTGTCGCCGAACAGTCCCCTGGCGTGACGGTCTGCCAGCGTTTCCTGCGCCATGTACGCGTTGACGCAGGTCGCGCCGACGCCGACGAGCACCGCGAAGTAGTGCGTGTCCATGCACTCGGCCGAGCGGACTGTGATCGAGCAGAAGGTGCGCAGGCCGTGGCTGACCAGCCATGAGTGAACGGCGCCGGCGGCGAGGATCATCGGGATGCCGGCGCGATCCGCGCTCTGGCCCTCATCGGTCAGGATGATGTGGCCGCGGCCGGAGGAGACGGCGACGCGCGCTTCTTCACGGATGCGGGCGACCGCATCACGCAGGGCGATGCCCGGTGAGCCCGCGGAATCGGCCGGGCCCGAAACAGAGAAGGTGCAGTCGATGACGGCGACCTGTTCGCCAATCGTCTCCAGCATGCGCGTATACATGCCGTTTGTGAGGACGGGGCTCTCCAGGACGAAGACATTGGTCTGCGTCGCATCCTGCGCGAGGATGTTGCCGAGGTTCTTGAAGCGCGTCCGCAGGCTCATCACCCGTTCCTCGCGCAGCGGATCGATCGGCGGGTTGGTGACCTGTGCGAAGTTCTGCCGGAAGAAGTGCGACAGCGGACGGTGAACGTCCGAGAGGACGGCGAGGGGGCTGTCATCGCCCATCGAGCCAATGGCTTCCTTGCCGTCTTCTGCCATGGGCGAGAGGATCAGCTCGACGTCTTCCATCGTGAAGCCGGCCGCGTGCTGGCGGCGCAGGAACTCCGAACGCTCGGCATAGAGGCGCTGCTCGGGACCGGGGCCGATCACGGGCTCCAGTTCGACGACGTTGGACAGCCACTGCTCGTATGGGTGGCTGCTCGCGAGACGGTCGATCAGCGCCGTGTGTTCGTAGAACTTCCCGTCGCGCACATCGACGGCGATCATGCCGCCGGGCGGAACGCGGCCCTTGCGCGTGATGATCTCTTCGTTGATCGAGCACATGCCGGCCTCGGAGCCGACTGCGAGCACGCCATCTTCCGTGAGCGCAAAGCGCATGGGGCGCAGGCCGTTGCGGTCCATGCCGGCGATGGCCCAGCGGCCGTCGAACATGGCGAGGGCCGCCGGACCGTCCCATGGCTCCATCACCGAGTTGGCGTAGGCATAAAGCGCCTGGTGCGCACGCGGCATGATGCGCTCATCGCGCGCAAGCGGCTCGGGGACGAGGAGGGTTTTCGCCATTGGGCCTGGGCGGCCGGCGCGCACCAGCAATTCAAACGCATTGTCGAGCGCAGCTGAATCCGATCCGCCCGGCTGGATCACGGGCTTCACATCATCGCCATGCTCGCCGAACACGTCCGAGACCATCTTGATCTCGTGGCTCTTCATCCAGTTGATGTTGCCCGAAATCGTGTTGATCTCGCCATTGTGTGCAAGCATCCGGAAGGGCTGGGCGAGGCGCCATTGCGGGAAGGTGTTGGTCGAATAGCGCTGGTGGTAGATCGCGACGGCGGAGACGAATCGCGGATCCTTCAGGTCGAGATAGAAGGCGTCGATGTCCTGGGCGAGGAACATGCCCTTGTAGATCAGCGCCCGCGAGGAGAACGAGCAGAGATAGAGGTCGAGGTTCGAGGCGCGCGCCCGGTTCTCGATCCGGCGGCGACAGATGTAGAGCGCGCGTTCCAGCTCTGCCGGCTCGCGCTTCAGCTGATCGGAGAACAGGATCTGCTCGATCTCGGGCCGCGTGGCGTTCGCTTTCATGCCGATGACCGATGTGTCGATCGGCGGCTGGCGCCAGCCATAGATGTAGAAGCCGAAGTGCACGACCTCTGTCTCGATGATCGAACGGGCTTTTTCCTGTGCTGCGAGATCGGTGCGGGGCAGGAAGATCTGGCCGACGCAGACCTGCCGGTCGTCGCTGATCGTGTGGCCCATGCCGCGCACGGCGTCGCGGAAGAAGTCCTGCGGAACATCGACACGGATGCCTGCGCCATCACCGGTCTTGCCATCGGCGTCAACCGCGCCGCGGTGGTAGACCGCCTTCAGCGCGCGGATCGCCATCTCGACGATTTCGCGGCGCGGCGTTCCATCGATCTGCGCCACAAGGCCGACGCCGCATGAGTCCTTCTCGTCGGCGGGGTCGTAGGCATTGGCCGCGATCAGCGCGTCGCGCTGTTCCGTGTAGCGTTCGAGCCATTCCTGGCCGGCTTTTTCGTGTGTCATGAAGGCTCGCCCGGTGGCTGGAAGCGGGCAACGACCTCTGCGCCTGTCACGCGCGGGGCATTGCCGGAAAAGTCGTAGTGCGCCGGCTTCTCGTCGATGAAGACATGCTCGTCGATCTGCCTGATCGCGCCCTGATCATCGAGGCTTCCGGCCGACACGTTGATATAGTCGCCATCGACCAGACGGTAGAACAGGGTCGTACCGCATGCGGTGCAGGAGCCTCGCTCGGCCCACTCCGAGGAGCGATGCCAGCGAATGCTCGCAGGTGTCTCTATGTTGATGCCAGCGGCGAAGGTCAGCGTCATGGCGGGGCTGCCTGTCCAGCGCCGGCAGCTGGCGCAGTGGCAGACCTGCATGATGAAGTCGCCCCTGCCGGTGTAAGTGATGGCCCCGCAGAGGCAGCGCCCCGAATGCGTCGACATCAGAACTTCTCCTCGCCCTGCTTCCGGTGCGGGTCGGGAAAGTCGCGGTAGAGCGCAGCCTGGAAATTGTGAACCAGCGCGCTGACGCCGTGATGCGCGCCCTCGATCGGCTCATCGCGCCTCGAGGCGGCGGTGAATGCCGCGTCGAGCTGGGTGAGGTTGCGCGTCTCGATCAGGATCTGGAACTCGCCAAGGCCTGGCATGCCGAGGCCGAGCTTGCGCCGCAGCAGGCGCCAGCCTTCGATCCGGCCGTCGGCTTTCAGTGCGCCAAGATATGCGTCGAGGGCGGCGAGGAAGCGCGTATCCCGCACGCCGGGCTTCAGGTCGACCGAGATCTGATAGATATCCATCGTGGCTCACTCCGCAGCAACGCGCGCGGAGGCGGCGCGCGTTTTCAGGTAAGCATCGATGGAGGCGGCCGCGTCGCGGCCTTCCTTGATCGCCCAGACGACAAGCGATGCGCCACGCACGATGTCGCCGGCAGCGAAGACGCCGTCCATCGACGTCATCATGGTGCCGTAGTCGACTTTCACGGCCCCCCAGCGGTTCACGGCAAGGGCGCGCTGGTTGAACTGTGAGGGCAGGTCCTCGGGGTCGAAACCCAGCGCCTTGATGACCATGTCGGCCTTCGCCTCGTACTCGGAGCCGGAGATTTCCTCGGGCGCCTGGCGGCCGGACGCGTCCGGCGGGCCGAGGCGCATGCGGACGGCGCGTACCCCCTTGGCTCCGCCGCCTTTCTTCTCGGCGACGGCGCTGGGCGCCGCCAGCCAGTCGAACTTGACACCCTCTTCCTCGGCATTGGCGACTTCGCGCTGGGAGCCGGGCATGTTGGCGCGGTCGCGGCGATAGAGGCAGGTGACGGATTTCGCACCCTGCCGGATTGCGGTGCGCACGCAGTCCATCGCGGTGTCGCCGCCGCCGATGACCACCACATTCTTTTTCGCCGCATCGAGCTTGCCGTTGTCGAAGTCAGCGACTGTCTCGCCAAGGCCGACCCTGTTGGCGGCGATCAGGAAGTCGAGCGCCTTGAGCACGCCCTTCGCCGTGTTTCCGGGCGTCTGCATCTCCCGTGCAGCGTAGACGCCGGTCGCGACGAGGATCGCGTCATGCCTTGCGCGCAGCTCGGCGAAGCTGATGTCCCTGCCGATGTCGGTGTTGAGCACGAACCTCACACCGCCGTCCGCGAGGCGCTTCACGCGACGCTCGACGATCTCCTTCTCGAGCTTGAAATTCGGGATGCCGTAGATCAGGAGACCGCCTGCGCGATCGTGACGATCATAAACGGTGACCTTGTAGCCGGCTGCGCGAAGTTCGTCGGCCGCCGAAAGCCCGGCAGGGCCTGCGCCGATGATGCCGACGCTTTCAGAGCGTTCGCGTGAGGGTGCGATCGGCTGCACCCAGCCGCGCTCCCATGCCGTGTCGGTGATGTAGCGTTCGACCGCGCCGATCGTCACTGAACCATGCCCCGACTGTTCGATGACGCAGGCGCCTTCGCACAGCCGATCCTGGGGGCAGATACGGCCGCAGATCTCCGGCATGTTCGATGTGGCGGCGGAGATCTCGTAGGCCTCCTGCAGCCGTCCGGTCGCTGTGAGCATCAGCCAGTCGGGGATGTTGTTCTGGAGCGGGCAGTGCGTCTGGCAGAACGGCACGCCGCATTGCGAGCAGCGGGAGGCCTGCTCATTGGCCTTGGCCGCAATGAAGTCGGCGTAGATTTCATGGAAGTCGGCGCGGCGATCGTCCGGCTCACGCTTTTCGGGCGTCTGCTGGTCGACGGACACAAAAGTGAGCATGCGCTGCTGCGCCATGGGTGCACCCGGGGTTGGACGTCGGAGCTTCCTTGCAGCGCGACGTGGCGGCCCGCAATCAGATTCTGCAAGATAAGAACCACATAGGACATAAAAACGTTCAGCATGCATGCAGACAGAGCAGCCGGCTCAGCCGATGAGCGTCAGTAAGTCCCGAACGAGACATATACGCAGGTAACCCAACTTCCACCATAAACGGGCGACACCAGCGAACATCCTCAGCGACCCGGGCGGAATTCATGGACGCGACGACAATCCTGCAGGCCATCCTGCTCGGCCTGGTGGAAGGGCTCACCGAGTTCATCCCGGTTTCCTCGACCGGCCACCTTCTGCTGACGCAGACGGCGCTGGGGCTGACCTCGCCGTTCTGGACGACCTTCACCGTGATGATTCAGCTGGGCGCGATTCTGGCGGTGGTGGTGCTCTATTTCGGCCGGCTCTGGAACGTGCTGGTCACGCTGCCGACCGAGCCTGCCTCACGCCGTTTCGCGCTGTCGGTCATTATCGCCTGCGCGCCGGCCTTCCTTGCCGGTTTCCTCCTGCACGATTTCATCAAGGCCTATCTCTTCACCGGGCTCGAGCTGATCTGCTGGTCGCTGATTGCCGGCGGCGTCGTGCTGCTGGTGATCGACCGCATCGCGCCTGCGCCTGCCGATCACAGCGCGATGACCCTGCCGCTCCACAAGGCGGCGATCATCGGCCTGTTCCAGATCCTGTCGATCATCCCCGGCGTATCGCGTTCGGGCTCGACCATCGTCGGCTCGATGCTGCTGAAGATCGACAAGCGCGCAGCAGCTGAGTTCTCCTTCTTCCTCGCCATTCCGATCATGGTCGGCGCTTTCGTGCTCGACATCTGGGAGAGCCGCGATTTTCTCACAGGCGACAATCTCGGCATCATCGCCGTGGGTTTCGTGGCGAGCTTCGTGTTCGGCCTGATCGTGGTGCGGTTGATGCTCGACTTCGTACAGAAGCGCGGGTTCGCACCCTTCGGATGGTGGCGCATACTTGTGGGCGCTGCCGGCCTGGCGGCGATCTACACCGGCGTGTGGGGCAGCGCTGTTCCCGTTGCGATGTAGGAGAGGCTTTCACCTCCCAAGGTGAGCGGCCGCGGCCCGCTGCGCAACAAAAGCGCGCCGAAGCAGGCGACAACGAGGGTACCGGCCCGGGCGCGTCATGTCGTCGAGCGCGACATTTCTCGCGTGCGCGAGACTCTATCGAGCCCAGAATGGGTATCGCACGCTTTCGAACCCTAACCGCAGACAGGAATTTCTTAACCGGCCCCGACGATATTGTGCTGGTAACATACAGCTCGGGGTTGGGTCCATCATGCTGAACCTGCGTATTCGCTCAATGCTGATCGCCCTGGGTGGCTTTGTCTGCCTGGCCTTTGCCGGCGCGACCGGGGTGCAGCAGTTCGCCGCCTCGAAGACGGCGATCAACAGTCCCCACTATCTTCAGATCATCAGAGCCAAGGACCTGGTTGCCGATGTCCTGCCGCCCCCGGCTTACCTGCTCGAATCCTACCTCGAGGCGAATCTCGCCGTCCGTGAGACCTCAAAGCGTCAGGATCATATCGATGCGCTGGCGAGACTGAAGAAGGACTACCTCGCCCGTCACGCCTTCTGGAGTGATCGCGCCAACTGGGAAAGCGATGACGGTGTCAACGAACATGCCTACACGCTGGTTTCCAGGGACTCACACGTTGAAGCGCAGAAATTCTGGAGCGCTGTCGATAACCGTCTGATCCCAGCCCTTCGCAGCGGGGATGCCGTGGGGGTCGAGGCGACCATGACGGAGGTCGCGGCAGCCTATGCGAAGCATCGTGCGGTCATCGATGAGCTTGTGAAGGCTGCGGTAGCCGATCAGACCATGCTCGAGACGATCGCCCGCGAGGAAGTCGGCTTCTATTCGCTCGTCGTTTACGCCGTGATCGCCGCCGTCCTGCTGCTGACGGTGCTGGGATTCCTGTTCCTGTTCCGAAGGGTCATCCGCCCCGTCGCCGGCGTAACCGGCGTCATGACCAAGCTTGCCTCGGGAGACCTTCACGCAAAGGCTGAGGGCGCTGATCGCCGGGACGAGATTGGAGACATGGTTCGCGCCCTCGAAGTATTCCGCGGCAACCTTGTCGAAACGGAGCGGATGCGGATCCAGCAGGCGGAAGATGCTGCAAAGGCCGAAGAACATCGCCGCGCGTCGCTGCGCGAGATGGCCCAGGGCGTTGAAGCAGAGGCCAGCTCGGCCGTGATGCGTGTCAGCAGCGAAGCCACCGAGATGTCGCGGCTCGCCATTGCGATGACCGGGTCCGTGTCCAACGTGACTGAACAGTGCCAGGGTGTCGCCGCTGCTGCGCAACAGGCCATGATGAGCGCCACCAGCGTGACGGCCGCGACGCAGCAGTTCTCGGCGTCGATTCAGGAAGTCTCGCAGCAGTTGTCAAACGCGCGCAAGATCACTGCGGCCACGGTCGAAACCAGCGAGCGGACGCGAACGGCGGTGACCAACCTTGCCGATGCCATCGAGAGGATAACCACGGTCGCCAACATCATTTCCGAGATTGCAGACCAGACCAACCTGCTGGCGCTCAATGCCACGATCGAAGCGGCGCGGGCGGGCGAGGCCGGTCGCGGCTTCGCCGTGGTGGCGAGCGAGGTAAAGTCGCTTTCCAGCCAGACTGCAAGATCCACCGAGGAAATCCGGCGTCACGTTGCGGATATCCAGGTCGTGATGCGCGAGACAACGTCTGTTGTCTCCGAAATCGCGCGCCAGATCTCCAGCGTGGATGAGGGCTCGACGGTCATCGCAGCTGCGATGGAAGAACAGACTGCAACGATCAGCGAAATCGCGCGGCATGTTGAAGAAACTGCGCGCGCAGCTTCGTTTGTCTCGGATTCGGTCGCCATCGTGCTTGATGAGGCGGCCAAGACAGGAGACGGCGCGCGCTCGCTGAGCGGCTCGGTCGGCAATGTCGACCAGTCGATTGTGCGCCTGCGCGAAAGCATCGTGCGGGTCATCCGCACCTCATCGCCGGATGTCGAACGACGGACTGACCCGCGCTATGAGATTCATACGGAAGGCACCCTCCTGGATAGCCGGCAGAAGGTGATGGTGGAAAATCTCTCGAAGGGCGGTGCACTGCTCGCAGGTGACGCGAACCTGCACGGCGGACAGACTGGCCGCCTGGGAGTTGCAGACGCACAAGTCCCCTACAGGGTGCTCGGCACGGACAAGTCGGGCACGCACCTTCAGTTTGCTGATCCGAAACCGGCAGGATTCGAGCAGACCCTGGCGCGGCTCAGCAAGGGCGCTCCGGTGCGCAAGGCAGGCTGAGGGGGGTCGCTTCTGTCCGACGCCCGCAGATGCGGGCGCGTGGCCCACGTTCAGCCCTTGCCGGTTATCGGGCGCAGGATACCGCGGAGAACGAGGGCGCCCAGGAAAGCGACGACGAACACATCGACCCAGCGCGTGACGTCATTGAGGGGGCCGAGGTCGAGGCTGGCGATCCAGTCTGTCAGCGAGACATCGAACGCCTTCATCAGCGTGCCGATGAGAAAGACGCCGAGCAGGGCAAAGCCGATATCGCCCCACAGACCAAAAACCGCCCGGCCGCGCACGATCTTGCGCGCGGCGAATCCCGCAAGTGTCGCAAGCAGCAGCCAGATGGCCAGCACGCCCAGATTCATGCCGGAATACTCGACCGCCAGCTTGTCCATCTTGCCGTTCCCCTGAGCTATCGCACGAAGAGGCTAGCTCGGGTCCATGCGTGGCGGAAGCGTCTGAAAGTGCTCAGGCGTCGACCCTGCTTGTCTCGTCCACATGCGGCGGCTGGAACTGGCCGTGCGGGCGGTGTCGCCAGAGATAGCTCGGCGTGATGGCTTCGACGGTCTCGAGGTTTCTCACGCCAAGATCGGCAATCGTCCCGACATTGCCGGTGACGACGTTGTCCACCTTCAGCGACTGGACCTGGTCGCCCGTCAGGGGCGGACCGAAGAACGGGTTGAGCCGTGAGAGGGCGCCGATGATGTAGCCCATCGGGGCAGCGATCGGGGCCGGGATCGGCAGCAGCATGCGCGGCCGGTCGATCTCGCGCGTGATGTACTGCAGCAGCTCCTTCATCGTGTAGGTGCGCGGGCCGCCAAGCTCGTAGGTCTTGCCAGCGGCTTCCGGTTTCGACAGCGCCGCGGCGACGGCCTGCGCGACATCGGCGACATAGATCGGCTGGAAGCGCGTCTTTGCGCCGATCAGCGGCAGGAACGGGCTGATGCGGGCGATCTCGGCAAAGCGCGTGAAGAAGCCGTCCTCGGGTCCGAACAGAATGGACGGACGCAGGATGGCGGCGGTGGGGATCGCCTCGCGGACAGCCTCCTCGGCCTCGCCCTTGGTGCGTGAATAGTTTGATTTCGAGCCCGTATTGGCGCCGATCGAGGAGACCTGCACGAAATTGCTGATGCCCGCCTCGGCCGCGACCTGCGCGATATTGGCGCTGCCCAGCCCCTGCGTGCCCTGGAAGGACTGCGACCCGCGCTCGGTGAGAATCCCCACCAGGTTCACGACAGCTTCCGCATTCTCCAGCGCCCGCTGGATCGAGGCGCGGTTCCGCACATTGGCCTGGATCAGCTGCACCTGGCCGACATCGCCCGCCAGCTTGACGTCCCCGGCCAGATGCGGCCGGCGGCAGGCGACGCGAACGCGCCAGCCCTGTCTGCACAGCGCACGCACGACATGGCGTCCGAGAAAGCCTGAACCACCGAAAACAGTAACGATCCTGCCGGTCATTTCGATTCCCTGGTCGCGACTTGGGGGCCGTCGACTTTGGCCTGTGATTTCCGTGGCTTCGGGAGCAGGGCCCCCGGGCCTCGGGTCAGGCTCGGGCATAGACCAGAATCGGGCCATGAAGTCCATGAGGCGGCTTGTTGCGGGGCGGCTCCCGCCATGGGCGACCAACGAATCGTTCATTTGGCGCTCACCAAATTCCAGCCATTGTCCGCGACCATGACAGGCAAGGGTCAGATCATGTGGCGAGGGACGGCGCTGGCAGGCTTGGCCTGCCTCGCCGCTGCCGCCTGCGCCAGCGGCGGCCGGGCCCCCATCCACTACGCCGGCACATCGGCCCCGGCAGCCCATCCGGCGGTTGCGCCGCGGCCGCCGGCCGCGCCAGCGCCCCTGGATCTTACCGCAATTCCGTTCGAGCCGGCGACGGCGCCGATCGTGATCAAGGACCAGCCCCATTCAGAATGCGTACCCTATGCCCGCAACATTTCAGGCATCGCGATCTGGGGTGATGCGGTGACATGGTGGGCGCAGGCGGCCAGCCGCTATGTGCGCTCAAGCCGCCCTGCGCCGGGCTCCGTGCTTGTGCTGCGCGGCTATAATGACCTGACACGCGGGCATGTGTCGTTTGTGCGCGACGTGGTCTCGCCGCGCCTGCTGCGTATCGATCATGCGAACTGGCTGAAAGGGGGCGAGATCAGCCTCAACGTGCCGGTCATCGACGTGTCGCCAGACAATGACTGGAGCCAGGTACGCGTCTGGCACATTCCGGGCGGCTACTGGGGCGGGCGCGCCTACGAGGCCGAAGGCTTCATCCATCCCTACCGGCTCGATGGCGCAAGCAGCGTCAACGTCAGCGGATAACGCGCTCCCACATGTCGGAACGGCGCGCCCGCCATTCGTCGGCAGTCTGCCCCCAGAGATTGGTCGGCTCGTTCTCGTAAGGCGGCGGCATCTTGCCGGGTCCGCGATTCACCGAGCCCAGCCGCATGGCCAGCTTCTGCGAGTTGATGTTCTCCGGATGGATGGAGTGGATGATGTCCTTCCAGCCCAGGACGTCGACGGCGAAGTCCATCGAGGCGATCGCGCCCTCGAGGGCATAACCCTTGCCCCACACGTCGCGGGTGACGCCCCAGCCGACCTCAAGGCCGGGCCAGCCATGCGGCGACCATGGGCCAAGGCGGCCAACCCACCGGCCAGTGTCCTTCTCGAAGACGGAAAACATGGCGAAGCCCACGGCCTGCCACGAACCGATCATCGTGCAGATGCCGCGCCAGACGGCGGCGGGCGGCTGTGTCTTGCCGATGAAGCGAGCCGCTTCCTCGTCCGCCATGTAGGCGCACCAGGGCTCGAACTCCGCGAGGCTGGGCACCTTCAGAACCAGGCGCGGCGTCTCGATGACGGTGTCGAGGCGATGTGTGAATTTGTTGGGTGTGAACGCGTTGGGCTTGTCGGACATGCCAGTACGCCTCCTGTCGGGCGCACCTTGTATCCAGCTTTGCCGCCCCGGACTACTGGCCCCCGGCTTCCTTCTGGAAGTCGAGCGTCACGCGCCAGCCGGATGCCCCGCCGTCCTCGACCCACGCCTTCTTCAGCTGAACCGGATAGGTGTAGGACGTCCCGGTCATCGCACGCTGTGCATCGGCTGCGCTTTCGTAGATCATGGCTTCGTTCGCATCGATCTCGTTCACGGCTCCGTCGCGCGATGTCCAGTCTGCGGGCAGGCACGCGTCCATCTGTCGGCGGGCTTCAACGAAGGCTTCCTTTGCGGCGCCGGCGCTCGTCGCGCGGTCAAGCGCGCCAGACGAATACAGTGTGCAATTCAGCGCATGGATCACGGGGCCGCCGGGCGCGGCGGCCGTGGCCTCGGCGACCTTGCAGGCGGCATTCGCAGGCGCAATCGGCGGACCCGAGCCGAGCGAGGCAAAGGGCGCCGGCTCGTTGAAGGCGGCGAAGACGGCATTGATCTGAATACAGTCGACAGGCGGCGGCTCATCAGAGTCGGCGGTTGCGTCCAGCGGCGCGACGATGGCCTGTTCCTCAGCGACAGGCGGTGGCGTTTCTGCACCGCAGGCTGCAAGCGCAAGAGATGCGGCGCAGGCAACGATCAGACCACGCATGCAAGAACTCCGACACCCACGAACCACGCCGCATTCAAGGATCAAACCGCTGCGGACACAACATTCATCCGCGCGCCAGGATGCCGCGGACCGATTGTGCAAGCGCCGCGTCCCACGGCGTCCAGGCGAGGTGCAGCTGGCGGGTGGCGATGTCGGATGACAGGCAGGCATTGGCAGGGCGCCGCGCGGGAGCGCCGAACGCCCCGGTCGAGACGGGCGAGATACGCGTGAAAGGTCCACCCTGGCGACGTGATTCGTCCATGATCGCCTGCGCCATGCTGGCCCGGTCGATGCGGCCGGGCGCTGCAAAATGCAGGAGGCCGCACAGATTGGCAGGCGCTGCGTGCTTGCGCCGCGCGATGGCGATCAGGCCTGCGGCAATATCGGGAGCGTAGGTGGGTGGACCGAACTGGTCGTCAACCACGCGAAGGTCCGGGCGCGTGCGCGCGAGGCTGATCATCCGGGAGACGAAAGTCTCGCCGAACTCCGAGAACACCCAGCACACCCGTACGGTCAGGGCTGCGGGATTGTCCTCGAGCACTGCGATCTCGCCAGCGTGTTTCGAATGGCCGTAGACGGACAGGGGATTGGGCGTGTCGATCTCGTTGTAGGCGCCGTCCTTCGTTCCATCGAAGACGCAATCGGTGGACATGTGCACGAAGCCGATCTCGCGGGCAGCGCAGATCCGCGCGAGCGCGCGGGGCCCTTCGGCGTTGATCGCAAAGGCTGCGTCCCGCTCCGTCTCGGCCCGGTCGAGATTGTTGTAGGCGCCCGCATTGATCACGATGTGCGGAGCAGCCGCGTCGATGAACCGGGCGAGGCTGTCGGAATCGCGCAGGTCAGCCTCGGCGGAGGACGCCTGGATCAGGGTGAGATCGGGCTCGTCTGCAGCGCAGGACGCGAGGGCCTGGGCGACCTGCCCATTCCTGCCGATTGTCGCGACGCGCAAGCTCATGGGCGTCGTGTCGCATGCTGTGCGCCAACAGCAAAGCGCCATCGACGGCGCTTCAGGAAAGCCCTAGTTTCCGATCAACGATAAAATACGGGAGTCCTTCATGAAGCGTCGCGTCCTCGCCCTTGCGGCGGTCCTGGCCCTGGCCAGCGGCGCCATGTCCGGCGTTGCGGCCTTTGCACAGCCTGCAGGGGCGCAGCCGGGAACGGCGCAGGAGATGAAGGCGACGCGATCAGCCTGGTTCAAGCACCAGCCGTGGCAGACGAACCTGCCGGACGTGAAGAAGACCGGCAGCGGCCTCGAATACGTCGTCATTGCAAGCGGCCCGGCGACCGGTGCCTCGCCAAAGATCAACCAGGCGGCGCAGATCTGGTATGAAGGCCGTCTCAACTCCGGCGGCCGTGCTTTCGACTCGTCCTTCCAGCGCGGCGCGCCAGACGTCTATCCGGTGGCCGAACTCGTGCCGGGTTTCTCCGAGGCCCTGATGGCGATGAAACCGGGCGACCGCTGGCTGGTCTACATCCCCGCGACGCTCGGCTATGGCGACCGCGGCTATCCGGGCCTGATCGGCCCGGGCGAGAATCTGCTGTTCGAGATCCTCCTCGTCAGCGCGGCGGGGTAAGGTCATCATGCGATTTCTTCTTGTTGCAGTATCTGTGTTCGCTCTCGCAGCCTGTGGTCAGGCAGTGATGCCCGCTGCGCCTGCGCCTGAAACGCCAACGGCCGAGACACCCGCTATCCCCGCGCCAGCAGCCGCCGTGAAAACGCCCGATGCCGCCGCCTGGTCGAAATACGCCCCGTGGAAGAGCGATCTTCCGGAAGTCGTGAAGACGGGGTCCGGTCTTGAATGCGTCGTGCTCGCCTCGGGCCCCGAGACCGGCGTGCCGCCAAAGGCGTCCGAGCAGGCAGAAGTGTTCTACGAGGGCCGTCTCAATGCGGGAGGCCCGGCCTTCGACAGCGCTTTCGAGCGCAATGAAAGCGCAACCTTCCCCGTCAGCGCAGTCGTCGACGGCTTCAGCGAAGCGCTGCAGCGCATGAAGCCTGGCGACCGCCAGATCTGCTATCTGCCCTACGCGCTCGCCTATGGCGCCGCCGGCAGGGGACCGATCCCGCCTGCAGCCGATCTGCTGTTCGAGATCGAGATGGTGGGCGTGCGCTAGCGACAACGCCAACCTCGACGTTCAGGCACGTTGCTCATATTCTTACCGGGCCTGGTAAGGATTTTTCATGCGCATCACATCGAAGGGGCAGGTGACGATCCCTCAGGATGTTCGCGATCAGGCGGGCCTGATGCCCGGAACCGACGTCGAGTTCGTTCTGGAAGGAAAGCGTGTGGTGCTGCGCAAGGCCAAGGTTGCCGGCAAGGCGACGCGCGGACAGAAGCTGGTCGAGCGTCTTGCCGGCACGGGATCGTACGACCTTGGAGTCGACGAAATCATTCGTCTCATGCGCGGACCGCCGGCGGAAGCAGATGCACCGCCACACAAGCGATGATCCTGGTCGACTCAAACGTCCTCATCGATATCAGCGCCCGCGATCCAAAATGGTTCGACTGGTCGGCCGAGCAGCTCGCCCTTGCGATGGATCGCGAGGACGCCGCCATAAACCCAATCATCTATGCCGAGGTCAGCGTCGGCTATGCCAATGCGGATTTTCTGGATGCAGCGCTCGAAGGACTTCAGCAGCTTCACCTGCCCTATGCCGCCGTGTTTGTGGCAGGCAAGGCGTTCCAGGAATATCGTCGCCGTGGCGGCACGCGCATGTCCACGCTTCCTGATTTCTACATCGGCGCGCATGCAGCGGTTGAGGGCATGGCGTTGCTGACGCGTGATCGCGTGCGGTATGCGAGCTACTTTCCGTCGGTCAGGCTGATCGCGCCTTAGCTCCGCTACTCGCGCCTCCTGCAGCTCTCAACGTTTCGCCAGAAGACACGAACGATTTCGCTTCGTCGCTGGAGCGGAATGGCGAGAGGCGCTGGGAACCGCCAGACTTGTGCACTTCGACCGGCGACTGACGGCCATTGCTGCGTCAAGTCTGCGAGCCGCTGTCTTTCCCCCTGAAGCGATGACCCGACGTTTCAGGGCTCCTGCCCGGGGGCCAGTCTCCTCAGCAGCAAGAAAGCCGCGACGAAGTTCGCAGCGGCGCCAACCGCAAAAGCTGCAACCCCCACCCAGAAGCTTTGCGGGCAGCCCGCACTTGTAATGCCGCATGCGCCGAACGCCATCCATAGACTGCCTGGAAACACGAACCCAATCGCATAAATCGAAGCGATCACGGTGATCGCGATCCGCAGCCAGCGCGGTTGGTGAGGAATCACCAGCCCAGCGGCGATAACAGCCAGCAAGACGTGGGGGACAATCCAGGTTGCCCCCGAGTAGAGAAAGACGCCGGCCTCGATCCCGAGAAGCACGGCAACCGTGATTCTCAGGAGCAATGACAAAGCGCAATCCCTAGGCCAGCGACGGCTCGAGCTTCCTGCAGGCATCGAGGAGGCCGTTCACGGCGGCGACCGATTTCTCGAACATCGCCTTCTCGTCGGCATTGAGGTCGAACTCGACGATGCGCTCGACGCCGCCGGCGCCGATCACGCAGGGGACGCCGACATAGAGGTCGGAGACGCCGTACTGGCCGGTGAGGTTGGCGGCCACGGGAAGCACGCGCTTCTTGTCCTTGAGGTAGGATTTCGCCATCGCGACAGCCGATTCAGCCGGTGCGTAGAAAGCCGACCCGGTTTCCAGCAGGGCGACGATCTCGCCGCCGCCGCCACGCGTGCGCTTCACCATCGCATCGAGCTCTTCCTGCGTGAAGAAGCCCTGCTTCACGCAATCCGGCAGCGGCACGCCGCCGATCGACGAATGGCGCACCATCGGCACCATGTCGTCGCCATGACCGCCCAGCGTCCAGGCCTTCACGTCCTCGATCGAGATGCCGGTCTTTTCCGACAGGAAGTAGGCGAAGCGCGCCGAGTCGAGCACGCCGGCCATGCCGACAACGTGCGAGGTCGGGAGGCCCGAGAATTTCTGCAGCGCCCACACCATGGCGTCGAGCGGGTTGGTGATGCAGATCACGAAGGCGTTCGGGCAGTGCTGCTTGATCGCGGCGCCGACCGATTTCATCACGCCGAGATTGATGCCGATGAGATCATCGCGGCTCATGCCCGGCTTGCGGGGCACGCCAGCGGTCACGATCACCACGTCGGATCCGGCGATCACCGAATACTCTTCCAGAGATCCGCCCGACAGCTTGCCATCCTTGCCATAGACTGCGGCCGCTTCGGCGATATCCAGCCCCTTGCCCTTCGCAATGCCGCCCTTCATGTCGACGAGGACGATGTCGCCAAGCTCCTCGCGCGAGCAGACGTGGGCCAGCGTGCCGCCGATCATGCCGGCGCCGATAAGGGCGATCTTCTTGCGGGCCATGGATACGTCTCCTGATGCGGTTGCGGCGGGCGCAGGTTGCGGAACGGGCTCGGGGCCAAGCCCCTGAATTCGACGCGGGGACGGTTAGCGCAACAGGAGCAGGGGAGCAATGCCGCTTTGGCGCGCTGGCGTCGCGAACGACGCGGCGGCGGAGCTGTTTCACCTGCCTGATCAGGAGCCCGCAGGCGCAGGTCTCCGCCTGGACGCCGGTCACGCGAACGCGGATCTTGACGTTTCCGGGAATGCCTACTCGGGCGCCTCGTAAAGGCCCACGCCGACGACGCAGGTCTCCGTCTCGCAATCCACCAGCCCGACGATGACGTGCAACTCGTCTCCCGATTGTCCGGGAAGGATCATCAGGACCGGCGTCGCATCGTCTTCGTCATCGGCGTCGACCAGTTCCTCATCCGCATCTTGTCCATAGAGGTCGATATCGAAGCAGTCATCGTCGCATGCGCTGTAGACGAAATACGTCTTCTCCGGGTCGATGTCGAAAACGAACTCGGTACTTGCATCAATCTCCAGCTCTTCAAGCTGGATGTCGCCGACCAGCTTCTCGTCAACATCGGCAAATCCATCGACCATCCTGCGGACATAGTCGTTGATGGTTTCCTGCTGCGCCACCGCGAATGGTGCGGTAACTGCGGCGAGCGCAGCAGCGCAGGCCAGCAAAGGCTTGTTCATCTTCATGGCGTGTCCGTCCCTCGGTTGCGCGACGTTCCGCCATTCGACACGCAAGTCAATCCGCCCGCTGCAGGGTACTTACTACTTGCCCGGGCCGGGCGCCTGTTCCCGCTCCGCCGCGAGATAGTCGGCCGAGGCCATCTCGTGCAGGCGGCTGGCGGTGCGCTGGAATTCGAACGCGCCGTCGCCGGAAACATAGAGATCGTCGGGCGGTGCATCGGCCGACATCAGCAGCTTGGTCCTGGATTCGTAGAGCGCGTCGATCAGCGTCACGAAGCGCGCAGCCCAGGTGCGCTCGTCCTTGCCCATGCGGGGCACGCGATCGACCAGTACAGTGGGATAGTGTCGCGCAAGCGTGAGGTAGTCGGCTGCGCCCAGCGGTTGCTTGCAGAGTTCATCAAAGCTGAAGCGCGCGACGCCCATCGCCTGGCGCGGCACCTGCAGCTTTCTGCCGGATACGTCGAGCGTTTCAGGCGAGGCTGCTGCGCCCGCAGCGAGGCGTGCGAACGCGGCGTCCATCGCGGCGTCAGCTTCCCTGCCGAGCGGCCAATAGTAGACCGGCGCCGCCGTCAGGCGCTCAAGGCGATAATCGCGCGCAGCTTTCAGCTCCAGCACATCCACCTCCTGCTCCAGCCGGCGGATGAAGGGCAGGAAGAGTTCGCGGTTGATGCCGTTGGTATAGAGGTCCGACGGCCTGCGGTTGGAGGTTGCGACGATGGTGACGCCACGCTCGAACAGGTGTTCGAACAGGCGGCTCAGGATCATGGCGTCTGCAATCTGGGTGACGTGGAATTCGTCGAAGCACAGCACGCGGGCCGTGTCCGCAATGCGCTTTGCCGCAGGCGCAATCGGATCGCCCGAGCCTGTCTTGCGCCATTCGAAGATGAAGGCGTGCGTCTCGAGCATGAAATCATGGAAGTGGACCCGGCGCTTGTCCTTCACCGCCAGCGTCTCGAAGAACATGTCCATCAGCATCGACTTGCCGCGACCCACGGCGCCCCAGATGTAGAGCCCGCGCTGCGGCTTCGAGGAGCTGAACCATCGACGCGAGGCCGTCAGCGCCTGCGCCAGGGCATCGAGACGCCCGGCGGCCTCCGCCTGGGCGGGATCCGGCGCCAGCCGCCCGGCGGCGAGGCGTTCCTGATAGAGCTGCTTCACGCGCGTCATTCAGCTTCGCGCATAGCGGGGAAAGGGCGGAGAAGGAAAGTGGTTTCGCGTCGCGGCCGCAGCGCTAGCACTGCGACGCCTTCTTCGCGTCGGCGACCCGATCGCAGGCTGCGCCACAGCCTGAGGAAAGGCAGCCAGCGAGAGAGCGGCGGAAAGGATGAAGCAGCGCATGAAAGGTCCCCAGACCGCGGGGATGCTGGCGCCAGATCACGGCGGCAGTCTCGATGTCAGCCCGCGGCCGTACGCGACGGCGCGCCCGGCATCAGGTCGTTCAGAAAGTCGCGGAACAGCTCGGGCCGGCGCACGAAGTCGGCCAGCGGCAGGTCTTCCTTGCCAATCGCCTTGGGCGCACAGTCGACGCCGGCGCGCACAAGGCTGCGCACGACATCGTCGCGCTTCTCGCTGCCCGAGACGATGGCAACGCGGAAGCGCCCCATGCTGGCGATGCGTGTCACGGTTGCGTCTTCGTCAGCCGAGTCCGGGAGCATGAGGTCGATGACAACGAGGTCGAAGCGTTCGAGCCGCAGCTTGCGCTCTGCATCGAGCAACGTGGTAGCGATGACGAGATCGATGCCATAGCGCCGGCGCGAAGCCGCCGCAGCAGCAGCAGCCAGGAGCTCTCCAGCGCGAGCGTGATCCTCTACCCAAAGGACTTTCATTCTCGGTTCCCCCAAACCCGGGTGGTCGACGAGGACCAGACCGGAGGTTTGCAGTGCGAACTCCAAGCACACGTTTCGTCATTACGAAATGTGTGCAAGACAGTTTTGCCGCGCGAACCGTTACGAATGATTAACGGCAAGGAAAGATTATCCCGCGACAAAGTCGGTGAATATAAAGTGACCAACCCGGAACCGTCTGCCGCCGACTCTGGCCTTGCGGCCTTCATCGACCCGGAAACCCGCGATGGTCACATCGTCGATATCCTGATCGAGGAAAGATGCCCCACCTGGGTTAAACACTGGTCATGGCCGGTTGTTCGCCCCCTGCTTTATCAGATGCTGGGCTACCGCAAGGCGCTGCGGTGGGCTGACGATATCCGGCAGCTGAATTCCGGTGCGGCCTGCTTTGCCTATCTCGACAGGGTGCTCGGCCTCAAAGTCACCAGCAGCGGCCTGGACAAGGTTCCCCGAACGGGCCGGGCGATGATTGTCGCCAACCACCCGACCGGGCTTGCCGATGGGTCCATCGCCCTGGCTGCCCTGTCAGACATCCGGGCCGACATCGAGATCATGGCAAATGCCGACGCCTGCCGCATCAATCCGCGCTTTGCGGAGGTGATCATCCCGGTCGAGTGGGTGCAGGACAAACGCTCGATGCAGAAGACGCGCGAGACCCTGCGGCGCACCAGCGCAACATTCGCGACCGAGCGCGTGCTGATGATCTTTCCATCAGGCGCGCTGGCGCAGATGCGCGAGGGCAGGCTGACGGACGAGCCCTGGCACCAGACCGCTGTCAGTCTTGCCCGAAAGAGCAAGACCCCGGTGACGCCGCTGCACATCGCAAGCCGCAATTCGAAACTCTACTACACGTTCTGCGGCCTCAACCGCGAACTGCGCGACATCACGCTGTTCCACGAGCTGCTCAACAAGAAGGGCGCGCGGGCGCACCTGACATTCGGGCCTCAGATCCCATGGGAGCATCTCGCCGGCGACCCGCAGGCGGTGACGGACAAGCTGCGCGATTATGTCGACAACCAGCTGCCGCGCGATCCCGAGCGCCCGTTCGAGCCGCTGAAGGCATAACAAGGGCGCCTCGCGCCACCAGCAGGGTGGAAGCAGGAAAGGGCGGGTCGCGTGACCCGCCCTTTCCATTCCAGTCCGGTATGTCAGGCCGTCTTGTCGCGCGGCGCCGGGGGCGAGCCGCGGCCGACGCCATACCAGTCCAGCTTCCGCGTCATCCACATCGTGCCGGCGATGGCGAGGAACGACGCGATGGAGCCCACCAGCAGGGCGTAGTCTTCCTGCCGAAGCAGCACGTAGATCAGGCCATAGAGCAGCGAGAACACACCCAGCGCCTTCACCGCCGCCATGCGTGAACCAAAGACCGATCCCGCATAGAGAGACAGCGCCAGCACGGTCGCGACAGCGGCGGCGATGAAGCCCATGTTGAACCCGGCCACTTCCGAGATCGAAAGCAGCAGCATGTAGAAGATCGTCTGCGCCAGTCCGACGAGCACGTACTGGGCAGGGTGCGCCCGCCGGCCGCTCGTCACCTCGAACAGGAAGTAGGTGAGGAACACGAGCCCTATGAACATCGGCGCATATTTCAGTGCGCGATCGACGCTCTGGTAGGGGCTGGCCTCGTCGATCAGGCTTGCGCCGGGGCTCATCAGCCCGTCGAACCACAGGTCCGCGCCGGCGCCGGGAACCCCACGGGCCAGGAACGGAATGCGCCAGCTGGCGGAGAAGGTATTCGCCGCGATCTCGCGCGTATCGGGCAGGACGCCGCTGTCGAAACTCGGTGCGCCCCAGTTTCCGGCAAGGGCGATTGTCGTTTCGCGGGCGAACGTGGCGAGCGAGATGTTCTGCGCGCCTGCCACATTCAGTATGGCCTGCACGGGAAGCGTTGCCGATGTGGGCTGCTCCGTCCATCCAAGCGGCGCGCCCAGAACACGCAGCGTCTGGTTGGGCTGGTCGTCCGCATCCGTTCTGTCGAACTCGACGGGAGCAATTTCGAGGGGCCGTCCTGCAACGGTGATCTGCGCGTCTTTTGCTCCGCGCAGGTCGCTGACATTCATGACAATCCGCGCATCGCTCCAGCGCAGAACCGCGCCGGAGGGAGCTTCCGCGGCGATGCGGTCCGTGTTGAATGTGGCGATGAAGTTTGCGGTGACGTTGTAGACCGGAACCTGCTGCAACCCGCGCTTCCGGATCGCCGTTGCGAGCTCGGCATTCGCCTCGCCCGTTTCGGCATAGAGAATCATGTGGCCTGGCTTGCGGCGGATCTGATTCACGTTGGCCAGCGAGACGACCGTTTCGCGATCGAACGGCACGACGATCACCGGCCCCATCAGGTTCTGCGATCCCGCCTGCAGCGACGTCACGTCCATGATGGCTGTCTGGGCGGCCATCGCCCGGGAGGTGAAGATCATGTAGACGAAGCCAGCTGGTACGGCCATCGACAACGCCAGTGCGCACACCAGCAGCAATTTCAGTCCGAACGATCTCTGCGGCAAAAGCCGTCCAAGATCGAAGCCGCCGCCCACGCTGGGGCTGGCGCCTGTATGTGAGTCCGACATGACGTCCCGTTTCCTTCTCGTCGGCGAGGGCGCAGGAAAGGAGGGCGCGCAGGCGAAAATGCGATGCGAGCCAAGGCATATCGAAGGCGATTGCGGCGAAACCCGCGCGCATGGTGTTTGCGATTCCAAATCGTCAGGTGACCCCTTAGGGTGGCGCCGCGGGCGTGGCGGAATCGGATGGGTCATCGGCAATGAAGAACTTCCTTCGCGTCTACGGCGCGCCGATCGCCATTGTCGTGCTGGGCCTTGTCGTGGCCTTCATGTTCATGTCGCCGGCCCCGCCAAAGCGCATCGTCATCGCCGGCGGCGGGGCCGGCGGCGCATACGCGGCGACGGCGGATGCCTATGCGAAAACGCTGGGCGGCTTCGATGTCGCGGTGGAGGTCCTGGAGACCGCCGGTTCGGTCGACAACCTCGCGCGCGTGAAATCGGGACAGGCGGATGTCGGCATCGTCCAGACCGGGCTGGCCAGCGATCTGGGACAGGACGGCGTCCGTTCGCTCGGCGCGGTCTTCTACGAGCCGCTCTGGGTCTTCCATCGCAGAGACATCCGCGTCGAAGGATTGCAGTCCGTTGTGGGTCGCCGTGTCGCGATCGGACCGGAAGGGTCTGGCGTGCGCGTTCTGGCGACACTGCTGCTCACGGAAGCTGGCGTTGCGCCGGAGAGCTACACCGCCGTGCCCCTGGCTGGGCAGGCTGCCGCGGCGGCGTTGCAGGCGGGCGAGATCGACATCGCGATGGTGGTGTCGGGCCCGACGGCGCCATGGCTCGCGGGTCTCGCTGGCGATCCAGAGATAACCCTGCTGTCGATGCGCGAAGCCCACGCGCTTGCACGCCGGCATCCCTATCTCGACGAGGTGATGCTCTATCGCGGCGTGCTTGATCTCAAGGCGATACTGCCGCGCGAGGACGTCATGCTGATCGCGCCCACCGCCCAGATCGTTGTGCGCGAGGATCTGCATCCCGCCATCCAGTCGCTCCTGATCGAGGCGGCGCTGGCGGCCCATGGCGGCGGCTCGCTATTGTCCGACCCCGGACATTTCCCCACGTCGCAACTGTCGGATATCGCGATCTCGGACGAAGCGAAGCGGTACTACGAAAACGGCCCCAGCTTCCTGCGTCGCGTCTTCCCTTACAGTGTCGCGAACTTTCTCGAGCGCGCCTGGGTGCTGGCGATCCCGCTGGTGACGCTGATGATCCCGCTTATCCGCGCAGCGCCGCCGCTCTATCGCTGGCGAATCCGGCGCAAGATCTATGTCTGGTACAACGACCTTCGCCAGCTCGAAGCCGACGGCCGCGCAGCGACCAGCCCGGAAGACCGCATGGAGGTGCGCGCCAAGCTCGCCGACCTGCAGGAAGAGGCGGGCAAGGTCGAAGTCCCCGTCAGCTACACCGATGACCTCTATCGCCTGCGTGCGCACATCCGCTTCGTCGCCGAACTGGTCGACAAGCTGTCGGCGCAGGAACGGCACGCACGGATCTAGAAAGAGACCTGATGCGGCTGCGCTTCTTCTTCGATGCAGGCTCCGGCGTCTGCCTGTGGGCGCAGGACGCTGAAGCGAAAGCGCGCTTCGGCTATCCGGTTGACTCCCGCGACCTCGACATCCCGGACGACCTTCGCGCCGAGATCGAGCAGCTGGTGACCGACTATGACGACACCTTCCCGTGGGACGATCCAGGGTCCGGCAGCATTGTCGAACCAGAGCGCACCATGTCCGGTTATGAGGAGAACCCGCCCTTCGCGACGCGGGTAAGGGCGCTGCTTCCGAAACTGCGCGCGGAGCTTCCGGGCATCGAGGTCGAGAGCGATTGGGAAGCGGAGGCCCCTACAGCCAGCCCGCGTCTTTCACGATCTTGAGATTCGCGCGGCTGACCGGCGCCTCCACGCCGGACTTCAGCTTCAGCGTCACCCGGCCATCGCCCTTGGTGACGTCGGCAAGTCCCTGCCGCGCCACCCACCATGACCTGTGGGTCTGGAGGCCTTCGAGTGCAGCCAGCTCCCGGATCGCGTCAGCAAGGCGCATCAGGATCATCGTCTCGCCCGCGCTGGTGTGGACGCGAAGGTAATGGTCCTCGGCAGAGACGGCGTAGATCGCCCCGGCGCGAAACTTCGCCGGAAGCCGGTCGGCGAAGACATACGGGATGGCCGAGGGCGTCGTGGGTGCCGGTGGATCGCCGGACAGTGTCGCCGCTGCGGGCGATTTCTCGCCGAGCCGGTCAAGCGCCCATCCCCCCGTTGTCAGCAGGCCCGAGATCACCAGCACGTAGCCGAACTGCACCCACCACCAGCCGGGCTCCGCCAGTGTTCCAACCGACACGTATTCGATGGCAACGAGACCGATCGTGACCGGTATGGATATAACGCACGACACCGCCGCGATCTGGAGGGCAGGGTGCGAGCCTGCCATCCAGCGATCGAACACCAGCGGGTTGATCAGCATGGCAGCCGCCGACCCCAGCGCGATCAGGGCGGACCAGTAGACGATCCGTTCCGGGAAGGGGATCTCGCCCGACTGATAGACGCCCAGCCAGGCAAAGATGACCCCCAGCCCAACCGAGATCGCGCCGCCCCGCAGGACAGTGACCGCCCACGCCGGTATTCGGCCGCCGGGCGCGCGTGTCGAAGGGTTACCGGGCTCGGTCATCGGCGTTTCGCAGCTGCATTTCGCGCTTCGTGAACGGTGTAGCCCGGCATTTCACGAAGCAAAACAGCTTATTCGCGCAATTGGTGTGGTGGACCGGCCCGCTTCGTCGGAGGTTGCACGGGCCGGGACGAAACCCGGATGAAAATGCTGATCCGAAACCCCGAACCAACGGAGTTCCTCCCATGTCCACGACCCGCCTCCCGATCCTCTCCTCCCTGCTGGCGGCAGCCGGCATCCTTCCGGCCGCGATGCTGGCTGTGATGCTGGTCTATCCACAGGCAGCCGCCGCCGAGCCAGCCAAGGCCCAGCTCACGGTCACGATCACGAACATAAAAGAGCAAAAGGGCACCCTCTCGCTCGGCATCTACGACGCGGCCGGGTACGACGCCGACAAGGCCGTCAATGGCGGCTCGATCCCCGTCACTGGCGGGACGGTGACCGCCACCTTCGACCTCCCGCCTGGCCAGTACGGCATCAAGATGTTCCATGACGTCAATGGCGACGGGAAGATGAGCACGAACCCCTTCGGCATGCCGACCGAGCCCTTCGCCTTCTCGAACAACGCCCCTGCCCAGTTCGGCCCGGCCAAGTGGGACGCGGCGAAGTTCGCCGTGGCGGCCCCGGTGACCGCCCACACGATCAAGTTCAACTGATCCGGCCCGCAGGAGCGCAACCATGACCCTCTCCCGCCGCCTCTTCCTCCATGCCGGCCTGATGACTGGCGCGACCCTCGCCGTCAGCCCTTCGGCCTTCGCCAATGGCGAGATGCCGCCATGGCATGTCGGCTATGCCACCGCCCCGGCAAAAGGCTTCGGCCCCGCGCCGATGCGCCTCGTCTCCGGCAAGGCGCCTGCGGGTCTCGCCGGCACGCTCTACCGGAACGGCCCCGCGCACTTCCAGCATGGCGACGCCTACGCTACGCACTGGTTCGACGGTGACGGCATGGTCCAGCGCATCAGCATCGCCGACGGCAAGGCGGTCCACACCGGCCGCTATGTCGACACGCCCAAGCGCCGGCTTGAAATGGCGGCTGGAAAATTCCTCGCGCCCGGTTTCGGCACGGTGGGCGATCCCAGCTATCCGGTCTCATCCTCCAACGACGTGAACCCCGGCAACATCTCGGTGATGATGTCGGGCGGCGAATTGCTGGCGCTGTGGGAAGCAGGCACGCCGTACCGCATGGATCCGGTGACGCTCGAAACAAAAGGCCTCAAGGAATTCAGGAGCGACCTGAAGGGCATGCCCTTCCTCGCGCACCCCAAGCGCGATCCCGATGGCCGCATCTGGAACCTCGCCCTCAACGGCCGCACGGCGGGAATTTACAACATCAACCCTGACGGCTCGATCGCCAGCTTCGGCATGGTCGATATCGGCGTCGCATCCTACATCCACGACTGGGCGATGACCGACCGCAAGCTGATCATTCTCGTCCAGCCCTGGATCCAGACGCGAACGAGGCCCCCCTTCATCGATGGCTTCGAGTGGAAGCCGGAACAGGGGATGAAGTATCTCATCGTCGACAAGGACGACCTTGCGAAAACCCGCTGGGCCCAGGGCCCTGCGCGCGCCTTCTACCACACCGGCGCTGCCTGGGAGGAAAGCGACGGCACGATCCGCCTCGACGCCGCCTTCTATCCCGAACCCGTGCTCGGCTCAGGCGGCGGCGCGCAGGAGATACGCGGAAAACTGTCGGGCTATGACCGGCCGTCGAAACTGACGATGGTCACCATCGCGAAGTCAGGCGATGCAAAGCTCACCGAAACGGACATCGCCGGCGACTTCCCGCAGGTCGATCCGCGCCGCCACGGCCTGTCCCGAAAACTCACCGCCATGGTCACCGGCTCGGTCAAGGATCAGCCCGGCGGCAGCGCCCTTGCTCTGCAGGACTGGTCCTCCGGCAAGGCGCAGGTCTACGATTTCGGATCGCACTACATCGTCGAAGAGCACCTTTTCACCCCGAAGCCCGGCGGCTCATCGGAGAAAGACTCCTGGCTCATCGGCCCCGCCATCAACACGCGCGCGGGCCGCACCGAAGTCTGGGCCTTCGACGCGTCCAACATCGAGGACGGGCCGGTGGCCGTGTGGCAGGCCGATTACGCCTGGCCGCTCGGTTTCCACGGGACGTGGGCGGGCGCCTGAAAAGCCGCCCCTCCCGGAAGCGGGGAGGCGAGGGTCAAGCCGACTTCAGCAGCTCCTCGCCCTTGGCCGCCTTCACCGCGGCGAGCAGGGCCTGTTCGTTTGTCGTGCGACGACCATCGGCGCGAATGCGGGTAACAAGCCAGGCTGCTTCCGGCGTGGTCAGGGCCTCGGCAAGCGTGGCTTCAACCTGGCGGCGTTCGACATGGTCATTCGCTGCGCCGTTGAAGGTGACATCGCTGAGGAATTCGGAAGGGCCGGATCCGAGACTGTGAAGCGCGCGCTTGAGGTACTGGCCGACGCCGCCTGTCTCGCGCCTCTGCAGCCAGGCCGCCCGGCGCACCATCTCGCTGCGTTCCAGCAGGGCTGACGGACCTGCGGCGAACAGGTGATTCATGACCGCCGACACGAACATGTCGCGCCAGCCTGCGACATGGGCGAAGCCTTCCGTCGAGGTGTCGAGGTCGAACAGCCACTCGGCTTCTTCTCGCGTCACAGCAGCGTTCCCCGCCCCTGCGGCGGCGTAGAGAACGCGCCGGATCAGCGCGAGTTCGGTCGCGCCGATCTGTCCCGGAACGAGCGACGTGTCGCGGCCTTCATAGCCCTTGCCAGCCAGCACCGCGCGCGAGACCCAGTCACGCGCCAATTCGTGCAGGCGCGCTGGGCATGACTCCGCGCGCTCCAGCAGCTTCAGCAACAGTTCCAGCTCGGTAAAACTCTCGACCACGCCGTCATGGCTGATCCGGCTTTCCAGCCAGGCCGCACCCTCGTCGGTGACATGGCCGGGCAGGTCGTGCGCAAGCGTCAGGTGATCGCAGATCGCTTCGACGAAGCAGGCGTTCCACGCCGGATCATCGCCGCCCACCCGGTCGTTGAGGTGGAACAGCGCTTCGGCCTCGCCACGGGAAACGGCTCCATCCGGAAACACGGCGCGGCGCACATCGAGCGCCTCCTCTGCGGCAATCCGGCCATCGGCGGCCAGCTTGTCGATCAGTGCAAGCAGTGTGTTCGGAATCATCGCGTAGCCTCCCCACGGTAAGCGCCAACCTTGCCGCATCACACTGAAGATTCACTTCAACGCGATCCGTGAGATTTCATGCTTTCGGTAACAAGATTTTAGACGCGCGTTGCAGCAAACCCCGCTAAAGCCGGTGTGATAACAAGAATCGCCCGGCGATCTTCTCCATGACCGTCTACCGGAACGTCGCATCTCTCATCCTTGCAGTGATGCTGCTTCAGGCCGCTTCCGGCGTGCTGAGCGTCACCACGCCGCTGGCGCTCGACTACATGGGCGCCTCGGCGCTTGGGGTCGGGCTGGTCGCGGCATCATTCTCGGCGGGGTTCATGGCCGGCGCGTGGTTCGCGCCCGACATCGTGCGCCAGGTCGGGCACATCCGCGCCTATTCGGCGGCCGCCGCCATCTACGCCGTCGGCATCCTGTCCATGGGGCTGTCGTTCGATGCCGTCGCGTGGGCCCTGTTCCGCCTCGCCCAGGGCGCGGCCTCCGCCGTGATGTTCACCGCCGCAGAAAGCTGGATCGCGGATTCAACGCCCCGCTCCAGACGCGGCGGCGTGATGGGCCTCTACCAGCTGATGCTGAAGCTTGCGATCTGCGGTGGTCCGTTGCTGATCCTCGACCATGCACCCGAGGACATTCGCCCGTTCATCTGGGCAGGCCTGCTGATGATCCTCGCGGTCATTCCGCTCTCCGCCACTCAGCGCGCGCAACCTGTCCTGCCCGACCGCGAAGCGCTCAGCCTCAGCAGCATCCTGCGCATTCCGCCGGCAGCCCTGGCCGGCGCTGCGGTGGCAGGGCTGTGCAACACCGGCGTCACCGCGCAATTGCCGCTCTATGCGCAGGAGCTCCAGCCTGGCCAGGGGTCGTCGTCCGCCGCCACGCTCTACATTGCCGCAATGCTCGGCGGCGTCGTCACGCAATGGCCTGCGGGGCTGATCTCCGACAGGGTCGACCGGCGACTGGTGGTTGCCTTCCTCGCTTTCCTGGCGCTCGTCGCCTGCATCGCGCTTTATCTCACGGCAGGCCGGGTCTCGTTCTCGATCACCGTCCTGCTGGCGGCGCTGTGGGGTGGGGGAGCGCTGTCCTTCTATTCGATCTCCGCCAGCCATGCGACCGACCGCACGGATGCCGGCCAGATCGCGCAGGTCATGTCCGGCATGCTCTTCATCTGGGCAGGCGGATCGGTGATCGGGCCAATTCTCACCGGCGCTGTCGCCGACACGCAGGCCGGCCAGTCGGGCGTATTCCTCGCCGTCGCCCTGGGCTATTTCGGGCTGATGGCGGCCAATCTCGGGCGGCTGTTCATCCGCGACCGGCCAGGCTCCTCGCAACGATCGTCCTTCAAGCCGGTCCAGGCCACAAGCGTCGTGCAGGGCGCTGTGGCGGACGAGGCTGAACGTGCCGCTGCTGGCAGCGATGGACCGCCGCCAGCGTCCGAGCCCAAACCGGTCTGAATCGACACAGAACAGCGCCGATCGCCTACGTTGCGTCGCTGCGCACCATGCGCTATCGCCACACGCCCGAGCAGGGCCTGCCAAGCCCGTCTTTCAGGAACAGGTTTCATGAACATCCACGAGCATCAGGCGAAAGAAGTCCTGAAGTCCTTCGGCGCTCCGGTCGCGCTCGGCGTCGCCATCACCTCGGTGGACCAGGCGCAGGCGGCGATCGACGCGCTCCCCGGTCCGCTCTGGGTGGTCAAATCGCAGATCCACGCCGGCGGCCGCGGCAAGGGCAAATTCCTTGAAAAGGAAGCCGGTGAAAAAGGCGGCGTCCGCCTCGGCTTCTCGAAGGAGCAGGCGCTTGAGCATGTGAAGGCCATGCTCGGCAAGACGCTTGTGACCGCCCAGACCGGCGCCGGCGGCAAGCAGGTCAACCGCATCTACATCGAGGACGGCGCCGATATCGAGAAGGAACTGTATCTCTCGCTGCTGGTCGATCGCGGCACCGGCAAGATCGCCTTCGTCGTCTCGACCGAAGGCGGCATGGACATCGAAGCCGTCGCTCACGATACGCCCGACCGCATCATGACGCTGCCGATCGAGCCCTCGACCGGCGTCACCGACACCGACGCCAGCAAGCTCTGCGATGCGCTGAAGCTGTCGGGTGAGGCCCGCACCGACATGATCGGTCTCTCGCGCATCCTCTACAAGGCCTTCGTCGAGAAGGACATGGCGATGCTGGAGATCAACCCGCTGATCGTCATGAAGAACGGCCGCGTGCGCGTGCTGGATGCCAAAGTCTCCTTCGACGGCAACGCGCTGTTCCGCCACCCCGACATCCAGGCGCTGCGCGACAAGACCGAGGAAGACGAAAAAGAGATCGAGGCCTCCGAGTGGGACCTCGCCTATATCGCGCTCGACGGCACGATCGGCTGCATGGTCAACGGCGCCGGTCTCGCCATGGCGACGATGGACATCATCAAGCTCTATGGCGAAGAGCCCGCCAACTTCTGCGACGTCGGCGGCGGCGCCGGCAAGGAGAAGGTCGCAGCCGCCTTCAAGATCATCATGAAGGATCCCAAGGTGAAGGGCATCCTCGTGAACATCTTCGGCGGCATCATGAAGTGCGATGTCATCGCCGAAGGCGTCCTCGCCGCCGTGCGCGAGACCAACCTCTCCGTGCCGCTGGTCGTCCGGCTCGAAGGCACGAACGCCGAGCTCGGCAAGAAGATCATCAAGGATAGCGGTCTCAACGTCGTCCCCGCCAACGATCTCGACGACGCAGCTCAGAAGATCGTCGCCGCCGTCAAAGGCAAATAGTCCGTCACTTCCGTTTTCCCGCTTCCGACCGAACAAGGCCCAGCGATGTCCATCCTGATCGACAAGAACACCAAGGTCCTCACCCAGGGCATGACCGGCAAGACCGGCACGTTCCACACCGAGCAGGGCATTGCGTACGGCACGCAGATGGTCGGCGGCATCACACCCGGCAAAGGTGGAACACAGTGGGAAGGCACACTGCCGGACGGCTCAAAAGTCCAGCGCCCGCTGTTCAACAGCGTCGCCGAAGCCAAAGAGAAGACCGGCGCCAACGCCACCGTCATCTACGTGCCGCCGAAATTCTGCGCCGCCGCGATCGAAGAAGCCATCGACGCCGAAATCCCGCTGATCGTGACAATCACCGAGGGCGTGCCCGTACTCGACATGGTGCGCGTCAAGGACAAGCTCGCGAAGTCGAAATCGCGCCTGATCGGGCCGAACTGCCCGGGCCTGCTCACGCCGGGCCAGTGCAAGATCGGGATCATGCCGGGCTCGATCTTCTCCAAGGGCAATATCGGCGTGCTCTCGCGCTCGGGCACGCTCACCTATGAGGCTGTGTTCCAGACGACCGCCGAAGGCCTCGGCCAGACCACGGCCGTCGGAATCGGCGGCGACCCGGTCAAAGGCACGGACTTCATCGATGTGCTCGAGATGTTCCTTGCCGACGACGAGACCAAGGCGATCATCATGATCGGTGAGATCGGCGGATCGGGCGAGGAAGACGCCGCCCAGTTCCTCAAGGACGAGGCAAGGCGCGGCCGCAAGAAGCCGATGGTCGGCTTCATCGCCGGCCGCACGGCCCCCAAGGGCCGCACCATGGGCCACGCCGGCGCGATCGTGTCCGGCGGCAAGGGCGATGCGGAATCGAAGATCGCCGCCATGGAATCGGCCGGTATCGTCGTCTCGCCGAGCCCGGCGCGCCTCGGCACGACCATGTCGGAAGTGCTGAAGCGCTAGCGTTTCATCCGGACGGGCTCAGAGCACTGATTCCAGACTCGTTTTGGAACAGAAACGATCTGCTAACGGGCGGCGGTGTATTGGGCGGTGCCATGTGCAGAATACCGCACCCTTTCTGGTTGAGTCGGGGCCGAAAAAGCAGCATTTGAGTGCCACCAATCGCGCCCGGGACAGGGGTCCCGATTCTGGCGCTACAGGACGCAGAAAATGAACATCGAGGCGAAGGCAGGCGAAGTCCGCGGCATGGACAACGAAGCCATGCTGGATACGGCGTTCCTCTACGGCGCCAACGCCGCCTACATTGAACAGCTTTATGCCCAGTACGCCGAGGACCCCGCCTCCGTCCCCGAAAGCTGGCAGCGCTTCTTCCGCGGCGTGGCTGACCCCGCCGCCGATGCCGCGCACGCTGCGCGCGGCCCCACCTGGCAGGAACCGCTGAAGCACCAGAACGGCGACCTCGTCTCCGCCATCGACGGCAATTGGGGCGTGGCGCCCGTGAAGGACGCGAAGAAGGCGCCGCAGGTCGGCCCAACGATCGCCCCCGCCGATCTCCACCAGCAGGTGCAGGACTCGATCCGCGCCATCATGATGATCCGCGCCTACCGCATGCGCGGCCACCTCGCCGCCAATCTCGATCCTCTGGGCATGCTCGGCCGCGAAGAGCCGCCGGAGCTTGATCCGAAGACCTACGGCTTCGGCCCGAAGGACATGGACCGCCGCATCTACATCGACAACGTGCTGGGCCTCGACTACGCGACGCCGCGCCAGATGCTCGACATCCTGCGCCGCACCTATTGCGGCACCTTCGCCGTCGAGTTCATGCACATCTCGGATCCGGACGAGAAATCCTGGCTGCAGCAGCGCATCGAGGGCAAGGACAAGGAAATCTCCTTCACGCCCCAGGGCAAGCGCGCAATCCTCAGGAAGCTCGTCGAAGCCGAAGCCTTCGAACGCTTCCTGCACAAGCGCTATCCCGGCACCAAGCGCTTCGGCCTCGATGGCGGTGAAGCCGCCGTCCCGGCGCTTGAGCAGATGATCAAGCGCGGCGGCGCGCTCGGCGTCGACGAGATCATCGTCGGCATGCCCCACCGCGGCCGTCTCAACGTGCTCGCCGCCGTCATGGGCAAGCCCTATCACAAGATCTTCTTCGAGTTTCAGGGCGGCAACACGCAGGGCTCCGACGACTACGGCTCGGGCGACGTGAAATATCACCTCGGCGCCTCGTCGGATCGCGAGTTCGACGGCCACAGCGTTCACCTGTCCCTCACGGCGAACCCCAGCCACCTCGAAATCGTCAACCCGGTCGTGCTGGGCAAGGCACGCGCGAAACAGTTCTTCGACGAGATCGAAGCCGGCGGCACCCGCGCCACCGATCCGAAGGAACGCGACGCGCGCCGCGTGAAGGTCATGCCGCTGCTGCTGCATGGCGATGCGGCCTTTGCGGGCCAGGGCGTCGTCGCCGAATGCTTCGCGCTGTCGGGCCTTGCCGGCTATCGCACCGGCGGGGCGATGCACTTCATCATCAACAACCAGATCGGCTTCACCACCGCGCCGTCATTCTCGCGCTCGTCGCCCTATCCGTCGGACATGGCGAAAATGGTCGACGCGCCGGTCTTCCACGTCAACGGCGATGACCCCGAGGCGGTCGTCTACGCCGCCAAGGTCGCCACCGAATACCGCCAGCAGTTCTGCAAGGACGTCGTCATCGACATGTTCTGCTACCGCCGCTTCGGTCACAACGAGGGCGATGACCCGACGATGACCCAGCCGCTGATGTACGCAAAGATCCGCGATCAGTCGTCCACACGCGAACTCTACTCGCGCCGCCTCGTCGACGAAGGTGTCATCACCGAGGACGCCCTCAACAACATGATCGCCGAGATGGACACTCATCTCGAGGAGGAGTTCGAGAAGGCCAAGACGTTCAAGCCCGGCGCCGCCGACTGGCTCGATGGCAAATGGGCTGGGCTCGGACTGCCGAAGGATGAGGAGGCTCGTGGCAAGACGGGCGTGCCGATCGCGAAACTGAAGGATCTCGGCAAGCGGATCACCACCGTCCCCGACGGCTTCAACATTCACAAGACCGTCGCCCGCACCGTCGAAGCGCGTCGCAAGATGGCCGAGACCGGAGAGAATCTCGACTGGGGCATGGCCGAGCACATGGCCTTCGCGACCTTGCTGGAAGAAGGCTTTCCCGTCCGCCTGTCAGGCCAGGATTCGTGCCGCGGCACCTTCACCCAACGCCACTCCCACCTCGTCAACCAGACCACGGAAGAGCGCTATACGCCGCTCAACAACCTCTCGCCCACGCAGGCTCATTACGAAGTCATCGACTCGCTGCTCTCGGAAGAAGCCGTGCTCGGCTACGAATACGGCTACTCGCTCACGGCGCCGCAGACGCTGGTTCTGTGGGAAGCCCAGTTCGGCGACTTCGCCAACGGCGCGCAGGTCCTCTTCGACCAGTTCATCTCCTCGGGCGAACGCAAATGGCTGCGCATGTCTGGCCTCGTCTGCCTCTTGCCGCATGGCTATGAGGGGCAGGGGCCGGAACACTCCTCCGCCCGCCTTGAGCGCTTCCTGCAGATGTGCGCGCAGGACAACATGCAGGTCGTCAACTGCACCACGCCGGCCAACTACTACCACGCCCTGCGTCGCCAGATGCACCGCGACTTCCGCAAGCCGCTCATCGTGATGACGCCGAAGTCGCTGCTGCGCCACAAGCGCGCCGTGTCCTTCTTCAAGGACATGGGCCCCAGCACCTCCTTCCACCGCATCCTGGTCGATGGCGCCGAAGTGCCGGAATGCCGCGCTGACATCACGCTGAAGGCCGACAAGGACATTCGTCGCGTCGTGATGTGCTCGGGCAAGGTCTATTTCGATCTCTTCGAAGAGCGCGAGAAGCGCAAGATCGACGACGTCTACCTTCTGCGTGTCGAGCAGCTCTACCCATTCCCCGTCGCGTCCCTGATGAAGGAGCTCGCGCGCTTCCCGCAGGCCGACATGGTCTGGTGCCAGGAAGAACCGCGCAACATGGGCGCGTGGACCTTTGTCGACTGGAACATCGAGAAGACACTCGAAAAGCTGGACGTGAAGCACAAGCGCCCGCGCTATGTCGGCCGCCCCGCCTCGGCATCGACCGCCGCAGGCACGATGGCCCTCCACAACAAGGAACTCGCAGCGTTCCTTGATGCGGCGTTCGAGAAGTAGGACTCGCGTTCGGCACACCTCGACCTGTCCCCATGCCCTCTTGGGAAGGACAGGTTGGGTGTCTATGCCTGCGCGTGAGAGCGGCTACTTCCCCACATGCGCAGCGCACCACTGTCCCAGCCGCTCCACGGCCTGCCGCGCCTGGCTGAGCATCGCATACCGCGCCTGGAAGACGTGGAACATGTCCGGCCAGATCTCCAGCGTGACAGGCACGCCGGCCGCGCCAAGCCGCTCTGCCAGCGCCGTTGAATCCGACATGAGAATTTCCGCCTCGCCGGTCTGGATATAGGCTGGCGGCAAGCCGCGCAGGTCGCTCTCCAGGATCGGCATCGTGCCGCCGCCGCCGAAATATTCCTGCGCGCGGATGTTCAGCCCCTTGGTCGTGAGGAAGGGGTCACGCTGCGCTTTCGCCACGTGGCTCCATCCGCGGTTGGCAAGATCGACCCAGGGCGACAGCAGGATCATGCCGGCCGGCATCGAGGCGCCAATGTCGCGCAGGCGCAGCACCGTCGCCATGGCGAGCGCTGCGCCTGCGCTGTCGCCAGCGATGATCACATTGTGCGCCTTCACGTCTTCGCCCAGCATGCCGAGATAGGCGGCAACGCAATCCTCCACCGCAGCGGGATGACGATGCTCGGGGGCAAGCCTGTAGTCGGGCAGGATCACGCCGATCTTTGCATGGCCCGCCACCTGGCTCGCGAGGCCGCGATGCGATTTCGACGAGCCCATGGTGAAGCCGCCGCCATGGCACCAGAACACGGCATGGTCCCCGCTCGCATTCTCGGGCAGCAGGCCAAGGCAGGGCACGCCGTTGAGCACGATGCCGGATTCGGTTGCGATCTTCGGCGTCGGGTCGTTCTGGGCGAACGCGTCATAGGCGCGGCGCAGCGCCTGGAAGTCAGCCGGATCGACGCCGCGCAGCCGCGCCGCAACGGCTTCGCGCGCCTGCGCCAGTTCGCCGACCAGGCCCGATACCGAACTCAACAAATCCCTCCCCAAGCACCTCGCCCGAAACCCAAGCACAGCAGGCCCGCAAAGGCCATGCCGCGGTGTGCTGTTAACTGTCATGGGTTGCGCGCTGTGTCGCGCGATCCGGCCGCTTCGCAGCCGGACCCTGTCGAATTGCGGGCCACACCGGGAAGTCCTCCCCGGACGCCAGGCGGCGGGGAGCTGACCCTCAGGACAAGAGGGGGCTGGCGGCAAAGCAGCCGGACAGGCCACCCCTACATCTGCATCGCCCAGCCTTCGACCGCCATCGCCGCCTGGCGGACGGCTTCCGTCAGCGTCGGGTGCGCATGGCAGGTGCGGGCAATGTCTTCCGACGACGCGCCGAACTCCATCGCCACGCAGACCTCGGCGACCATCTCACCGGCCCCCACGCCAACCAGATGCGCGCCGAGCACCTGATCCGTCGTGGCGTCAGCCAGGATCTTCACGAAGCCGTCGGTCTCGTGGTTGGTCTTGGCGCGCGAGTTGGCTGAGAACGGAAACTTGCCGACCTTGTAGGCGACGCCCGCTTCCTTCAGCTCTTCCTCGGTCTTGCCGACCCAGGCGATCTCCGGCTTCGTGTAAACGACGCCCGGAATGATGTCGTAGTTCACATGGCCCGCCTTGCCCGCGATCAGTTCCGCGCAGGCAACGGCTTCGTCTTCTGCCTTGTGCGCCAGCATAGGACCCGAGGTGACATCGCCGACCACCCAGACGCCCTCGGCCGAGGTGCGATAGTGGTCGTTGGAAATCTGTCCGCGCCGGTCCGGCGTGATGCCCACCGTCTCTAGGCCCAGACCCTGCGTGTACGGACGCCGCCCGATCGCCAGCAGAACAACGTCCGCGTCCAGCGTCTCCGCATCGCCGCCGGCCGCAGGCTGCATCGAGAGTTTCAGCTTCGACTTCAGCTTCTCGACGCCGGTCACTTTCATGCCGAGCTTGAACACGATGCCCTGCTTGGCGAAGATGCGCTGCGACTGCTTGGCCACCTCGCCATCGGCGCCCGGCAGGATGCGGTCGAGATACTCCACGACCGTTACTTCCGCGCCGAGCCTGCGCCAGACCGATCCAAGCTCCAGACCGATGATGCCCGCGCCGATCACGATCATGCGCTTGGGAACGGCCTTCAGCGTCAGAGCGCCCGTCGAGGATACGACACGCTCCTCGTCGATCTCCACGCCATGCAGCGGCGTCGGCTCCGAGCCCGTCGCAATCACGATGTTCTTCGTCTCGAGCACCTTGTCGCCTACGACCACGCGGCCTGGACCATCAATGCGGCCGGCGCCGTTGAACACGGTTACCTTGTGCTTCTTCATCAGGTACGCGATCCCGGCCGTGAGGCCTGAAACCGCGTCCTCTTTCTGCTTCTGCATGTTGTCGAGATTGAGCTTCAGCCCGGTCACCTCAATGCCCAGCCCGGCGAAATCCCTGGCCGCCGTCTCGTAGAGTTCGGACGCGTGCAGCATCGCTTTCGAGGGAATGCAGCCGACATTGAGGCAGGTCCCGCCCAGCTTGTCGCGCTTCTCGATCAGCGCGACCTTCATGCCCAGCTGGCCGCAGCGCGTGGCGCAATTGTAGCCGCCGGGTCCGCCACCGATGATGACGACGTCAAAAGTCTCGCTCATGGGTCTTGTCTCGCGTCTTTTCGCTTGCTGCGGGAGCTATACGCACCCCGGCGGCATGGTCAACAAAGCGAATATGGGGAGGCGCGACCCCGGATTCACCCGTCAGTAGACGCGCCGGCCGGCAACCGGCAACCGTGCAGCCCTGTCTTCCGCTTCGGCGCTGCGCGTGCGCGCCGTGACCCGCGTGATCGAACTCGTGATGATGGCCAGCATCAGGATGCAGGCGCCGACGACCAGCTCGTTGTCGAGGAGACGATCCAGCTCGAATGTCTGCTTCAGCGTCAGCGTGAAGCCCGCCGCCGCCAGACCGCCCGCCATCGCCAGCGCCGCCCCGCCCGGACCGTTGAAGAACACGGTGAGCCCGCCCAGCAAGCCGAGCGCCCCGCCCAGCGCAGGCATGACGAAGGCGAGGTCATTCCTGTGCGCCAGCACATCGCCCGTGAACAGCCGCTCGACGCTGCCAAGATGTTCAATCGCGGTCTGGTAGAGCAACCAGCCCGACGTGGCGATCAGCAAGATGGCAAATAGGCGCCGCATACTCATACCGGCGCATCACGCGCCGCCCCTGGTCCAACTCGGGCCGGAGAATAGCGCGGCTTGCCTAACGCAGGTCTTCTGCCGACGTTTGAATCGCGCAGGCGGGCGAAAGCTTCGCTTAACTAGTGCAGCACGCCCCTGAACGCCGCCGACCATACCAGCATCGCCACGACCAGCGACGCCCACCCTGCATTCACCGTGGCGCGTGTCGGCCGCGCGTGAGCCGCCGCATCGGCGTTCGGCGCACGCCGCGCCGTCCATTCGCGCCAGAAGAAATAAACCCCCTGGCCCATCACCAGCAGCGCCACCAGCAACACAGCGATCGTATGCAGCAGGATCATCGCCAGCGAGGTTGCGATCAGCACAATCGCCTGTCCCGCAATCCAGCCGCGGCGGGCTGCATCATCGCGGTCCTTCCAGCGCTCGATGGCTGCGTCCGCGGCGGACTTGCCCGATTCGGGCGCGTCGCCGACCGCGTCACCCGCCATCGTCTTCGCCATGCCCTCGATCTGCGAGGTCATGCGGTCGAGCATCATCTCCATGCGGATCTGCCGCACCAGCGCGAACGCGCCGAGCAGCCAGAACAGGCCCGCAAGCCGGATGATCAAGCCGAGAAGTCCGTCGGAGAACGCCTCGGCGTCCATGCGCCCTTACAGGTCGAGCAGCAGGCGTTCGGGATCTTCCAGCGCCTCCTTCAGGCGCACGAGGAAGGTCACCGCCTCCTTGCCGTCAACGATGCGGTGGTCATAGCTCAGCGCCAGATACATCATCGGCCGCGCCACGATCTTGCCATCCACGACAACCGGCCGTTCCTCGATGCGGTGCATGCCCAGCACACCCGACTGCGGCGGGTTGAGGATCGGCGTCGACATCAGCGAGCCATAGACGCCGCCGTTCGAGATCGTGAACGTGCCGCCCTGCAGGTCGTCCATCGACAGCTTGCCATCGCGCGCCAGCGCGCCAAGACGCCCGATCTCGGACTCGATGCCTGCAAGCGTCATCGTGTCGGCATCGCGCACGACCGGAACCACGAGGCCCTTGTCCGTACCGACCGCGACCGAGACGTTGTAGAAATTCTTGTAGATTATGTCGGTGCCGTCGATCTCGGCGTTGACGCTGGGGATCTCCTTCAGGGCGGCCACGCAGGCCCGCACGAAGAAGCCCATGAAGCCCAGCTTCACGCCGTGCTTCTTCTCGAACGCGTCCTTGTGGCGCTTCCGCAGCTCCATCACCTGCGACATGTCGACGTCGTTGAACGTGGTCAGCATCGCCGCCGTGTTCTGCGCTTCCTTCAGGCGCCGCGCGATGGTCTGGCGCAGGCGCGTCATCTTCACGCGCTCTTCGCGCGGTCCAAGCTCACGCGGCGTATGCACGGGTTCCGGCGCGCGCGCAGCTGCCGGCGCCGAGGCAGGGTTCGATGCGACGTAGGCGAGCGCATCGCCCTTGGTCGCGCGTCCGCCCTTGGCGGTGCCGGGAATGTCGGCAGGGTTCACGCCGGCTTCGGCGGCGATCCGGCCAACCGAGGGTGCGACCTTGTCCGTCGCCCTGGCGACCGGCGCCGCCGATGCCGAAGGCTTGGTCGTTGCCGCAGGCTTGGCGGCGGGTGCAGCAGCAGCAGCTGGCGCCGCCGAAGCCGTAGCCCCCTCGGCCAGCCGCGCGATGATCTTGCCGATGGAGACCGTCTCGCCTTCCTTGACGAGGTGTTCCGTGATCACGCCGGCAGCAGGGGCGGGCACCTCGATGGCGACCTTGTCCGTCTCGATTTCGGCGATCGGATCGTCCTGCTTCACGGCCTGGCCGGGTTTGACGAGCCAGTTGGCGAGCGTTCCCTCGGTGACGCTCTCACCCATTGCGGGCACCTTGATGTCCATGACGTCTCCAGGTCGCTGTATTCGCCCGCCGGGCGAGCCTTGAATTTGGGCGTGGTGTAACCCCGTTGCATCCCCTTGGGGAGGGTAAAATGCCGGGTTTCTGAAGCAATCTTGCCGCGTATGGCCGATTTGGGCAGCCGGGCCCCGGGTGCATGGTCGGGGCATGGCGGGGCAGGGGGCGGAACCGATTCGGGCCTGCGCGCCGCGCTGCCGCTGGAACGCTAGCGCGCCTGGATCTGCGGCCGATACGGAACCTGCAGGCGAATCAGATTGGGATTGAAGCGCGACGGGGTCCGGAAATACTTGTGCAGGATGCGCCGGTGCAGCCACGCGTTGAAGGTGTCCGACTGCTGCCGGTCGGCCGGCGCCACGCCTTCCCCCCAGTGGGCAACATAATCGCTCTGCTGCACATCGAGCGCACGGCCGGCAAGCTTCCTTTCGAGCACGGTCCGGCAGATGACATAAAGCTTCTCGCGCGATCCCAGCGGCACGCGCTCACCCGCTCTGGGCTTTTTCACCTTGTACCAGACGCCCGTCGTCTTCCGGCCGGCGACGAACACCTCGGTGTCCCTGAAACCGTTCTGTTCCGAATAGAGCGAGAAGAACAGCTCGGGTGAAAACTGCCAGAAGCCATGCCCGCAGAAATTGTTGGCGGGCGATACGTGCAGGATCTGCCCGCCCTCGCGGCACAGGCGGATGGTATTGTTCAGCGCCTGCGAGATGTTGAACACATGCTCGCTCGTGCCGAAGTCGATCACCGTGTCGTACTCGGCAAACCCAGCCGGCAGCGGCTCGTTCATGTCGAAGATCACGGACGCTTTTTCATAGTTCGAGCGGTCGATGGAATCGACCTTGGTTGCGCCAAAGCACGTCTCGAGCAGGCCCTCGCAATAGGTCTGGCTCTTCCAGTCGAGCTTGGCACCGTATTTCGCTTCCAGCCGACGCGGCTTTATGAAGACGTTCTGCCGCCCCAGCGTCACTGTCCGCCCGAAGGCGCCGAACAGCCCGGCATAGTCCAGGCAATGCAGGGCGTGCGCATCGATTCCCATCGTCTTCCTCGTCCTTCCCATGCGCCATGCGCTGGGCGAGCGCATTCCGCAACAGGAAAATCGAGGGTTCCCCCGGTCGGACCTCGCCGTCTGGTCCGCGTCCACCTCCCCGGCTTTACGCAACGGAGGACCCCGATATCCGGGCGGAAATCCCCCCGCGACGCGAAGCCTGCCGATACCGGAATCCGAGGGAAACACTGGCGCCAGGCCGGCTGGGGAAATGCAGCCCTGCAATGGCCCGCATTCCCGCGACGGTCGATTGCCAGCTGGCGTCTACCCCGGAAGCGCCAGCTTCAGGGGACGCACCCGCTCATCCATTCTCCCGCCGCGCCAGGAAGGCGAGGCGTTCGAACAACTGGATGTCCTGCTCGTTCTTCAGCAGCGCGCCATGCAGGGGCGGCACCAGCTTGTTCGGGTTCTTCTCGCGCAGCGTCTCGACATCGATATCCTCCGACATCAACAGCTTCAGCCAGTCGAGCAGCTCCGATGTCGACGGCTTCTTCTTCAGCCCCGGCACGTCGCGCATCCGGTAGAACGTCGCCAGCGCCTCGCTCACCAGCCGCTTCTTGATGCCGGGGAAGTGCACCTCGATGATCGACGACATGGTCTGGTCGTCGGGAAACTTGATGTAGTGGAAGAAACACCGGCGCAGGAAAGCGTCGGGCAATTCCTTCTCGTTGTTCGACGTGATGATCACGACCGGGCGTACCTTCGCCTTGATCGTCTCGTCGGTCTCGTAGACGTAGAACTCCATCCGGTCGAGTTCCTGCAGCAGGTCGTTCGGAAACTCGATGTCCGCCTTGTCGATCTCGTCGATCAGCAGGACAGGGCGAACGGGCGCGGTGAACGCCTCCCACAGCTTGCCCTTCTTGATGTAGTTGCGGATGTCGCGCGCGCGCTCCTCGCCCAGCTGTCCGTCCCGCAGACGCGCCACCGCATCATACTCGTACAGGCCCTGATGCGCCTTGGTGGTCGACTTGATGTGCCATTCGATGATCGGCATGCCCAACGCGCGGGCAACTTCCAGCGCCAGCATCGTCTTGCCCGTGCCCGGCTCACCCTTCACCAGCAGCGGACGCTCCAGCGCGATCGCGGCGTTGACCGCCACCCGCAGGTCGTCGGTCGCCACATAGCTGTCAGACCCTTCAAAACGCTTCTTCTCGGACATGGGGCAACCTCGGCTGGAACAATCGTTACGGTTAGAGCGGATTTGGTGGGGAAGGGGAAGCGTCAGCTTCGCTCGCCAGCCGGGCGCTTTACCCTTCACAAGCAAAACTTAAGGAACGGCGGCTAGACCGGCCCTTCGGCCAAGTCCAGACTCCGGCAGCTTCCGGGGCATGTACCCGGCCGGGAGGAACGGATGCCACTGAAACTGTCGCTCA
>JALHLR010000015.1 GCA_022844475.1 Hyphomonadaceae bacterium | reverse complement strand
TGATTGTTTCTGCGCTATCCATCAAGCTGCGCAGGAAGCTGGGGCTCGAGGAAACAGGCAATGGCTGACTTCACGAACATCCGCGCATTGACGTTCGACGTGTTCGGTACGGTCGTGGATTGGCGCAGCGGCATCGCCCGTGAAGCAGAGGCGATCCTTGGCCCGAAAGCACACGCGCTCGACTGGGGCGCCCTGGCCAATTCGTGGCGCAGGCCGATCCTGCAGGCGATGGCGCCGGTGCGATCGGCCGAGCGCAGCTATGTGACGATGGACGCCCTGCATCGCGAAACGCTGGATGTCGCGCTGGCGGAGTTTGGCATCACGGATCTCGACGAGACAGAGAGGCACAGGCTTGCCATGGGATGGCGCCGCCTCGATCCGTGGTCGGATTCGATCGAGGGGATGAACCTGCTCAAGGCGAAGCATGCCGTCGTTGCGCTGTCGAACGGCAACATCGCGCTCGTCCTGTCGATGGCGAAGCGCGCTGGCATTCCGTGGGACACGATCCTCGGCGCCGATCTTGTCCGCACCTACAAGCCGGACGCCGCGATCTACGACAGCGCATCGCGCCTTCTCGACATCGCGCCCAGCCAGGTGATGATGGTGGCCTGCCATCCGGGCGACCTCGACGCCGCAAAGTCACGCGGCCTCATGACGGCCTATGTGCACCGGCCGCTGGAGTGGGGCCCTGGCACAGAACGCCCGCTGCCCGACGCCGGAACGTATGACGTGATCGTCCACAGCTTCACGGAGCTGGCCGAGGTGATGGGGGCGTGAAGGCGGCGTTTGGCGGCCTTGCTTTCACTTCCTGTGGTCCCGCTCTAGAGTTGGACCTCCGGAGCGGGAGGGGATCATGCGCAGCTTCGCATTGTTCATCGCCATTGCAGTTTCAGCGGCTCTGAGCGCCTGTGGCGGCCATGAACCTGCGCAGATGGCTGGTGTTGAGATCGCTGAGCCTCCAGCGCCGCAGCCGGCAAGGCTTCCGATCGGCGAGATCACGAAAGCCGATGTTCCCGACCTGATGGCGGCCATCTACAGGGATGGCGCGCGAGACAATGTTTGGGATCTCGGCGTGGTCGTGATGGGCGAACGCGCCGTGCTTCTGACCGGCGCAGACAGCGCCGAAGCATGTGCCGGCTGCACGGGCAGCCTGTCGCTCTTCTATCTCGTGCGGATGGAGGCGGGATTCCTGCTGCAGGAAGAGTATCGCGATTTCCATCCATCCGGCAGCGGCGGAAAGTTCAATCGCGAGATCGTACTCACCCGGTTCGGAGGGCGCGACGGCCGGGCGGCCTATGCTGGCTTCACGGATGTGAACGGCCGGGCGGAGTGCGATGCAAGGACGCTGACAGTCTACATCCTCACAGAGGCCGGTCCGCGCAAGGCGCTGGAAGCGCCCTTTGGGGTCGACAAAGGCTCAGGATCTGTCGACGCCATGATCGTCGATCCTGAACCATTTCAGGCGGAATTCGCGATCGCCTATGAAACTTTGCGGGATGATTTCGTCGCGCCGTACATGTTCGTCAATCAGATGCTACGACCGTCATTTCCGACTCCCTCGTGGACGCGGGCGGCGTGCTGAATGTGGCGACTTACTCCAGACACCTCGCGGCAGAACTGAAAGGGCCCGCTCGTTTGAGCGGGCCCTTCTGCAATCGTGTTGTGGCGATCAGCCCAGCCTGCTCACCAGCTGGCTGTGCTGGTCCCACAGCGCTTGCGGCAGGCGGTCGCCGAACTTCTCGAAGAAGGGCGGGATCAGCCCGGCTTCCTCGCGCCAGACGTCGTGGTCGACGCCGAGCAGCGTGTCCATCTGCGCGTCAGTCAGCGACAGGCCGGAAATGTCGATTGACGATTTCGCGGGCACGCGGCCGATGGCAGTGTCGTTGGCGGCGGCATTGCCTTCCAGGCGATCAACGATCCACTTCAGCACGCGCGTGTTCTCGCCAAAGCCCGGCCAGATGAACTTGCCGTTCTTGTCCTTCCGGAACCAGTTGACGAAGAAGATCTTCGGCAGCCTGGCGCCGGACGTCTGGCCGATCTTCAGCCAGTGCGCGAAGTAGTCAGCCATGTTGTAGCCGGCGAAGGGGAGCATCGCGAACGGATCGCGGCGCAGCTCGCCCACCTTGTTCTCGGCCGCAGCGGTGCCTTCCGAGGCGACCGTCGAGCCCATGAACACGCCATGCTCCCAGTCATAAGCTTCCGTCACCAGCGGTACGGCCGATGCGCGGCGACCGCCGAACAGGATCGCGGAGATCGGTACGCCTTTCGGGTCTTCCCACTCGGCTGCGATTACCGGGCATTGTTCTGCCGGGCAGGCAAAGCGCGCGTTGGGGTGAGCAGCAGGCTCGCCCATCGCCGGCGACCAGGGACGGCCGCGCCAGTCGGTCAGGCCCTCCGGTGGCTCCTTCGTCATGCCCTCCCACCAGACGTCTCCGTCAGCGGTCAGCGCCACGTTGGTGAAGACGGTGTTGCGTGCGCAGGAATCCAGCGCGTTCCGGTTGGTCGCTGCGGACGTTCCCGGCGCGACGCCGAAGAAGCCCGCTTCCGGGTTGATGGCGTAGAGCTGACCATCCTCGCCAAAACGCATCCAGCAGATGTCATCGCCAATCGTCTCGGCCTTCCAGCCCTTCAGCGTCGGCTCGAGCATCGCGAGGTTGGTCTTGCCGCAGGCCGACGGGAAAGCAGCGGCGACATACTTCACCACGCCTTCGGGGTTCGTCAGCTTGAGGATCAGCATGTGCTCGGCCAGCCAGCCCTCATCGCGCGCCATCACCGAGGCAATGCGCAGCGCGTAGCACTTCTTACCAAGCAGCGCGTTGCCGCCATAGCCCGATCCGTACGACCAGATCTCGCGGGTCTCGGGATAGTGTACGATGTATTTGTCATCGTTGCAGGGCCACGGGACGTCCTTCTGACCGGGGGCCAGCGGCGCGCCCAGTGTGTGCACGGCGGGAACGAAGAATCCGTCGTCGCCCATCTGCTCGAGCGCGGCGCGGCCCATACGGGTCATCACGCGCATAGAGATGGCGACATAGGCCGAGTCGGTAATCTCGACGCCAAGCGCGGAAATCTTCGAGCCCAGCGGACCCATGCAGAATGGCACGACGTACATCGTGCGGCCGCGCATCGCGCCATCGAACAGGCCAGCAAGCTTGACGCGCATTTCAGACGGATCAGCCCAGTTGTTGGTCGGGCCGGCGTCGATCTGTTTCTCAGAGCAGATGAAGGTGCGCGATTCAACGCGGGCAACATCCTTCGGATCGGAGGCGGCATAGAACGAGTTCGGACGCTTTGCGGCGTTGAGACGCTTAAGCGTGCCCAGCGCGATCAGCTCCTGCGTCAGCTGGTCGAACTCTGCGTCAGAGCCATCGCACCAGTGAACACGGTCCGGCTTGGTCAGGGCCGCGATCTCTCGCACCCAGGCGACCAGCTTTGCATGACTCGTCGGCGCCGGATCGAGACCCGGAACGGCTCCGCTTGCCGACTTGGCCGCCTTGGACTTCGCGACGGCCGCTTCTGTCATGCTCATCTCACCTAAATCCCACATCAACCCATCCGTAGCGGAGGCCGGGTCTTAGTCCCCGATAGTCCGCCACGATTCCCAAAAGACAACAGGAGACGCTGCCCGGGCCTAACCTCACTCGACAAGCACGCCCTGTGCCTTCGAGCCGCCCTCTGCCGATGCCAGAGCACGAATCGCCCGCATCGGAAACTGGCGCGCCGGTTAAAGCCTTCAAGGCGTTACCAGCGAATCCTCTGTCACAACTCGCCTTCCTTCGACCGCCCCCTTCAGGCGCAACGCGCGTCGGCCGAACGGTTTCTACTCAATTACCCAGCCCAGTGACACGGCGTCGAGTGAAATCTTGACGCTGTGCGTCGCCGCGCCGCAGCATCATTTCGTTCACCGCAAAGGCGTTTCGAACTGTCCCGAACCAACTCGCACGATTCCGGAACATATCTCGGCCCTCGCGGGAAAAGCGCCGGCTGGCTCGCCTGCTGCAACGCAGCACGCCGCCGCAGTCAGGCGACGGGGTCTATGCCAGGTGACAGGGGTCACGTGGGATAACCACCCGGCAGGCGCAGAGATGCGGAAGACGCGCGAGAACGGAAACATGGCAGCGCGGGGCACATCGCCCTGCCGCCCAATCCGGAGCTCCCCCTGATGTCACTGACCGTCGTCCGCACCTCTGCTGCTTCGCTCGTTGCCGTTGCCGCGCTGGCGGCCGTGCCCGCCTCGGCCCAGACCTCCGACACCTGGACCGCCCCACGCGCGGGTGAGCTGATCGTCACCGGCCGGGCGACAGTCGTCGCCCCGACCACAGAAGACCGCGTTCTGACGGCGGCCGGAGCTGACTCAGGGCTTCGCGTCGATGTGTCCGACGACTATATGCCCACCCTGGGGTTCACTTACTTCCTGACCGACAATATTGCCGTGGAGGCCATCCTGGGCGCGACCCAGCACGAGATCCGCGCCATCGGCGGGACCACGAATGTGGCGGTCCACGAAACCTGGGTCCTGCCTCCGGTCATCACCCTGCAATACCGCCCGATCACGACAGGGAGTTTCAGCCCCTACGTTGGTGCAGGCATCAACGGAATGATCTTCTTCGAAGGCCAGAATCAGAACGGCTTCGATGTCGAACTGGAGAACGGCGTGGGCTATGCGCTGCAAGCAGGCGCCGACATCGGCATCAGCGGGCCGTGGAGCGCCAACATCGACGTCAAGAAGGTCTTCTTCAACACCAACGCCGAGATCAATGGCGGCGCCCTGCGCTCCTCGGTTGACCTCGATCCCTGGGTGATCTCGATCGGTGTGGGCCGAAAGTTCTAGTTCGAGACGCCGGGTCCAGCTTCCCCGGCTGGACAATCTGAACGCAGACTGGCTGGGGGTCAGGCGACGGCGTCTCGCTCATGTGTGTTGATGTCGCTGACCTGACCCCTGCCTCCCTCACAACGGGTGCAGGAAGGATCGCTCGCCGGTACAGGAGGTCAGGACGAACTCACTCAGGATATTCTCGATACCTTTGGAGAAAGACGCGCGCCGCGGCATGTCGTGATCGTACATCCTCTCGTGACACCGGTTTCCGCCCATCGCGGTCCTAGAGGCCGCATGCTTCTGCCTTGCGGGTTTCGGATGCGACCTGCCGCGCCGTCTTGTCCGTCAGGCTGGTGACCAGGATGGGCAGGCCATCCGCCGCGAGCTTGTTGAACTCCGATCCGTCGTCGTCATCCCAGTAGCGATAGTCGAGGCCTTCGGCGCGCGAGCCATTGGTTCCGAAAATGCTCTCCACACCACGCGCCGCCAGTGCTGACCAGAGTTCCGGTCGCGGCTCGACATTGCCGGTCCACGCAAGGAAACGATCGGGCTTCACCCCGCGTGCGACGAGGTCATCGAACTGCGCGACGGAATTCACTGTCGCCGTGATGATCAGCTCGGGCGCAAGGCCATGAACTTGGACCGCCTGTTCGTCCGTGTAGGTGATGACAAACACGTTGTTCTCTGCCTTCGCGGCACGCACTGCGGCAATGATCGGCGGGTAGGTTGCAGCGCGCTTCTTGTCGAGCTCGAGGATCGCATTGCTCTTCACCGCCCAGGCCAGCGCAGCCTCCAGTGTCGGCGGCGTGAATTCCGTCACCTTGCTACCGGTCTCCAGCTTCAGCGCCTGAATCTCCGCCAGCGTATGGTCTATGACGAGGCCTTCGCCGGTGCTGGTCCGCTCCAGATCGTCATCGTGCATCAGCACAAGCTTGCCGTCCTTCGTCTCGGCAATGTCGACCTCCATCGCGCGTGTCCCCGCCAGCAGCGTGCGCTCCAGCGTCTCGATCGCGTTCTCCGGATAATCGCGCGTCGGCCCGCCGCGATGTCCGATCAGCAGCAACCCGCCGGACGTGCGCAGGCAGTCGAGCCGCTCATGCAGGGGGCCGGTCGCTGCTGCAAGGGCAACCGCAGCTTCCATCGGACCCGAGGCGCTCTCGACGGCAGTCGCATCGGTCGAAGCGCCCGCCGTAGGGTCCGCCGGCTGGCCACAGGCGGCGAGGATGAAGGCTGCAGGGCAGAAAAGGGCAAAGCGCATGGAGGTCCCCGACAGCTTGGTTAGCCCTCGATAGCGCGGCCCCGTTCTGGGCGAAACGCCAATCGCCGCTTTCCTGAACTGCGGACCCCGCCACGGCATCAACAGAGGCGCCGCAGAAGCCGCGTTACATCTGCTGCTCTCAACCTTCTGACCGCGAAAGAATTGCCCCCCAACGTGACGGCGTCTAGAAGGAGCGGCAAAGCCGCAGAACAGGCGCTAACGGGAGGTTGTCAGATGTTTGGAATGGGCAAAAAGAAGCCAGAGCCGGCGAAAGCCTCGGCCCCCGCCGCGAAACCCGCGGCTCCAGCAGCCCCGGTGGCCCCCGGCGTCGCGACAGCCATGCCCGCCGCCAGCACCATCAAGCGCGGGCCGATGAACGGCATGATGCAGGACTGGAACCTGACCGTCGACAAGGTGATCGAGCACGCCTACCTGAACCACAGCCAGCAGGAAATCGTCACGCGCACGGTCGAGGGACCGATCGTCCGCTCCACCTATGCCGACCTCTACCATCGCGCCCGGCAATGCTCGAACGCGCTCCTGGCCGACGGCGTCCAGAAGGGCGACCGGATCGCCACCCTGGCCTGGAACACCACGCGCCACATCGAGACCTGGTATGGCACGATGTGCATCGGCGCCGTGCTGCACACGCTGAACCCGCGCCTGTTCCCCGAGCAGATCGCCTGGATCATCAACCACGCCGAAGACACGCACGTCTTCTACGACATCACCTTCCAGCCGATCATCGAGGCCATCAAGGACAAGGTGCCGACGGTCAAGCACTTCATCGTGCTGACCGACGCCGCGCACAGGCCTCAGTCCGCCATGACAAACCTGCGAACCTACGAGGAATACATCGCGGGCAAATCGACCGACGTCACGTGGGGCGATTTCGACGAGAACACCGCCTGCGGGCTCTGCTACACGTCCGGCACGACGGGCGATCCCAAAGGCGTGCTCTACTCGCACCGCTCGAACGTGCTGCACACCCTGATCGGCATGCAGTATGACGCCATCGGGATCGGCGCGCGCGACACGGTGCTGCCTGTGGTCCCGATGTTCCACGCCAACGCATGGGGCATTGCCTTCTCCGCGCCGGCGGTCGGCGCCAAGCTCGTTCTGCCGGGCGCGAAGATGGACGGCGAGTCGATTTACGAACTGCTCGACGGTGAAAAGGTATCGTTCACGGCGGCCGTGCCGACCGTATGGCTGATGCTGCTGCAGTACCTCGAAGCGACAGGCAAGCAGTTGCCGATCCTCAACAAGGTCGTCATCGGCGGCTCGGCCGTTCCCGAACGCATTCTCCGCGCCTTCGAGGAAAACTATGGCGTCGAGGTCATCCACGCCTGGGGTATGACCGAGATGAGCCCGCTGGGGTCGCTCGGTGCGATGACCGCTCCCGTGCTGTCCCAGGACCGCGAGACCATCGTGAAATACAAGCTGAAGCAGGGTCGGACCCCCTTCGGCGTCGAGATGAAGGTCGTCGACGACGAGGGCAAGACGCTGCCGCGTGACGGCAAGTCTGCCGGCCGCCTCGTGGTGCGCGGACCAGCCATCGCCAAGTCCTACTTCAAGAACGCTGGCGGTGATATTCTCGACAAGGACGGCTTCTTCGACACGGGCGACGTCGCCCACCTCGACGAGCTTGGCTACATGCAGATCACCGACCGCGCGAAGGACGTCATCAAGTCGGGAGGCGAGTGGATTTCCTCGATCGACATCGAGAACTTCGCTGTCGGCCACCCGGCAGTCGCCAACGCCGCCGCCATCGGCCTGCCGCATCCGAAGTGGGACGAACGCCCGCTCCTGATCGTGCAGCTGAAGCCGGGCGCCACGGCCACGAAGGAAGACATGCTCAACTACCTGAACGGCAAGATCGCCAAATGGTGGATGCCGGACGACGTGGCCTTCGTCGACAACATCCCCCTCGGCGCCACGGGCAAGATCAACAAGCTGGCCCTGCGCGTGACGTTCAAGGACCACAAGCTGCCGACCATCCAGGCGGCTGAGTGACCGAAGCCCGATGACTGAAGCATCAAGGGCGCGCCAGCGCGAGCGTTCGGGGCGGATGCTGCGCATCGCCATCCTGTCGCTTGCGGTGGTCTTCGTGGCGGTCGGCGGCGTGATGCTGTTTGCAGGGCCGGTCCTGTTCCGCATGGGACTGATGGACCTGCTGACAGCACGCGGCTCCTTCATGCTGACCACGATGTGGGTGATGCTGGGCGCCGTCGCGCTTGGCATCGTCGGTCTCGTCCTCGCCTTCGCCAGCGGCCGTCACCGCTCCGGCATCGTCGCCATCCTGGTGACGGCCGCCGCCGGGATGTCCGCTGGCGGCATCTACAGCCGCACGGTGGTCAGCCACGACGACCTTCCGCCGATCCACGACGCGCAGACCGACTGGAGTCTGCCGATCGCCTTTACCGAAGCAACCCTCAAGGACCGTGCAGCCGTCGGCGCCGTCCGCGTGCGCGACGACGCCATTGTCCCGCAAGGCAATGGCCGTTGGACCGGCATGACATTCGCCGCTGCGCAGGAAAGCTTCTACGACGACCTAAAGCCGCTGCTACTCGATGCAAAGCCGGAAGTTGTCACGCAAGCCGCCGCCCGTGCGATGGAGCGCCTTGGCTGGCGCGTCACGCGCACAGACGCCGATTCCGGCGTCGTGGAAGCTGTCTACCGCTCGCCCTGGTACGAACTCATTCACGACGTGGCCGTGCGCGTCGTGATCGAGGGGCAGGGCTCGCGCGTCGACATCCGCGCCACCAGCCGCCTACCCGGCCACGACACGGGCGAGAATGCGGGGCTCATCAAGCAGCTGCGCAACGAGATCGTGCTGGCTCTGTAAGTCCGCCTTCGTCCTTCGAGACTGCTTTCGACCTCCTCGGTCCGGGGGCCCAGGCACCCCCGGACGCCCGGACGCAACCAGCCCTCATCCTGAGGAGCGCCTGAAAGGCGCGCCTCGAAGGACGAGGGCCTGCTCACCAGCGCTGCAGGGCTAGGGCTTCCTGCACATATACCGCGTCCGGTGGACGTCTTCCGGATTGTCCTCGTAGCCGGTGATGTTCGGCGACACGATGTCCTGCGTCACGCGTGTCAGCAGCGGCAGCACAGCCGTCTCGCTCAGCATCAGGGCCTCAGCCGATTTCAGCAACGCGGCGCGTTTTGCGCCGTCCACTTCCTTCGTCGCCTGATCGAGGATCGCGTCATACGCCGGGTTGACGTAGTTGCCGTAATTCATCGGCCCCGTGCGCGAGTCGAGCAGGTACAGGAAATTGTACGCGTCGTTGTAGTCCGCGACCCAGCCCGTATCGCTGATCAGGAAGTTCTTCGCCTTCAGCATGTCATAGAGCGCCTGCGTCTCTACACGGCGGATTTCCGCCTGCACCCAGGGCGCAATCTCCTTGAAGTTCTGCTGCAGCACTGGAGCCATGCGCGGATTGTCGCCCGTCGAACGGTAGAGATATTCGAACGACAACGGCTTGCTCGGCCCGTAGCCTGCTTCTTCCAGCAACGCCTTCGCCTGCGCCAGCCGCTCTGGCCTTGGCAGCGACTTCCAGTCGAACTCCGCCGGCGTGTAGTTGGCGATCGCAGCCGGCACGAAGCTGTAGGCCGGAATCTGACCGCCTTTCAGCACGTTCTGCGTGATGTGCTCGCGGTCCATCGCCAGTGCGATGGCCTTGCGCACGCGCGCATCATTGAAAGGCTCTTTCTGCGTGTTGGTCACCACATAGGTCGTCGCCATCATCGGCGAGATACGCGGCCAGCCCGGCAGGTTCTTCTGTGTGACTTCCAGCTGACCCGACGGGAAGGAGTTGTTCATGTCGATCTCGCCCGCCATCGCGCGGCGCACCATGGCGTCATGGTCGTTGACCGGAAGATAGATCACCTCCGAGAAACAGAGATCATCCGCACCGGCAAACGTCTCGTTCTTCACAGCGCGGATGAAATCGTTCTGGCGCATCTCGGCCAGCTTGTAGGGGCCATTGACGACGTAGTTCTCGGGGGTCGTCCACTTGTCGCCGAACTTCTCGACCGCGTGCCGGGGAAGCGGGAAGGCCGTGTAGTGCTTCAGCAGCCCGGGCAGATGCGGCATGGGGTATTCGAGCTGGATTTCCAGTGTGTAGTCGTCGATCGCACGAACGCCCACCTGTTCCTTCGGAACCTGTCCCTCCTTGGCGGCGCGGCCATTCTTGATGCCGTACTGGATCGACGCATAGGCGATTTCCGCCTCGTTCGGATCGAACAGGCGCTGGAACGAGAACACGAAATCATCGGCTGTCAGGGCTTCGCCGTCCGACCAAGCTGTCTGCTTCAGCTTGATCGTCCAGGTGAGGCCATCCTCAGAGACGGTCCATGACTCGGCAACGCCCGGGACGGGAATGGCCTTGGCGTCCTCAGTGAACAACCCGATGAACATGTCGCCGATCACGTCATTGGCCCACGTCCCCTCCACCTTCTGCGGGTCCAGCGATTTGGGCTGCGCGCCAATCCCGCGCGTGAACCGTTCGGACGTGGTCTGTCCCGAATCCCCTCCACACGCCGTCAACGCAAGCGCAGCGGCGAAAACGCTCGCCAGCAACGGGAACTTCAGGCGCATCAAGAACTCCTCTTTCGTGCAAACCGATGCACAGGCGTGCACGCGGTCGGCTTTTCGGGTAGGAACCTAGCGTCAGACCGCCTCGGATTGGAAGGGCTTTGCGCTCTTCGTGCCCAATGACGAGTGTTCGCATGCGCGTGATCATCTTTCTGTGCGCCGGAGTGCTGGTCGCTGGAGCCGCGTTTGCGCAGGAGGCGCCGCTCGCGAAGGTCTACGCATGCGCTAGCCTGCAGAGGGTGGATGAACGGCTGACCTGCTACGATGCGGCCATCGCTGGCCTGAGGCAGGCGGAGACGACCGGAGGTGTCGCCGAGGCGGGCGAGCAGGCGTTCGGCTTCAGGAGGCCGGAAGCCTCCGACATCGCCCGCGCCGCCGTGCCCAAGGCTACGGAACAGCTCGATACTGTTCAGGTGACAATCGCGACTGCCGCGAAGCGAGCCGACGGTAAGTACCGATTTACGCTGGAAATCGGGCAGGTCTGGGACCAGATCGAAACCGAGAAAGTTGGCCGCCTCGGCGCCCTTCCCGTGACAGCCGAGATCAAGGCGGCGGCCCTGGGCAGCTTCCTGATGCGGATCGAGGCGGGCAGGTCCATACGCGTGCGCCGCGTGAAATAGGGCAGGCGCGAGATGTGGCGAACGATCCTGATCTATGGCGGCCTGCTTGGCGTTGCGGCCCTTGGTCTCCAGTGGATCGAGTTCCAGCTTCTCGTTCGCGCCCACCCCGGCGAGCTGTACATAGGCCTGCTCGCCGCCGGTTTTCTGGCGCTCGGCGTTTGGGTGGGTATGCGGCTGATGCCGCGCCAGCCTGTCGGCGAGGGCTTCGTCCCCAACGAGCAGGTGCGGGGCACGCTGGGCATCAGCGACCGCGAATTCCAGGTGCTGGAGCTCCTGGCCGCGGGTCGCTCAAACAAGGAGATCGCCAGCACACTCGGTGTCTCGCCCAATACGGTGAAGAGCCATGTCGCCAAACTCTACAGCAAGCTGGAGGTGAGGCGACGGACCGAGGCGATCCTGCGTGCGCGTGAGCTCGGCATGCTCAGGTAACATCGTCTGTAACGCTGGAATTTCAGAGGATTTTGCGCAGATCACCCGTTCGGGCGATTGCGGTGACGCGGGGCCGGCACCTTCTCTCATCCAGACAAACGCAGAGGGGATCGCACCATGAGCGCCGCGCCAATCGTCTTCTTCGACATCGCAGGTCCCGATCTGCCCCGTCAGCGACAGTTCTTCGCCGACGTCTTCGGCTGGGAAAGCGCACCCACCGGTCACGTTTCCGTTCCCGTCGTGTCGCCCAGCCTGAACGGGTTCCTGCGAACTGACCCGGCCAGCTGCATGATCTATTTCGGCGTGCCCGATGTGACGGAGACCCTCGCGAAAGTTGTCGCAGCCGGTGGCGCCATCAACGCCCCGCGATTCGAGGTGAAGGGCGTCGTCGTCCTAGGCCTCTTCGCTGACCCTGCCGGCAACCATCTTGGCCTTGTCGAGATGAACGGCGACCAGCCCAGAATCCCGTAGGAGAGACCCCACATGCTCAGGCTTATCCTTCTATATGGCGTGCCCGGTGCGCTGATCGTTGGCGCACCGCTCCTGTGGGGCATGCTCGCCTTCGATCCAGCTGGCGGCGCCATACCCGAGAATGGCGCGGTCATCGGCTACACCACGATGCTGGTCGCCCTGACCGGCGTATTCCTCGGCGTGAAGCACTATCGTGACAAGGTGCTCGGCGGCGTCATCAGGTTTCTTCCGGCGCTCGGCATGGGCCTCGCCATCAGCGCCGTCGCCAGCCTGGGCTGGGTTATCGCCTGGGAGATCAGTCTCGCCGTCACGAAGTTCGACTTCGCGAGCGTCTATTTCGAAGCAATGATCGAGCAGGCCCGCGCATCCGGCGCGACGCCCGAGAGGATCCAGCAGATCACGAAGGAAGGTCAGGGCTTCGCGGCCATGTACGCCAATCCGGCCATCCGCATAGCCATCACCTTCGCCGAGATGTTTCCAATCGGCGTGGTCATCTCTCTGATCTCTGCAGCCCTGCTCCGCAACAGCCGCTTCCTCCCGGCGCGGGCGATGGCGTAGGGCGGGCTTCCCGCGCTAGCGATCCTTCGGATCAAACGCATCCCGTAGCCCGTCGCCGATGAAGTTCAGCGAGAACAGCGTCACCACCATCAGCGCCGCCGGCGCAAACAGCAGCCATGGATAGGCAAACTCCTTCTGCCCCGCCGAGATCAGCTGCCCCAGCGACGTCAGCGGCTCGTTCACGCCCAACCCGATGAACGAGAGAAAGCTCTCCTGCAGAATCACCACCGGCATGGTCAGCGTCACATAGACCGCCACCGGCCCGAGCAGGTTCGGCAGGATGTGCCGCACAATGATGCCCAGCGGCTTCACGCCCGCCGCCCGCGCAGCCTCGACGAATTCCTTCTGCTTCAGCGCCAGCGTCTGCCCGCGCACGATCCGCGCCATCGTCATCCACTCCACCGCGCCGATAGCGAGGAAGATCAGAAAGATGTGCCGGCCGAACACCACCGTCACCAGGATAACGAAGAAGATGAACGGCACCGCATAAAGGACATCGACGATACGCATCATGAACTGATCGACGCGCCCGCCCGCAAACCCGGCCACCGCGCCCCACGCCACGCCGATAACCAGTGAGACGAAAGTTGCAATGAATCCAACCGCCAGCGAGATCTGCAGGCCGATCAGCAGCCGCGCCACCATGTCCCGCCCGAGAATGTCAGTCCCCAGCCAGTGCATGTTCTCGGACGTCGGCGCGATTCCGAGCCTGTCCTGATACTGGTACTCGTAGGAGTGCGGCCAAACCAGCGGCCCGATGAATGCGACCAGCGTCAGCAAGGCCAGCAGGATCATCCCCGCCACCGCCGCTTTGTTCGCGAACAGCCGCCGGCGGGAATCATCCCACAGCGACCGCCCCTTCACGGCGGACTTGTTCAACACATCGGCGGTAGAGCCGGGAACGACAGCCATCATCATGAGTAGCGCACCCGCGGATCGAGGATCGCATAGAGCACGTCGGCGATCAGGTTCAGCGCGATGATCAGCCCGCCATACAGGATGACGGCCCCCATCACGCGGGTATAGTCGCGCGTCATCGCGCCCTCGATGAAGGACGCGCCAACGCCGGGCAGGGTGAACACCGTCTCGATCACCACCGACCCCGTGATCACGCCCACGATCGCAGGCCCGAGATAGCTCACCACCGGCAGGATCGCCGCAGGCGCCGCATGGCGCAGGAGGATGCGCGTCTCGCTTATCCCCTTCGCCCGCGCCGTCCGGATGAAGTTCGACCGCAGGACCTCCACCATCGATGCGCGCATCAGCCGCGAGATGATCGCCACCTGCGGCAGCGACAGCGTCAGCACCGGCAGGAACAGGTTGTGGAAATTCATCCGCCCCAGGTCGAGCCCACCTGCCGCAAACCAGTTGAGATAGACCCCGAACACCATGGCCAGCAGCGGTCCCGTCACGAAGGTCGGGATAGAGATCCCGACCATCGCGATGCTCATCACCGAATAGTCGGCCAGCGAATTCTGCCGTATCGCCGCCAGCACGCCGAGCAGGACACCAAAGAACAGGGCAATGGTAATGGAAAGCAGCCCGATGGTCAGCGACACCGGCAGGCCCTCGCCCAGCAGTTCGCTTACATCCTTGTCGTAGAAGACCATGGAGGGTCCAAGATCGCCCTGCACCACCTTGCCCACATACTCAAAATACTGCTCGTGCAGCGGCTTATCGAGGCCAAGGCTGGCCTTCAGATTCGCCTCCACCGCCGGCGTCAGCATGCGCTCGGCCGAGTACGGGTTCCCTGGCGCCGCACGCAGCATGAAGAAAACGACGGTGATGATCACCAGCATGGTGGGAATGGCCGCCAGCAAGCGACGCCCCACATAGGCCCATGGGATCCGGGAAGCCAGGCGCGCCAATGCTGAAGATTCCGGAGAACGGGACGGGTCAGTCGACAGGGGTTACGTCCTCCGCAGGCTCCAGCTTATAAGAGGCGAACTAGAGGTCGTTGTGCAAGCGGACATTTGTCGCGGATCAGAAGAGGCATCGAACAACATGGCTGATATCAGGCAGGTTTCTCATCGGTTTGCCGTCGCGCCGCAGATCGCGCTGGGCGATATCCCCGCCATCTCCAGCATGGGCTACCGCCACATCATCAACAATCGGCCCGACGGCGAGGAGCTGAACCAGCCGACGTCCCAGGAGATCGAAGCTGCCGCAAGGAAGGAGGGCATGACCTATGTTCACGCCCCCTTTGTGGGCCAGCCACCCGCCGACGCTGTGAAAGCCGTAATGGCCGCCAGCGCGAAGACGCTCGCCTATTGCCGCTCAGGCACCCGTTCGGTCACCGCATGGGCGCTGGCGGAGGCGTCCGAGGGCGTCGACCCACAGGACATCATCGATCGGGCGCAAGAGGTCGGCTACAATCTGGGCGCCATGCGCGGCCAGCTCCGTCGGCTCGGCGAGAGGTAGACGTGGCCGGAATTCCCTTCGTCCGCGATCTCGACTTCGCCTATGGACGCGCCGACCAGGCGAGCCCGCTGATCCGCCGCGTGATCGCGCAGAACCCGGGCCCGTTCACCTTCATCGGCACCGGCGTCTATATCGTGGGCAAGGGCGACGTCGCCGTCATCGACCCCGGCCCGCCAATCGACGCCCACTTCGAAGCACTGAAAGTGGCCCTTACAGGCGAACGCATCACCCACGTCTTCACTACCCACACACATCTCGACCATTCGCCGCTCGCCCATCCCCTCGCACAATGGGCCGGCTGCAAGGTCTACGGACTGCCCGATCCTTCAGGCACGATGTCCCACGCCTCGCTAGAGGAAGATGGCCAGGAAGGTTTCATGCCCGATGTGCTGGTGAAGGACGGCGAGACCTTCTCCGGATCAGGCTGGACGCTGGAAGCGATCACCACACCCGGCCACATGTCCAACCATGTCTGCTACGCCCTGAAGGAAGAGAACGCGCTCTTCTCCGGCGACCACATCATGGGCTGGTCTACCACTGTCATCTCGCCGCCCGACGGCAATATGGGCGACTACTACCGCAGCCTCGCAAAAATCCGCGCGCGCAACTTCAACACGCTCTGGCCCACGCACGGGCCGCCCGTGAAGGACGTCAATCCCTTCATCGACGCCTATGTCGCTCATCGCCGCGCACGCGAGGAGGCCATCGTCGCCCGCCTCAAGGCCGGCGACACGCTGATCCTCGACATGGTCAAGGTGATCTACAAGGACGTCGACGCGCGCCTCCACGCGCCCGCCGCCCACTCCGTTCTGGCGCACATGATCCATCTGGTCGAAGCGGGCAGGGCGACGGCAGACGGCCCGTTCAATCTCACCACGCGCTATCACGCTGCATGATCTGGTTGGTGCGACATGGGCAGACCGCGTTCAACGCCGAAGGCCGCATCCAGGGCGCGATGGATTCCCCGCTCACTGCGCTTGGCGAAGAGCAGGGCCGCCGCCTCGGGCAGATGCTCGGCCGGATTGCGCCGAAAGAGGTCCGCATCATCGCCTCGCCCCTCGGCCGTACCCAGCACACCGCCCGCATCATCCGCGAACATGGCGCCTTCGCGTCTCCCATCGAAACCGACGCGCGTCTCGCCGAGATCAGCCTCGGTGAATGGGACGGCATGCTGAAGGACGACATCCGCGAACGGGTCCCCGACTACGACGCCGGGCCCAACCGCTGGAGCTGGTTCTTCAATGCCCCCGGCGGCGACAGCTGGGACGCGCTCAACACCCGCCTCCAAAGCTGGCTTGAAGACGCAGTCGCGACGGACCACCCCATCATCGCAATCTCCCACGGCGTCTCCGGCCGCATCCTCCGCGGCCTCTTCGCCCAACTCGCCCGCGACCAGACCCTCATGCTCGATATCCCCCAGGACGCCTGCTTCCACCTGCGCAATGGAGGCATTGAGCGCATCGATTGCTGAGGCGAGGACTTGCGACGTCCGCATGCCAAGCAGGCAGATGTCTCGTCCCGTCCCAACGCCTCCAGAACCAGACGAGTCCCGACACGTTCGTCCCCCACGTCCTGACCTGTGAGATACTGCTCTCATCCATCCCGCGTGGAGGGCGGCCGATCACCGTTCAACGGCGCGGGGTGGATGGCGGCGAGCGTGAAGAGCCTCTCGAACCAGCGAGACGAGATGTCTTTCGGGGACTGGTCCTGAACACGCGGGTAGCCTCAACGGCGCCATGCGGATGAAATGCAGGCCGCGGGGCGCGGGCTGCCGTCCAGAGCCTGCCGGGACGCGGGATCTGCGAACCTCTTGTCTACCGGTAGCGCTGGCAACAGCGTCGCAAAAAGCACACGGGACGTCCCGCGTCCCCGGCCCCCTCACTGATCTGGAGATCCAGAACGACAGGACCACAGGCGGTTCATGCCGGCCTGAAGGAGGGCATGTGTCCGACGCCGGGCTAAACAACGTCGCAACGCACGAAACCCGCGCCCCTACCGCTCCACCACCGGCGCCATCCACACTTTCGCGCCTGGCGCCTGGCCGACCGCGCGCAGCTGCGAGATCAGCGCCTCTGCACGCTGCCGCCCGATCACGCCCGCAAGCGCGCCGAGCACCTGGCCCTCGGACGCGCCCGCCTTCGCCGCCGCCATCGTGCTGGCGATCAGATCAAACGGCGTAGCGGTGTGGATGTTCATGCGCAGGTCCACGCCATCGGCCTCGGTGAAGCCGGCGAGATTGCGCGCCTCCTCGATCGCCGTGATCAGGTCGCCGGTCTTGTTGACCAGTCCTTGCGCCAGCGCGTCCTCGCCGGACCAGACGCGCCCGCGCGCAATCTCCTGCACCTTCTGTAGCGGCAGACCGCGCCCTTCCGACACCAGCCGCGTGAAGCGGTCATACGTGCCCTGCAGCGATTGCTGCAGCTTGGCCTTCTGCGAGGGCGTGAAATCCTCGGTCGAATACGCCCCGGCGAATTCTCCACCTACGCCCACGGACGCCGGGTTGATCCCGAACTCGCGCAACCCATCAGCAATGGCGAACTTGCCGCCGAACACGCCGATCGATCCGGTGATGGTCGAGCGCGTCGCGACAATGCTGTCTGCGCTCGCCGCCACATAGTAGCCGCCCGACGCCGCCGCCGACCCCATCGAGACAACGACTTTCTTGCCCGACGCCTGTACCTTCTTCACGGCGTTCCAGATCTGGTCTGACGCCGTCGCCGATCCGCCGCCGGAGTCGACGCGGAACACGACAGCGTTGATCTCGTCGTTTTTTGCAATTTCCATCAGCTCGGCCGCGACGCGATCCGACGCAAACATCGGCGTCCCGATCGCGAACACGTCACCCGACTCGCCGCCGCCCGTGACGATGTCGCCTTCGCCGCCAACGATCGCGATTACAGCCTTCCCGTCGCGCGGCTGGCCCCGGTAATCCGAAATGGCCACGAACTCGCCTTCCGCCCGCTCACGCGCGGCGGCTGCTGCTTCCTCCGGATAGCCGAGCTTGTCGACAAGCTTCAGCTCCACGGCACGTTCCGAAGAATAGGGACTTGCTTCCAGCAGCGTGCGCAGCGCCGCAGGCTGCACGTTGCGGTCCGCCGCGATGTCGGCGATCGAATGGCCCCAGACACTCGTAGCCAGCGCCGTCATCGCCAGCGCATGCGGCTCTGAATAGTTCGTGCGCTTGTAGGTGTCGGCTGCGTTCTTGAACTCGTAGAATTGCTCGATCTGCGGGTCGACCTTGAATTTCTCGAATGCGCCGCCAAGGAACAGCGTCTCGAACGTGATACCCGGCGTCTCGAACGACGTGCCCGGCTGCATCCAGATCTCGTTCGCCGCCGAAATCGCACGATAGGACGAGGGCCCGCTCGCCAGGAATCCCTGCGTGTGAGCGATGATGAACTTGTCGGCTGCCCGCAGCCGCAGGAAGGCGGAGCGAAGCTCCTCTGCGCGCGACGAGCCGAGGTCGATCTCCGGCGCCCGCACGAACACGCCCTTCACATTGGGATCGCTCGCCGCCGAATTGAGCCGCAGCAGGACCTCGACAAAGGACACGTCACTGAACGCCGCGCTGAGGGCATCCGCCGCCGGCTGGTCAGGCCACGACCGGCGCAGGTCGACCTCGATCACGGCATTTGGCACCCTCTGTGGCTCGCCCGAGGGCAGAAACGACATCAGCAGCATCAGCGGGATCAGGACAAAGAACACCACCAGCGCCGCAAGGCCGCCAAGGAAGGTAAGGAGGAAAGTACGCATGCAGGTCTCCAGGCCGTCAGCCAGCCTTTGCCGCAAATGCAAGCGTTCGTCACCGCCGGAATGCCGGCGACGTTAACGATTTGATTGGGCGGGAGCTGTCCTGGTCGGAGTAGCTGGATTCGAACCAACGACCTCTTGCTCCCGAAGCAAGCGCTCTACCAGGCTGAGCTATACTCCGACGGAGCGGGGCCTATAGCGGCTTTCCGATTGGCGCGCAACGCCGGAAAAACCCCGCCAAATCCGGTCGATCCGGGCGGCCGATGGGAGCGAAACTGCGTCAAAACAGGGCCGATCCGGGCAGTTGCTTTCCGCGCGCGAATTGCATAACTCTCCGCCCTCTCCCTGCACTGGGGCGTCGCCAAGTGGTAAGGCAGCGGTTTTTGGTACCGCCATTCCGGGGTTCGAATCCCTGCGCCCCAGCCAGGGAGAAATAGTCTCCGGCCCTTCGGCCTTTGAGACTTTGGATTGGACCCCATTGTCCGGCACTTCGTGGCACAGGATCCTGTCGCTGAGAGGATGCCGTTCGGACTCTTCCCGATTTCAGACTGTTTGCGAGGCGCGTTCGGGGCGCCTGCAAAAGCGTGTGCTCGTTTCCGAAGATTCCAGAGAAAAGGCACAGAGCCTCACTGCTGTGGCGTTGGCGCGCCGGGCTCGATTTTCATGAGCACGCTTTCGGCGCCTTCGTCGGTGATCACATAAAGATAGCCGTCGGGGCTCTGTTCGACGTCGCGGATACGCTGATGCAGGTCGAACAACAGCATCTCACTGCGTACGACTTCCCATTTTTCGTTGAACACGATCCGCTCGAGATGGCCGGTACGAGGGGAGTTGCTCATGCGCATGGCCCCGACAAACAGGTTGCCTTTCCACCCCGGAAACTTGTCGCCGGTGTAGAACAGCATCCCGCCCGGGGCGATCGACGGCACGTAGGAAATATGCGGACGCGTCAGCCCTTCCCTGTAGGGTACTGGCGAGACCTTCGTTCCAGAGTAGTAGCGGCCGTCACTGACCAGCGGCCAGCCATAGTTCTGGCCCGGCTTCAGCACGTTGATCTCGTCGCCGCCCTGCGGGCCATGCTCGGAAACCCAGAACTCCTTCGTCCATGGGTTGAGGGTCAGTCCAAGATTGACGCGGTGGCCGATCGTGTAGAGTTCGGGATTGTAGCCGGCCTTGCCCCCGAACGGATTGTCCTTCGGCAACGTGCCGTCGTCATTCAGGCGCAGCGTCTTGCCGGCATAGTCGTCCGGCCTCTGGGCGCGGCCGATCGACTCGTCCGTGCCGACTCCCGGACAGCCGATGGTGAAGTAGAGCTTCCCGTCCGGTCCGAATGCCATCTTGGTGTAGAGCGCATCGACATCGTCGCCGACGAAGATGTCCTTGCCGTCGACGATCTCGACGCCGTTCCAGCGTCCGCGGAAGATGGCGTTGTTGCCGTACTCCCCATGCGCCGGCTTGTGGTAGGACAGGTAGATCAGTCCGTTGCTCCGGAAGTCCGGATGCAGGATGACATCCATGAAGCCTGTTGCGGTTCCGAGCACGGCGACCTTGGGCGTGCCGGCGATGGGCGCGGGATCGAGCTTGCCATTCCTGATGATACGGAGACTTCCCGAGCGCTCTGCGACCAGAATATCGCCGCTTGGCAGGAATTCGATCGCCCGCGGTGATGTCAGACCGCGCGCGACGACGGACACGCGCAGGTCGCGCTGTTCCCACGATTCGAACTGGAATGGACCAACCCCAAGCTTGGGAGCCGGCCATGCGGACGGACGCGGACCATCGGCGCCGTCGCGCTCGTCGCGGATGCGGCGCGCGGGATAGGGAATGCCCTCGACATATGCGCTCCGATTGAGCCCGGTCGGATCGGTGCTGAGGTCCGCGTTGGCGAACTGGGGCGTTGCGCTGGCCGGCGTGGACAGAAAGGCGATCACCTGTGCGCGCTGCTGCGTGTTGATCATGCCGGACTGCAGGGCCATGAGGCCGCCGGGAGCCAGCGCGGCGGTGATCCGCTCCTGGCCAAGACCGTGAAGGTCATCCAGCACCGGCGCAGTCTCGTCGCCGCCATTGTGGCAGGCGGAGCAGAACTGGTTGTAGACAACCTGGCCCGCAAGCTGGTCCGCGCTGACGGCAGCCAGGGTTGCCGGAGCATCCGGTGCGGTTTGCGTCGAGGTGCAGGCTGCGATGCCAAGCACGGAGGCCGCCAGCCAGAAGTTTGAACGCTTCATTGCTCTCCCCGGATTCTCTGCTTTTCAGCATAGAAGGCGGAAATCCCGCGTCAGTCACGCTGCGGTGCATCAGAACTGTGGCGCAGGACGGCGGGTTGCCCCTCAGGCCTGCCCGAACTTCGTCGTCGTCGTGATGCCAAGCGATTTGAGGAAGTCCGTTGGCAGCACCCCGCCAGCGCAGACAATGATCGCGTCATTGGGAAGTTCGATGGGGCCGCTGGTCGTCTTCAACGTCACTGCTGGCCTGGTTATGGAAACAATCTGCGAAGAGAGCCGTACGGTCAGCCGGCCTGACGCGATGGCGGCATCAACGCGCGTGCGATTCTTGCGTTTGGCGCGTCCAAAGGCGTCGCCGCGATAGGAGAGGTCGACCATGGCGTCGGACTCCTCGGCAACTGTCGCCGCTGCCTCGAGCGCGCTGTCGCCGCCGCCGACCACGAGCACGCGCTTGCCGGCGAACTGCTCGGGGTCCGCAAGGCGATAGATCACCTTGGACAAGTTCTCTCCGGGCACGCCAAGCTTGCGCGGCGTGCCGCGACGCCCGATGGCGAGCAGGATGGCGCGCGTCCTGTAGCTGCTCTTCGACGTCTTTGCGATGAAGCCGTCGCCGTCCCTGTCCACGCCGAGCAACTGCTCCTCGTAGGAAAGCTCAAGTCCGGCCTTCTCTCGCGCCTCGTTCCAGAAGCCGAGCAGCGTCTCCTTCTGAACCTCGCGGAATTGCATCTTCCCGACGATCGGCAGTTTGGCGGGGGCCGTCATCACCAGCTTGCCGCGCGGAAAGTGCGAGACGGTGCCGCCAAACGTTTCCTGCTCGATCGTGCGATAGCGCAGGCCCTTGTCCTTGGCGGCCAGGGACGCCGCAAACCCTGCGGGGCCAGCACCGACGATGAGAACGTCGAGCCGGTCGCCGCGTTTCATACCGGACAGCTTTGCGATGGAGTCCATCGCCTGTACGCCCTGGTTGATAGCGTTGCGGATCAGGCCCATGCCGCCGAGTTCGCCCGCGATGAAGAGGCCGGGAACATCCGTCTCAAAGGTTGGCGAGACCACCGGCAGTTCGACGCCGCGCTTCTCCGTGCCGAACACCAGCGAGATCGCCTGGGTCGGGCAGGCGGCTGCGCATGCGCCATGACCAATGCACGCTGTCGGATCGACCACCGCCGCCTTGCCATTGATGATGCCGATGACGGTGTGTTCGGGGCAGGCCGTGACGCACGCTGCCGAGCCGCAGCACAACGACAGGTCGATCTGCGGATGTAGTGAAGTCGGTTCGGTGAGTCCCGCCTCCACCGACTCGTTCCAGGTTTCCTGGGCGCGCTTGGACGCACGTTTCTGCGACAGGCCGAAGATCAGGAGGCCAATCCCGAAGGGGATCACATAGACGAGCAGTCCCGACAGGGTTTCGAGCAACGCTTCAGCTCCGTCTAGTTGGAGGAAACCTGGATCGGCTCGGCCATCACGGCGGCGAGCTGCTGCTGCGCGGCGGGGTCGGCTGCGAAGATGGTCTTGCCCTTCACCAGAGCCGCAAGCGCCTGGTCTTCCTGGCCTAGCACTCGGCGCGCGCGGATGAGGCGGAGCCAGCCGTCGAGGTCGGCCGGGTTTGCCTGCAGCCGCGCGTCCAGGCGCGAGACCATGCCGTCAATCATTGCCTGCCGGGCCTGAGGCGACATGGCCTCGGCGTCGGAGACCTGAGCCGTCGTAGGCCCGGCAGGCCGCTCCGCCATCGGTGCAACAGCGGTGCGCGCTGCCGGAAGCCGGGCGGAAACATCAACTCCCGAAGACAGAGAGAGCTCGACGACACGACCCCGCACCTCGTCAAACCATGGCGCATCGGCCTCGGCTGTCTTCAACATGGTAAGCCAGTCGTTCAGCGCCTCTTGAGGCTTGCCATCCTGCTGCTTCTTCAAGCCGAGCAGGAAGCGGGCGCGCGCGTCCTTGGGATCTGCCTTGTAGGCGGCCTGCAGTGCGGCGGCCGCCTCATCAGTGACAAGACCGCCGGCGGCACGGGAAAGCGACTCGCCATAGGCCGACTGCGTTTCGGCGTCGTTCGGGGCGATAGCGATGGCGCGGCCATAAGCTGCGGCGGCGCCTGCAAAGTCGTCGGTCCTGAACTTCGACCAGCCGAGCATGCGCCAGCCTTCGACGTCGCCTGGTTCGTTTGCGAGCCGCGTCTCGAGGCTGGAGATCATCTCGTCGACGGGCGCCACGCTGATCTGACCGCCGGCCGCGCTGGCGTCGGCGATCTGCATGCCGCCGCCCGATGCGGCCATCATGATGGCCTGCGGCGTGGCGCCGACACGGGGCGAGCCAACCATGCCATAGAGAATGGCGGATCCGATCGCCATAGAGGCGGCGACAGCGATAAAGGTGGTGCGGTCGGTCAATGTCATGTCTGCGTCCTCGCGGATTGCGGCCTCGTCTGTCGTCGTGATCAGGCGGCGCTGGATTTCAGTGCGCGCCATGCGCGCGTCGTCGGCTGAGGTAAGGCCCAGCGATTCCTCGCGGGCGATCTCGTTCAGTTGTGACGTGTAGATGTCGGCGCTCGCGCCGTCGGCGATGCGGTTGCGGCGCAGGAATGGCCAGCATGTGGCGGCGATTGCAGCAGCCATGAGTAGCGTGATGAGAAACCAGAGCATCAGGCCTTGCCTCCTGCTTCCATGCGGCGCGCCAGCTCGGCGACCTCAGCATCGCTGAGCGGAACGGGCGCGAGATCGTGTTTTCCAGCCGGGCGAAGGTAGGCGAACCAGCCAACCGCGCCGACCACGAGAAGCAGAAGCGGCCCGAACCAGAGCAGTAGCGTGTCCATCTGCAACGGCGGTTGCAGGCGGACGAAATTGCCATAGCGATCGGTCATGTAGGCCATGACGGCGTCCTTGCTCTCACCTGCGGCGATCCGCTCGCGAACGAGACGGCGCATGTCCGACGCCAGCGGCGCGTTGGATTCCTCGATCGACTGGTTCTGGCAGACGACGCAACGCAGTGACTTCCCCACCTCGCGCGCCAGCGACTCCACTTCGGGCGTGAACGTTGCCGGAGGTGTCTGGGCGACCGTGGCGGGCGATGTCGCAAGCGCGAGGGCGACAATCAGGCGTTTCATGTGGGCTCCGCTTCCAGCTTGCGGATGAGGGGAAGGATCGTATCGGCCCAGAGTTCGGGCGTGATGGGTCCGACCTGCTTGTAACGGATGCGACCTTCGCGATCGACAAGGAACGTCTCTGGCGCGCCGGTGACGCCGAGGTCGATGGCAAGGCGGCTGTCGCTGTCCACGCCTGTCTTTATATAGGGGTCGCCATAGCGTGCGAGCCACGCCGCGCCCGCTCCCGGCGGATCGCGCCAGTCGACGCCATAGAGCGCGACCTGCTTCGACCCGGCGATCGCTTCGAGCTGCGGATGTTCGAGGATGCAGCTTGAGCACCATGAGCCGAAGACGTTCACCAGCGAGACCTTGCCGATCAGGTCCTGCTTGGTCAGCGCCTCGCGCTCCGGCGTCAGGCGGGTGAGCGCGAAGTCAGGCATTTCGCGGTCGATCATGGTCGAGGGCAACTCGGCCGGATTGCGCGTAAGGCCCCAGGCGAAGAAGCCGCCGATGATCAGCAGGATCGCGACAGGTATCACGGCGACCCAGGCTGGGAGCGCTGCGCGAGATTGCGACACGTCGCTCATACCGCAACTCCCGCAACTGCAGGGATCGCCGGCGCGCGCACCTTGTGCGGAGCCCCGACACGGAAACGGCGATCCGACAGGGAGACGAATCCGCCCATCGCCATCAGCAGGGCGCCGGACCAGATCCACATCGCTAGAGGGTGATGCGTGACACGTACTGCAAACGCCCCCGTGCCATTGTCCTCGCCCGCGGTCAGGTGGAGGTTCGACAGGAAGCCCATGCGTATGCCTGCCTCGGTGGTGACGGTGTCGCGTTCCGGGTAGTAGCGCCGCTCACTGACCATTACCTCTTCGGGAGCGCCATCGTCAGCGACGGCGAAGGTCAGGCGCTGGGCGTCGTAGTTCGCGCCTTTCACATTCTGCACCTGCGTCAGCGTGAAGGACCGCGTGCCCAGCGTGGTCGAATCTCCGATCCGGAGGGACGACATGGAATCCTTCTCCCACGCAGACATCGCGGTGATGCCGAGCACGGCGACTGCGAAACCAAGATGGGCGATGACGAAGCCCCAGGTCGATCGCGGAAAGGCGCGGGCGAAGAAGAGCGACTGCTCGGGCTTCACCTGTCCGATGCGCAGCCGAACCTGCATCCAGCGCGCCATTGCGGCGATGAGAAACACGCCAAAGCCGATGCCGAGTCCGCCGGGGAGGCTCTGTCCGATAATCCCTGATGTGAGACCGGCGATGAGGCCGACGGCCATCGGTATGCGCATGGCATTGCCTGCAGGCTTTGCGGCATCGCTGCGCCAGCGCATCATCGGCCCGAAGGCCATCAGCGCAGTGACGGCCAGCATGATCGGGCCGAAAGTTATGTTGAAATAGGGCGGGCCGACGGAGATCTTGTCGCCGGAGAGTGCGTCAATCACGAGCGGATAGAATGTACCAAGGAAGACGACAGCGCAGGCGATCAGCAGCAGGAAGTTGTTGCCGAGAATCGCGCCTTCCCGGCTGATCGGCGCGAAGGATGGCGGCTGCTGCAATTGGCGCGCACGCAGGGCGTAGAGCGTGAATGCGCCGCCGGATGCTGCGATCACCATCGCGAGAATGAAGACGCCGCGTGCTGGATCGACGGCGAAGGCGTGAACGCTGGTGAGTATACCGGAGCGGACGAGGAAGGTGCCAATCAGGCTGAGTGTGAAGGCTAGGATCGACAGCAGCAGCGTCCAGTTGACCAGCGCATGGCGCCGCTCGACCACAAGTGCGCAATGCAGCAGCGCGGTGCCGATCAGCCACGGCATGAAGGACGCGTTCTCGACCGGATCCCAGAACCACCAGCCGCCCCAGCCGAGTTCGTAATAGGCCCAGAAACTGCCGAGCATGATGCCGATGGTGAGAAAGCACCATGCGGCGAGCACCCAGGGCCGCACCCAGCGTGCCCACGCGGCGTCCACCTTGCCCTCGATCAGCGCAGCGACCGAGAAGGAGTAGGCAACCGAGAAGCCGACATACCCCAGATAGAGCATCGGCGGATGGACAACGAGACCGGGGTCCTGCAGCAGCGGGTTGAAGCCCATGCCCTCAAGCGGAGCGGGAAGCAGGCGCGCGAATGGATTGGACGTGAACAGGATGAAGGCGAGGAACGCCACGCCGATCAGGCCCTGCACGCCAAGGGCGCGCGCCTTCAGCGTGGCGGGCAGGTTGTTCCCGAAAACGGCGATTGCCGCGCCAAAGCCGGAGAGCACGACCACCCAGAGCAGCATGGAACCTTCGTGCTGCCCCCATGCGGCGGAGATCTTGTAGAACATCGGCTTCAGCGTGTGCGAGTTCGCGGCGACGACTTTCAGCGAAAAGTCAGAAGCGGTGAACGCCCAGACGAGGCATGTGAATGCAAATGCAACGAGCGCGAATTGCGCGATCGCCGCCGAAGCGCCGAAGCGCATCAGGCGCGTCTTGCCATGCGCAGCACCCCACAAGGGTGCGACGCCCTGTGCGATCGAAACCATCAATGCAAGGATAAGAGCGAAAAGTCCGAGTTCGCTGATCAAGGGAGGCTCGCACTCTACCATGCGACAACAATCGATGTCGTCGTGATGCGCGCCCCAGAGACGCACTATTGGACTCGTGCGCAAGAAAACGCCAGTCCCGAAACCTATGAATTATTTCATGACTGCAGACTTTTCATCACAGCACGAGCGTGTCATGAGGCGAGCACTGGGGAGCGCATCATCAGTGCGCGGAGTATTTAGTGCAGGGTCCCCACGGTTCGCGGCGCGGTGCAGCGCTGGTCCTCCGAGACATCGTTGATGAACCGAAGCTGCGACCTCCGCTGAAAGCCGTCGCGAATCCTCCGCTTGACTGGCCTGTTCCAGAGCCGCCGCGGACCGCTGCCCTCGCAGCCGCCGCCCGAAAGCCGAAGGCCGGTTTTCGCATTTTCCCCTTCTATTTGACGCTGATTGCCGCTGCCCTGTCCTTCGGATTGGTGTTCAAGGAACAGTTGCAGATCGAGGCCGAAGTCGGCGTCGGGTACTGGCTCGGCATTGCAGGCGTGGCCTGTGTGGGCCTCCTGCTCTTTTATCCCGTTCGCAAGCGCTTCCCGAAGCTTGCCTTCCTCGGCAGCGTTCCCAGCTGGTTCCATCTGCACATGGCGCTGGGGATTCTCGCGCCGACTTTCATTCTGTTTCATGCTGGATTCAGGACCGGTTCAGTCAATGCTGCTGTTGCCCTGGTGACGATGCTGATTGTTGCGGGCAGCGGACTGTTTGGACGCATGCTGTATGTGCGAATCCATCGGAACCTCAAAGGCAAGAAAGCCGAAGTTAAAGCGATGGCGCAGGATACGGCGCTGCTGCGCCAGACGCTGTGTCGGGATTTCTCCGAGGTTGCGGACATCACTGAGGCGCTCGAGAAGACTCTGCACGAGCCGCGCCCGAATGTGTTCGATGCGCTCGGCTACGCCCTCGCCACGTCAGCGCGGATCACCATCGCTCGCCGCAAGATGCTGCGGGCACTCGCGCGTGGCGCGAAGCGCATGGATTCGGCGCCGGGCGGCAAGGTTGCAGCCAGACGACTGAAGCGGGACGGCGCGTTGCTGGTGCGCACCTACTGTCACGAGTTGCGGCACACCGCGTACCTGACATTCTTCGAGCGGCTGTTTGCGCTATGGCACATCGTGCATATGCCGCTCTTCTTTCTCATGCTGGTAGCGGCCGGCATCCACATCGTGGCCGTGCACTTCTACTAGCCCCGGATGCCGACGATCCGCGCCCTGCTGATTGCCTTGTTCGGCGTCGTCGCGTTGATGGCGGCGCCTGTGGCCATGGCGCAAAACCCGCTGGAACGCCTCGTTTCACCGGGACCCTTGTCGCGCGCGCACGAGAAACTCGAGGCGACATGCAATGTCTGCCACGAGTCGTTCAACAAGGCTGGGCAACCAGCGAAGTGCCTGGACTGTCACAAGGAAACGGCCTTCGATGTAACGAACAAGCGGGGATTCCATGGCCGCTCGCCTCTGGTGGCCGGCAAGGAGTGCAAGACCTGTCATGTCGAGCATGAGGGGCGGAATGCGATCCTGGTCATTCTAGATGAGAAGACGTTCGACCACCGCTTTACCGATATGCCGCTACTGGGCGCGCATGCGCGGGTAACGTGTGCGGAATGCCACCAGAAGGGCGTGAAACACGCGAAGACGCCCACGGACTGCTCAAGCTGTCACAAGGCCGACGAACCTCACAAGGGCCAGTTGGGGACGGCATGCGCCACGTGCCATGTGGTCTCGAGCTGGAAGACCGTATCGTTTGACCACGGCAAGACGAGTTTCGCACTGAAGGGGAAGCACGCCAGCACCCAGTGCGCCGCCTGCCACGTGAACGAAAAGTGGAAAGACCTCGCGACGACGTGCGTCTCCTGTCACGCCAAGGACGACGCACATAACGGCAAGTTTGGGACGGACTGCGCATCATGCCACAAGGAAACAGCCTGGAAGGTCGATTCGTTCGACCATGCAAGGACCGGCTTCGCGCTCATTGGCCAGCATGCCGAAGCGAGATGCGAGTCGTGCCACACCAAGGGTCTCGACGCGCCGCTTCCGACGACCTGCAACGGGTGTCACGCCAAGGATGACTCGCACAAGGGAAGGAATGGAACAGCCTGCGCCGACTGCCATACGCCGCGTTCCTGGACGAACGTTACGTTTGATCATTCGAAGACGGATTTTGCCTTGAAGGGCAAGCATGCGTCCGTGAAATGTGAGAGCTGCCACACGAAGCCGGTGAAGGACTGGGTTCCGCCGACGGCCTGCAGCGGGTGTCACGAGAATGACGACACGCACAAGGGGCTTCTTGGCCCCAAATGCGCCGACTGCCACGCCGAGACGGGCTGGACAAATGTGCGGTTCCAGCATGAGCGGGACGCTGGCTTTGCGCTCAAGGGCAAGCATTCTTCAGCGACATGCGCCTCCTGTCACAAAGAGCCGACGCATGTGAAGGCGCCGCCGTCGAGTTGCATCGGGTGTCACCGCGACGATGATCCGCATAAGCGTCAACTTGGTGATGGATGCGGCCAGTGTCATGGCGAAACGGACTGGAAGACCAATGTTCGTTTCGATCACGACCTGACGGATTTCCCGCTACTCGGAAAGCATGACGGCCTGACATGTGTACAATGCCATACCAGCCCCGCTTTCCTGGACGCCGATCCGGTGTGCGGCTCGTGTCACCAGAAGCAGGACATCCACAAGGGGCGGTTCGGCGCCGACTGCTCCACATGCCACAACCCCGTGGAGTGGATGCGTTGGACGTTCAACCACGACACCCAGACCGACTATCCGCTGACCGGCAAGCACAAGCAGGCTGATTGCGAGAGCTGTCACCGCACGCCCGTGATGGGTCAGATCGACATCTCAACCCGGTGCATCACGTGCCACGTCGCTGATGACAAGCATCGGGGTTCGTTCGGTACAACCTGCGAGCGATGCCACACGACAGAAGATTTCTCGAAAACGAGAGGAGTCACGAATTAAATTTCCGTACAGCCATTGTGTCATCCGTAGACAGAGGAATAGGTGGTTCCCGGTGGGAGTACTGGGCGCTGTCGTTGATTGCGAGAACAGTTCGATGGCCCACCGCCGTCCGGACAGGAACATCTGGCCTTTCGTCACTGCGGCCTCGCGGGCGCTGGCGGTGTTGGTGATTGCGGTTGCCGTGCTGATGACTTCGACTGTGGTCGCGCCTGCGCATGCGCAAGATCCAGTCGATGAGGTGACGATACAGTTCGACCACTTCTCGACTGGCTTCCCGCTTGACGGAGCGCACAGGTCGGTCAGCTGCGACAACTGCCACACGAACGGAAAATTTCAGGCGCTGCCCACGCAATGCCGTGATTGCCACAACGATACGATCGCGCCGGGCAAGCCCTTCCGGCATATCCCGACCAATGCGGACTGCGAGTCCTGTCACGCGACGGCAAGCTGGTCTCGCGTTCGTTTCGATCACTCGACGGCGACAGCGACGTGCGCAACTTGCCACAACAACTCCGTCGCCCGGGGCAAGACTGCGAACCACATCCAGACGAACGCAACGTGCGACAATTGCCACGTCACGTCGAACTGGACCAATGTGCGGTTCGACCATGCCGATGTGACTGGCTCGTGCGCGAGCTGTCACAACGGGTCGGCGGCGACGGGCAAGCCGGCAAACCATATCCCTACGACGGCAGGATGCGAGACCTGTCACAACACGACGAACTGGGCGAGCGTCCGGTTCTATCATGCCAGCGTGACGGGCGCTTGCGCGAGCTGCCACAATGGATCGAGCGCCACAGGCAAGCCAGCAAACCACATTGCAACGACGGCGGGCTGTGACAGCTGCCACAACACGACGAACTGGACGAATGTGCGGTTCGATCATGCGAGCGTGACGGGATCGTGCGCGACCTGTCACAACGGGACTCAGGCGACGGGCAAGCCAGCCAATCACATCGTGACGACGGCCGGTTGCGACACCTGTCACAACACGACGACATGGACGAACGTGCAGTTCGACCATTCGGCTGTGACGGGGTCGTGCTCGACCTGCCACAATGGCACACAGGCGACAGGCAAGCCCCCAAGCCACATTGCCTCGACCAACACATGCGACGACTGCCATGTCAGCACGGCGTGGACGAATGTGCGGGTGGACCACAACGCAGTGAGCGGAACCTGCACGTCCTGTCACAACGGGACCGTGGCTACCGGAAAGCCCTCTGCGCACATTGCGACGAACGCCCAGTGCGGCGACTGCCATTCGACTCTGGCCTGGGTACCGGCGACGTTCGACCATTCGGCTGTGACCGGATCGTGCGCGAGCTGTCACAATGGAACGAGCGCGACAGGCAAGCCGGCGAACCACTTCGTGACCACGCTGCCCTGCGAAGAGTGCCACAGCACCACCGGCTGGACGACCGTGCGCTACACCCACAACAGCGCCGGATACCCGGGCCAGCACCGTGCGGCGCTGGATTGCACAGACTGCCATCGCAACAACGCCCAGCAGGTCGCCTGGCCCAGCCCGGCCTACCAGCCAGATTGTGCGGCTTGTCACGCGAACGACTACGAGTCCGACGCGCACCAGAAAACGCGAACGCCTTCGACACGCTATACGGTCGCCGAGCTGCGCGACTGCGAGGGGGCCTGCCACACCTATACGGACAGCACGATGACGACGATTGCCCAACGGCGGAACTCGAACCACCGGGTTTCTGACAACTCGTTCGACTGATGGGGGGCCGCTTGCGGCCGGGAACTTTCATAGCTGGGGAGACACAGGGACTGACGCTGCGCCGGGAGGCGCGGGGGACGGAGTATAGTTATGACGGTGAAGGACCAGAAGCGTGCGAGGCCCGAGCAGATCGACGGGGTGTGCGCGCGCGTTCGGGCACTGCGGGTACGGACAATGCTGGCGGGCAGCGTGTTCGTCGCGATGGCGAGCCAGCTCGCTCCGTCGAGCTATGCGCAGACGATCTCGGACCGGTTTCTCTCGCGTGTGACCGCGCAGGAGAATGGCGCGTGTGCGACGGTGAACATCGATTTCAACGTGCCGGTCCGCTACGTGTCGCACTTTCCGGATCGTGGCGGGCGCGAGCTGCGCATCGGGGTGCAGCCGCTGAACTTCAGCCGTGGTTCGCTGTCGACCGCACTGGCGACGGAAAGCCTGCGGCCGCCATCGAGCAAGGTGGCTGGCATCCAGCGTATCACCTATGACGTGTCGGATCCGGCCGGGCCGACGCTGGTTCTGCAGTTCGACCATGACGCCAACTGGGATGTGAAGCCGGACAGGACGGCGACGCGCCTCGTAATCACCGTTTCGGGGCGCGATGGATGCGTTCCAGAAGCAGGCGGACAAGCAAGTGCGTCGTCAGGTTCGAACATCATCCAGTCCGTGACGCAGTCCCTGCCTGAAACACTGGAGCCCAACGGCAACTACGCGATCAACCTTCTGTCCGAGCGCGGCAAGGTGTTGCCGGCTGAGGAGGTCAAGCAGATCGACGCCTTCGGGCAGTTTGCGGGATACCAGTACACGGCAGAGGAAAACGGAGTAGAGTGGACGAGGCTGCGGCTGGGGACTTTCGCGACGCGGATGGAGGCGGAACAGATCCTGCCACAGGTCGCGACGGCCTATCCCGAAGCGTGGATTGCACGGATTGACCGGTCGGAGCGCGAGCGGGTCTATCAGGCGTGGCTGGCTGCGCGATCGGGGACGAGTTCACAGCCTTCGGCGCTTCCCGTTGATCCGGTGTCCGATGGGCTGCTGCAGGAACTGCGTGACGTGCTGGCGACTGGCGACAATGCGGCGGCGATCAGGCTTGCCGAACGTCTGCTGGGCCAGCCCGAGAGTTCGGCGACGCCGGAGGCGCAGGAGATACTTGGGCTTGCGCGCGAGCGGAACAAGCAGCTGGCTCACGCGAAGGCTGAATACGAGACGTTCATCGCGCGCTATCCGGACCATCCGAATGCTGCGCGTGTGCGGCAGCGGTTGGCGGCCTTGCTCGGCGAGGAGCCGGAGACCGTCAGGCCGGGCCAGCTGGATGAACAAGGCCGACCGCAGACAGTGACGAGTTCGAGCGTGAAGGCTGAGCTCTCAGGCTCGCTGTCGATGCTGTACCAGCGCGACGAGAGTGGCTTCCTGTTCGAGGATGTGCCGGTGGTCGGCGGGCCGGAGGTCAATCCGGATCCGATCGAGGAGAACCGGACCAACCTCAACGAGATACTGTATGGCGCCGACATCAACCTGACGGTTGGCAATGATCGCACTGAAGGGCTTTTGCGGTTCTCCGGGGTGTTCCGGGACGATTTCCGCGCGGGCATCCAGCGCGATGAAGGAGGGGTGAGCACGCTCTATCTTGATGTGTCGGACCGCGAGTTGAACACGGCTGTTCGCCTCGGGCGGCAGACGCGGAACACGGGCGGGATCTTCGGTCGCTTCGATGGCGGCCTGCTGAGTTTCCAGGCGACGGAGAATCTCAAGCTCAACGTGGTGGGCGGTTACCCGGTTCAATCCTCGCGCGATCTCGAGGTGAACACGGACCGATTGTTGTTTGGCGGAAGCGTCGACTTCGCGATGATCGAGGATGCACTGGACACGACGGTCTATTATGTTCATCAGACCTATGGCGACCTGGTCGACCGGAAGGCGGTGGGTGGGGAGTTCAGGTATTTCAACTCGCTGTTCACGGCTTACGGAGTTTACGACTACGACCTGCATTTCGGGCAGACCAACCTGGCGCTTCTGAATGGCGCTCTGCGGTTCGAGGATGAGTCGAGTATCTCGGTTGCCGTGGACTATCGCCGCTCACCGTTGCTGACGACACTGAATGCAATCATTGGACAGGGCGTGGAGAACCCTAATGACCTGCTGACGACTTATCAGCCGGAAGACATCTACCAGTTCGCTCAGGACCGGACGGCGTATTCGCGCTCGGCGTCGATAAGCGTTTCGCGGCCGATCACGGAGAGCCTGCAGATCAATGTCGACGTTATCGCGACCAACGTCTCCGGTACCAAGGCTTCGGCCGGGGTCGAAGCGTTTCCGAGCACGGGGACGGAATACTACTATTCGGGGCAGCTGGTGGCGTCGGATGTCTTCACCGAGGGCGCAATCCTCATTGCCGGCGTAAGGTATGCGGACACCATGACGCTGGAACAGCAGACGCTGCAGGTCAACATGCGCTATCCGATCCTGCGCGATCTGCGGCTGAATACCAAGCTGCGGGTGGACCAGCGCAACCGGAAGGACTCATCGTCCGAGGAGACCTCGGCGCGGGGCTCGGTTGCGCTGTCGTACAATCTCAACCGGTCGACCTTCTTCGATGTCGAACTGGGCGGGCAATTCACGGACAGCAGCAATCCGCTTGTGATGACGCAGGAGCGCGGCCTGTTCGGGACGATCGGGTTACGTCAGGATTTCTGACGCTTGGACGTGATCCCTGCCGCGGGGCGGCGGTGGCGGAGTTCATGTTGCAAGGTTGGTGAGCCTCGCCCCCGTCCTGAGGGGCCGCGAAGGACGAGGCCGGGCCTACGGACGCCTGCTAGAGCTGAACGAAGACGGCTTTCAGGTCGAGATACTCGTCGATGCCGTATTTCGAGCCCTCTCTCCCGATGCCGCTCTCCTTCACGCCGCCGAAGGGTGAGACTTCGGTTGAGATCAGGCCGGTGTTCATGCCGACCATCCCGTACTCGAGGCCTTCGCTGACGCGCCAGGAGCGGGCGAGGTCTCGTGTGAAGGCGTAGGCGGCGAGGCCCGCGCGGCTGTCGTTGGCGAGGCGCAGGACGTCCGCTTCCGCCTTGAAGCGGACGAGGCCCGCGACGGGGCCGAAGGTTTCTTCGCGGGTGAGGAGCGCGTCGGGGGCGACGTCGCGCAGGACGGTGGGCTGGTAGAATGTGCCGCCATGCCTGTCGCGCGCCGCACCGGTGAGGATTTTTGCGCCGTTGCCCAGTGCGTCGGCGACATGGGCCTCGACCTTCTGCAGGGCTTTCTCGTTGATCAGCGGGCCCTGGGTTGTGACGCCGGTGAGGCCGTCACCGACAACGAGGTTGCTGGCCTTCTCGGCGAGGAGTTTGGCGAAGGCGTCGTAGACGCCATCCTGCACATAGATGCGGTTGGCGCAGACACATGTCTGGCCGGTGTTGCGGAATTTCGAGATGATTGCGCCGCTGGCGGCAGCTTCGAGATCGGCATCATCGAAGACGAGGAAGGGCGCGTTACCACCGAGTTCGAGCGACACGCGCTTCACCGTTCCAGCGCACTGGGCGGCGAGTTTCTTGCCGATGGGCGTGGAGCCGGTAAAGGTGAACTTCGCGATGCGAGGGTCTTCGGTGAGGACGCGGCCGATGGGTTCGGCGTCGCCAGTGACGATGTTGAGCACGCCTGGCGGCAGGCCTGCTTCCTCGGCCAGCACGGCAAGTGCGAGAGCGGAGTAAGGTGTAAGCTCCGAGGGCTTCAGCACGACGGTGCATCCGGCTGCGATGCCGGGCGCGACCTTGCGGGTGATCATCGCGGCGGGGAAGTTCCACGGCGTGATCGCGCCGACGACGCCGACGGGCTGCTTCATCACCATGATGCGGCGGTCGACGGATGGCGCGGGGATGAGGTCGCCATACACGCGCTTGGCTTCCTCGCCATACCATTCGAGGAAGGCCCCGGCGTAGGCGATCTCGCCGCGAGCCTCGGTGAGCGGCTTGCCCTGCTCGGCCGTCATCAGGCGCGCGAGATCCTCCTGGTGCGCGAGCATCAGGTCGTTCCATTTGCGCATGATCCTGGCGCGGGCGGCGGCGGTTTCGGCTTTCCATTTTGGCAGGGCGGCTGCGGCTGCCGCAACGGCGGCTTCGGTGTCCGATGTGCCGAGATTGGGGATCCGACCGATCAGGCCGCGCGTTGCGGGATTGCGAACGTCATGCGTCGGCTCGCCGACCCATTTGCCGTTGATGTAGCACTGCTGGCGGAAGAGGTCAGGCCGCTTCAGCGCGATGCGGCCAAGTTCGGTGGGGTCGGCCATGATGATTTCTCCGCTGTTGCGGGAGATATCGGACGGTGTGCTGTGAAGGGCAAGGGCGCGGGCTTGCCAGCGCTAGCCGTACCTGCGTGGAATAAGCGGGCAGTCTGCTTCGGCGAAGGGCTTCAGGTCGGCGTCTTCGCGGATGCGGGCGGCGGCGAGTTCCTCGGTTAGCCAGACCTGGCCGCGTGTTGCGCAGCGCATGCCGTAGTCGAAGGTGGCGCTCATGTTCACCTTGTCGAATGCGAGCGAGCCGCCGAACTCGACATCGGAGGGGATGCCGCTGAAGCGGTATCCGAGGTTGTTTCGCCTGGCGAAGTCGTCGGTCTGCAGGATGGCGGTGCGCGTCATCTGGTTGAGGACGGAAGTGAAGCTGCGTGCGGCGATGTCCAGCGTGTTGTTCGATGTGGAGCGTGGTGCGGACGCCACCTGTCCGTTGATAATCACATAGACATTGGCGCCGCGCAGGCTGGCGGAGGCCTCGTCGAGGTGCATCAGGGATTCCGGCGCGATGAAGAAGGGTGTCGAGGCGCCGCCGTCGACGTGCATCTCCTCGAACTGCTGGCCGTCCTTTTCGACCTTGATCATCACGGGCGGGAAGACGCCGGGCACGCTGGCGGAGGCGACGAGCACCTGGCGGAAAAGGTCGCGCGCCTGCGGGCCGCCGCGCTGGGCGATGGCGCCCATGTCCCAGAGCACGGTTTCTTCGCGATCGAGGTTTGTGGTCGCGACGAGCAGCATGCGGCCATTGGCGGCTTCGCGCGCGACGGCGAAGACGAGTTCCTCGGTGACGAAACGCTCCACGAGGTCGCGAAGCGGCTTGCCGTCGAACACGCCGACATCGAACAGCACGCCGAGGCCACGCGCCTGCATCAGCTTGTCGGTGGCCTCGCCGCCATAGGCTTGCGTCAGCTTGCCGTCCCAATCGGAGCCAAGAAAGGCGAACGGGGCGATCAGTGCGCCGGTGGAGACGCCGGTGACGATCTCAAAGCGCGGGCGTGTGCCGGCATTGGTCAGCCCCACGAGAACGCCGGCGCCATAAGCGCCGCCAGCGCCACCGCCGGACAGTGCCAGCATGTCGATCGTGCGATCAGCAATGGCGCGAACGGCACGGGGCGCGCCCTCCTTGTTGAAGTCGAAGTCGCGCGTCTCGGTGCGGATGCCGCTGGAAAAACCGACAGGCGTTGCGCCGCGCGGCGCCACCGGACCGAGATCCGGCGGCGGGCCGCCTGCGCAAGCAGATGCGAGCAGGCAGGCCATCGCGCCTGTGACCAGATGGGCATGTGGAGGGCGGCGCGTGAGTTTGGTCATCTCGCGAACCTTTCCTGCCCGTGCCTCGCGTTCTACCAGAATGCGAGGCGCAGCGTCACTGAACCATAGTGCGTCGTCGCTGTGTCGGAGATCTCGGTATCGTAGCCCACTTTGACGTTCAGGAACTGGCTATCGATGTTGATCCCAAGACCGGCGACGATCGCATCTTCCGGTTCGACGCCGGGATTGAGCGTGAAGGTGGAGCCCGTGGGTCCGCCCGCGAAGGCGAGCGTCGCAGGCGTTGCGTCCCAGTTGAGGATGCTGCGGTAGCCGGCGGAGATCTCCGGGCGGAACGTGTATGCATCGTCGCCGCCGAGATTGCCGATGAGCTGGAGGCCGTAGGAGGCCGTGGCGAGCGAGGCGTCGCTGTCGCCGGCAATGATTTCGAGGTCATCGAGCGAGGATGCTGCCTCCCGATAGCCGTCCTGCTGGAAGCCAGTGTAATCCGCGCCGATGAAGGGTTTCACATCGAGCCAGCCGAGCGGAACCGTGTAGGTGGCCCGGCCTGAGGCGGAATAGCTCGACCCTGTCCATTGGCCGCGCAGCCGTTCAGCCAGTGTGCCAACCGCGACTTCACGGTCGGACGAGAAATCGATGAAGCCGTAGGAGGCCGCGCCGTTGACCGCGAGGTTGCCGTTGACCCATCCGGCATAGGCGCCGATCGATGTCTGCGAGACGTTGAGCGGGGCCGAGCTGCGGCCTTCCTCTTCCATCTCGATGGACTCGAGCGAGAGGAATGTGCCGATGAGCGCGTTGCCGGTGGAGATCAGGTCCAGGCCCGCCGCAACACCGAAGCCGCCGCCGGACAGTTCGACGGAGTCGGCGCTTGCGTCGGCTGTATGGTAGACACCGAACTCTTCTGTCCATGCTCCGCCAGGAGCATCCGGCTTGCTCGAGATCATATCGAGGCGGTTGGCGGTGGCGCCGAACGCGGCAGATGCGTTGGTGGCGAGGACTCGGAGAACCGATGCATCGTTGGCGGGCAGCATGTCGGAGAAGCCGCGCTGGAATTCGGCAGCTGTGGTGGGCGTCGTCAGGGCCGAGGCGACCGTGTCTGACTCCTCCATGAGGCCGAGCACCGCGCCATAAGCCCCAGATTGCCGGTTGTTGAGGCCGAGCTCGGCAGCATCCTTCACTTCGAGTACAAGATCGATCGCATTCGGGTTCGGCTGAACCAGTTGGGCGTTGTAGAGGAAAGGCCCCGTGGCATTGATCATGCCCGAAAGCGGGCCGCCGAGATTGATCGTGCCTGCGTTGACTATGCGCAGGGTGAAGGTCTGGTTCGTGAATTGATCGAAGACCGGATTGAACCGGGTGTTAGCCCCGATGTTGGCCGTTCCGGAGATGTTGAAGTTGGGGATGTTGCCGGCAATGCGGGCGTTATTGATCGCAATGCCGATGCGGGCATTGTTTGCCAGCGACATCGACGAGAGGTTCAGTGTGCCCGTGGCGAGGTTGTTTACGGTCGAGTTGTCGACTGTGAGCGACATCGCGCCGCCGCCTGTGCGGGTGATGTCGCCGAGGAAGTTCGAGTTGTTGGTGAACGACAGCGCGCCGGATGTACTGCCGAGCGTGATGTCGCCGGCCATCAGGCCGCCGTTGAACAAGACGCTTGCGCCAGCGCCGCCGAAGATCGCGTTGCCGCTCAGCGAGGCGCTTGAGACGTTGAGTGTGTCAGAGCCCGCACCGGCGCCGAGATTGACGTCGCCGATTACCTGGCCTGACAGCAGATCGAAGCGGTCCGAGCCGACGCCGGTCAGCACATCGCCAATGATCCGCGCATTGTCGATTGCATCGGTCTGGGTGATCAGCACGTTGCCGGCGCTGTGTGACAGGTCGAGCGCGATCGTGCGCCCCGTACCGTCAGTGATGTTATCGGTGAGGTTGTCGTCGAAGAAGCCGGCGGTAAGGCGGGAGTTGTTGACGAAGGTGTCGACCGAGCCGGAGAGGTCCTGGAAGGCGATGGCGTCGCCCGAGAAACTGTCGACGCTGGCCAGTATCAGGCCATTGTTGGTCACGGCGCTGATATCCGCGCCGGCCTCGATCCGCACGCCATAGGAGTCGTGCGTTGTCTGGGTGTTGGCTGTGGCGGTGATCGAGCCATTGTTGACGAATTGCGGCGTCGTGGCGCCCGCGCCGATCACGACGGCATTGGCGTTCGCCTCGAAGGACGTGGCTGCAATACCGCCTCCATTGAAGATCCCGCCCGCGACTGTCGTCGAGTGCAGGCCGTCTGCCGACCCGGCGATCAGAAGGCCGGTCGCGTTGAAGCCGACGTTCACGCCGCTTGATTCGATCGCGCCGCGATTGATGAATCCGTAGTCGTAGTTGAACGTCGCGATGACCTCGGTGAGATTGTCGTCATTGTCGTCGTCGAGGTTGTCGATGATCGTTTCCCGGACACGCCCGAGCAGGATGGCGTCGCCCGCGGCGCCGTCGAGTGAGCGAATGGTGACCGCTGGCGCCGAGCCAAGGGTGCTGATCACGCCGCGCGCGCGGTTCTCGTCAAAGTTCTGGATCGCGTCCTTGGTGTCAGGGGTGGTGTCGGGAACGCCGATCGCCGCGCCATTGTTCAGGAAACCGCGAGCCAGGTCGCCACGGATCTCGACGGCTGACCCGCCGACGAGCAGGTCATCGGGGTCAAGCGCTACAGGCTCATCGGGACCTTCATTGTTGGTATCGGCGTCATCGGGGTCTTCGTAGTTGTTGGTCTCGCCCTGTGCGAATCCGGTTGATGAGATCGAGCCGTCGATCATGAACTCGCCTGCCACATCGCCCAGAACCCGCACGCCGACCGCGCTTTCGCCGCGGACGGAGACGCCGCCGGCGATCGTGGCGCCGGCCACGCCAGCCGTGCCTGTGGTAACAGGTTCGCTGCCGATCTGGATGTTGCCGGTCACGTCGCCGCGGATGTCGACGCCGATCGTGTTCGTGCCGGTAACGGAAACGACGCCGTTCTGAATATAACTTCCAGCAAGGTTCGACTGGAGCGAGACGCCGGCGGAGTTGTTGCCTTCGACGTTGATCGAGCCGCCGACTGGTGTTGTGACATTGTTGGTCGCATCGATGCGGATGTCGCCGGTGAACGTCCCACCCGGATCGAGAAGAATGCCGTAGCGGTTGGTTCCCTGGGCAAGCGGGCCGTCAAGTTCGGTATCGGTGTCCGCGGCGGTGTCGACGCGCGTGTAATCCTCGATCAGGTTGATCGCGCCACTGCCGCCATAGCTGCCGGTAAGGCCGGGGAGCAGGCGTACGCCGATGGTGTCGTTCAGGTTGTTGAACGTGATTGCGCCGTTGTTGATGATGTCGTTGCTGCTGTTGACCGTCACCGCGGTCGTGTTGGCCGCGGCGGGCGTGATGCTTCCCGATGGCGAACTGATGGTTATGTCGGAGGGGGCGCCACTGCTAGCGGTTGCGGTCTGGACCGGCGTGGTTGTGGCGGTCGAGATCGTCACCTGGGCGGCGGCGGGAAGTGTGAAAACGAGCGGAGCTGCGGCTCCAAGCAGCAGGCGGACCTTGAACGTCATGAAAGCCGTCTACTCCTGAACAACCGGAACACTGCACTCGGAACGTCGCGGGGCGACCTGACGGCCAGACGCCCCTACCGGCCCTGGCCAGAGCCTGCCTAGCCTGCCGCGCGGTAAGAGAAAACCCCGCACCTGCGGTTCGTGACGGAATCCCGGCCCAGCCCCGCGAGGCCTGAATTCCAAAACCAGCCCTGTGGCGGAAAGGTGGCCGCGGGGCTGTTCATCTTTGAGCGCGGCGGAGGGTATCAGGGTTTCGGGTTGGCGGTGAAAAACCGCCACATCATCTCGCTGGCGTCGACATCCGGGGTCGGCTGGTCGGCTTCGGCGCGGCCAGCCTTGCCGCCGGGCCAGGCATGCCCGTTGTTTGCAACCCTGTAAAAATGAACAGGCCTGCCGGAGGTGCATTTCTCCCAGCGGAGTTCCACTGCCTTGCCCTTTGCATCGCGTGATTCGACCGGGCGTGCGCATCCGTTGGTTTTCGCCCAGTAGGATGCCTGGTCGATGTCGGGGGCGACGTTGCGGTCTTCGGCCGAGCGCCCGCCGCGCTTGGTTGCCCCGCCCAGAGGGCCGCCCGAGGCGGGAACCGTCTGGTCGTCCTGACCGACGAAGATGACCGCAGCCACCGGCCCCTTCGGCGCCGGTTCGTCTCCGAACGTGGCCCCGACGATGGGTCCGATGGCGGCGATGCGGCCTGACAGTTCGCGGGCGAGCACATGGCTCATCATCGCACCGTTGGACATGCCGGTGACGTAGATGCGTTTCGGGTCGGCGCGGCCTGAGGCGACCAGCTCGTCCATGATGGTGCGGATGAACCCGACATCATCGACCTTGTTGTCAAGGGCGTAGGCGCAGCAATGGCCAGCGTTCCACGTTAGCAGGCGTCCCCCGGGCATGCCGCCGGTTCCACCCGGATAGACGACGATGAACTTTTCCCGGGCGGCGATCACGTCGAACTGCGACATACTCTGTGCATTCTCGGGATGCCCGCCGCCGCCGTGGAGCACGAACACTACCGGCGCGGGCTTGCCGCCGGAAAAATCGCTGATGAGATAGCGACGCTCGCGGCCATCGTGCTGGATTTTCACGTCGTCCGTCGCAGCGCGCGCGGCGACGCGCCCGTCGGGCTGCGCCGCTGCGGAGCATGCGGCAAGAAGGGCAAGCGAGGCTGCAAGCGCGAGCGATAGGCCATGTTTCATGTGGTGTCCCCTCGGATGCCTCAAGCTGGCAGCCTTTGCTTGACCGCAGAGTGAACGACAATAGTGTTGCTACCACGTATCGCGATAATTGACGACGCGCCGCGAAATTCGGCCGTTGCGCATCCGGGGAGAGACGGACATGCGGTCTGTATTGTCACTGGCGGCGGTTGTCGCAGCGTTCGCAACCGCCTGCGCAGCGCCGACGGAACGGCCCCCGGAAGCGGAGCAGCCCAACATCGTCGTCATCATTGCGGACGATCTTGGCTATGCCGACATTTCCTCCTACGGCGGCAAGCGGATCCTGACGCCGAATATCGACCGCATTGCCAAGTCTGGGGTAATCTTCACGGACGGGTATTCTGCGGCGCCGGTGTGTTCGCCCTCGCGCGCGGGCGTGAACACGGGCCGGCATCCTGACCGGTTCGGGTTCGAGTTCAACAACGGGCCGCCTGCCCGCGATGTCGAGCAGAATCTCGGCCTGCCCACAGGCGAGATCACGTTGGCCAAGGCGCTCAATGATCTTGGCTATCAGACCGGGCTGGTGGGCAAGTGGCATCTGGGGTCGAACGACGATTTCTATCCGACCAACCGCGGGTACGATGAATTCGTTGGACTGCTGACGGGGGCGACGTCCTACATGAACCCCGATGCGCCAGACGAAATCTTCGCGGAGCTCGAGGGTACGGATTCGCGCCCAACGCCTTTGCGGACAGCGCACAACAGGATCTTTGAAGGTCCGACGCGGAAGGTGATCGAGAACGAAGACCGCTATCTTACCGAATACCTTGGCGAGCGCGCCGTGGAGTTCGTGACGCGCAATGCAGCGAGCGACACGCCCTATTTCCTCTACACGGCCTTCACCGCGCCGCACACGCCGCTGCAGACGACGAAGAAGTATTATGACCGCTTCCTGCATATCAAGGACGAGGGCATGCGGGTCTATGCCTCGATGATCTCCGCGCTGGACGATCAGGTGGGCGCCATTCTGGATGCAGTGGAGGCATCAGGCGAAAGCGGGAACACCATCGTGTATTTCATGTCGGACAATGGATGCGCGGCCTATGTGCAAGGCATCTGCGATTGCCAGCCGCTGCGCGGCGGCAAGCTGAGCCACTATGAGGGCGGGACACGCGTTCCGTTCATGGTGAAATGGCCTGACCGGCTGGAGGCAGGCAAGGTCTATCGCGAGATCGTCTCCACGATGGACGTGTTCACGACGTCGCTGACGGCGGCGGGCGGCAAGCTGCCAACCGATCGCGTGTTCGACGGCGTCGATCTCGTGCCGTTCCTCCGTGGGCAGGCAAGCGGGATACCGCATGACCAGCTGGCCTGGCGCCGGACGCCTCACGCCTCGATCCGCAAGGGCGACTGGAAGCTTTGGAAGAGCCTCGATGGCAAGTTCACCTATCTGTTCAACCTGAAGGACGATCTCAACGAGACCACCAACCTTGCGGCCAGCGAACCGGCGAAGCTGAAGGAGTTGAACGACGCGTTCGACCTTTGGGCGAAGGACCTGAAGGACCCGGCATGGCCGTCGCGGCCGTTCACGAACTACAATGTTTGCGGCACGCCTTTCGAGTTGCCGATATGACTGGCAGGCTGGCGTCTTCGTCCTTCCTGGCTTCAAGGAGCGGGACGGCATCGGTCCTGCTGGTCGCATCTGTGCTCGCCGCCTGTTCGCCGCCATCCCTGACACGCGATGCGGTGATGGTGGAGATACCCGGTGCACGTGTGCAGATCGGCGATGACAGCGCGCCGCGCAATGAGCGGCCTGCGTTCACGCTAGACATCGCCACTTTCCGGATGGACCGCTCGCCCGTGACGGTGGCCCAGTTCGCGGCATTCGTCGAAAAGACAGGCTATGTGACCGAGGCTGAAAAGTTCGGCGGCGCCGGCGTACTCAGCAAGGGCGATGGCGCCTGGCTGATGGTGGAAGGCGCGACGTGGAAACATCCGCGTGGGCCCGACAAGGATGCTGCAGAGGCGGATCATCCGGTGACCCAGGTGTCGTGGAACGATGCAACCGCCTATTGCGCATTGCATGGGGCGCGGCTGCCGACGGAGTTCGAGTGGGAGCGCGCCGCCCAGCTGGGCCAAACGCCGGATGGGACGGTTTTCAGGTCCGGGACCCCTGCCTCGTTCGACGCGAAATTCAGGCTGAATGCATGGCAGGGCGTCTTTCCGATCATGGACACGGGCGATGACGGGTATCTTGGGACCTCGCCTGTTGGCGCGTTCGGCGAAGCGCCGTCGGGCCTTACCGACATGGCGGGCAATGTCTGGGAATGGACCTCATCGGCGTATCTTTCGTATCCGGCCGCACCCGGAGGCGCGCGCACGGTGAACGAGCGTGTCCAGCGCGGTGGATCGTTCCTCTGCAGCGAGGGCGTGTGCGAGGGCTTTCGGGCGACGGCGCGTTCGCACGCGACGCCCGACACCTCACTCATGCATGTCGGGTTCAGATGCGCTGGGGACGCGCACTAGACAGATCCGTCCGCGCGTCGTTCGGCAGCGTCGAGGTCGTAAGCTTCGCGGGTGGCGAGGTGCCATTCGCGTACGATGCGGCCCCACCAGACGAAACGCTTCTCGTCCGTCAGTCCGTCATTGTCTTCGAGCCACGCGACCAGCGTGTCGAACATCAGGCCGGTCATGGTGCGGGACGCGCGGGCCGTCCGGTCGGGCTGGCCGGGCGGCGCGCCATCAGCGGGTGCGAAGAATTTGGCGGCTTGTCTGTAGACGAGGTCGAGCAGCTTTTCGCGCAAGGGCGCGAGCGCCGGATCGCCGCCGAATGTCTTGAGCACGACGAGGAAGATTTCCCGGTCCTTCTTCGCTTCGAGATAGACGACACGCAGGGCCCAGCCATGGCCGTCCCACTTGCCCTGTTGTGTCTTCACGATTGTACTGTGGACGTGCGCGAACAGTGTTTCGATCAGCTCGGCGCGCGAGGGGAAGATGCGATAGAAGACGGGCTTGGGGGCGCCAGCCGCGTCAGCGACATCCTGCATCGATGCGGATGCGCCGCGAGTGAGGAAGGCGTGCGCCGCGGCGCGGAGGTATTCCGCTCTTCGCGCTTCCTTGTCGACGCGTGGCTTGGCGCGCGAAGCGCGTTTCGCGTTCACGCTCGCAGTCGGCTCGTTCGGTAGATCCATGACGCGTTACATCCCCAACTCGAACTGACCTACCCAGAGTGGGGCGGCAGGGCAAGTGCGGGAAGTCCAGGAGCGTCAGGCGACCGGGCGGCCTCGCCAGCCCGGCAAGGTCGCGCGACCGACGCAGGCGAGGGCGAACGCGAATTCCAGCGCAGTTTCCTTGAGGCTGGCGAAGCGGCCCGACACCCCACCATGGCCAGCGTCCATGTTGATCTTGAGGAAGTAGGGGCCGCCATCTGGCGCTTCGTGGCGCAGGGCGGCGGCCCATTTGGCGGGTTCCCAATACGTGACGCGCGGGTCAGTCAGTCCGCCGGTTATCAGCATGGGCGGATAAGCGCGCGCGGAGACCTGATCGTAGGGCGAGTAGGCTTCGATCCGGTCGTAGGCATCGGCGTCGATCAGGGGGTTGCCCCATTCGGGCCATTCGGGCGGGGTGAGCGGCAGGGTCTCGTCCGACATGGTGTTGAGCACATCGACGAAGGGCACGGCGGCGATGATGCCGCCGAACAGGGTCGGGTCGAGATTGACGGCGACGCCCATGAGCAGCCCGCCCGCCGAGCCGCCCATCGCGACGATACGGCCGCGCGAGGTGTAGCCGAGGCTGACGAGGTGGCGGCCCGCGGCGACGAAGTCGGTGAAGGTGTTGGCCTTCTTCTCCAGCTTGCCATCGAGATACCACTGGTAGCCTTTCGCCATCGAACCGCGCACGTCGGCGGTGGCGTAGATGAAGCCGCGATCGACAAGGCTCAGGCGCCCGGTGCGGAAGTCGGCGGGCAGGGTGATGCCGTAGGAGCCGTAGCCGTAGAGCAGCACGGGGGCCGTGCCATCAAGCGGGGTCGTGCGGTGGCGAAGCAGCGTGACGGGCACAAGCGCGCCGTCGTCTGCGGGCGCGTCGATGCGGTCGACGACGTAGTCGTCGGGGTTGTGGCCTGAGGGCACGACCTGCGTCTTGCGGAGGATGCGCTGGCGCGAGCGCATATCGTAGTCGAAGACCTGCGCCGGGGTGCTGGGGGAGGAGTATTCGAAGCGCAGCCAGGGCGAGTCCCACTGATAGCCGCTGGACATGCCGAGGGAATAGGCCGCCTCGGCGAAGTCGATCGCGTGTTCGGCGCCGGTGGCGCGCTCGCGCACGATGATGCGCGGCAGGCCGTTCTCGCGCTCCATGCGCGTGATGAAATCGGCGAAGGGCTCGAGATCGAGCAGCAGGATACCAGGGCGGTGCGGAATCTCTATGCGCCAGTTCTCTTCCTCGGGCTGGTCGTGCGGTGCAGACACCAGAGCGAAATCGACGGCGCCGTTGCGGTTGGTCCGGATCCAGAAGCGGTTGTCGAAGTCGACGACGGAGTAGTCGACGCCGGGTTCGCGTTCGGCGATCAGTGTCAGTGCATGGCTGTCGCTGCCGGTGCGCATGTATCGCCACTCGGTCGTCGTGTGGTCGTTGGCGACGACGAAGATGAAGCGGCGGGACTCGCTCTTCTGTAGGCCGACGAAGAAGCCGGGGTCCTGCTCGCGGTAGACGAGTTCGTCGGCGCTGCTCTCGATGCGGCGGCAGAAGACGGCGACGGGGCGGACATTCTCGTCGCGCGCGACCCAGAAGACCGATTTCGAATCCTCGCCCCAGACGAAGTCACCATAGGTGTCGCGGATCGTGTCTACCTCGGCGCCGGTGAGGCAGTCGCGGATGTGAAGCGTGTAGAACTCCGAGCCCTTGTCGTCGACGGCGAAGGCGATCAGGCGGTGATCCGGCGAGTGCGAGACCTTGCGGATATCGAAGTAGTCGCAGCCTTTGGCGAGGGCGTCGCCGTCTATCAGCAGTTGTTCGGCGTCCGTATTGCCGGCGAAGGCAAGATCGGTGGGGCGACGTGCGAAGACCGGGTACTCCCCGCCTTCGCGGAAGCGGCGATAGTACGCCCAGGCGCCGTCGACGGCGGGGACTGAGCTGTCATTCTCCTTGATGCGGGCGCGCATCTCTTCGAACAGTTCGTCCTGCAATGCCGTCGTCGGTGCTTCCAGGGCGGTGTTCGTGTAGGCATTCTCGGCTTCGAGATGTGTGCGGATGTCGGCGCGCAGACGGGACGTGTCGCGCATGACCTCCCGCCAATTGTCGTCCTTGAGCCAGGCGTAGGGATCGATGCGGGCGCGGCCGAGCTGCTCGATGACCGCCTGCGTGTCCCGGCGGGCGCGGGGCGGTCTCTGCGAGGTCGGTCCGGAGCCAGAAGGACCACCCGATCCCTCCGTCGTTCGTCCGATTCTGCTGCCAGTGCTCTGGGAAGTCTTGGGGGAAGTCTTGCGCGCCATCGTCGACATATAATCCGTCTGGGGTGCGCTTTTGTGGGGGAAGCGGCGATTCGCCCCAAGCGGCCGCGCAGAAAACCATGTGTGCGGAAGGCCTTACGCCTGGTCCGTGCACAGGTTTTCCCTGATGGCGCGTCAGTTTGACGGCTAAGGGCGCCGCAGCGCCGGCAGGGCTATTGGCCGTAGATGATGCCGATGGACTCGGCGACGCAGGCGGGGCGGTCCTTGCCCTCGATCTCGATGGTGGATTCCATCGCGACCTGCTTGCCGCCAGCGCGGCTCTCGACCGCCAGGCATTTCTGGCGCAGGCGGACCCGGGAGCCGACGGGCACCATGTTGGTGAAGCGCACCTTGTTGCATCCGAAATTGATGCCGCGTGTGACGTTCTCGACCCGCATGATCTGGGCAGCCAGCATGGGGAGGAGGGAGAGCGTCAGATAGCCGTGGGCGATGGGGGCGCCCATCTCCCGGGTGGCGCGCTCGACATCGACATGGATCCACTGGTGATCGCCTGTAGCCTCGGCGAACTTGTTGATCTGGCTCTGGGTGATCTGGTGCCAGGGCGAGACCCCCACCTCGGTTCCGACGAGGGATTCGAGATCGGCGTAATTGACCATGCGCATGGTGGGAGCCTTCCTTGGGTCCGGTGGGAGCGACAGTATTCGCTGAAAATTCAGCCGCAAGCCATGTCCGGACACGGATTTGCTGGCGTCCGGACAGGAATTTGAGAAGCCTGTGGAGGGAAGCGCCATGATCCTGCCATGGCCGGACGGAATCTGTCTGGCGCCCATACGGCAATTCGCTGGGCTGGAGATGCGGATCGTCCTCATGTGAGGGACGGCCGCACGCGCTGAGGGATGAGATTCATGATCAGAGACGGGAAGCCTGACCAGAAGACCCAGCGGGTCAAGAAGTCCGAAACCCTGGAAGTCCGGATCCCCCATGAGACCAAGCAGGCGTTCCTGACCGCCTGCCGGGAGGACGGCACCACTGCCAGCGAAGTCGTTCGCGAGCAGGTGCAGACCTATCTCGACGCGCGCGAGCGGCCGCCCGTAGAGGCAGACAAAAGGACCCTCGTCATGACACTCCCCCCCAATGTGCGCAGGTATGCGCCCCGCGTCGCCGCCGGCGGCGCGCTCGCCATCGGCCTGACTGCTCTTGCTGTGTTGCCCAGCGCCGCAGCGCCGGACTTCAAGGCCCAATTCACGCGCCTGGACGTCAATGGTGATGGCGTCTTGTCGGTCGACGAGTTTCTAGGACCGAAGCCATCGGACAGCGCCAGGGACAATGTCGTGATCGAGACGCGCGGCATTACGCGCTCAGGCGACAAGCTGCCTGCGGACATCAGGATCGAACCGGGCGTGATGAAGAAGGACGCGTTTGCGCTCTACCTGCCTGAGGAACTTGGCGGGGACGGCGAGAAGGCTGCGGCCGACAAGCACGAATACAAGTTCATCACCCGTCACATGAACAAGGAGAAGGCCGGGGAAGCGGACGGGAGTGGGGTGTCGATCAACAGGGCGATTACAATCTCGGTGGATGACATCCGAAAGGAAGAGTTTGCCGTCATCGACCTCGACAAGGACGGCAAGATCAGTCTCGACGAGTACCGCGCCAACCAGACTGCGATGTACACGCGCGGGTTCGAAATTCTCGACGCCAACAGCGACAAGTCGCTTAGCGAAGATGAGTATGCGAGGATCGTGGCGCCGCCGATGATACGCATAGGCACGCAGGACGGGTCTGATCTGCCCGAGTTGCCCCGCATCGAGATTCCCGGCGTGAAGTCCGCCTCGCCAGAGGCGATCAAGGCGGCGTTCACGCGGCTCGACACTGACAGGAACGGCAAGCTGTCGCTGCAGGAATACCTGCCGAAGGCCTGATGCCGGTTCGACGATCTGACGAGGGCGCTCCGGTAGGTCGTCCGGGGCGCCTTTCTGTTAGCGCAGCCGGCATTTGGAATCCCCGCCAATCTGGGCCATTCTGATCGCGGTTGGTGCGTGAAGGAGTGCGGTCATGCGGGAAGCCCGGACGCTCGGAAGCTGGGTGATTGCCCTTTTTCTGGTTGTGATGCTGTTCTGGATGGCGGCGGAGCTTCTGGCGCCGCAACCGCCTGCTCGGAACCACCTGTTCGAGGTGTTTCGTGACACGTCCGATATCGCCTATTTCGAGCCCAGCGGGCGATTTGCGTTCGGCGTTCTGGGCGCGTTGGCTGCCCTCCTGATCCTCGTGCCGGTTACGCGGCGTGCGGGGGCTGTCCTGTCAACCCTGCTGCTGGGCGTGCTGGCCGCGCTGGTCGGTCAGCTCATGATGCTGGGGGTGCCCCTGCCGGTGGATCAGATTGCTGAGGGCGGGACCGTGACGACCGTGGAGACCGATGCGTCGGCGCTCTTTTATCTGGTTGCAGGGCTTCTTGCGGCTTCGCTTGCGCTGGTCTTCGTCCATCCTGGCAGCGCAGGCGAGAAGCCTGCGGCTGGCTACGCCACCTGATCTCTCGACCGTCGGCGCGGCGGCGCCGGCCCGCGGGCCCTGGTTGATGATCCGTTAACCGCGGCTCATGCATTCTGTGCCCTAGAGGAAGCAGGGCGCATGTCCGATCGTTCGTCTCTCGCCGAGGCGCCTGGCAGGCCGGGCGGCGCGTCAGCTGGCGTTTCGCCCGCGGCGGCGGACGGCTTCGCCCGCCGCTCGCTGCTGCGCAGGCTGATGGATGTGGTGGCTCTCCCGTCGTCACGGGGCAACATCCAGGACCGCGCGATTGCGGGGGACCTGCTGCTTGAAATTCTGGTCGAGTCAGATGTGGCCGCGCGCGAGCTGTGCGCGCGGCGGCTGCAGGAGATGTCGCAGGCGCCCAAGCGGTTGCTGAGATTTCTGGCGCTCGATGTCCCGCATGTCGCACAGCTGCTGCTGGCGGACAACAAGGCCTTCGACGACGCCGACCTCTGTCACATTGTCGAGCATGGGCAATCGGCTCACCGCGTGTACGTCGCGCAGCGGCGCGAGATCGGCCCGGCTGTCGCCTCAGCGATCGCCGAGAGCGGCGATCCGCTCGCGATGAAGGCGCTTCTGGAGAATTCGCAGTCGAGACTGTCTGACCGCTCCGTGGAGCTGATGGTGGCCGCCTCGCGCGATGCGCCAGCGTTGCCGCCGCTGCTGATTCAGCGTGAGGAGGTGCGCCCGGCGCATGCGCTTGCAATGTTCTGGTGGTCGGGTCCTGTCGAGCGCCGGCATATCCTGCTGCGCTTCTCGGCCGAGCGCACGCTGCTGATCGACATGTGCGGCGATATCTTTCGCTATTCTGCGACAGACCCTGACCCCGTCGTGCGCAAGGTGCTGCAGGTGATCGAGCGCCGCCAGCGCGACCGGACAGCGATCGACCGCTCTCCACATGACAGTCTTGAGTCTGCAATCGATGCTGCGGCGATAATCGGCATTACGCCCGAGGCGCTGATGGACATCGCGGCATTGTCTGGCGTCAAGGCGTCGACGGCCGAGCGCATCTGTCAGGATCCAGGCGGCGAAGGCCTCGCCGTGCTGTGCAAGGCGACGGGCCTCAAGCGTCAATATCTGCGTGCCCTGTGGACGGCGCTGCGTCGCCATGAAGACGGTTCCGATTTCACACGCGTCTCGGAGGCCTACGAGACGATAGCAGTCGCCAAGGCGCAGACCGTGCTGCGCTACTGGAACTGGTCGCTCAGCGCGGCCTTTTCGCCGGAGGCGGCGGCGGGTAGAGACGATATCGACGCGGATCTTGCCGAGCTTGGGCTTGAGGACGTTGTTCCCCGCGCGGTGTTCGGCAGATAGCCGGTTTTGCTGGAATTTCCCGTCGGACTGGTTCAAACGGGTCACGCGTCCCAGCAGAGGAGGCCGCATCGATGACCTACCTCCCGGGATTGCTGGTCGCCCTCATCGCGTTCTGGTTTGCCCTTTCGGGACTGACCTCGCCCTACTTCCTGGTGCTGGCCGTGGTTGCGGTTCTGCTTGCGCTGTGGCTGTCGGCGCGGCTCGGCGTCATTGGGCGCGATGCATCGCCTTATCATCGCCTCCCGCTGCTCCTGCCCTATGTGGCGTGGTTGCTTGGCCAGATCGTGAAATCCAACATCGCCGTGATTGCGCGGGTGGTGGGGCCGCGCTCTGCAATCGACCCTGCGATGGTGTCGATCAAGACAAAGGCGCACACCGAGCTCGGCAAGGCGCTGTTCGCCAACTCGATCACGCTGACGCCAGGCACCGTCACAGTTGACGTCGATGGCGACGCGCTGAAAGTGCACGCCCTCGTGCGCGAGAACGCGACGCCTGCAAGCTTCGACCAGATGGACCGCCGCGCCGCCCGGGCGGCGGACGGCGCAAAGCGGAAGGGCTGATCCCATGCTGCTGGCCGCCGGTGTTGCAGGGCTGGTTGTCGCCATGACGATGATGATCTGGCGCGCGATCGTCGGGCCATCACAGTATGATCGCATGCTGGCGGCCAACTCGTTCGGCACGAAGATCGTGCTGCTGATCGCCGTGATCGGCTATCTGTCGGGGCGACCTGCATTTCTCGACATTGCCATCGTCTATGCGCTGATCAACTTCGTGACGACGATCGCATTGATGAAATTCTTTCGTTACCGGACGCTTTCGCGTCCGCTCGGCACTGAGGCCAAGGATGGGTGACGTGCTGCATGTGGTTGGCGGCGGGCTGGTGGTTGCCGGCGCGCTCCTGACGCTGCTCGGCGGCGTGGGCGTGCTGCGCTTTCCTGACGTCTACACGCGTATCCATGCCGCGAGTCTGACGGACACCGGCGGCGCGACGCTGGTGCTGCTTGGGCTGGCGCTGATCTCCGGCTTGACGCTGGAAACGCTGAAGCTGGGGTTCGTGTGGGCGTTCGTGATGCTGACGACGCCGGCGGCCGCAAACGCGCTTGCCAATGCGGCGTTCAGCGCAGGGCACACGCCACGCATCGGGGCCTTCCAGATCATGAAGGGCGTAGCGGCCAGCGAGGCAAGACCTGACACGCAGCGTCGGGAAACGTCTGACGACGACGAGAGCGCCGCGCCATGAGTGAGATCGCGCTGCAGGTGAACTTCGGACTGAACATCGCGCTGCTGCTCATGCTGGTCGCGATCGGCCTCGCCATTGCGCGCACGCGCAGCCTGCTGGCGGCGATCCTGCTGATGGGTGTGTATTCGCTGGCGAGCGCGGTGTGGCTCATCGTGATGGACGCAGCCGACGTCGCCTTCACCGAGGCTGTCGTTGGGGCCGGCATTTCCACTGTGGTGCTGCTCGGGGCGATCCTGCTGGTGCGCGCGGGGCCTGTTCGTCACAACTGGCGGATGACTATTGTGCCGGCGGTTCTGGTGCTCGGTGTTGGCGGTCTGCTTGTCTATGCGGTGACGGGACTGCCGGAGTTTGGCGATCCTGCCTCGCCGACCAATGCGCATGTGGGGCGCCGCTATCTCATCCAGACGCCTGACGAAATTGGCGTGCCGAACGTGGTGACCGCGGTGCTCGCGAGCTATCGCGGTTTCGACACGCTTGGCGAGACGGTTGTTGTCTTTGCAGCGGGCATCGGCGTCGCGCTGATGTTGGGGTTCGGACCGCGGTCGAACTTGCCGCCAGCTCCGGCGGCGACGGGCGACCATCATGTCGTGCTCCGCGTGACGGCCAAGCTGCTGATCCCGCTGATCGCTTTGTTCGCGTTCTATGTGCAGTTTCATGGCGATCTCGGCGCCGGGGGTGGGTTTCAGGCGGGGGTGATCCTCGCGGTTGCGCCGATCCTGCATGCACTGGTGTTCGGGCTACGCGGAACGATTGCGGCCTTGCCTGTCAGGGCTGTGCGCAGCATCGCGACGATGGGGGTGCTCCTGTATTCTGGCGTGGGCGTCGTCTGCATGATCAATGGCGGCGGATTTCTCGACTATGACTATCTGTTCCCGCCAAGCGTTGAGGCGATGATCCCACCGGGGCTGATGGGCGACCCTGATCATGCGCATCACTGGGGCCAGCATTTCGGCATCTTCTTCATCGAGCTTGGCGTGCTGCTCACCGTGGCTGCGACGATGGTGACGATCTTCTACGGTTTTGCGGGTCGTGCGGCGGAAGAGCCGGGGGCGTCGACATGAACGTCGCTGTCACGCACTTCAACTACCTGGCCGCCGTCGTGCTGATGATGATCGGCCTGTATGTCCTGTTCTCGACGGGCAATCTGATCAAGCGGATGATCGGGCTCGCACTTTTCCAGACGTCGACGGCGTTGTTCTACATCAGCCTGGGCAAGGTCTCTGGCGGCACGGCGGCGATCAGGATCTATGCAGACAGCCCCGAGGCGCGCGCGCTCGCGGCGCAGCTCGATCCCGCCTATGTGCAGCAGTTCGGCGTTGGAGGGGTCGTATATTCGAACCCGCTGCCGCATGTGCTGATCCTCACCGCGATCGTAGTCGGCGTTGCGACGCTGTCCGTTGGGCTGTCGATCGCGGTGCGCATCCGCGAGGCTTACGGCACCGTGGAGGCCGGCGAGATCGAGGCAGTTGCGCGGGTCGATGCTGCCGGTGCGGGGCGGGGTCCGTGATCCTGTTCGAAGCCCTCTATGTTGCGCCGCCGGCCCTGACGGCGCAGGCGCCGATACTTGTGATCGCGGGGCCGTTGATCGGCGCGTGCGCTGCGGCGCTGAGCCCCGGCGGCCGAACGGCATGGATGGTGTCCGTGCTGACGGCGGCGTTCGCGCTGTGGATGGCGGTTGCGGTGGCTGGTGAGGTCGCGCGAGAGGGCGTCATCGACTATGCGCTCGGCGGCTTTGCGCCGCCCATGGGAATTGCGCTGCGCATTGATGCGCTGGGCGCGACGATGGCGTTGCTGGTCGCCTCGATCGGCGTGATGGGAGCGCTCTATTCCGGGCATGCGCTGGAGTCGGAGGTGAAGGCGGAGAAGCGCACGCTGTTCCAGTCCGGCTATCTCCTGTGCCTAGCAGGATTTCTCGGGCTGGTGTTTACGGGCGATGCGTTCAATGCGTTCGTGTTTCTCGAAGTCTCATCCATCGGTACATATGCGCTGGTGGCGGTGGGCGAGGCGCGGGACAGACGCGCGCTGCCGGCGGCGTTCAGCTATCTGATCTTCGGGACAGTCGGCGCGACGCTGTATGTGCTGGGGGTAGGGTTTCTCTACGCGGCGACGGGCACGCTGAACATGGTTGACATGGCGATGCGGCTCGCGACGCTGGGTGACAATTCGGCGGTGCAGGCAGGGCTTGCGTTCGTCGTGGCGGGACTGGGCGTCAAGGCAGCGATGTTCCCGCTCCATGGCTGGCTCCCGGGCGCGTATGCGGGCGCGCCGAGCCTCGTGTCGATGTTCCTTGCGGCGACTGCGACCAAGGCTGCGATCTACCTGATCATCCGGTTTGTCTTCGATGTGTTTCCCGAAGGTGAGTTCGGGGAGGTTTTCCTGAGTTGGATACTGGCTCCGCTTGCGGCGGCGGCGGTGATCATCTGTTCCGTGCAGGCGATTTTCGAGAACGAGGTGAGGCGCATTCTCGCCTTCTCGTCGGTCGCCCAGGTGGGGTTCATCCTGCTCGGCGTGTCGCTGGCCACGCCAGCGGGGCTGTCCGCTGGTATGTTCTATCTTGTCGCGCATGCGCTGATGAAGGGCGCGCTCTTCATGGCCGTCGGCGCCTTTGCGGTCAGCGTGCGGGCACGGACTGTCGAGGACTTCTCCGGCATTGCGCGCGAGGCGCCGTGGTCGGCGGCGGCATTTGGTGTCGGGGCGGCGAGCCTTGCGGGCGTGCCACTGACGATGGGCTTCCTTGCGAAGTGGTCGCTTGTCTCGGCTGCACTGCAGGCAGGGGAAATCTGGATCGTGGCCGTGCTGGCGATCGGCTCGCTGCTGACGCTGATCTATGTCGGCCGGATGCTGGAGGTGATGTTCTTCCGGGCGCCGGTCCGGGGCGCGGAGCGGGCGAGGGAGGCGCCTGTTGGCGTGCTCGCTCCGCTGTTCGTTCTTGCGGGCCTGTCGCTGTGGTTCGGTGTTGATGCGACGCTCCCGGCGAGCATGGCGAATGCAAGCGCCTCAGCACTCGTGGGGGCGGCGCCATGAGTAGTGGGGAGCTGCTGATCCTGCTTACGCTGGCGCTGCCACTGTTTTCGGCTGCGGTAAGCTATGCCGTGGGGCGGATGCCCGATGTGCGCGAGACGCTGACGCTGGTGGCATGCATCGGGCTGTGCATCATCACGATCGCAATGTTCATGCGCGTCGGCGCGGGCGATGCGCCGGAGCTGGTCATCGCGCAGCCGATGTCGGGGCTGGAGATTGCGTTCCGGCTGGAGCCGCTGGGCGCGCTGTTCGCCGTGATGGCGAGCGTGCTGTGGGCGGTGAATTCGTTGTTCTCGATCGGCTACATGCGCGGGGCGCGTGAGGCGAACCAGACGCGGTTCTATGTGTGCTTCGCGCTGGCGATGTTCGGCGTCATGGGTGTCGCGATGGCGGCAAACCTCTTCACGCTGTTCATTTTCTACGAGGCGTTGACGCTGGCGACCTATCCGCTGGTGACGCACAAGGGAGATGCGGCGGCGCGAAGGGCAGGGCGCATCTATCTCGCAACACTGGTTGGCGCCTCGGTTGTTCTCTTCCTGCCGGGCATCATCGGCGTCGCGAGCGTGGCGGGCTCGACCACGTTCACACCGGGTGGGTTGCTGCCCGGGACGACGAGTGTGGTGATCGAGAATGTGCTTCTGCTTCTTCTCGTGTTCGGTGCGGCGAAGGCGGCATTGATCCCGCTGCATGGCTGGCTGCCGGCGGCAATGGTGGCGCCAGCTCCGGTGTCCGCTTTGCTGCATGCAGTGGCGGTAGTGAAGGCGGGAGTGTTCACCATCCTCAAGATTTCCGCCTATATCTTCGGTCCGGAGCTGATCACGGCGCTGCCGGCTGCGACCTGGATACTCTGGCTCGCTGCGGCGACGATCGTGATCGCTTCGCTGGTCGCGCTGACCAAGGATGACCTCAAGGCGCGGTTGGCCTGGTCGACCGTAGGGCAGCTTGCCTACATCACGTCCGCTGCGATGCTCCCTTTCGCTTCGGGACTCGTGGCCGGCGGGCTGCACATGGTTATGCATGCGGTCGCCAAGATCACGCTTTTCATCTGCGCGGGCGCGATCTATGTCGCAACCGGCGCCGCGAAAGTTTCCGAGATGGGCGGGGCGGGGCGGCGGATGCCGATCCTGTTGACCTTCTTCTTCATCGCGTCGCTGTCCGTGATCGGCCTGCCGCCGATGGGCGGGATGTGGTCGAAATTCCTGCTGGTGGATGCCTCTTTCGGATCGGGCGAGTGGCTGACGGCGGCGGCGATGATCGTATCGTCGCTGCTGAGCGTCGCCTATCTTCTGCCTGTGGCGTTCAACGCATTGTTCGCCCCAGCAGGCGTCAAGGGCCCGGAGTTTACGCGGCCTGGTGGCGTGCCAGGGGCGGCGTTGACCGCTGCGGGCGTCACGGCGATCGGATGCCTTGCTCTGTTCGTCGCGGCCGAGTTCATCGCCGATTATCTCGAACCGCTCGGCGCCTTCACGCTCATGGAGGCCGCGCCATGAGCGAGGAGAAAGAACCTGTGCTGGGCGAGCCGGGTGAGCATCCGCTGTCGGTATTTCTGTTCTCGTGGATGAGGACACCGTTGTTCAAGATCGTGGTCACGTGGTCGCTGGTCGTGATTGGCGCTGCGCTGATCGGGCTGGAGATGTTGCTGGCGTTCAGGCCGATCAAGGACGTGACCTACGCTCCGGGGTTTCAGGGCGTGTTTGGTTTTGTGGCGTTTGCGTTCGCCGTGCTGAGTGGCTGGCCGCTTGGAAAGATGCTGCGGCGTCCCGAAGGCTACTATGACAAGCGAAGCGGGGAGGCGGGTCGTGACGATTGAACGCCTCGCCGACTTGTTGGCCAATACCAATCCCGGATTCTTCATCCTCGCCGCTGCGCTGCTGCTTCCGTTTGCGCGCGATGTCGCCTCGCGCGCCATCCTGATGGTGGGCGGGCCGCTGGTTGCGCTTATCGCACTGATCTCAGCTGAGGGGCTGAGCATCAACCTGCAGACGGTACAGTTCCTTGGACTGGAGCTCGTGCTGTATCGGCCGGACAGTCTGTCCTTCGTGTTTGGCCTCGCATTCATCATCGCGTCTGCGCTGGTGGGCGTGTATTCGCTTCACCGGCGCGATGCGCTGCAGGATTCAACGGCGATGCTCTATGCGGGCGCTGCGATAACTGCTGTGTTCGTCGGCGATCTCATCAGCCTGTTCATCGCATGGGAGCTGACAGCGATCGCGTCGGTTTTCCAGATCCTTGCGCCGCGCGGGCCGGAGAGCGTGCGGGCGGCGGTGCGCTATCTCGTCTTCCAGATCGGTTCGGGCATGCTCGTACTTGCGGGCATCTGCATGTATGTCGCGGCGACGGGAGATACGCAGTTCGCGCTGATCGCGCCGAGCCAGGCCGGGTTGCCGGTTGGCGTGATGGATATCAATGCACCCGGCGCGGTGCTGATCCTCGCAGGCTTCGGGATCAAGGCGGCCTTCCCGATGGTTCACAACTGGCTGCAGGATTCCTACCCTCGCGCCTCCGAGACGGGCGCGGTGGTTCTGTCGGCCTTCACGACCAAGCTCGCCGTCTATGCGCTGGCGCGTTACTTCGCCGGGCTCGAGTGGCTGATCTGGATCGGCGCAGTGATGACCGTGTTCCCGGTCTTCTTCGCGGTGATCGAGAATGACCTTCGGAAAGTGCTGGCCTACAGCCTCAACAACCAGGTCGGCTTCATGGTGTGCGCTGTCGGCATCGGCACGCAGCTGGCGGTCAATGGTGCGGCGGCGCATGCGTTTGCGCATATCATGTACAAGGCGCTGCTCTTCATGAGCATGGGCGCTGTGCTCTATCGGACGGGGACGACGAAGGCGAGCGAGCTGGGTGGGCTGCATCGCACCATGCCGTGGACGACGCTGTTCTGTCTGATAGGCGCGGCGTCGATTTCGGCGCTGCCGTTGTTCTCGGGCTTTGTCGCGAAGTCGATGGTGATGTCGGCGAGCCATGCGGACCCGGCGCTGTTCGTCGTTTGGATCGCGCTGCTGTTCGCGTCGGCCGGTGTGCTCGAGCATTCGGGGATCAAGATCCCGTACTTCTGCTTCTTCAGTCATGACAGCGGTAAGCGTCCGCAGGAGGCGCCGTTCAATATGCTGCTCGCAATGGGCGCGGCTGCGGCCTTGTGCATTCTCGTCGGCCTGTCACCCGGTTGGCTCTACCAGTTCCTGCCGTATCAGGAGGCGGCGATGGAGTATCTGGCGACCGACCTGTGGACGGCGGGGCATGTGCTGCAGCAGTTTCAGCTTCTGGTTTTCGCGGCGCTCGCTTTCATGCTGTTGCAGTGGCGGCGCTGGTATCCGGCCGAGAAGCCGGGGCTAATCATCGATGTCGAGTGGTTCTGGCGTCGGGGCTGGCCGGTGATGGCGCGAGCTGTCGGGAAACGGGTGGGAAAGGCGGGTCGTGTCGTGTCAGGGGCCATCGGGGCGGTTGGCGGATCGGCGCAGCTGGCGGCCCGGCAGGTCTTCGGACCTGAAGGGTGGGTCGCGGCCAATGTTCCGCTAAGCGCAACCGCTGTCCTGAGCCTTGCAATACTGGGCGTTGTTCTGGCGTTTTCCCTGTTTGCCTAGCAGTTGCGCCCGACATTCTCGCAATAACGCGTGTCCTTTCAGGCTGGCATTTACAGACTTCGTGAACTCACAGAGTATCCGGGCAGTAATGGCGTTCAGCAGAGCGATTCAACCTGTCGGGAAGCAACGTTGCACATGGATACGGAAGCACGGCCCCGTTCTAGTCTTATCGAACTCACATCGGATATTGTCTCCGCCTATGTGGCGCACAATACGGTTCCAGTCGTCGAGCTCCCCCGCCTGATCGAGCGGGTTCATGCCACCTTGGCCGAAATCCAGGGCGCGCCGGCTGCCGAGCTGAGGGTGGAGCTCAAGCCAGCTGTTTCGGTGAAGAAGTCGGTGACGGACGATCACATCGTCTGCCTGGAGGATGGCAAGAAGTTCAAGTCCCTGAAGCGCCATCTGCGTACGCGCTATGACATGTCGCCGGAGGAGTATCGCGAGAAGTGGGGTCTCTCGGCCGACTATCCAATGGTGGCGCCTGCCTATGCGAAGCAGCGGTCCGACCTCGCCCGGAAGATGGGCCTTGGTCTGATGAAGAAGTAGCGCGCCGCGTTCTTTTTCTTGAATGAATCCAAATCGCACGCATTCGAGTCGTGTCCGCAACAAGACACACTGTTTGGACTTTGTTGATGCATGTGAAGAATTGGTTCGTGCGGGGCCTTGCCTGAGTCCGCGAACCGAATCACCCTACGGGACAGTGATGCGAATCACTGGGCCGCTTCGAGTTGCGCGTGTGTGCGGGAGGCGGCTCCCTCAGTAAAAGATCCGGGGGTCGGGCTGGCCTGACGGATCCTGTTCAACAACAGAAGTCTTTGCGGATGCCGGATTTCGGTCCGTTCCGTATTGGATTCCAGGGGCTGAGAATGTCGTTTGATCATGTTGCTGCTGCCCCGATGGGGCAGACGAAGGTGCTTGAGTCCTGGCGCAAGCGGTTGCGGGGGCGCAACTTCATCACGTGCGAGGATATCGATATTTCCGCGATCAATCGTGAGCTGGCCTATGTCTCGATCCTGAGCTGCGAGGATGGCGGTCAGTTCCGTTTCCGTCTCGCCGGCACTGGCCTGCAGACGGTGTTTGGCTGCGAGGCGCGCGGGAAGACTGCGGATCAGATCGACGCCTGCCGTGGCGGGGCGATGTGGGCTGAGCTGGCGACACGTTCGCTCCTGCGTGAGGTGCCGGTTTCGGGCGCGACGCGGCTGGCTGACGGGTCGATGCACTACTGGCTGCGGCTGCCGCTGTCGTCGAGTGGCGTCGAGGCGGATCTCGTGCTTTGCCACGACCGCTACCTGCCGGCGGAAGCAGCGGTCGATCCGGACCGGGCGGCGATGTGGGTTGATCTTTCCCTGCGTCGCGACCGGGAGTTCGTGCCGGCCTGAGTTATCCACACGTCGGGCTTATTCACAGAACGCGGAAACGCGCAGGAATCGGAGAGGGAACAGACCGGAATCAGGGGCGGAACCTGACTCCGGCTGGCTCACCCCTTGAAGCCATCAATGATGATGGTGGTCGTCTTCGGGCAGGCCATTGAACTTGCCGCATTTCGGGCATTTCACGGCGTCGAAGTGCTCACCGTGGAAGACGTCCATGTGGCTGACATTGTCCATCAGCCGCGTCTTGCAGGCGCCACAGCGATAGGTGTCGCCGCCCTTGCCTTCGAGGGCGAGCTTGCCTGCCTCCGGCGTGAGCACGATCGCGTCGGCCGGGGGCTTCGGGATGATGCGCATTTCCTTTTGCGGCATTGGGCAGGTTCCTTGGTGGCATGCGTTCCGGACGGATCGGCATCTGCCGCCGGCGCGCGCGGGCCGTCAAGCGCTAGTGGGACACCAGAAGCGGCAGGTGAATGGACCCCAGCATGTCGCGGCTGACACCGCCCAGCAGCAGTTCGCGCATGCGCGAATGTCCGTAGAGGCCGAGGACCACGAGGTCTGCACCGACCTTGCCGGCATGACGCTGGATCGCGTTTGCGACCGGCTGGTCGGTGTTCCGGTCGATGTGCATGTGGACGTTGGTGCAGCCATGAGCGGCGAGATACTGCCGCTGCAGGTCGTCGAAATCCGCTTCGGCGTCGGGGGCGACGCAAAGGAAATGGACTTCACTGGCAGCCGACAGGAATGGCATGGCGTCGCGAACCGCGCGTGCGGATTCCCGGGACTCCTTCCATGCAACGAGAACCTTTGCGCCGAACGGCACAGGATAGCCGCGTTCGGGAAGGATCAGAAGCGGGGCGCCTGAGCCGATGCCTATGGTCGCCGCGCTGATGGCCTGCGTGCCGAAACTGGACGTGGCCTCGTGCGGGAAGACTGTCAGGTCGAACTGCCGCACTGCCGTAAGGACGGCCTGTTCGTCATCACCATCGACCTCGATCCAGTGATGGCGAATACCGCCGCCGGCGGCTGCGTCTTCAAAGGCCTTGCGCGCCTTGCTGCTTGCGAGCCTGATCGTCTTGTCCCGTTCCTCGACATAGGCTTGCACGGTTGTGACGGCGGTGAAGGCGTCGCCGACAACGAAAGCGGGTATGTGTCCGGACTTCAGGAACATGCCGGTGAGAGAGGCGCCGAAACGCGCGGCGAGGCCTGCGGCGGCGGCGATGCGTGGGGCCGATGTCGCTGTTTCATCAACGAGAACGATAATGTTGCGGTAGCTCACGGAGCGTTCCTCCTGCTGCAGGCTTCACCCTAGGCTGGCGCTTCGATCGCCGGTTGACCGGGATCAACAAGCGTGTGGCAGGGTGAGGAAATTGCAGGACTGTCGAACCAGCGTCGCGGTGGAGCGGTGGCGGAGTGCAACCGAGGGGCAGATGACTGCCGACCCGGGGTGTGGGGTAGGTATGGCGGTGCGTTATCAGACGCGCGGGGCGCTGAGGCAGTAAGCTGTTGGCAAGGAACAGTCGGGGGATTGTGGGCCGGTCGCGAGCCTTTGTGTTCGCGCCCTCGTGGTTCGACGGGCGCTCCCTGCGGCCGCCGCTCGCGATGTGGGCAAGACGGGCGCCAGTGTCTCGAGGTGTTGGGGCAGCCACCGCTCCCCCAGCCGCGTGGAGACTCAGGTAGGAAGGAGGGCGGTGCTTGCCCCACTTGCTTGCAACGCAAGTGGCGAGCGAAGCGCGACGGAGGGGGGGGCGTTGGAGCCCGATCAGCCGAAGCGGCCGGTGATGTAGTCCTGGGTCTGGTCGAGCTTCGGCATGGTGAAGATCTGGTCGGTGGGGCCGGACTCGATCAGCTTGCCCATATGGAAGAAGGCGGTGCGTTGCGAGACGCGCGCGGCCTGTGCCATCGAGTGGGTGACGATCACGATGCATGTATGCTCGCGCAGCTGATCAATCAGCGCCTCGATGTGGGCCGTGGCGATGGGGTCGAGCGCGGAGCAGGGTTCGTCCATAAGGATGACCGCAGGCGAGACGGCGAGCGTTCTTGCGATGACGAGGCGTTGCTGCTGGCCGCCGGACAGGCCGAGGCCTGACTTGTTGAGGCGGTCCTTCACTTCGTCCCAGAGTGCAGCGCGACGCAGCGATTTCTCGACGAGTTCGTCGAGGTCGGCTTTCGAGCCATAGAGTTTGTGGGTGCGGGGACCGTAGGCGATGTTGTCGTAGATCGACATCGGGAACGGGTTTGGTTTCTGGAACACCATGCCGATGCGGGTGCGGACCTGCACGGGGTCGATCTCGGGCGAGTTGATGTCCGTGCCATCCATCCGGATCGCGCCCTCGACGCGCGCGCTGGGGATGGTGTCGTTCATGCGGTTTAGGCAGCGAAGCAGGGTGGACTTGCCGCAGCCCGAGGCGCCGATGAAGGCGGTGACGGTGTTGTCGGGGATGTCGAGATTGACGTCGAACAGCGCCTGCTTCTGGCCATAGAAGGCGTTGATGTGTTCGAGGCGGATACGTGTGGGCTTGGCTGTGGCGTTTGTTGCGGTAACCGTGGGCGCGGCCATGGGTGTGGTGCGCGGCGTGCGTGCGGCGGGCTGCTGGGTGTCGGTTGTCATGGCGGCGACCATATCAGCCCCCCTGCTTTCCGGCGACGGCCGCGTACGAGAAGCGTGACGCAATGTTGAGGACAAGTACGCCCACAGTGATCAGCATGGCGCCGGTCCAGGCGAGTGAGACCCATTCGGGATAGGGGGTGTTGGAATAGCGCACGATTGCCATCGGCAGGCTGGCCATGGGCTGGGTCATGTCGGTTGACCAGATGTCGTTGCCGAGGGAGGTGAAGAGCAGCGGCGCGGTCTCGCCCGCGATGCGCGCGACGGCGAGGAGGATGCCGGTGAGGATGCCGCCGAAGGCTGCGGGGAGGACGACCTTGCGTACCACCTCGTTCTCGCGGCTACCGAGGGCGATGGCGCCATCGCGATAGGCCTGGGGCACGAGGCGCAGGATGTCTTCCGTGGTGCGGGCGACGATGGGCATGGCGATGAGGGCGAGGGCGATCGATCCGGCGACGCCTGAGAAGCCGCCGAAGGGCAGAACGGCGATCTGGTATACGAATAGGCCGATCAGCACAGAGGGGGCGGACAGCAGGATGTCGTTCACGAACCGGACGATGGAGGCGAAGCGCGACTCCTTGCCGACTTCGGAGAGATAGACGCCGACCATCATGCCGAGCGGCGCGCCGATCATCGCCCCGACGCCGACCTGCAGCAACGAGCCGATGATCGCGTTGGCAAGGCCGCCGCCAGAGCCCGGCTGGGACATCGGCTTGGTGAAGGTGTCGAGCGTGAGGCCCGCGAGGCCGTTCGAGAACAGCATCCAGAGGATGAGCGCGAGGAGGATCAGGCCGACGCCCGCGGCGGCGATGCAGAGGCCGCCCATGACGCGGTCGACCAGCTGGCGACGGAAGTAGCGGGCGCGGGTGGCGGCGGTGAGCTGTTTCACGACATGCGCTCCTGGCGGAGGAGGAAGCGGGCGACGGCGAGGACGCCGAAGGAGACGACGAAGAGGATGAAGCCGAGTGCGAGCAGCACGGCAAGATCAAGCGTGCCGGGTTCGGCTTCGGGGAAGTTGTTGGCGACAACGGAGGCGATGGTGGCCGAGGGCGCCATGAGGCTGTCGGGCATGCGGATGGCGTTGCCGATTACGAAGACGACGGCCATGGTTTCGCCGAGCGCCCGGCCGAGGCCGAGGAAGACGGCACCGAAGAGCGAGCCGCGCACGGCGGGGATAACGACGCCGGTGAGCGCCTCCCAGCGGGTTGCGCCCATGGCGTATGCGCCGTCCTTCAGGAGCTGCGGCGTCGAGAGCAGCACGTCGCGCGTGGTGGCGGCGATGAAGGGCAGGATCATGACGGCCAGGATCAGCGCGGCGGTGAGCATGCCGACGCCGATGGGGGGCGCGGTGAACCAGAAGAAGCTGTCGCCGATCGGCGGGATCCAGATGAAGGTGCTGGTGAGCCAGGGCTGGACATATTCCGACATGAAGGGGGCGAGGACGAAGAAGCCCCACATGCCGTAGACGATGGAGGGCACGGCCGCGAGGAGTTCGATGGCGACGCCGAGGGGCGTGCGGAGTTTTTCGGGACAGGTCTCGGTTAGGAAGAAGGCGATACCGAAGCCGATGGGCCAGGCGATGCAGAGAGCGAGGATGGCGGTGACCAGCGTGCCGGTGATGGCGGGCAGCGCGCCGTAGATCTGCGTGACGGGGTTCCACTCCGTGCCCCAGATGAAGCCGAGGCCGAACGTGTCGAAGGCGAGCTTGCCGCCCATGAACATGATGGCGAGGATGGAGAGCAGCACGATCACCACGACGGCTCCGGCCGCGTGCAGGCTGAGGCGGAAGGTGGTGTCGGCGGGGTGGATCTTGCGGGTACCGATTGCCGGTGTGGCCGGGGTGTTCATGGGAACCTCAGTTTGCCGGCCAGAGCGGCTTGCCGGCGGGAGCGAGTGTGGCCCACTGCGCGCGGACGCGATCCTGCACGGCGGCGGGCAGCATGATGTAGTGGAGGCGGTCGGCGGTGGCTGCGCCATTGCGGAAGGACCAGTCGACGTATTTCAGCACGCTCTGGGTGCGGGCCGGGTCCTTCGGGTTGCGTGGGACGAGGATGTAAGTGGCCGAGACGATGGGCCAGGAATTGTCGCCGGGCATGTTGAGCATGGTGGCGGCCATGTTTTTGGCGTTGTCCCAGTCGGCCTGTTCTGCGGCTTGGAGGAAGCCGGGGACGGTGGGCGTCACGAACTTGCCCGAGCCGTTGGCGAGCTGAAGCGCTTGCATGCCGTTCTCGGCGGCGTAGGCGAATTCGACGTAGCCGATGCCGCCCTTTATGTTCTTCACGGCGGCGGCGACGCCTGCGTTGCCGGGAGCGCCAAGGCCCGTGCGCCATGCGACGGAGTTGCCGGCGCCGGTGCGCTCCTTGAAGAGGGGCGATACGCTCGAAAGGTATTTGGTGAAGATGCTGGTGGTGCCGGACGAGTCCGCACGATAGGCGGGCGAGATCGGAATCTTTGGCAGCTTCAGCGCGGGGTTGAGGGCGGTGATCTTCGGATCGTCCCATAGGCGGATGCGGCCGACATAAATCTCGCCGAGCACGTCGCCGGTGAGCTTGATCTTCGTGCCGTCTACGCCCGGCACGTTCACGATCACAACGACGGCACCGATGACGGCGGGGAATTGGAGGAGCTGTTCCTTCTCAAGCCGTTCGGGCGCGACTGGGGAATCCGAGGCGCCGAAATCGACAGTGCGGTTTATGATCTGGGTGACGCCCGCGCCGGAGCCGAGTGCCTGGTAGTTGAGGCGCGAGCCACCGGCTTTCGCGTAGTCCTCGCCCCAGCTGGAATAGATCGGCGCGGGGAAGGTGGCGCCGGCGCCGGTGATGTCCTGCGCCAGGGCTGGCGCGATTACGAGAACTGTGGCGGCCAGCGCTGTGACGAGGCTGCGGGCGAGCTGAATCAGCACGGACGGGGCTCCCTCGGCCTTCTGGCCAGCGCGCGGTATCGAGATGGCTCTATCACCCGTTCTGCGAAGCATTTGTGACGATCGTCGGGGAGAAGATTCGCGGCGACGTGGCCGGCCGAAATTGACGGGAATTCAGGCTCCTGGCGCACGCCGCGTCGCCGATGCGGGTGGAGGGGTGAGGCGGGCGCGGCCACGTGCTAGCTACCGGAAAAGGCTCGGGGGTTCCTATGGATTCGCTTGAACGGTTTCTCTGTGGTTTCGCCATCCTGATGTCGGCGGCGGTGCTGGGCGTCGCCTACCTGTTCCGGTTCGAGGGGTATTACTCGGCGTTCGGGCGGCTGCAGTATTCGCTGGGGTATGTGATCGGGCCGTGGGTGATCGCGGCGGCGGTGGCCGGGCTGATCTGGGTCGGCGGCAACACGATGAAGTTCAAGGTGCCGCTGCTGGAAGTGTTCTTCACGCTGGTCTGCGGAGGGTGCGCGGTGTCGATTCTGGAGGCGTTGCGGTAGGGGGGCAGGCTTCGCCCGTAGATCCGATTGAGCTGCGCGCGTGGCGGCGGCGATGGGGCGCGACCGGTCGACGGTGGCGTTTTAGTGCCGTGCGGTGTGGGAGCGGCGCGTTTCCCGGAGTGGACGCGCGCGAAGATCGGCCGTCGGACGCAGCGGCTGGTGTGGGGCTGTGCGTGGATACCGGGTGGCTGCTGGCGGATGCTTGTGTTGGGCGGGGGTGAGCGCGCGTTGGCGCTGTTCGATCCTACGCCTCGCCCGCGTGCGCGCGGATGCGCTGGAGCATCGAGGCGAGGCCGTTGGAGCGTTGTGGCGTGAGGGCGTCGGCGATGCCGATCTCGCGCATGAAGGCGGGGGCGTCGAAGGCGAGGATGTCCTCGGGCCGCTGGTCGGAGAACAGGTGCAGCAGCATGGCGACGAGGCCGGCGACGATCATTGCGTCGGAGCCGCCGCGGAAGCGGATGGCGGCGGGATTTTCGGGCGAGGGTTCGGCAACGAGCCAGACCTGGCTGGAGCAGCCGCGCACCTTGTTGGCCTCGGAATACTCCTCCGGCTTCAGCAGCGGCAGCGATTTGCCGAGGTCGATGAGATGGGTGAAGCGCGCTTCCCACTCATCGAGAAAGGCGAAATCTTCGCGCAGGGAGGCGGCTTGGTCGGCGACGGTCATGATTGGGAGATGGCGTGTTTGGCGCCGGAGGGCAACTGGCTCTCTCGACGAGCGTGAGCTGCGCACGGCCCGAAAGCAAACCGCCCCGGCCGTGGTGCGGCCGGGGCGGCTTCTTGTTCGGCGCAGGTCAGACTACTTCGAGATCTCGGCGAAGCAGCTGCCCATCGAGCGGACCTTGTCGTTCTCGAACCGCAGGCCGTGGCGGGCGAGGCAGAAGGTGAGCTCGTAGCGGGTGTAGGCGGTGGAGACGCAGCCATAGAGATACTGCTGCGCTTCTTCGAGGCACTGGCGCGACATCGGGTCGGCCATGGTTGCCTTCACCTGGTCGCCATTGGTCTTTTCGGCGTCGATCGCGTGGAGCGCGGCGAGCGTGACCATGCGGTTGGCTGTGCCGTTGAACTGCGGTGCGACCTTGAGGTCCTGCTGGGCGACGGAGACCGGCGAGACATTGCTGAGGGCCTTGCCCGGTGCGTTGACGGCGATGACCGAGAACTTGTCCCAGAGGCTGTCAGCGGTGGTCGGCGAGACGGCGATGGTAGTGAGCATCGCGTCGAGATCAGGGCCGGCGAAGAGTTTCGAGACCGCGTCGGTGATCGGCTTGGAGGCCTGGGTTGAGGTCTTCATCGACTTGAGGATCGCGTCGGGATTCTTCACACGCTCCTTGCCCCAGCCGACCTTCTGCAACTTGTAGGACTGCTCCTTGACGAAGGCGCCCGCGCTGGACAGGCGGCTGGTGTCGCGCGTGTTGGCGGCGAGGACGTTCTGGAGCGCCTGCTCTCCGCCTTTCAGCGTGCGGGCATAGCCGAGGTCGCGCTCGAGGCCGAGCATCAGGCGCTCGCGTCCATAGTAGTTGTCGATGTTGCGGACTTCCTTGACGAAGTCAGGGTGCTGCGCGGCGAGGATGCCCGAGTATGAGATCCAGCCGGCCGAGAGCTCGCCGACGTTCGGCGCGCCGAACGTGTCGATCGCCTTTTCGAGATCGGCGGCGCCGCCGAGCTCCTTGGTCATGATGTCGGAGACCCGGGCCTGATAGTCGGCATAGGTCGCCGCCGTGGTCGGCAGGAGCCGGCCCGCTGGAGCGGCCTCAGGCGACACCTGGCTGATCGCTACCGGAGCAGCGATTGCAACTACGAGCGCAACAGCGCAAAGTTTGGTCCGCGTACGCAATGGAACCTCCCGACAATCCTTCACACTCGAGCCCCCCAGGCTACCCCTTGGAGCAGCCGCGGCCCGCTATGTGCTTACCCTACCGAGGTTGTGACCGGATTCATTGATGACGAGTTAGGATGCGGCATGCAAACCGACCCTTCAAGCAGTATCTTGGTCGCGGGCTGCTGCCCGTGACGGGCGCGGGCGGAATCTGGTTTGGGCTGGTAACCATCGCTGGCGCATGGAGTTTGGCGCTCGGCGTGCCGTTTTGGCTCAGCGCGCTTGTGTTCGTGTGTGCGGTTCTGCCGCCCCTCGCTGGCGCCTTCATGCGGGGTTCCACGTCGGAAGCGCAGGCTGTCGAAGTTGAATCAGCGCTCTGGATCGCCCTCGCAACAGCAGGCGCGGCGAGCACGGGCGGCGTGTCTGCACTTATTGTCATATATGGCGTCGCGATTGCGGTTGCCTGGTTGTCCGGCAGGGTTCGCTTGACGATCGAGATCGCAGGCTTTGCGATCCTTGGCTTGTTAGTCGCCGTCGTCGCCGGTTCGAACGGGAGCTGGCTGCATGTGCATGACGCAGCGATCCTGACAACCAGTTATGGAACGGCGGGACTCGTCTTGCTCGCGTCGACGGCGATCATTGCAGCGTTGCGCGTCAGCGAACCTCGGGAGCGGCAGCGTGCGGCGCCAGTTGATGTGGACGCCGCGAGCCGGCTAGCTCAGTTGGAAACCCGGTTGCGCAAGGCTGCGCAAGCTGCGCTGGAAGCACGAAAGGCGGCCGACACGGCGAAAGATCAGCTGGAAGCGCGCACCACTTTTTTTGCGCAGACCAGCCACGAGCTCCGCACGCCGCTGAACGCGATCGTGGGATTCGCCGAAATGATGCGCAGCGGCGTGTTTGGCCCGCTGCCGGAACGGTATCAGGAATACGCCGAGCTCATTCACGAGGGTGGGCGGAACTTGACCCTTATTGTCGACGATGTTCTGGACCTCGCCCGGCTCGAAGCAGGCAAGTACGAAATCTATCCGGAGACCGTTAGCCTTTCCGACCTCGCGGACGACGCCGTCCGGTTCATGATGGACGAGGCGCGCCGGAAGGGGGTCGAGCTGGTGTGCGATGGTCCGGAGGATGCCGAGGCGTTCGCCGACTCGAAAGCCGTGCGCCAGATTGCGCTGAACCTGATCTCCAATGCCTTGAAGTTCACCCCGGCCGGGGGCGAAGTCGTCGTTGTTGCCGAGGAAGTCCCGGGCGGGTCTGTGCTTTCCGTGACGGACACGGGCGTCGGGATCAGTCCGGAGGAGCTCACGCGGCTGTCACGTGCGTTCGAGCAGGGTGAGGCCGGCAAGAAGCAGAAGGGCGCAGGACTTGGGCTGTCCGTCGTGCGCGCCTTTGCAGAACTGCATCGTGGAACCCTGACGATCGCGTCACGCGAATCTGGCGGAACCCGCATTGCGGTGTTCTTTCCTGACGCGAATGCGACAAAGCTCACTGAAAATCTGTGATTTTGCTGTCTTGCGCTTGTCTGGCGCATCTCCCCAAGCGGCGATTGCACTGATAGAAGCATAGCGGCGGGGGCGGCCCAGAGGGGCGGCCATGACTGATGTATACGTTGCATACGCACGCCAGGACCGGGATCGACTCCGGGTGGTGGGCGAGCTCCTCCGTCAGGAGGGCTGGGACAGCTGGATGGATCCGGCCGAGCCCAAGCCTGATCTGAGCCCGATTGCAGACCTCAAGCTGGGCTGGTCGAAGGCCGTGCTGGTGCTGTGGTCTGACAGTGCGCGGCGGTCCGAGTATGTCCGGTCCGAAGCGGCGACCGGGCTCTACAAGAACAAGCTGATCCAGGCGCGCATCGATGGCGAGGCGCCGCCGCGCCCGTTCGACGAGCTCGACGCGGTTGACTTGAGCAAGTGGAACGGCGATCCGGACGATCCCAACTGGCGGCGGCTGACGGCGATGCTGCGCAACTGCGCGGGTGATCCGGTCAAGCCCCCAGCGGCGGCTGCGCCGAAGCGCGCGGCGGCTGTGCCACCTCCACCCCCGCCGCCCAAGCCCGAACCCCAGCGCCCCAAGCCGCCGCCAGTGCAGTTTGTCGATCCTGCTCCCGCGCCGCCGCGCTATGTCGAGTCGCCGCCGCCGCCTCCCAAGTATGAGCCGCCGCCACCGCCGCGCTTTGCGGAACCGCCTCCACCTCCGCCGCAACCACGCTACGAGCCGCCGCCATCGCCACGGTTTGCGGAGCCGTCCCCTCCGCCGCCGCAGCCACGCTACGATCCGCCGCCTTCGTCGCGCTATGCGGAAAGCGACACGACGCGATATGTCGATCGCGCCGAAGCCGCGCGTGGACCGCGGTTAGCCGAGTCCGTCTATCGGGTGCCGCAGGAGCGGCGCGATGAGCGACTGGATGACTCCGATCTGATCGTGCGGCGTTCCGGCTACGAGTCGCGCTATCAGAAGCAACAGCGGTCGTTTGCAGCTGTGCCCATGGTTGCCGCGGTTGCGCTGATCGGATCAGGTGTCGGATTGTGGCTTGCCGATCCTTTCGGCTGGCGTGGCGACGAGGCGCATCAGGAGCAGGTCGCCACGGGTATTCCGGTGCAGAGTGTGGCGGATGTGACGACCGCGAACGCGGCCCCCGCGACGGGAACGTTCGAGGATACCGCTGAGTCCGGCGAGGACTGGCGCAGGGTCGATGCCCGCGATGCGGAGGCACTGCGCGATCATGTGTCGGCCTTCCCGCGCGCGAGCACGGCCGAGACGGCGCGATCGACCCTGCGCGTGCTGGATGCGCAGGCGTGGGTCAAGGCCGTGACGGAAGACAGCGAGGCTGCCTATCGTTCTTACCTTCAGGCATTCCCGGCGGCGGGTGTTGTACCCGGCGCGATGGGGCGCGCTGCGGAGGAGCGGATTGTGGCGCTTGGCGCGGAGCGGTCGCAGGCGATCGAGGAGATTCAGCGCGGGTTGGCCGCTCTCCAGCTCTATGATGGTGAAATGACGGGCAAGGCCGACGAGGCCACGACGCAGGCGATGCGCGCCTTCGCGCAGTCGAGCCGGAAGCCGGCGCCTTCGCTTGGCTCGGCCTCGCCGCGCGACCTGCGGGCCTTTGCCGAGGCGGTTCGCAACACCGGGGCGACACCCAAGGCGAGCGCAGCGGTGTCGGCGGCGGTCGAGGCGGACAAGCGGCGCATCGCGCAGGCGCAAGCCCAGGTGGCGAGTGCGGCTGCACGTGCGGCAGATGTTGTCGTCAGGGAGCCAGGGGCGGACTCGCTCGCGGCGGCGCAACAGAGCCGCATTGCCGAGGAGGCCGAGGCGTGGGCGATCGCTGAGCGGGACGGGACGCTGGCGGGATACCGCGCCTATCTCGCGGCTTACCCCAGCGGTGCGCGTGCGCCAAACGCCGAGGCGTTGATCGCCAAGCTCAGCCGTCCGGCGCCGTTCAGCATCGAGCAGTTGCCTGCCGAGACGAAGGCTGTGGTCGAGGCCGCGCGGCGCGCGCAGACGGTCGCGGTGCAGCGTGCGACTGCGGCGCGGCAGGTGGCGCAGTCAGCCGACGCCCTGAAAGATGCGCAGACCATCACGGGAGGAAATGGCGACAGGTATGTCGCGCAGATTTCCGGAGGCGCGCCAAACGGTCTGGGCATACGCACGCGGGGCGCCGGGCCCAATGCGCGCGACCGCTATCGCGGCGAGTTGCGAAACGGGCAGGCCAACGGTGTCGGCGTCTACGAGTTCGCCGACAATCCGGGGAATGCGGCAGCACGCGCAGCGCGTTACGAAGGCGAACATTCCGGCGACGCTGCCAGCGGGCATGGCGTTATGCACTGGCAGAGCGGTGACAACCTCGCTGGTTCAGGTGTGGGCGCCGGTGGTACGGCGCGCGGCGTGCTGACCTACACCAACGGCCAACGCTATGAAGGCGAGCTGTCCGGCGGCAACCGCCAGGGATTGGGCGTTGTGTGGGCTCCGGACGGCAGCGTGATGCAGGCTGGACGCTGGCTGCGTGGCGAGCTTGTGGAGCCGGCGCAGCGGTAGAGGCGCTACGGGAAGAACTGCGTCGTGCCCATGCCGGGCTGCATGTCCTGGAATGCACCGGGGCCGAAGGGGCTGCCGAGATTGCCGGCGAGCGCGCCGAAATCGGATGACAGCGCAGTCGCGAGCAGGCGTGACTTGGTGCCGGCTGGCAGGTTTTCGAGCTTGATGACGAAGGTGCGCGCGAGCTGGCAGACATTGATGTTCTGCGCGAACTCCATTTGCATGTCCTGCGAGCGGAGGTTCATGCCGGACTGGATCAGGTTCATCACCTGCGGGTCGGACATCATCGACATGAACGTGGACTGCAGCGCGTTCTCGTCATCCGGCGTTATCGTGGCGTTGACCGGCGGCGCGTTGCGGCCCTTGGCGACAAGGTCCACCATGGTGGCGCCGGCGCGCATGCTCACGCGGTAGCCGTCGCTGCCGTAGCGGGTGAGATCTGTGAGCCTGGAAGGGTTTCGCATGAAGCCTTCGAGCGACTTCATGGTGCAGCCGCCCGTTTCGGATTCGACCATCTGCAGGGCTTCCTTGAGGATACCCAGCGACTTGTCGAAGCCTTCGGCGCCGGTGCGGCTGAGTGCGCTGATGTGCTGCGGCGCGAAGCCCATCGTCCAGGCGTTCATCGAGAGGAACAGGTCGTCGCGGTCGCCGCCGGCGGCCGCAGTGTCAGCGAGCTGGTCGAGCAGGCTGTCATGCTGCTGCGGGAAATGGGTGGCGAGGCTGGTCATGAAGACGCGACCGGATTCGTCCGGGAAGGCTTCAAGCGCCAGCGCCGCACGCATGGCGTCGCGGTCGAGGCCTGCGATGACTTGCTCGATCGGGCGGACGCTTGCGCCACTCACCATCGACAGGAGCGAGGGCGCGGCGATGGCTGCGCCGGCCGAGAGGAATACGACGCCGACGGCGAGGCCGATGAACTTGTTGTCGATCGCGCCCGGGTTGGTGACGCGGGTCCGCAAAGGCGCAGCCGCCTCCGGCGCGTCGAGCTCAGCGGGGGGCGTGTAGGGCGGAGGGGCGGAACCAGCCGTGCGTTTGCCGAATGCCATAGCCCTGCTCCCCGCTGCTATTCGTGGCTCTAGCGTAGGCGAGCATGATTTCGATCAGGTTAGCCGCGATCGATCAAACATTATCGATCGGGTAAGGCTTGTGGCGCTCGCCGCCCGTCGAGAAAGATCGCGACCAAGGCGAGCACGATGTACACGGCGAGTGCAGAGGGTGCGGCGCCGACGAGGCTCTCAGAGGCCTCCTGCGGAAGCAGCATCGCGACGATCTGGACGACGATGAGCAAAGCGACAAACGCGGCGGCCGGCCAGGCTGCGAGTCCAGCGCGTGCGCGCTGGGCCGCCCAGAACATGCCGGCGACGGCGAGGAGGCCGATCTCCAACGCCTGTTCGGGGACCGGCATGTTCCAGAGTCCTAAGCCCAGCTTCGGACCTTCCGGATAGAGTTCGAGATCGGGGCGATGGACGATGAG
>JALHLR010000014.1 GCA_022844475.1 Hyphomonadaceae bacterium | reverse complement strand
GGGCCCCAGTGCCGCCGTAGGTAATGTTTGACCGGACTGTCCGGAGTCGGGGGGTATTCCAGCCGCTCGTAATGATATGAAGTTGCTTCCTGGAAGTACGATCGGCCACCTTGATTGCGCAACCGGACCTCAAGGGCGACCCCCGATGACAATCGGTCGGAAGGCCTGGCGCATGCAGTCTTGTTCGCTCCGCGAACCAGAGCTCGGGCCACCTATGCCAGGTCCGATGACACAATCCCTGACCTGGTCTGGCGGCGACCGTCGACAGGCCTGCCCGCTGCCGGCCTCCATGCTCATGACTGCACTGAACCGGTCACCCAAACGAGCCACCCGCCCACAGCGAGGAACGGGCCAAACGGAATTGCCATATCCCCCGTCAGCGGACGTTTCCGGATCCGTGTGCTGATCAGCACGAAGAGGATCGCTGCACTTGCACCAACAAAGACACATGGTGCGATTCCGGCTGGCCCGATCCAGGCGCCGATCGCGCCAAGCAGCTTGGCATCGCCTCGCCCGAGTCCATCCCGCTTGCGCAGGAAACGATATGTGAGCTCCACCGCCAGGAGCCCGCCAAACCCAAGCGCCGCGCCCGCCAGCTGCTCCAGCATCCGATCCCGATAGAACAGTTGCGCAGTCAGCAAGCCGCACAAAAGCAGCGCAGCATTCAGCACATCCGGCAGACGGAATGTACGAAAATCAATCGCAGACAACGCCAGCAAGAGCCAGCCGAACACGCAGGTTGCCACGAACATGTAGTCTGGCGTCGCAAGCCAGGCCCACGCCGCAATGCCGACAGCCGCCAGCTCGATGACCGGATAGTCCGGTGAAATTGCCGATCCGCAGTCCCTGCACTTGCCCCGCTGCACAAGCCAGCTCACCACCGGGACCAACTCCAGCAGTCCTAGCCGCCGCCCGCACGCTGAGCATGTCGAGGGCGAGAGCCCCCATGGGCGGCCATTGGCCAGCCGCACCGCAGCAGCAGCCGCTGCCGATCCGACAAGCGGTGCGGCGAGCGCGACATAAACGTTAAGAAGAAAAAGGCCATCGCCCGGGGGCATGTCTTTACCTGGCGTTCCAGCTGGCCAACATGTGTTGATATCCTGCAAGCATGCAACTTGCATGCTGATCTGCGTCCTTCCGGAGCCTGCCATGAAGCCGAAATCCAGCAAACGGGACGCCGGTTTCTCGCTGATGGAGCTGCTGGTCGCGCTTGTCATCCTCGCCCTGATCGTCGGCCTCGTGGCGCCGCAGGTACTCGGCTATCTCGGCCGTGCAAGAACCGACTCAGCAAAGGTTCAGATCGACAATCTCAAATCCTCCCTCAGCCTCTACCTCGTCGACATGGGCCGCTACCCGTCCTCGTCCGAGGGTCTTGAGGCACTGGTGAAGGCGCCCCCCGGCGCCGCTAACTGGCGCGGGCCCTATGTCGAGGACGGCGAACTCCCGGCCGACCCATGGGGCAAACCCTACCAGTATGAACTGACAGCCGACGGGGCCCGCCCTCGCGTCTTCTCGCTCGGCGCAGACGCTGGCCCGGGCGGCGAAGGTGAAAACCAGGATGTTGGCTAGGTTCGCTCGAAACGCGCCCTGAGCCACCGCCCCATCCCAAGCGCCACCACAATACCCACCACATCAGCGGCAAAGTCGAGCACATCGCCCGACCGCCCCTCGTCGCCTCGCGCCTGCACGATCTCGATGCCGCCGCCAAGCGCGATCATGTGCGCCACCCAGAACCACAGATAGCGGGGCGGCAGCACCAGCACGGCCGGCCCGGTCAGGCAGGCAAAAGCCAGTGCGTGAAAGATCTTGTCCTGAAACGGGATTGCCGGCGGCGGGCCGGCATCAGGTGCGATGAACAGCCATGCTGCCAGCGCCATGCCGAGCCCGGACACGATGCCCAGAGCCGCCCACATTGCCCGCTCGCCCTGCTTCTGCATCAGCCTCACTCCACGCGCAGCCCGGCTCTATCGACAGACTCACCCGACTGGTATTAATCCCACCTCTCCGCGACACTCCAACACCTGTCGCGCCAAACGAGGATCGCCGTGCCCAGTCCGAATGATCAATGGCATGATCCGTAACATCGCTTCTGACGACATTGACGCCCTGGTCGCGATCGAGCGAGCCTGCTTTGCCGCCGGTTATGCCGACAAGATGATGAGCGCCGAGGACTTTGCCGACGTCCTGGACGATGAGCACAGCGCCCTTTTCTGCGCCATTGAAGGGGGGGTGGTCGCTGGCTACGCCTACCTGATCATGGAAGATGGCGCCGCCAACTTCGACAGCCTCGCCGTCTCGCCCGCACATCAGGGCAAGGGCCTCGGCGAGAAGCTTTTTCGCCATGTCGAGCGATATTGCCACGACAATGCCATTCCGCGGCTCAATCTTGAGATCAAGGAAACCAACTACGCCCTGCTGAAGCGCTATCACGGCTATGGCTACAAGTGCTTCGAGATCGAGCCCGGCTTCTATGCAGACGGGTGGGGCGCAATCAGGATGCTGAGATACTTTGAGGTATGACTGGATCCTGATCGCGGACGACCTGCGGGACCTCGCCGCCCTTGGCGCGCCTTTCCGCATGATGACCACGCGCGACTATGTCCTGCAGCCCAAGCTTCTGTCCGGTTCGCGACCCAAGATCATCAACCTCGCCCGTAACTACAATTACCAGACAGACGGATACTACGCCTCGCTCCTGGGCGAAGCCCGCGGCCATCGCGTCGTCCCCACGGTCGAAACCCTTCTCGACCTCTACGACCGCGAAATTCCGGATGACACCGCGTCCATCCTCGAAGAGCTCCTGCACAAGGACCTCAACAAGAATCCCGCCAAGGGGCCTGTCCCCGAACGCCTCGTCGTCTGCTTCGGCGAGGTCGAGGACGAGCGCTTCCGCAAATTCGGCCGCCAGCTGTTCGACTGGTACCGCGCGCCGGTCGTCATCGTCACGACGACGGCCAATGGCTCGCCGGGCAAGTTCAAGATCAAGCGCATCCGCATCACGCCCTTCACCAAGCTGGAGGACGAGGAACTCGACTTCTTCGTGAAAAGCCTCACGGCCTACACCGGCCGTACCTGGAAAAGCCCGAAGGCCCGCGTCGTGCCCAAATGGTCGATCGCCGTGCTGCACGACCCCAACGAGAAACTCGCCCCTTCCAACCTGGAAAGCCTGGAGCACTGGGCCCGGCTGGCTGAAAAGGACGGCGTCGAGATCGAGCCGATCACCCGGCGCGACTTCAACCGCCTCGGCGAGTTTGACGCCCTGATGATCCGCGAAACGACCTCGATCAAGAACCACACCTACCGCTTCGCGCGCAAAGCTGTCGCCGAAGGCATGCCGGTGATCGACGATCCGATCTCCATGATCCGCTGCACCAACAAGGTCTATCTCTGGGAGCGGCTGGTTGGTGCAGGCCTGCCCGCGCCTGAGACCATGATTATCCAGGACAAGACCGACCTCGAAGACGTTGCCGACCGTCTCAATTTTCCCGTCGTGCTGAAAATCCCCGACGGCTCGTTCTCGCGCGGCATCCGCAAGGCCTCGTCAATGCAGGAACTCCGCGAAATCGTCGCGCAGTTCCTGGAAGACTCCGATCTGTGCATCGCGCAGAAATTCGTGCCCACCGAATTCGACTGGCGCGTCGGCGTGCTTGACCGCCGTCCGCTCTTCGTCTGCCAGTACAAGATGGCGCGCGGTCACTGGCAGATCATCAAGCACCAGGAAGGCGGCGAATCTGTCGAAGGCGGCCACAAATCCATCCCCGTCGCCGAAGCCCCCGCTGACGTGGTCGACGTCGCCGTCCGCGCCGCCAACCTGATCGGCGATGGCTTCTACGGCGTCGACCTCAAGAGCGGCCCCGACGGGCCCATGGTCATCGAAGTCAACGACAATCCCAATCTCGAACACGGCGTCGAAGACGAAGCCGACCGCGACGTGTGGAACAAGCTTACCGAATGGTTCGTGAAGCGATTGAGTGCCTGAGCCGCGATCGGCCAGTCCCGAGATCCCGTTCCCGAGGATGGCGCAAGGCACCCGTTCCGAATGAGTTCACTGCGCTGCGCCCAGCCGACGAACTGTTCCACGGTCACACCTGGAGCACGGACAATGGCCTCACCGGCCCCGTGAGCCAGCTGATTCCAGAACCGCCGTCCCGCACGTCCAGAGCTGTCGCAGAATGCCTGCAGTCATCCCGCTCGCAGAGTGGGCTGCCACCTTCCAACGGTGCGGGGTGGATGCATGTGAGCGTGAAGAGCCTCTCGAGAAACTGTGGAGCCGGCCGCGAGATGAGGCGCTCTCCGGGGGCTGATCGTGCCCAGGCCGGCCCGCACGCCCGAAGCCAGGCGGAAGGCGCAGGGCGCAAGGCCGATGAAACCATGAAGCGGAGCGCGGGAGACCGTCCAGCAACCTGCCGGGGACGTGGGACCCGCACTTCTCCTGCCTGCCGGTTGCGCTGGCGACAGCCGCGCCAAAACTGCCGCGCGTTCGGCGTCAGCGGCGCCTGTCTATCTGGGGGCCCACTGGCTCCCCGCCACGAAGCTCGGCCGCACTGGATCGTTCGCCACATCCGCCACCAGCCGATAGAAAAACGTGTTCATGTCGCGCGCCGCGCCCCAATCGATCGGCTGGCCCATGTCGTCCTGGGGGCGGTGATAACGCGAGTTGTACCACTCGCGATACCGCAGCTCTGCGTCCGTCCCCGGATCGAAGCCGAACACGAAATTGGTCGCCGGCACACCGATGCGCAGGAACGGCCAGTGATCCGTACGCTGGTTGAGATTGCGCTCCGGCTCCATGTCGGGCCGGATTTCGATCCCCATGCCCGATGCCACGCGCCGCACATTGCCGGCCAGCGTCGTGTCATCGATCCCATGCATCGTCAGGATCCTGAGCGGAAACAGCGGCCGCAGCTGATCGAGATTGATCACTGCCGCGATCTTCTCCTTCGGCACGGTCAGATGCGTCGAGAACCAGTTTGAGCCAAGCAGACCCTTTTCCTCGCCCGTATAGGCCGCAAACACCACGCTCCGCTTGAAACCCTTGCCCGCCTGGCTCTCCGCAAGCCTGATCAGCGTCGCGACATACGCTGCATCGTCAAACGTACCGTTATAGAGCGCATCGCCCTTCACCGGCTCGCCAAAGCCATAGCCATCGAGATGGGCCGACACGAGCACGAATTCATCCTTCAGCACCGGGTCCGTCCCCGGCAGGATCGCCAGCACATTGTCCGACTGCAGCTGCCGCTGGGAAATCGCGAACGTGGCGCTCATCCGCGCCGGAATGTCGAAGCGCGGCAGCGCCTGCGACGCGGCGCCCGCCTTCAGAACAGCGTCCGCATCCTGGCCCACACCTTCAAGCACAACAGCCAGCGCATCCGCGCTCAGACGCATAACCACCAACTCGGGATAGGCGGGCGGCGCAGCATCACGAAACCCGACCGACCGCGCATAAGCTTCCGGCCAACGCGACGGCTCGATCGTGAAGCCGGGATCATCCACATTGATGATCCCCACCGCCCCCGCCTTCGCCACCGCCTCAAGGCGCTGCCCACCCGTCGTCATCCCGGCGCGGCGCGCACCGAAGCACACAACGACCTTGCCCCTCACATCGCCGATCTCGCCTGCCGAACAGTATCCACGAAACGCCAGCGGCGCGTTGAGGCTCGCGGGCAGGAACCGCGAAGGCCGAACCGTTATCTGATGCAGGAAGCGAAGATCGGCGCGACCGCCCTGATCCCGTACCACGCCAAACGACGTCCCTTCCTTCTCGACCCGCACCTCCTGCAATGAGAGCGTCTGGAACCAGCGGCCATTCTCGCCGGCTGGCTGCAGCCCCGCCTTCGCGAACCGCTCCGCCACATACTTCGCTGCACGATCATACCCGGCAGACCCCGTATCGCGCCCCTCCATCGCGTCGCTGGAAAGATCGCCTGTGATGCTCCACCAGGCGACAGTATCGGCATCCATACCGGCAGGCGGCGACTGCGTCGTTGCACAGGCCGCCGCCAGCAGCGCCAGCGCGGCCAAGCCGAAACGCATGCCCTGAAGCATCGAAGTCTCCTAGAAGAGGTTGCCCTGATCGTCCTCGGTGCGCGTCCGTCGCAGAATGCGGGGACGCTGCCGCTGCTCCGCGACAGGCGTCGTCCCGGGTCGAGGCGCAACCGGCCCCGCCGCACCAGCCGTCGCCGTCACCTCGCCGTCCGCAAAGCGCAGCCGCAGCGGATCACCATCGGCGACGCCTGCCGCCGAACGCACCAGCGCGCCATCGGTCCTCGTCACCAGCGCAAAGCCCCTCGCCAGCACGCGCTCATACGACACTGACTGCAGCACGCGGGCCTGCTGGTTCAGTGCATCCTGCGCGCGCCGCAACCGCCGGTCCATCGCCGGCGCCAGCCGCTCCGCCAGCCGTGTGACCTCGCCGCGTCGTCCGGCAATCTCGCGAAGCAGTGTTGCCGGACGCAACCCGCCGCCGGCCTGATCGAACCGCGCCCGCTTGCGCGACAGCATGCGCGACAGCGATCCACCAAACCGTTCCGATGCCAGATCGAGCCGCTGCCGCGCCCGCGCCAGCAGCGCATCCGGCTTCGGCAGGCGCCCGGCCGCAGACTGCAATTGCAGCCGTCGCTTCTCGAACCCCGCCACCGTCCGCCGCTCCAGCCGCGCACCCAACGTGGCAAGTGTCGCCAGGAGATCCGCCCGGACCGGCAGCGCCATCTCCGCGGCCCCCGTCGGCGTCGGCGCGCGCCGGTCAGAAGCATAGTCGATCAGCGTCGTGTCCGTCTCATGCCCGACCGCCGAGATCAGCGGGATCACACTCTCAGCGGCGGCGCGCACGACGCGCTCCTCGTTGAACGGCCACAGGTCCTCGATCGACCCGCCGCCCCGCGCAACGATGATCACATCAGGGCGAGGGATCGGGTCACCGGGGATCAGTGCATTGAACCCGCGAATGCCCGCCTCCACTTCAGCAGCAGCCCGCTCGCCCTGCACCAGCGCCGGCCAGATGATGACGTGCACCGGAAAGCGATCGCGAACCCGGTGAAGGATGTCGCGGATGACGGCGCCCGTCGGGCTGGTGACAACGCCGATCACGGCCGGGAGGAATGGCAGCGGCTTCTTTCGCTCCGCCGCGAACAGTCCCTCCGCCGCCAGTTTCTTCTTCCGCTCCTCGAGCAGCTGCATCAGAGCGCCGACACCCGCCGGCCGCATCCGCTCGGCGATCATCTGATAGTTGGAGCGGCCGGGATAAGTCGAAAGCCGCCCCTCGGCCACCACCTCAAGACCTTCCTCGGGCTTGAACGATAGCTTCCCGGCGCTGCCCTTCCACATGATGGTATTGAGCGTCGCACCCTCATCCTTGATGTCGAAATACAGATGCCCCGACTTCGCCAGCACCACGCGCCCCAGTTCACCCCGCACCCGAACGAACGCGTAATTCTCCTCCACCGTGCGCTTCAGTGCGCCAGCCAGTTCCGAGACCGTCATTTCCGGAGAATTGGAGCCGGGCTGCGGTTGCGATTCGGTGAGGTCATCCATGGGACGGATCATATACACCGCAGTGTCCGTGTCAGTCGCCTCGACGTCGATGGACGAAGCCCTTGCCAGCATGACGCAGGCCTCAGGCGGAACGGGCAAACCATGGCCGCGTTCACGTCGTGACCTCCCGGAAAACCGGGCGATCAGTGCACGCGTCGCAGCCCGCACGCGCCACGAATTATTCCGGGAAACCCCATGTCCAACGACATTCAACTCAAACAGGCCGTTCTTGACGAACTGGCCTGGGAACCGAGCATCAACGCGGCCCATATTGGCGTTACAGCCAACAACGGCGTGGTGACGCTGATGGGCCACGTCGATGCGTATGCCGAGAAGGTTGCAGCCGAAGCAGCCGTCGGCCGCGTCAAGGGCGTAAAGGCTCTCGCCGAAAAGATCGAGGTCAAACTCCCCTCGCTCTCCAGGCGGGGCGACGATGACATTGCAGCGGCGGCGGTCAACCGTCTTGTCTGGGATTCCTCGATCCCGAAGGACGCGGTGAAGGTCAAGGTGCAGGATGGCTGGGTCACACTGTCGGGTCAGGTCGAGTGGTTCTTCCAGAAGGACGCAGCCGCCGTCGAGATCCGTGGCCTGATGGGCGTCACGGGTGTTTCCAACCAGATATCGGTGAAGACTCGCCCGAATGTCGGCGACATCAGCGAAGGCATTCGCCACGCTCTTCACCGCTCCTGGTATGACGACAACAACGTCAAGGTAACCGCCCGGGACGGCAAGGTTGAGTTGACCGGAACAGTGCATACCTGGTCAGACCGTCAGATGGCCGGCATGACGGCCTGGGCCGCTCCAGGCGCGACGTCCGTCCAGAACGATATCTCCGTCAGAAGCTGATCCAGAGCCCCCCGCTGCCCGACCTGTCGGGCAGCGGGGCAGTTTCCCGTTGCCGCGTCCCTAGCGCGCCAACCTGAGCTCGACTTCGCGTTGCGCCTCGCTCGCCGCAACGCCACGCGAGGCACGCTGCAACACGAACCTGCCGGAAAAACCACCGGGCAGGCGCCAGTCGCCCTCGATCGTCGTCAGCTTGGCGTCGACCGTCCCCGCGTAGGAGATCGGTTCGCGATGAACGCCCGGCGCCGCGTGATACACCTTGGTGAACCGCACGCTAAGCGCGCCCCGCCCGCCCCTGATGTCTGCCGACAGTTCCGCCAGCCCCGGCGATCCAAACGTCGCCGGCTCCAGCGTCGTGCCGCTCAGGCTCCCGCCTTGCTCGATGATATGCGCCGTGAACGGCACCGGCATCCCCGACGCGCCATACCAGTAGGCGCCGGACCAGACACCGGTGAGATCTGTCTCCCGCGAGAAAGCGTTTGTCCCTGCCATGGCGCCCTGCTGGCGTGACGAGTTCATGCCCAGTATAAGCCCCGAATTGTCGCCAGGGGAAATCTCCATGAAGATTCTGATCGTGGGCAGCGGCGGCCGCGAACACGCGCTCGCCTGGCGCCTGAAACAGAGCCCACGCGTCACCCGGATCATGGCAGCCCCGGGCAATCCCGGCATCGCGGAACTGGCCGACTGCGTCCCCGTCGCGGCCGACAATATCGAGGGCCTTGTCGACCTCGCCAGGCTCGAGCGCCCGAATCTCGTCATTGTCGGCCCCGAAGTCGCGCTTGTTCACGGCCTCGCCGACAGGCTGCGGGAGATCGACATCCCCGTCTTCGGCCCGTCGGCGCGCGCAGCGATGCTCGAAGGCTCGAAAGGCTTCTCGAAGGACTTCATGGCGCGGTACAATATCCCCACCGCCCGCTACCGCCGCTTCAACAGCGAGCAGGCAACCGAGGCGAAGGCCTACCTTGAGACTTTCGATAGCCCTCCCTACGTGCTGAAGGCGGACGGGCTGGCGGCGGGCAAGGGCGTCGTCATCGCCGAGACACGCGCTGAAGCTGAAGCCGAGATCGACGCCATGCTTGGCGGCAAGTTCGGAAAGGCATCGTCCTCGATGGTGATCGAGGAATTCATGCACGGGGAGGAAGCCAGCTTCTTCGCGCTCTGCGATGGCGAGACGGCCGTGCCCCTTGCAGGGGCGCAGGATCACAAGCGTGTCGGTGACGGCGACACTGGCCCCAACACCGGCGGCATGGGCGCCTACTCGCCCGCGCCGATCCTCGACGAAATGATGCAGCAGCGCGTCATGGACGAGATCGTGACGCCTACGGTCGCAGGCATGAAAAAGGATGGGCGGCCGTATCGCGGCGTTCTCTTCGTTGGCCTGATGATCGACGACAGGCACGGCCCGCGCGTCATCGAGTACAATGTCCGCTTCGGCGACCCGGAATGCCAGGTCATCATGACCCGGCTGAAGGAAGATCCTCTGCCCCAGCTGCTCGCCTGCGCGACGGGCGGCCTTGCGGGATGCAAGCGACTTGAGCGCTTCTCCGATCCGGCGGTCACCGTCGTGATGGCGGGCGCCGGCTATCCGGGGGAGCCGAAAAAGGGTGGCGTCATCCGCGGACTCGACAAGGCGGACGACGTCGAGGGCGTAACGATCTTCCACGCCGGCACTTCGCGGACGGGCGATGACATCATTGCAAATGGCGGCCGCGTCCTGAACGTCACAGCCACCGGCAAGACCTTGAAGGAGGCTGTCGGGCGCGCCTACCGCGCCGTCGACCTGATCGACTGGACGGACGGTTTCTGCAGGCGCGATATTGGTTGGCGGGCGCTGGCGCGGGACGTCTAGCACCCGCTGGAACAAACCCTCTCGACCTCACGCCCGGAACGGTGTTTAGCAGATCAGACCTTTCGACAGGATGCCGGCGCCAGACCGGCCGACGACAGCAGGGCAGGACATGACCGACGCAAACCCGACGGATCTCTTTTCCGGCACCAAGGAAGTCGCCGAAAGCCACCGCTTCGACGAAGCGAAACTCGCGGCGTGGCTGGAGGCGAATGTCGAGGGCTACAGGGGCCCGCTGACAGTGCGCCAGTTCAAGGGCGGCCAGTCCAACCCGACCTACCAGCTGATCACACCGACGAAAAAATACGTCATGCGCCGCAAGCCGCCCGGCAAGCTCCTGCCCTCGGCGCACGCCGTCGATCGCGAGTATCGCGTGATTGCGGCCTTGTATCCGCTCGGCTTCCCGGTCGCGAAGCCTTACGGCCTCTGCGAGGACGACAGCGTTACCGGAACGATGTTCTATGTGATGGACATGGTCGAGGGTCGCATCATCTGGGACGCGACCCTGCCCGACTATTCGCCACAACAGCGCGCTGCGATTTACGACGCGAAGGTCTCCACCTTTGCGGCTCTTCACAATGTTGACTGGAAAAAGGCCGGCCTCGAAGGCTTCGGCAAGGAGGGCGACTATATCGCCCGCCAGATCCACCGCTGGACGAAGCAGTACCAGATGTCCGAGACCTCCAAGATTCCCGAGATGGACAAGCTGATCGAATGGCTGCCGAAGAACATCCCGCCGGGAGAGACCACGACCATCGTCCATGGCGACTACCGCATCGACAACATGGTGCTGCATCCGACCGAGCCGCGCGTACTTGCTGTGCTCGACTGGGAGCTGTCCACCCTCGGCGATCCGCTCGCCGATTTCACCTATCATCTCATGTCATGGGTGATGCCGTCGTCCGACCCGCAACGGCCAAGCATCGCCGGCCTCGTCGATACGCCTGGCTACGGCATCCCGAACAAGGAGCAGTACCTCGCGCGCTATTGCGAACTGACTGGCCGAAGCGGCCTGCCCGAGCTGGACTTCTATTTTGCATACAACGCCTTCCGCCTCGCAGGCATCCTGCAGGGAATTGTGGGCCGCGTCCGCGATGGCACGGCGTCGAACGCCGCAGCCGCCCAGAACGAGGGACGGGTCCAGCCACTGGCGCAATTCGCCTACGCATGCGCCCAGCGCGCCGGGATGACCTGAGGCACGCTAGCTTCGCGCAAGCGCGGCGAACCACTGGTCAAGCGCCCGCGCCTCGGCGCGTGCGCTTGTCGTGCGGCGGACAGCTTCCGCATCCTCGCCCCAATGCTCAGCCTGATAGGCTTCGTCGAGGCGCGAAAGCTCATACGCTTCTGCCGCCGACACCCGGCCACGCTCGACGGCAAGTCCAAGGACTGCAGAGCCGAACAGCGCCACGCCGTGCGCCAGCCCGGCAAGCCGGTAGCGATCGAGCCCGAGGGCGTACGCACGAATTGCGTCGATCGAAGCCGGCGGCTGCGGCCTCGGCATGATGCCAACGCTCGGCCGCAACGTGACACCCAGGCTTGTCGCCCACTCGCGCAGAGGCGCCCAGGCCGCTTCTTGCCGGTCACGCAGCGCGGCTGGACCTTCCGCGAGATAGCAGACCAGATCCGTCTCCGCGTATCGCGCCACCTGATCGGCCAGCGCCACGACCGCGTCGTCGGGACGGTCCAGCACGCCATAGGCCTGACGCGTGTTGAACATCGTGGCGAGGTCGATGCGCTCCACCTGAGCGCGCCATTCGGCAGCGATGGTCTCCGCAAGCTGCAGCGTCGGCAGAACAAAGGGCTGCCCCGCCTGCGAACGCAGCGCGCGCGCATCGAGCAGAACCGTCCAGCCAGGCTGCACGGGCGCGACCGACACGTCCGTGTAGAACCGCTTCGGCCGCTGGTCGATCTCGCCCTTCACGCCCCTGGCGTATTCCATCGTTTACGCCTCAATTACCGGATACGCCGCGGCTTGCGCAGATCGAAGAAATTCTCCGCGCTGTCCTCGTCAAAGCCAAGGACCTCAAACGTCTGCTTCATGTGCGGGGAAAGCTCAGCCACGATCTCCACATCCCGGCCGCCGGGGTTGGGCAGGCGAAGCGCGCGCGCATGCAGATGCAGGCCATCGGCCAGCCCCTGCGGCAGCTCGCGATCGCACGTGTACTTGCGATCGCCCACGATCGCGCAGCCGATGCCGGCCATGTGGAAGCGCAGCTGGTGGGTGCGCCCCGTCTCCGGCTTCAGCGCAACCCAGGCAGCCTTGCGACCAGCATTCTGCACAACCGAGTAGAGCGTCGAGGCATGAACCGCGCCCTTCTCGTTCTGCTCGGCAGCGCGCATCTTTTCCTTGTCGTCCTTCGGCCCGGTCGACTTGATCATCCAGCCGCGGATGTCGCCCGTGGTCGGATGTGGCACGCCGAGAACGACAGCCCAGTAGATCTTGTCGAGTTCGCGCGAGCGGAACAGCGCGCCCAGCCGGTTGGCAGTCCCCACTGTCTTGGCAAGGACGAGCACGCCCGACGTGTCGCGGTCGAGGCGATGAACGAGACGCGGCTTCTCGGCAGTATCCGGCACCAGCGCGCGGGACAGCGCATCGATGTGGCGCGTCGTCCCCGTGCCGCCCTGCACCGCCAGACCTGGCGGCTTGTTCAGTCCGATGATGTGGTCGTCCTCGTAGATCACGAGCGAGCGCATCATGTCTGCGTCGGAGGCCTTCACGCGCGTGCGCGGCTTGTCGTCCTCGTCCTCGCCCTCGCGGCCCTTCGCGGCGGTCATGGGCGGGATACGCACGGTCTGCCCGGCCTTCACGCGCGTGTTCGCCTTGGCGCGCGCGCCGTCGACGCGGATCTCGCCGGTGCGGCACGCCTTCTCGATCTGGCCCTGGGTGAGGCCGTGGAATTTCCGCTTCAGCCAGCGATCAAGGCGCGTATCGTCCTCATCCGCATCCACGCTGAGAGTGACAACCTGTCCGACGTTCCAGCTCATCCGAGAATCCGTTTCGCGATCATCATGCCGATGGCGACGGCGGCGAGGCCGGCGAGAACGGAGCCGATGGAATAGGTTGAAGCGCCCAGCCAGTCGCTGCGCTCGATCATGCGCATCGTCTCGAGCGAGTAGGCCGAAAAGGTCGTGAAGCCGCCGAGCACGCCGACGCCAAGGAACAGCCGCCATGGCTCGGCCGCGTCCCCGCGCGTCGCGAGCCAGCCGGCCAGCAGGCCGATAGCCAGGCTGCCCGACACGTTGATCAGGAAGGTCGCCACAGGCCAGCCATCGCCTCGCAGCGGCATCGCCAGCGAGACGCCGAAGCGGGTCGCGGCGCCGAGGCCGCCCCCGAGGGCTACGAGAAGGACGTTGAACATTTCGCCCCGCTCATAGGGCTAACTCGTGCCGGAAGCCAGATCGGCAGGCATTTCCAGGCCTGCGGCAGACAGGACAGCGAGAAAATCCGCCGGCGGCGGGGCGTTAATCACGAAACGCCCGCCAGCCGTGGGGTGGGGAATCTCCAGTCGCAAGGCGTGGAGCATGAGCCGGGGCACGGGCAGGCCCTTCAGCGTGGACGCGCCGCCGTAATAGGGGTCGCCGAGGATAGGCCTTCCTTCGATCGACAGGTGGACCCTGATCTGGTGCATCCGCCCCGTCTGGGGCTCCACGGAGAGCAGGTGCGTCTGCCCATTGCTGGCCAGCACCCGCCATCGCGTGACGGCGGACTGGCTCCCCTGGTCGCCAGGGCGGGCGGCGCGCATGAGCTCGAGCCCCGGGCGGGCGATGTGGCGGGTCAGCGGCATCGAGAATTCGGTTTCGCCTTCCGGCAGGGGCGAGCCCGTGACCATGGCGAGATAGGTCTTGTCGACGAGGCGATCGGCGAAGGACTGGCTCAGTGCCGCGGCGGCCGGCTGGGTCTTGGCCGCCACGATGACGCCAGACGTCGGCGCATCGAGGCGATGGACCAGTCTGGGTCGCTTCCCGTTGGACCGGGCAAACGCCGCCATCAGCCGGTCGAGCGTGCGGTCCTCGACATTGCGTGTCTGGACCGGCAGCCCCGACGGCTTGTTGAACGCGATGATGCCGCTGTCTTCGTGAATGACGAACCCGCGCACGAATGCTGCGTCGTCCTCCGACACCGGCAGGCTCTCATAGTTGCGCTTGACGCCTTTAGTCACCGGAGCGCTCGCGACGCAGCTTTGCCCATTGTTCCAGCTTCTCCCGGATCGGCGCTTCGCGGCCGGCGCCCCTGGGCTGGTAGAAGGCCTGTCGCTCCATGTCGTCAGGAAAATAGTTCTGGCCGGAGAACTGGCCCTCGGCGTCGTGGTCGTACTGGTAGCCAGCCCCATAGCCGAGCTGCTTCATCATCTTCGTCGGAGCATTCAGAATGTGGGCCGGCGGCATCAGCGAGCCCGTCTCGCGCGCTGCAGCGCGAGCCGCCTTGTAGGCGACATAGGCCGCGTTCGATTTCGGCGCGGTGGCGAGATGCAGCGCCGCCTGCGCCAGCGCCAGCTCGCCCTCCGGGGAGCCCAGCCGCTCATACGCGGCAGCTGCTTCGTTGCAGATCATCAGGGCGGTGGGATCGGCAAGGCCGACATCCTCGCTCGCGGCGCGGATCATGCGGCGGGCGAGGAACAGCGGGTCCTCGCCGCCCTCGAGCATGCGGCAGAACCAGTAGAGCGCGGCGTCGGGATCCGACCCGCGCGTCGCCTTGTGCCAGGCGGAGATGAGATTGTAGTGCTCCTCGCGATCCTTGTCATAGCTCGGCGCGCGCTTCTGCAGAGCCGCCATCAGGCCGTTGGCGTCGATCAGGTTCTTCCGGTTCCAGGCGAAGACTTCCTCAACGAGGTTGAGGAAATAGCGACCATCGCCATCGGCCATCGCCATCAGCGCAGCCTTGCCATCTTCGGTCAGCGGCGCAGGCTTCCCGCACAGGTCCGCGGCGCGCGCCAGCAGATTTCCCAGCGCTGCGTCGTCGAGGCGCTTCAGCACCATCACCTGTGTTCGCGACAGCAACGCACTGTTGAGTTCGAAGCTGGGGTTCTCGGTGGTCGCGCCAACCAGCGTGACGACACCGCGCTCCACGAACGGCAGGAAGCCGTCCTGCTGGGCGCGGTTGAAGCGATGGATCTCATCGACGAACAGCAGCGTGCCCTTGCCCGCTGCGCGTCGGCCTTCCGCCTTTTCGAATGCGGCGCGAAGGTCCTTCACGCCCGAGAAGATCGCCGAGAGCTGTTCGAAATCGAGATTGGCGCGCTTGGCCAGCAGGCGGGCGATGGTTGTCTTGCCCGTCCCCGGCGGTCCCCAGAGGATCAGGCTGGCGAGCCGCCCCTGCGCCAGCATGCGGCCGATGGGACCCTCGGGACCGAGCAGGTGATCCTGACCGACCACGTCCTCGATGCTCTCCGGGCGCAGGCGGTCGGCGAGCGGACGGGGCGCTTCCTCGGTCAGTCCGGCGGCTTGGAACAGGTCGCTCACACCGCTGATCTAGCGCGCCGGGGCGTCCGCATCCACCCTTCAGATACGGCCGCGCAGTTCCGACTCGATGCGCTGGCCATTGCGCTCGGTGGCGAGGCGCCAGGTGGCTGGCGGCGTGGTTTCGGCACGCTTCAGGGCGGCGTCGAAATCGCGCTTCGTGCGGATCGCGGCGCCATTGATCTCGCGGATGATGTCGCCCGGCTGGAAGCCGACATTTCCGGCAATCGTCCGGCGCGGCACGCTGTAGACCAGCATCCCGCCGCTGAATGCGTCCATGCCGACCTGCTCGCCGAGCGCCGGCGTCAGCTCGACCACGACGGCGCCGGCAAACGGGTTGGCGCCCCGGACCTGGACCAACTCCTGCTGGGTCGCGCCGGGAGGCGGCGCGAGGCGGACCGAGATCTGCTGTGGACGGCCGCCGCGCAGGATGGAGAGGCTGACAGTTTCACCTTCCGCCTTTGTGGCCGCGATGAACTTCATGCCGCGATCGTCGAACACTTCGCGACCATCGACGGTGAGCACCACATCACCCTCGCGCAGACCGCCCCTTTCGGCCGGACCACCTGCGTAGAGGTCAGCGATCAGTACGCCTCGCGGGCGATCCATACCGAGCGCCGCAGCCTTTGCGCTGTCGATCACCTCAGCCTTGGCGCCGAGCCATGGGCGCACCAGCGTTCCGCCATTGACCGCCGCGTCCACCACCCGCTTGGCCATTTCGGCGGGGATGGCGAAACCGATACCGTTGGAGCCGCCGCCGCGCGAGAAGATCATCGAGTTCACGCCGATCAGCCGGCCCTGCATGTCCACCAGGGCGCCGCCCGAATTGCCGGGATTGATCGAGGCGTCTGTCTGGATGAATGAGGAGTAGTCCGACACGCCGACATCCGTGCGCGCAAGCGCTGAGACGATGCCGCTGGTCACCGTCTGACCGACGCCGAACGGGTTGCCGATGGCGAGGACGAGGTCGCCCACTTCAAGTTCGCGCGTGTCTGCGAAGTTCAGCGACGGGAGTGTCTGGCCCTTGGTGTCGATGCGCAGCACGGCCAGATCGGTGCGCGGGTCCTTCATCACGAGTTCGGCCGCGAACTCACGGCGATCGTTCAGAACCACGCGGAAGGCATCTCCGCCTTCGACGACATGATTGTTGGTTACGATGACGCCATCGGGTCCGACGATCACGCCCGACCCAAGCGAGTTCTCGACCTTCTCGCTGCGGGTTGGCGCGTTCCGGCAATACGCCTCCCATGGTGTTCCCGCCCACTGGCAGGACGGCCGGGTGACGTTGACCGAGGAGTAGACGTTTACGACGGCCGGCGCCGTACGGCGCACGACGGGCGCGAAGGACTGCTGCAGGCCTGATTGCGTCAGGGGGACGATCTCCTGCGGCGCAGGCTCTGGGCTGGCCTGCAGCGGTGTGACGGCCGCTGGCGGAGCCACCTGGTTCACCAGCTGGCCCAGGGCGGGCACGGCAAGCATGGCAAGCGCGGTCGCAAGGCCAGCGGACGCAGCGAGGATGATATTCTGCCGGTTCATGCCATTTCTCCGCACGCTGGTCCCGAGGGACCGCGCTTGATTCAGACTGGAAAATAAGGTGCGGATTCCGGCGCAAACAAGGCTCGGACGCAGCCTCGCGACAAGTCGGGACAACAAAAAAGGCCGCCCTGATGGGCGGCCTTTCCGCAATTTTCAGGTCGTCAAGCCTATTCCGTGGCCTCAGCAGCAGCTTCGGCGCGGGCGCGATCATCAGCGCCCTTCGCGTCGACGTCGCGGTCAACCAGCTCGATGATCGCCAGCGGGGCGTTGTCGCCATGGCGGAAGCCGGCTTTCAGGACACGGGTGTAACCACCGGCGCGGTTCTTGTAGCGGTCAGCCAGCGTGTCGAAGAGCTTCACGACGACATCGGCTTCTTTCAGCTGCGCAGCTGCAAGACGACGGTTCGAGAGGCCGCCCTTCTTGCCGAGCGTGATCAGCTTGTCGACGACGGCCTTGAGCTCTTTTGCCTTCGGCAGGGTCGTCGTGATCTGCTCATGGCGGATCAGCGCGCCCGACAGGTTGGCGAACATCGCCTTGCGGTGCGAGGCGGTGCGATTGAACTTACGGAGCGCGAAACCGTGGCGCATGTGACAATCCAGCCCTCAGCAGGCCGGCTCCTGATCAGGTGTGGTCTTCGTATTTCTTGGCGAGCTCTTCGATGTTCTCCGGCGGCCAGGACGGGACGTCCATGCCGAGGTGGAGGCCCATCGAGGCGAGCACTTCCTTGATTTCGTTGAGCGACTTGCGGCCGAAGTTCGGGGTGCGGAGCATTTCCGCCTCGGACTTCTGGATGAGGTCGCCAATGTAGACGATGTTGTCGTTGCGCAGGCAGTTGGCCGAACGCACCGAGAGCTCCAGCTCGTCGACCTTCTTGAGAAGGACCGGGTTGAAGCCAAGATCCGGCTCGTCATCGGAGGAAGACGCGGCGACCGGCTCGTCGAAGGTGATGAGCAGCTGCAGCTGGTCCTGCAGGATGCGCGCGGCATAGGCCACGGCGTTTTCCGGCGTGACCGAACCATCCGTCTGGATGTCGAGGGTCAGCTTGTCATAGTCCAGCACCTGGCCGGCGCGGGTGTCTTCGACGAACACGCCGACGCGCTCAACCGGCGAGAAGATCGAGTCGATCGGGATGAAGCCCAGCGGGGCGTCATCCGGGCGGTTGCGGTCGGCGGGTACGTAACCCTTTCCAGTGGCGACCGTGAACTCCATCCGGAGCTCCGAGCCTTCGTCGAGGTGGCAGATGATGTGGTCGGGGTTCAGAATCTCGATGTCGCCGGAAACCTCGATCTGGCCTGCGCGGATCGGACCGCCGCCGGTGGCCTTCAGCGTCATGCGCTTGGGCGTGTCGGAGACCATGCGGATCGCGACGCGCTTCAGGTTCAGCACGATGTCGGTGACATCTTCGCGGACGCCCGGAATGGATGAGAACTCGTGCACCACACCATCGATCTGGATGCCGGTGATCGCAGCGCCCTGCAGCGAGGAGAGAAGAACGCGGCGGAGCGCGTTGCCCAGCGTCGTGCCGAAGCCCCGCTCGAGCGGCTCGATCACGAGCTTGGCTTTGCGCTGGGCGTCCCGATCGTGCTCAACAACCGGACGGTTGGGGCGGATCAGGTCTTTCCAGTTTTTGTCGTTCACCGAACCGGCGGACATCGCCATGGATTGGACCTCTTCAGAATTGCCAGACCGAAAGACAGGCGCGCGTTAGACGCGGCGACGCTTCGGCGGGCGGCAGCCGTTGTGGGGTACGGCGGTGGTGTCGTGAATCGTCGTGACCGTGAAGCCGACGGCCTGCAGCGCGCGCAGCGCCGACTCGCGGCCCGAACCGGGGCCATGCACGAGCACTTCGATCGTGCGCATCCCGTGCTCCATCGCCTTCTTGCCGGCGTCTTCGGCGGCCACCTGGGCGGCGTAAGGCGTCGACTTGCGCGACCCCTTGAAGCCCATCGTGCCGGCGGACGACCAGGAGATGGTGTTTCCCTGCGCGTCGGTGATGGTGATGATCGTGTTGTTGAAGGACGCATTCACGTGGGCGACGCCCGACGCGATGTTCTTGCGTTCCCGCTTCTTGACCCGACCCTTGTCGGCGCCAGCTGCTTCGCGAGCCATTGTCTATCCTACTTCTTCTTGCCGGCGATGGCCTTTGCGGGGCCTTTGCGCGTGCGGGCGTTGGTGTGGGTGCGCTGGCCGCGGACCGGCAGGCCCTTGCGGTGACGCAGGCCGCGATAGCAGCCCAGGTCCATCAGGCGCTTGATGTTCATCGCGACTTCGCGGCGGAGGTCACCCTCGACGATGTAATCGGCGTCGATTGTTTCGCGGATCTTCAGGACTTCGGCGTCGGTCAGCTGGTTCACGCGGCGCGCGGGCTCGATGCCGAGCTTGCCGGTGATTTCCTTGGCTTTGGAAGGTCCAATGCCATGAATGTAGGTGAGCGCGATTTCAACGCGCTTCGCCGTCGGAAGGTTTACACCAGCGATACGGGCCAAACTGCCTCTCCTGAACGTCCGCCTGCATCCCCCTGGGGGATGGGCTCAAAAACTCTTTCGAAATGCCAGCGCAACGCCAATGTTCGCCCAACGCCATATCGGCGCGGCGAAACAAGGGCCCATCGCGAAGGCCGCTACTTATAGGAGGCGAACTCGCCCCGTCAACCGCTTATTTCCCTTTTGCACCACACCCTTCGCCCCCCTGGCACGCAGGACTTTTCCCCCAGTTTTATTTGGCTTTTTGCGCCAGGGTTGCATCCAGAATTCGGGCTATCGATGCAGACACAGTCTCCACATCCGCCATCCCGTCGATTTCGCGCAGCTTGCCCTGTCCGGAATACACCTCGACCAGAGGGGCGGTCTGCGAATTGTAGGCGACGAGTCGCTTCTTGAAGGCTTCCGGATTGTCGTCCGCGCGGCCCTCGGCCTCGAAACGACGGGTGATCCGGTCGATCAGCGCCTGCTCGTCAACCTTGAGCCGGATCACCACGTCAACCTTCTGGCCGCTGCGCGCGAGCGATTCGTCGAGGGCTGTCGCCTGGGGAATGGTGCGTGGGAAGCCGTCAAAGATGAAACCGGCCACCTTCGGGTTCTTCGCGAGTTGTTCCTCGATCAGCGAGATCACCACCTCGTCGGAGACGAGCGATCCTGAATCCATGATCGCGGCGACACGCTTGCCGAGCTCAGATCCCGAAGACCGGGCGGCGCGCAGCATGTCGCCGGTCGAGAGCTGGATGAACCCCCGCTCGCCCACCAGCTTCTTGGCCTGGGTGCCTTTGCCCGCAGCTGGAGGGCCGAACAGGATCAGGTTCACTTCTTCTTACCCCCGAGCCTCGAACGCTTGATCATGCCTTCATACTGGTGGCCGATCAGATGCGACTGGATCTGCGCGACGGTATCCATTGTGACAGAAACCACAATCAGCAGCGATGTACCCCCGATATAGAACCGTCCGTTGAACTCGTTGCGGAGCAACTCAGGCAGCACGCAGATCGCGGCCATGTAGATCGAGCCCAGCACGGTCAGACGGGTGAGCACATAATCGAGGTGCTCCGCTGTCCGCTTGCCAGGGCGGTAGCCAGGAATAAACCCGCCATACTTCCGCAGATTCTCCGCCGTCTCTTCCGGGTTGAAGACGATCGAGGTGTAGAAGAAGCAGAAGAAAATGATCAGGGCGGCGAAGGCTATGATGTAGAGCGGCTGGCCGGGCCCGAGATAGGCCTGGATGAAGCTCAGCACTTCGCCCCACCAGCCAGCCTGGGTCGCCGCGGCCTGATCTATCGTTGCGCCGGCGGCGACCGCAGGTGCGCCGTTGAATCCCGCGAGCGTGTTTGGAAGCATCAGCAGCGACGAGGCGAAGATGGCCGGAATGACGCCAGCGGCGTTCACCTTGAGCGGCAGGAAGGACGATTCCCCGCCAACCATGCGATTGCCCTGCTGTCGCTTGGGATACTGGATCAGCAGCCGGCGCTGGGAGCGTTCCACGAAGACGATGAACAGAACCATGGCGAGCGCCAGGCCGATGAGCGCGAACACGACGATGAAGTCGAGCTGGCCGGCGTAGAGCTGGCCCCAGGTCTGGACGATGTAGTTCGGAAGCTCGGCAACGATGCCGGCGAAGATGATGAGCGAGATGCCGTTGCCGACGCCGCGCGCGGTGACCTGCTCACCCAGCCACATCAGGAAGATCGTGCCGCCGACCAGCGTGACCACGGTCGAGGCAATGAAGTAGGGGCCGGGTGAATACGCCATCGTGTCGTTGTTGAGCGCCAGCGCGACGCCCCAGGCCTGCGCAAGAGCAAGCACGACAGTCAGATAGCGGGTGTACTGGTTCAGCTGTTTCCGGCCGGCTTCGCCCTCTTTCTTGAGGCGCTCGAGCGCAGGAACGGCGGTGGACAGGATCTGGACGATGATGGACGCCGAGATGTACGGCATCACGTTCAACGCAAAGATCGCCATGCGCTCCACGGCGCCGCCGGAGAATGTGTTCCACATTCCCAGGATGCCTTCCTTCATGCCGGCGAAGGCCTGCGTGTACTGCACCATGTCGAGCCCGGGAATCGGGATCTGCGCACCGATGCGGTAAACGACGAGCGCTGCCAGCGTGAACCAGATACGCGCCTGCAGTTCCTTCGCCTTGCCGAAGGTCGAGAAGGAGATATTGCGAGCCAGTTGCTCGGCCGCGGAAACCATTAAGCCCGCCTCCCAGATCGCGTGCCCGTCACGCTGCCGGAATGGCAGGCTCAGCCACGCGCGCGACTATCCCCGACGAGGATAGCCTACTCGGCAGCCTCAGCGGCAACCGGCTTCGTCACAGTAACCTTGCCGCCGGCTTTTTCCACAGCTTCGATCGCCGCCTTGGAAGCGCCGTGCACGACCAGCTCAACTTTGGACTTGATCTCGCCCTTTGCAAGGAGGCGAACGCCGTCCTTGCTGCGACGCACCACGCCGGCAGCGATGAGCGCATCAGCGTCGATCGGCTTCTTGACGTCGAGTTTACCGGCTTTCACAGCGTCCTCGATGCGGCCGATGTTGACTTCAGCATAGCTTGCCGCGCGATGCGGGGTGAAGCCACGCTTGGGCAGGCGCATGTAGATCGGCATCTGGCCGCCTTCGAAGCCGTTGATGGCGACGCCGCGGCGTGCCTTCTGGCCCTTGACGCCACGACCGGCTGTCTTGCCCTTGCCCGAGCCGACGCCCAGGCCGACGCGCATCCGCTTCTTGCGGGCGCCGGGTTTGTCAGAGATCTCGTTCAGTTTCATCTTACGCTCCAGACTGACCTGCCCCAGGGGGCGACCAGCGAATTCCTTAGTCCGTCACGACTTCGACGAGGTGCGCGACTTTCGCGATCATGCCGCGAACCGAAGGGGTGTCCTCGAGCTCGCGCTCGCGGGCGACCTTGTTCAGGCCGAGGCCGACCAGCGTCGCGCGCTGCGAAGCTTCGCGCCGCTGCGGGCTCTTTACCTGCTTCACGCGGAGGGTTTTCTTGGCAGCCATCTCGACCGTCTCCTAGACCTTACGCCACTTCAGCGTTGCCCGAACCGTCGGTGCGGCGGGCGATGATGTCCTGAACCTTCAGGCCGCGCTTGGACGCGATCTGACGGGGCGAAGCCTGGCGCTTGAGCGCGTCGACCGTGGCGCGAACCATGTTGTACGGGTTCGACGAACCCGTCGACTTGGCCACGACGTCGCGGACGCCAAGCACGTCGAACACTGCGCGCATCGGACCGCCGGCAATCACGCCCGTACCGGCCGGAGCCGAACGCATGATGACCTTGCCAGCGCCCCAGCGGCCGTGGGTATCGTGGTGCAGCGTGCGGCCTTCGCGCAGCGGCACGCGGACCATGGATTTCTTGGCTTCCTCGGTCGCCTTGCGGATCGCCTCGGGGACCTCGCGGGCCTTGCCGTGACCGAAGCCGATGCGGCCCTTCTGATCGCCGACGACCACGAGGGCCGCGAACGCGAAGTTCTTGCCGCCCTTCACAACCTTGGCGACGCGGTTGATCGCAACCAGCTTGTCGATGATCTCGGACTGTTCGCGATCATCACCGCCTTCACGACGACGGCCGCGACCGCGTTCACCGCGTTCACCACCACGTTCGCTACGTTCGCCTTCACGGGCCATTCGCGACTCCTAGAATTTCAGGCCGCCCTCACGGGCGGCATCGGCGAGCGCTTTCACGCGGCCATGAAAGATGTAGCCGCCGCGGTCGAACACCACGTCGCTGACGCCGGCCTTCTTGGCGCGCTCAGCGATGAGCTTGCCAACGACGGCTGCGTCTTCCGACTTGGTGCCGCCCTTGAATTCCTTCTCGAGAGAAGAGGCGGCAGCGACGGTGACGCCCTTGGCGTCGTCGATGAGCTGCACCGAAATGTGCTTGGACGAGCGGGTGACCGACAGGCGCGGCTTGCCGTCTGCAACCTTGCGAAGCTTGGTGCGGACGCGCTGTGCGCGGCGGTCGAACTGTCTGTGCTGAAGCGAGGCCATGGCTTACTTCTTCTTGCCTTCCTTGCGGCGGACGTATTCGCCCACCTTGCGCACGCCCTTGCCCTTGTAAGGCTCGGGCGGACGGAACGAACGGATTTCGGCGGCGACCTGGCCAACCGTCTGCTTGTCGGCCCCGGAGATCTTGATCTCCGTCGGCTTGGCAGACGCGAAGGTGATGCCGGCGGGCGCCTTGTAGACGACCGGGTGCGAGTAGCCGAGCGAGAGTTCGAGATCCTTGCCCTTCATCGCAGCACGGTAGCCGACGCCGATGAGTTCGAGGTTCTTCTCGAAGCCCGTCGTGACGCCCGTAACCATGTTGCTGATGTTGGCGCGGGTCGTGCCCCACATCGCCTTCGAGCGGCGCTCGTCAGCATTGCGCGGCTGGATGTTCAGCTCGCCATTCTCGACCTTGACCGAGACCTCGTCGGACAGAGCCATCTTGAGCTCGCCCTTGGGGCCTTTCACGGTGACGTGGCCATCGGCGATCTTGATGTCGACGCCTTTGACCTGCGGAATGATCTTCTTTCCTACGCGAGACATGTCAGCTCACCCTGCAGAGGATTTCGCCGCCAACATTCTGGGTGCGCGCCTCGGCGTCCGACATCACGCCCTTCGGCGTGGACAGGACCGAGATACCCAGGCCATTGCGGACCAGCGGCAGGTCACGGACTGCCGAATAGACACGGCGGCCGGGCTTCGAGATGCGGCGGATTTCGGAGATCACCGGCGCGCCATCATAGTATTTCAGCTCGATGTCGAGCTCCTTGCGACCATCCTTCTCCACTTCCGTGAAGCCGCGGATGTAGCCTTCGCGCTGGAGAACCTCGAGCACGTTGACGCGGAGCTTGGACGACGGCGACTGCACCGACGAGCGGCCGCGATGCTGAGCATTGCGGATGCGGGTCAACAGGTCACCAACAGGATCATTCATTTGCATTGGTCTGACCTCCCCTACCAGCTCGACTTGACGAGGCCCGGGATCATTCCCGAGGCGCCGTATTCGCGCAGGGCGATGCGGGACATCTTGAGCTTCCGATAATAGGCGCGCGGGCGGCCCGAGATCTCGCAGCGGTTGCGGATCCGGTTCGGCGCCGAGTTGCGCGGAAGCTTTGCCAGCTTCATGCGCGCCTCGAACCGATCCTCGAGAGGCAGGCTCTCGTTGAGAGCAGTCGCCTTGAGATCAGCGCGCTTCTTGGCGTACTGATCGACCAGGCGGCGGCGCCGGTTGTTCTTTTCGATCGAGCTTTTCTTAGCCATCGTTTTTCTCCAGCGCGCTTAAGTGCGGAAGGGAAAGCCGAACTCCGTGAGGAGGGCTTTCGCTTCTTCGTTGCTGCGCGCCGTGGTGCACACAATGATGTCCATGCCCCAGACGGTCTCGATATTGTCGTAGCTGATCTCCGGGAACACGGTGTGCTCCTTGAGACCCATGGCGAAGTTGCCACGCCCGTCGAACGACTTGCCGTTGAGGCCACGGAAGTCCTTCATGCGCGGGAGCGCGATGGTGGTCAGGCGGTCGATGAATTCGTACATGCGCTCGCGGCGGAGGGTGACCTTCGCGCCGATCGTCATGCCATCGCGCAGCTTGAACGAGGCGATCGACTTGCGCGACTTCGTCTCGATCGGCTTCTGGCCGCTGATCGCAGCGAGGTCGGCGACAGCCGAGCGGATCTTCTTGGAGTCGGCAACAGCTTCGCCAACACCCATGTTGATCACGACCTTGTCGAGCGCCGGGACCTGCAGGCCGTTCGTGTAGCTGAACTGCTGGGTCAGCTTCTCACGGATGCTCTGGTCATAGAGCGACTTGAGGCGCGGAGTATACTTAGCTTCAGCCATCGATTTCCACCCCGGACCGCTTCGCGAAGCGGACCTTCTTCTGTTCGCCCTTGCCGTCGGCAATCGTCTTGAAGCCGACGCGCGTGGGCTTGCCCGATGTCGGATCGACATGAGCGACGTTGGAGACATGGATCGGCGCTTCGTTGCGCTTGATCCCGCCCTGCGGATCAGCCTGGCTCGGTTTCGTGTGGCGCGCCTTGATGTTGACGCCGGACACGAGCACGCGGTTTTCTTCCGGGAACGACTTCAGCACTTCGCCCTTCCGGCCCTTATCCTTGCCGGTCAGAACGATGACAGTGTCGCCTTTGCGAATCTTGGCGGCCATTACAGGACCTCCGGCGCGAGCGAGATGATCTTCATGTGGTTCTTGGCGCGGAGTTCACGCGGAACCGGTCCGAAGATGCGGGTGCCGATCGGCTCGTTCTGGTTGTTGACCAGGACGGCGGCGTTCGAGTCGAAGCGGATCACCGAACCATCGCGGCGCTGCAGGTCTTTCGACACGCGAACGACGACGGCGCGTTTGACTTCGCCCTTCTTCACACGGCCCTTCGGCGCAGCTTCCTTGATCGAGACGACGATCACGTCGCCAACCGACGCATAGCGCCGCTTGGATCCGCCCAGCACCTTGATGCACTGGACACGACGGGCGCCCGAATTGTCGGCGACGTCGAGGTTGGTCTGCATCTGGATCATGCGGCATCCCCTTTGAAGGATACGATTTCCCAGCGCTTCAGCTTGGAGCGCGGCGGGCACTCCTGGATCTCAACGATCTGGCCGAGTTGCGCTTTGTTTGCTTCGTCGTGCGCGTGGTAACGCTTCGACTTCCGCACGGTCTTCTTGAACAGCGGATGGAGGAAGGTCCGCTCGACTTTCACGACAGCGGTCTTGTCCATCTTGTTGGAGACAACCGTGCCTTCCATGACTCGTCTGGGCATCGTGCTCTCCTTAGGCCGACTGCTTGGACTTCTCGGACAGCACCGCTTCGATACGGGCTATCGAGCGGCGGATGTCGCCGACGCGAGAGGTCTTTTCCAGCTGCCCGGTGGCGCGCTGGAAACGCAGGTTGAACTGTTCCTTGCGAAGACCGCTGAGCTCATTGCGCAGCTGCTCCACGGTGGACTTGCGGTAGGTTTCGAGGTCCTTGCGGATTTCAAAAAGCTTGGTCATCGCTATTCCCCGATCCGCGTGACGATCTTGGTCTTGACCGACAGCTTGGCGGCGCCGAGCGTGAGGGCCTGACGCGCGATCGCATCAGGCACGCCGTCGATCTCGAACAGAATGCGGCCCGGCTTGACGCGGACCACCCAGAACTCGGGCGCACCCTTGCCGGAGCCCATGCGGACCTCGATCGGCTTCTTCGAGACTGGCACGTCCGGGAACACGCGGCACCAGACCTTGCCGAGACGTTTCATCTCCCGGGTCAGCGCGCGGCGGGCGGCTTCGATCTCGCGGGCGGTCACGCGGTTAGGCTCCAGGGCCTTGAGGCCGTGGCTGCCGTTGTTCAGCGTGAAGCCGGACTTGGCGACACCGTGAATGCGGCCCTTGAAGGCCTTCCGGTATTTTGTGCGCTTGGGTTGAAGCATTGTCCTATCTCACCTAGCCGCGCTGGTCTTGCCGGTCGCGATCGCGACGCGGACGCGAGTCACCGACCGCTTCCTGCTTGCGGTCGAGAGCCATCGGGTCGTGCTCCATGATCTCGCCTTTGAAGATCCAGCACTTGATGCCGATGATGCCGTACGTGGTCTTGGCTTCCGCCGTGCCGTAGTCGATGTCGGCGCGAAGCGTGTGCAGCGGAACGCGGCCTTCACGATACCATTCCGTGCGGGCGATCTCCGCGCCGCCGAGGCGGCCGGCGACCGTGAGACGAACGCCCTGGGCGCCCATCCGCATCGTCGTCTGCATCGCGCGCTTCATGGCGCGACGGAACGAGACCCGGCGCTCGAGCTGACGGGCGACGTCTTCGGCAACCAGGTTCGAGTCCGTTTCCGGCTTGCGGATCTCGACAAGGTTCACGAACACCTCGTCCTTGCAGAGCTTGTTGATTTCCTTGCGCAGCGTCTCGATGTCCGCGCCCTTCTTCCCGATCACCATACCCGGGCGGGCGGTGTGAACGGTGATGCGGCACTTGCGGTGCGGACGCTCGATTATGACCTTGGAGACGCCAGCCTGCTTCAGCTTCTCCTTGATGTACTTGCGGATCTTGATGTCTTCGTGAAGCAGGCGGCCGAAGTCGGCGCTGTCGGCATACCAGCGGCTGTCAGCCGTGCGGTTGACGCCGAGACGAAATCCGATCGGGTTGATCTTCTGACCCATTATGCGGCCTCGGAGGTTTGCGCGACGGCGGAGGTGTCGCGGAGCACGATGGTAAGTTGCGAGAACGGCTTTTCGACACGAACGCCACGGCCGCGTGCGCGGGCATGCATGCGCTTCATCACGAGGTTCTTGCCGACATGGGCCTCGGCGACGATCAGGCTGTCGATGTCGAGGTTGTGGTTGTTGTCGGCATTCGCGACGGCGGACTTCAGAAGCTTGAGCACGTCAACGGCGGCGCGCTTGCGCGAGAACTCGAGCTCGGCCATCGCCTTGTCGACTTTCAGGCCGCGGATCTGCTGGGCCAGAAGGTTCAGCTTCTGGTCCGAGATGCGGTACATCTTCAACACGGCGCGGGACTCGTTGGAGGCCTGCTTCGGGGGGGCTTTTGGCTTACCCATGATTATTTACCTGCCGGCTTTCTGGCGACTTTCTTGTCGCCGCCATGGCCATGGAACGTGCGCGTCGGCGCGAACTCGCCGAACTTGTGGCCCACCATCTCTTCCGAGACGTTGACCGGCACGAAGCTCTTGCCGTTGTGAACCTGGAAGGTCAGGCCAATGAAGTCGGGCAGGATCGTCGAGCGGCGCGACCAGGTCTTGATCGGCGTCGAGCGCGCGGCGCCACGGGCGGTCTCTGCCTTCTTGAGCAGGTAACCGTCGACGAAGGGGCCTTTCCATACGGAACGGGACATCTTGCTTCTCTCCGTTACGCTTTGTGCCGACGACGCACGATCAGGCGATCGGTCGACTTGTTCTTGCGGGTCTTCGGACCGCGGGTCTTCTTGCCCCACGGCGTGACGGGGTGACGCCCGCCGGACGTCTTGCCTTCACCACCACCGTGCGGGTGGTCGACCGGGTTCATGGCGACGCCGCGAACATGCGGGCGCCAGCCCTTGTTGACGTTGCGGCCGGCCTTGCCGAGCACTTCGTTCATGTTGTCCGGGTTCGACACGGCGCCGATCGAAGCCATGCAGAGCTCGGGGATCAGCCGGACTTCGCCGGACGACAGCTTGACCTGCGCGTAGCCATCGCCACGACCAACGAGCTGGGCGTAGGAGCCAGCCGAACGAGCAATCTGCGCACCCTTAAGCGGCTTCATCTCGATGTTGTGGATGATCGTGCCGACCGGGATCGACTTCAGCGGCAGGGCGTTGCCCGGCTTGATGTCGACGCCTTCGCCGGCGATGACCGTGTCACCGACATCAACGCGCTGCGGGGCGATGATGTAGGCCAGCTCGCCATCGGTGTACTTGATCAGCGCGATGAACGCCGTGCGGTTCGGATCGTACTCAAGCCGTTCGACCGTCGCGGGCATGTCCCACTTGCGGCGCTTGAAGTCGATGATGCGGTAGCGCTTCTTGGCGCCGCCCCCGCGCCAGCGCGACGTACGGCGACCCAGGTTGTTGCGGCCGCCCGATGAGTGCTTGCCCTCGGTGAGCGCCTTGACCGGCGCGCCCTTGTGCAGGCCCGAACGGTCGACCAGCACGAGCTGGCGACGGCCTGGCGAAGTCGGGTTGAAGGTCTTAAGTGCCATGACGCCTTATCCTCAGAGCCCGGTCGTCACGTCGATGGACTGTCCGTCCTTCAACGTCACGATCGCTTTCTTGACGTCCGAGCGCTTGCCCGGGACGCCGCGGAAAAACTTCGATTTGCCTTTGACGACGAGCGTGTTCACGCCAACCACGTTGACGTTGAACAGGGCTTCAACCGCTTCCTTGATCTGCGGCTTTGTCGCGTCGAGAGGCACGCGGAAGACAACCTTGTTCTGCTCGGAGAGCATGGTCGACTTCTCGGTGATGATCGGCGCCGTCAGGCGCGTGTAGTGGAGAGCCTTGGGAGCGGCCATGACTTACGCCTTCTCGGCTTCGGCGAAGCGCGCGTTCACGCCTTCGACCGCTTCACGCGACAGCACCAGCGTCTTGCGGCGCAGGACGTCGTAGACGTTCAGGCCGGCGAGCGGGAGCACATCGATGTTGGGGATGTTGCGGGCGGCCTTGGCGAACTTGGCGTCCACCTCGGAGCCACCGATGAAAAGGGCATTGGAGACGCCGAGTTTCTTGAGCTGAGCGACCAGATCCTTGGTCTTCTCGCCGGAGAATGCGTCGAGCACGATAACGGCTTCATCCTTCACTTTGGACGAAAGCGCGTGCTTCATGGCCAGAGCGCGGACCTTCTTCGGAAGGCCATGCGCATGGCTATGCGGGTGCGGACCGTGGGCGACACCACCGCCGACGAAGATCGGAGCGTTGCGCGAACCGTGACGCGCGCCGCCCGTGCCCTTCTGGCGATAGAGCTTCTTGGTGGTGACCGAGACGTCGTCCCGGTTCTGCGTCGAGTGCGTGCCAGCCTGGCGTTTGGAGAGCTGATAGCGAACCATACGCTGGAGAATGTCCGAGCGGATCTCGGAGATGCCGAACACGGCGTCCGAGAGTTCGATCTCGCCGGCCTTGGCTGAATCAAGTTTGACGACTGGGAGTTTCATGAGGCTCAGCCCTTCTTCACGAGGCCGGCGGGCGACGGGGCGCCCTTGTTGTCCTTGGCCTTCACGGCGTCGCGGATCTCGACCCAGCTGTTATCGGCGCCGGGGACGGCGCCTTTCACGAGGATCAGGCCGCGCTCTGCATCCGTGCGAACGATTTCCAGATTCTGGGTCGTGACACGCTCCATGCCGAGATGGCCGGCCATCTTCTTGCCCTTGAACACACGGCCCGGGTCCTGACGCTGACCGGTGGAGCCGTGCGAGCGGTGCGACACCGACACGCCGTGTGAGGCTTCGAGGCCGCCGAAGTTCCAGCGCTTCATGGCGCCGGCAAAACCCTTGCCCTTGGTGATGCCGACGACGTCGACTTTCTGGCCGGCGACGAAGTGATCAGCGCTGATTTCGGCGCCAACTTCGAGCAGCATCTCGGCGGGAACGCGGAACTCGCGCAGGACGGCTTTGGGCTCCACCGCAGCCTTGGCGAATGCGCCCCGGAGCGACTTGTTGACGTTCTTGGCCTTGCGCACGCCAGCGCCGAGGACGAGGGCGGTGTAGCCATCATTGGCCTGACGCGTCCCGACTTTTTCGCCCTTCTTGACGATGTCAGCCTGGCGAACTTCGTCTTTCTTGACGCCGACGACCTGGCAGCCTTCGAGCGAGAGAACGGTTACGGGCACGTGCGCGCCGTCAGCGGCGAACACGCGAGTCATCCCGATTTTCTTGGCGAGGACTCCGGTGCGCATTAGCTGTTCCCCAGCTTGATCTCGACGGCGACGCCGGCCGAGAGGTCGAGTTTCATGAGCGCGTCGACCGTCTGCGGGGTCGGGTCGACGATGTCGAGCACGCGCTTGTGCGTGCGGATCTCGAACTGCTCGCGCGACTTCTTGTCGATGTGGGGCGAGCGGTTAACGGTGAATTTCTCGATACGGGTGGGCAGCGGAACCGGACCGCGAACCTGCGCGCCCGTGCGCTTGGCGGTCGACACGATCTCGCGCGCCGACATGTCGAGCGCCCTGTGATCGAACGCCTTGAGGCGGATTCGGATATTCTGTTGTGCCATCGGTACCACCGAAACAGCGCAAAAGCAGCCTGACCGGGAAGTATCCCCCGGAGGGCCGCCGCACGCGTTGAGTTTTTCCTTTTGCTTCCGTGGCTTACGTTTATCCGAGATTCCTCGGATACGGCTAAGCCGGTCGGAAACGAGCCGGGGTACTACGCGCCCTCCCCGGTCCCGTCAAGCGCGAGTTTGAGGCGAGCTGCCGCAGGCGGCAAGAATCTGCATCAGGGGTCAATCAGCCCAGTGTTTTCGGGACATCGGCCTGGCAGCGACCGGCTTGGCGCCCCTCCAGAATCGAAGCGCTGAAAGCGATTTCTGACCTGTGCGACGACAGATTCGGGGTTTCTGGATTGCTGGCGCAGGAATCAGCTCTCGCGAGGTCCGGGAAGCTGACCAGGTGAACGTCAAATGGCGCATCGCCCACCTGCCCCACATTCCCGATCGCTGGCTCGATGCGGCCGCCACAGGGACCCATGGTCTGCGCGGCCTCGCGCTCGTGGGGCTAAAACGCGCCCTCCTGCCCCGGATTGATCCAGAGGCTGATGCAACGTCCAGCCCGGCACCCCATCGCCCTCAAAGCGAAAGGGCGCCAGGTTTCCCTGACGCCCCTTCTCGTGTTCAGCAGATCAGTCGAGGACTACTCGATGATCTTGGCGACGACGCCCGAACCAACGGTACGGCCGCCTTCGCGGATGGCGAAGCGCTGTTTCTCTTCGAGCGCGATCGGGGCGATCAGCGAGACGACGAGTTTGATGTTGTCGCCAGGCATGACCATCTCGGTGCCGGCCGGGAGCTCAACGATGCCCGTCACGTCGGTCGTGCGGAAGTAGAACTGCGGACGATAGTTGGCGAAGAACGGCGTGTGACGGCCACCCTCGTCCTTGTTGAGGACATACACCTCGGCTTCGAACTTCTTGTGCGGCTTCACGGAGCCGGGCTTGCACAGCACCTGGCCGCGCTCGACCTGCTCGCGATCGATGCCGCGAACGAGGATGCCGACGTTGTCGCCAGCCTGGCCCTGATCGAGCAGCTTGCGGAACATTTCGACGCCCGTGCAGATCGTCTTCTGCGTGTCGCGGATGCCGACGATTTCGACTTCGTCGCCAACCTTCACGATGCCGCGGTCAACCTTGCCGGTGACAACGGTGCCGCGGCCGGAGATCGAGAACACGTCTTCGATCGCCATCAGGAACGGCATGTCGAGCGGACGCTCAGGCGTCGGGATGTAGGCGTCGACGGCGGCCATCAGCTTCAGGATCGCCTGTTCGCCGATTTCCGGATCGCGGCCTTCAACGGCTGCCAGGGCGGAGCCCGGGATGATCGGAATGTCGTCGCCCGGGAAATCGTAGGACGACAGCAGTTCGCGAACTTCGAGTTCGACCAGCTCGAGCAGTTCCTTGTCGTCGACCATGTCGACCTTGTTCAGGAAGATCACGAGCGCCGGAACGCCGACCTGACGGGCGAGCAGAATGTGCTCGCGGGTCTGAGGCATCGGGCCGTCTGCAGCGGACACCACGAGGATGCCGCCGTCCATCTGCGCCGCGCCCGTGATCATGTTCTTCACGTAGTCGGCGTGGCCGGGGCAGTCGACGTGCGCGTAGTGACGGTTGGCCGTCTCGTACTCGACGTGAGCCGTGTTGATCGTGATGCCGCGAGCCTTTTCTTCAGGCGCAGCGTCAATGTCTGCGTACTGCTTGGCCGTGGCGCCGCCCGACTTGGCGAGCACGATCGTGATCGCTGCCGTCAGCGTCGTCTTGCCGTGGTCAACGTGGCCAATCGTGCCAACGTTCACGTGCGGCTTCGTACGCGCGAATTTTTCCTTACCCATGATATCCTACTCCGTAGCTTCGTTCAGCGGGGGTTGGCCGCCAGTTGGGCTTCATCAGCCGCTGAGTTTTTCAATGACTTCCTTGGCGACTGCGCTGGGCACCGCCTCGTAGTGGTCGAACTGCATCGTATAGTTGGCTCGGCCCTGGGTCGAAGACCGCAGGTTGTTAACGTATCCGAACATGTTGGCAAGCGGCACCATCGAATTGATGACGGTCGCATTGCCGCGCATCTCCTGACCGAGGATCATGCCACGGCGGGAGTTCAGATCGCCGATAACGGTGCCGACGTAATCTTCCGGCGAGACGACTTCGACCTTCATGATCGGCTCAAGCAGCTTCATCGCCACTTTCTCCGATGCTTCGCGGAAAGCGGCGCGCGAGGCGATCTCGAACGCCAGCACGCTGGAGTCGACATCGTGATAGGCGCCGTCGATCAGGCTGACCTTGAAGTCGATGACCGGGAAGCCGACGAGCGGGCCGGCGTTCATGACCGACTTGATGCCCTTCTCCACGCCGGGGATGAATTCCTTCGGGATCGAGCCGCCGACGATTTCGTTCTCGAACACGAAGCCCGAGCCCGGCGGAAGCGGCTCGAAGATCAGCTTCACGCGGGCGAACTGGCCCGTGCCGCCGGTCTGCTTCTTGTGCGTGTAGTCGATCTCGGCCTTGCGGCCCAGCGTCTCACGATAGGCGACCTGCGGCGCGCCGATGTTGGCATCGACCTTGTAGGTACGGCGCAGGATGTCGACCTTGATGTCGAGGTGAAGTTCGCCCATGCCCTTGAGGCGGGTCTGGCCGGATTCGTGGTCGGTCGAGACGCGGAAGGACGGATCCTCGGCAGCCAGACGCTGGAGCGCGAGGCCCAGCTTTTCCTGGTCGGCCTTGGTTTTCGGCTCGATCGCGATCTCGATGACCGGCTCGGGGAATTCCATCTTTTCGAGGATCACCGGTTTGGCGGGGTCGCACAGCGTGTCGCCCGTGGTCGATTCCTTGAGCGCCGCGACAGCAACGATGTCGCCGGCGAAGGCTTCCTTGATGTCTTTCCGATCGTTCGCATGCATTTCGAGCATGCGGCCGATACGCTCCTTCTTGTCCTTGGTGGAGTTGAGGAGCGTGGTGCCGGAGTTGAGCGTGCCGGAATAGATGCGGCAGAACGTGATCGAGCCGACGAACGGGTCGTCCATGATCTTGAATGCGAGCATCGACAGCGGCGCATCATCCGTCTGCGGGCGCTCGATTTCCGAATCGTCCTTGGGGTCGATGCCCTTGACGGCCGGGACGTCGAGCGGCGACGGCAGGTAGTCGACAACCGCGTCGAGCAGCGGCTGAACACCCTTGTTCTTGAACGCGGAGCCGCACAGGACCGGATAGAAGGCGCCGGTCAGAACGGCCTTGCGGATGAGGCGCTTGATCGTCGCGACGTCCGGCTCCTTGCCGTCGAAGAACGCAGCCATGACGTCGTCGTCGAGTTCCGCAACGGCCTCGATCAGGATGGCGCGGTATTCAGCGGCCTGGTCGGCCATGTCGTCGGGGATCGGCACGATGTCGAACTTTGCGCCGAGGTCTTCGCCCTGCCACACAATGCCGCGCATCTCGACGAGATCGACCACGCCCTTGAACGTGTTCTCGATGCCGATCGGGAGCTGCAGCGGAACCGGCTTCACGCCGAGACGCTTCACGAGGTCGCTGACGCAGGCGAAGAAGTCCGCGCCGATCTTGTCCATCTTGTTCGCGAAGACGATCCGCGGAACGTTGTACTTGTCGGCCTGGCGCCAGACGGTTTCCGTCTGCGGCTCAACACCCTGGTTGCCGTCGAGAACCGCAACGGCGCCGTCGAGAACGCGCAGCGAGCGTTCGACCTCAATCGTGAAGTCGACGTGCCCGGGCGTGTCGATGATGTTCAGGCGCTTGTCCTGCCAGAAGCAGGTCGTCGCGGCGGACGTGATCGTGATGCCGCGTTCCTGTTCCTGTTCCATCCAGTCCATGGTGGCTGCGCCGTCGTGGACTTCGCCGATCTTGTGCGACTTGCCGGTGTAGTAAAGAATCCGCTCGGTGACGGTGGTCTTGCCGGCGTCGATGTGCGCCATGATCCCGAAGTTTCGGTAATCGGTAAGTTGATGGCTGCGAGGCATGGGGAGCCCTCTGAATTCGTATTGCGGCGGACCGCTGGATTACCAGCGATAGTGCGAGAAGGCGCGGTTGGCTTCCGCCATCCGGTGCGTGTCTTCACGCTTCTTCACCGCTGAACCGCGGCCGTGCGATGCATCGAGCATCTCGGCGGCGAGACGCTCTTCCATCGTGTTTTCCGAACGGGCGCGCGCGTACTCGATCAGCCAGCGGATGGCGAGAGCCTGGCGGCGCTCCGGGCGAACTTCGACCGGAACCTGATAGGTGGCGCCGCCGACGCGACGCGAACGCACTTCAACCGACGGCGCGACATTGCCGAGGGCTTCGTGGAAAATTTCGGTCGCCGGGCGCTTGGACTTCGTGGCGACGGTTTCGAGGGCCCCGTAGACGATCTTTTCGGCGACGGACTTTTTGCCCTGGTACATCACCTGGTTCATGAAGCGGGTGATGACCTGATCGCCATACTGGGCGTCGGGAAGGACTTGGCGTTTCTCTGCGCGGTGACGACGGGACATGCTTGTTACCTGTTATTTCGGACGTTTCACGCCGTAATGCGAGCGACGCTGCTTACGGTCTTTGACGCCTTGCGTGTCGAGCACGCCGCGGAGGATGTGGTAGCGGACGCCGGGCAAGTCTTTCACGCGGCCGCCGCGGATCAGCACGACCGAGTGTTCCTGAAGGTTGTGACCTTCGCCGGGGATGTAGCAGACCGCCTCGTACTGGGTGGTCAGGCGCACCTTGGCGACTTTCCGGAGAGCCGAGTTCGGCTTCTTCGGCGTGGTCGTGTAGACGCGCGTGCAGACGCCGCGGCGCTGCGGGCACGACTTCAGAGCCGGAACCTTGTTCCGCTTCGGCTTGTCGTGCCGCGGTTTGCGGATCAACTGCTGGATCGTAGGCATCTACCCTCGCTCGTCACACCAGTTCGCCGGGCTTTTTTCAGCCAAATCGGCGTGTCTTGCTGCAAAAACATTGGCCGCGACAAGCCATAAGGCTGCCCCGGCCGAACTCTATAGGAGGCTTTCGCTCTCTTAAAACACGTCGCCTTAACCGCGTTTGGACGTGAATCCACGGCCGGTCAGTCGATGTGAGGCGGGGCTATACTGGCCTGCCCTGCCGGGGTCAAGTGCGACCGGAGCCGGAATCTGCCGACCGGATGTCCTGGACGCTCCCGCCTGACACGCGAAAGCGGGCGCTAGCGTCCCGCCTCCTGCGCGATCGCTTCCAGATCGCGATCAAACGCCCTTGTTGCAAGCTCTACCGTGGCGGCGGAGCGCAGGAAAAAGTCCTGGGGTATGGCTGCGAAATCATCAGTCGGCTTGTGGTAATCGGGATGATCTTCGACCCCGAAATACACCCACGGGCGCTTCAGCTGATGAAACGCGCCATGGTCGGACTGGGTGCTCCAATCCTGATCCCTGGGCAGCGGCGAATCGTGGCCCTGCTTCAGGGTAACCTTTGCGTCGGCGGCAATGGCGTCGAGTCGGGGCTTGAGCCAGGGAAAGTGGTAGGCGCCGGCGGCGTAGAGCTCATTCTTGTCCGACCGGCTGATCATGTCGAAGTTGACGGCCAGGACAGTGCGGTCGAGCAACGGTTTGAATGCCGGGTCGGCCACCATGGCGCGGGCCCCGCGCAGGCCGCCCTCTTCCGCATCAACGATGGCGAAGATCACGTCATGAAGTGGCGCGCGCGATTTCATCGAGGCCGCGATCTGAAGGAGCGCCGCGACGCCTGACGCGTTGTCGTCCGCTCCGTTGAAGATTTCACCGTTCTGCACACCGACATGGTCGTAGTGCGCCATGACCAGAAGCGCCCGGTTGGACCCGCCCGTGCCAGGGATCATCGCCAGCAGATTCACACCGGTCAGCGTGTCAGCCTGCCGCCTGAACTGGAACGGGTGCTCGAGGGACGCGCCAAGCGCGGGCGCCAGGCCGATCTCGTCGAGCCGGTCCAGGATATAGGACCGCGCCCTGGCGCCGCCAGGGCTGCCGACCAGCCTGCCCTCCATGTCGTCCGCCGAGAGTATCCGGACATCTTCCAGCAATTGCTGCTCAGCCGTCAGCGGCGCAGGCGTGGCGGCCATCTGCGATGGCGAGATGACAGGCTGAGGCGCACAGGCGGCGAGCGCGGCGATGGCTAGCAGGAGGAAGGCTCGCATCGTGGCTCCGGAGTGAGGCTGGTTCGCAGTGTAGGGGCGGCACGGCCGATGGGAAGCCGAACGGATGCGCCAGAAACGAAAGCGGCGGACTTTCGCCCGCCGCCTCGATCGTTCTGGTCTGGTCTGGCCTACTCTGCCGCGGGCAGAGCCGGGACAGGTTGCGCCATCTTGCGCTGTTCCTTGAGGCGGACGTCGCGATCGCCGGCGAGCTTGCGGTATTTGCGCAGCGCACCGCCGGTGCCGGCCGGGATGAGACGGCCGACGATGACGTTCTCCTTGAGGCCTTCGAGCGGATCGACCTTGCCCTGGATAGCCGCTTCGGTGAGGACGCGGGTGGTTTCCTGGAAGGACGCTGCCGAGAAGAAGGAGCGGGTCTGCAGCGAGGCTTTCGTGATGCCCAGCAGGACGCGCATGCCCGTTGCTGGCTCGCGGCCGGCCTTGATCGCAGCGGCATTGGCTTCCTCGAACTCCAGCGCATCGACGGCTTCGCCGGTGAGCATGGTGGTCGAGCCGCCGCCGGTGATTTCCACCTTCTGCAGCATCTGGCGCACGATGACTTCGATGTGCTTGTCGTCGATCGGCACGCCCTGCAGGCGGTAGACCTTCTGGATCTCGTTCACGAGATAGTCGGCCAGCGCCTCGACGCCGAGGATGGTGAGAATGTCCTGCGGCGCGGGGTTGCCCTCGAGCAGGTATTCGCCCTTCTTCAGCATGTCGCCTTCCTGGACCATCAGGTGCTTGGTCTTCGGAACGAGGTATTCCATCGGCTCTGCGCCCTCTTCCTCGGGCACGATGCGGACGCGACGCTTGTTCTTGTAGTCGCGGCCGAACTCCACCTTGCCGGTGATGTCGGCGATGATGGCGTGGTCCTTCGGACGACGCGCCTCGAACAGCTCGGCCACGCGCGGCAGACCGCCCGTGATGTCGCGGGTCGTCGCACCGCCGGTCTGGACACGCGCGAGCGTGTCGCCCGGACGGACATCGTCGCCTTCGGCCACCGAGAGGATGGCGTCGATCGGCAGGTAGTAGCGCGCCTGAACGCCGCCCGGATGCTTGATCGCCTCGCCCTTGTCGTTGACCAGCACGATTGCCGGCTTGAGCTCGACTTTCTTCGGACCCGTGCGGGGGTCGATGACCACCTTGTTGGCGATGCCGGTGGCTTCGTCGGTTTCGTCACGCGTGGTGACGCCTTCGATGAGGTCCTCGTACTTCACCTTGCCAGCGAGGTCGGTGACGATCGGGGTCGCGAACGGATCCCAGTCGGCCACGCGCTCACCACGCTTGACCTTGTCGCCGTCGCCGTACCGGAGGCGGCAGCCATAGACCGGCTTGAAGGTCTGGCGGATGCGGCCGTCGGCGTCGATGAGCTTGACCTCCATCGAACGGCCGTTGACCACGAGCGTGCCGTCGTCGCGCTTGACGACCGACGCGTTCTCGAAGCGCACTTCGGAGTCGAAGGCGGCCTCGAGCGAGCTTTCCGTCGTGACCTGGGCTGCGCCGCCGATGTGGAACGTACGCATCGTGAGCTGGGTGCCCGGTTCGCCGATCGACTGCGCGGCGATGACGCCGACAGCTTCGCCGACGTTGACGCGCGTGCCGCGTGCAAGGTCGCGACCGTAGCACGAGGCGCAGGTTCCACTGCGGCTTTCGCAGGTGAGCACCGACCGGACGAGGATCTTGTCGACGCCGGCCTTGTCGACCGCGGCGGCAATGTCTTCGTCGATATAGGTGTTCGCCGGAGCGATGATGGCGCCCGTGTTCGGGTGCTTGACGTCTTCCGCCGTGGTGCGGCCGAGCGTGCGTTCGGCGAGCGAGACAATGACGTCCGCGCCTTCCATGACCGCGCCGAGCGTGATGCCCTTGTCGGTGCCGCAGTCTTCCTCGGTGATGATGCAATCCTGCGCGACGTCGACGAGACGACGCGTGAGGTAGCCCGAGTTGGCGGTCTTGAGCGCGGTGTCGGCGAGGCCCTTACGCGCGCCGTGCGTCGAGTTGAAGTACTCGAGAACGGTGAGGCCTTCCTTGAAGTTCGACACGATCGGCGTCTCGATGATCTCGCCCGAGGGCTTGGCCATCAGGCCGCGCATGCCGGCGAGCTGCTTCATCTGGTTCTTCGAGCCGCGGGCGCCGGAGTGGGCCATCATGAACACGGAGTTCAGTTCGCCCGACGTCGAGCCGGCGGCGTCCATCATCGCGTCGGCGACCTTGTCCGTGCAGGCGGACCAGGCGTCGACGACCTTGTTGAACTTCTCGCCGCGCGTGATGAGGCCGTCGGCGTATTGCCGCTCGTACTCGTTCACCAGCTTGCGCGTGTCGGCGACCAGCTTGTCCTTCGACTTCGGGATGACCATGTCGTCCTTGCCGAACGAGATGCCGGCGCGGGCGGCTTCCTTGAAGCCAAGCGCCATCATCCGGTCGCAGAAGATGACCGTCGCCTTCTGACCGCAGTTCCGGTAGACGATGTCGATCAGCTTGCCGACCGCCTTTTTGGTCATCAGCTCGTTCGTGACCATCGGGTCCATGCCCTTTTCACGGGGCAGGCAGTCCGCGATCATCATGCGGCCAGGCGTGGTGTTGAACACCTTCGCCACGTCCTTGCCGTTCTCGTCCTTCGTGATGAATCGCGCCTTGACGCGTGCATGCAGCGAGACCTTGCCGGCAGACAGGGCGTGCTCGATCTCCGCGAGATCGGAGAACAGCATGCCTTCGCCCTTCTCCTTCTCGCGTTCGATCGAGAGATAGTAGAGGCCGAGGACGATATCCTGCGACGGCACGATGATCGGGCGGCCGTTGGCAGGCGAGAGGATGTTGTTGGTCGACATCATCAGAACGCGCGCTTCCAGCTGGGCTTCCATGCTCAGCGGGACGTGCACGGCCATCTGGTCGCCGTCGAAGTCGGCATTGAATGCGGCGCAGACCAGCGGGTGGAGCTGGATGGCCTTGCCTTCGATCAACTTCGGCTCGAACGCCTGGATGCCCAGGCGGTGGAGCGTCGGCGCGCGGTTGAGCAGCACGGGGTGTTCGCGGATCACCTCTTCGAGGATGTCCCAGACTTCCGGCTTCTCTTTCTCGACCAGCTTCTTGGCGGCCTTGACCGTGCCGGCGAGACCCTTGGCGTCGAGGCGCGCATAGATGAACGGCTTGAACAGCTCGAGCGCCATCTTCTTCGGCAGGCCGCACTGGTGCAGCTTGAGTTCCGGACCGACGACGATGACCGAGCGGCCCGAGTAGTCGACGCGCTTGCCGAGCAGGTTCTGACGGAAGCGGCCCTGCTTGCCCTTCAGCATATCGGACAGCGACTTCAGCGGGCGCTTGTTGGTGCCCGTGATGACGCGGCCGCGACGGCCGTTGTCGAACAGTGCATCCACCGATTCCTGCAGCATCCGTTTCTCGTTGCGGATGATGATGTCGGGCGCGCGCAGTTCCATGAGCCGCTTGAGGCGGTTGTTGCGGTTGATCACGCGGCGGTAGAGATCGTTGAGATCCGATGTCGCGAATCGGCCACCATCCAGCGGCACCAGCGGACGCAGGTCCGGCGGGATGACCGGCACGATTGTAAGCACCATCCACTCCGGGCGGCAGCCCGACGCGATGAAGCTCTCGACCAGCTTGAGACGCTTGGCGATCTTCTTCGGCTTGAGCTCGCCGGTGGCTTCGGCCAGATCCGCGCGCAGGCGGTCAGCCTCGGCCTCGAGATCGATCGTCTTCAGCAGTTCGCGGACGGCTTCGGCGCCGATATGGGCCGTGAAGGAATCCTCGCCCAGATCGTCCTGCATCTGGATGTACTCCTCCTCGGTGAGGAGCTGCTTTTCCTTCAGCGGGGTGATGCCCGGCTCGGTGACGATATAGCTTTCGAAGTAGAGCACGCGCTCCACATCCTTCAGCGCCATGTCGAGCATCAGCGAGATGCGCGACGGCAGCGACTTCAGGAACCAGATGTGGGCGACGGGGGCTGCGAGATCGATGTGGCCCATGCGCTCGCGCCGGACGCGGGCGAGCGTCACTTCAACGCCGCACTTCTCGCAGGTCACGCCGCGATACTTGATGCGCTTGTACTTGCCGCAGAGGCACTCGTAGTCCTTGATCGGTCCGAAGATGCGCGCGCAGAACAGGCCGTCCCGCTCGGGCTTGAACGTGCGGTAGTTGATGGTCTCGGGCTTCTTGATCTCGCCCGACGACCATTTGCGGATCTCTTCCGGGCTCGCGATCGCGATGCGGATGGCCTCAAACGTCGGAACCGGCGTGTTGGGGTTGAACAGGTTGGTAATTTCCTGGCTCATCCTGAGTAGTCTCCCTCTTGGGGTGACCGTGGAGCCCTCGGGCCCCACGGATATTCATTGCGAAAGGCAGGCGGCGATGACGTTTAAGTCTCGTCGCCCTCCTCCGCTTCGGGCTCGGCTTCGAGCAGCTCGACGTTGAGACCCAGCGAACGCATCTCCTTCACGAGCACGTTGAAGGACTCGGGGATGCCGGCTTCGAAGTTGTCGTCCCCGCGGACGATCGCTTCGTAGACCTTGGCCCGGCCGGCGGTGTCGTCCGACTTGACCGTGAGCATCTCCTGCAGCGTGTAAGCCGCGCCGTAGGCTTCGAGCGCCCACACTTCCATCTCGCCGAAGCGCTGTCCGCCGAACTGCGCCTTGCCGCCCAGCGGCTGCTGGGTGACGAGCGAGTACGGGCCGGTCGAGCGGGCGTGGATCTTCTCGTCCACCAGGTGGTGGAGCTTGAGCAGATACTTGTAGCCGACCGTGACCTTGCGGGTGAAACGCTCGCCCGTGCGGCCGTCGTTCAGATAGACCTGACCCGAGGTATCGAGACCGGCCTTCTTCAGCATAACGGCGATGTCGTCTTCGTCGGCGCCGTCGAACACAGGCGTTGCCACCGGCACGCCCTTGGTGAGGTTGGAGGCGAGTTCCTCCAGCTCTTCCATCGTCTTCGGAAGCTCCTCTTCCTCGCCATAGGCGTCGCGCAGGGCCTTTGTCAGGATCTTGCCGTCGTGGCTGTGACGGTACTCCTTGAGGGCTGCGTCGATCATCTTGCCGATGCCGGCGCAGGCCCAGCCGAGGTGGGTCTCAAGGATCTGACCGACGTTCATGCGCGAGGGCACGCCGAGCGGGTTCAGCACGATGTCCACGGCGGTGCCGTCATCCAGGTAAGGCATGTCTTCGAGCGGGTTGATCTTGGAGATCACGCCCTTGTTGCCGTGACGGCCGGCCATCTTGTCGCCCGGCTGAAGCTTGCGCTTCACGGCCACGAAGACCTTCACGACCTTCATGACGCCCGGCGGCAGGTCGTCGCCGCGCTGGACCTTCTCGATCTTGTCGGCGATGCGGGCTTCGATGAGGTTCACCGACTCCTCGTAGGAGGAGCGCAGCGACTTAACCTGAGCGTCGATCGCATCGTCATCCACGCCGATCTTCCAGAGGTCCGCCGGGGCGTGCTCCGCGAAGAACTCAGGCGTGATGTCGGTTTTCTTGCCGCCGCGGGCGACAGCCTTCTGGCCGACGATCAGCGTCTTCAGACGGGAGAGAGCATCGCGCTCGATGATGGCGCGTTCGTCTTCCTTGTCGGTCATCAGCTGGTCGATCTGCTCGCGCTCGATCTGGAGCGCACGCTGATCCTTGTCCACGCCGTGACGGTTGAACACGCGCACTTCGACGACCGTTCCGGTCGCGCCGGGCGGCATCTTGAGCGAGGTGTCGCGGACGTCAGAAGCCTTTTCGCCGAAGATGGCGCGGAGGAGTTTCTCTTCCGGCGTCATCGGCGACTCGCCTTTCGGCGTGACCTTGCCGACCAGGATGTCACCCGCCTGCACTTCCGCGCCGACGGCAACGATGCCCGCTTCGTCGAGGTTGCGCAGGGCTTCCTCGCCGACGTTCGGGATGTCGCGCGTGATCTCTTCCGGCCCGAGCTTGGTGTCGCGGGCGGCGATCTCGAATTCCTCGATGTGGATCGAGGTGAAGACGTCGTCGCGCACGATGCGCTCGGAGATCAGGATCGAGTCCTCGAAGTTGTAGCCGTTCCACGGCATGAACGCGACGAGCACGTTGCGGCCAAGCGCCAGTTCGCCGAGATCGGTCGAGGGACCGTCAGCGATGATGTCGCCCTTCGTCACCTTGTCGCCGACCTTCACGATCGGGCGCTGGTTGATGCAGGTGTTCTGGTTCGAGCGCTGGTATTTGGCGAGGCGGTAGATATCGACGCCCGACTTCGAGCCTTCGAGGTCTTCCGTAGCCCGCACGACGATACGTGTGGCGTCGACCTGCTCGATCACGCCAGCCCGGCGGGCGGAGACCGCTGCACGGCTGTCGCGCGCCACGATGGCTTCCATGCCCGTGCCCACGAGCGGAGCGTCGGTCTGAATCAGCGGCACGGCCTGGCGTTGCATGTTCGAGCCCATGAGCGCGCGGTTCGCATCGTCGTTCTCGAGGAAGGGGATGAGAGCCGCGGGCACGGACACGACCTGCTTGGGCGAGACGTCGATGTACTCGACGTCTTCGCGCGCAACGAGCATCGCGTCACGCGCAGGACCGACGCGTGCGTTGACGAATTCGTTCTGCAGGACGCCCTTGTTGTCCATCTTCGCGTTGGCCTGGGCGATCGAGTAGCGCTGCTCTTCCATCGCCGAGAGGTATTTGACCTCCGACGTGAGCTTGCCGTCCTTCACGCGCCGGTACGGGCTTTCGATGAAGCCGTACTTGTTGATCCGGGCGTGCGTCGCGAGGTTGTTGATCAGGCCGATGTTCGGGCCTTCCGGTGTTTCGATCGGGCAGATCCGGCCGTAGTGCGTCGGGTGCACGTCGCGCACTTCGAAGCCTGCGCGCTCGCGCGTCAGGCCGCCTGGTCCGAGAGCCGAAAGACGGCGCTTGTGGGCGATTTCCGAGAGCGGGTTGGTCTGGTCCATGAACTGCGACAGCTGCGAGGAGCCGAAGAATTCGCGGACGGCGGCGACCACCGGTTTCGCATTGATCAGGTCGTGCGGCATGACGGTGTCGATATCAACCGACGACATGCGCTCCTTGATCGCGCGTTCCATGCGGACGAGACCGACGCGGAATGAGTTCTCGAGCAGCTCGCCCACCGAACGGACGCGGCGGTTACCGAGGTTGTCGATGTCGTCGACTTCGCCCTTGCCGTCCTTGAGGTCGAGCACGGTGCGCATGACGGCAATGATGTCTTCCTCGCGCAGCGTGCGCTGCGTGTCGGGAGCATCGAGGCTGAGGCGCATGTTCATCTTCACGCGGCCGACGGCCGAGAGGTCGTAGCGCTCTGAGTCGAAGAACAGCTGGCCGAACAGCGCCTCGCCGGCTTCGAGCGTCGGCGGTTCGCCGGGACGCATGACGCGGTAGATGTCCGACAGCGCGTCGATGCGCGATGCTGCCTTGTCGACCTTCAGCGTATTGCGCAGCCACGGGCCGCGGGCGTTGTCGCCATCGGTGTCGAGGAGCTGGATCGACTTGATCTTGGCTTCGCGCAGCGCTGCTACGGTCTCTTCGGTCAGCTGGTCGCCGGCTTCGGCGTAGATCTCGCCGGTTGCCGCGTTGACCACGTCCTCGCCGATATACTTGTTCTCGAGGAAGCTCGACGGAACGAGGATGTCCTGCAGGCCATCGGCTTCGGCCTTCTTGGCCTTGACCGGAGTGATCTTCTTGCCGGCCGGGAAGACGACCTTGCCGGTCTTCTTGTCGATCAGCTCGAACTCGGGACGCGCGCCCTTCCAGCGGTCAGCGGAGAAGCCCGTGACCCAGCCGGCCTTGTCGAGCTTGTAGGTCACCTTGTTGTAGAAGGTGTCCATGATCTTGGCGGCGGAATAGCCGAGCGCCTGCAGCAGGACGGTCGCCGGCAGCTTGCGCTTGCGGTCGATACGGACGTGCAGGATGTCCTTGGCGTCGAATTCGAAGTCGAGCCACGAGCCGCGGTACGGGATCACGCGGGCGGCGAACAGCAGCTTGCCGGAGGCGTGGGTCTTGCCCTTGTCGTGGTCGAAGAAGACGCCCGGCGAGCGGTGCATCTGCGAGACGATGACGCGCTCGGTGCCGTTGATGATGAACGTGCCCTTGTCCGTCATCAGCGGGATGTCGCCGAGATAGACGTCCTGTTCCTTGATGTCCTTGATGGACTTGGCGCCGGTCTCTTCGTCCGTCTCGAACACGATGAGGCGCAGCTTCACCTTGAGCGGCGCTGCGAAGTTCAGGTCGCGCTGCATGCACTCCTGGACGTCGAACTTCGGCTGCTCGAATTCATAGGAGATGTACTCAAGCGTCGCGCGGTCGGAGAAGTCCTTGATCGGGAAAACGGACTTGAACACGGCTTCCAGGCCGTCCTGGTCGCGCTTGTCGACCGACGTGTGCATCTGGAGGAATTGTTCGTAGGAGGAGCGCTGAACCTCGATGAGGTTCGGCATCAGGACCGTTTCACTCAGTTGGCCATAGGACTTCCGAATACGCTTCTTCGCCGTGAACGACAGAGCCATGTGCTGGTTAGCTCGCTTTTTTCTGGGCCGCAGCTTCCGCCCGCGATGATCGGGCGGCGCCGTTGGACCGTTAGTATCCGGTGCGCAGGGACGGTCCGGAATCGAACCGCCGGGAGAACTCTACCACCGCCGTCAACCCCTCCTGCGCTGGGGGAAGAAGGCAGTACGCGCCGCCGGAGAGACATGCCCTCCGGCGACGCGAACAAGGCCTTACTTGATTTCGACCTTGGCGCCGGACTCTTCCAGCTTCTTCTTGATAGTGTCGGCTTCTTCCTTGGTGACGCCTTCCTTGACGGCCTTGGGAGCAGCTTCCACGAGGTCTTTCGCTTCTTTCAGGCCGAGGCTCGGCACGACTTCGCGAACGACTTTGATGACGTTGATTTTCTTGTCGCCGGCATCCTTCAGGATGACGGTGAACTCGGTCTGGGCTTCAGCGGCCGGAGCAGCAGCAGCGGCCGGGCCGGCAGCGACAGCGACCGGAGCAGCGGCCGAGACGCCCCACTTCTCTTCGAGAAGCTTGGCGAGGTCGGCGGCTTCGAGGACCGTCAGCGAGGACAGGTCTTCGACGATTTTATCAAGTTTCGACATTTGAGGTTTTCCTTGAGTTCGGGTGTGTGACTAGGGGTGTCTCGTTGAGCAGAAGGTCTCAGGCGGCGTCCTTGTTGGCGTAAGCGCCAATGACGCGAGCGAGCTGAGCCGCCGGCGCAGCCACGACGCCAGCGATCTTGGTCGCCGGAGCCTGGATGAGGCCGATGATCTTGCCACGGAGCTGGTCCAGCGACGGGAGCGAAGCAAGCTGCTTCACGCCGTTCTGGTCGAGCACTGTGTCGCCCATGAGCGCGCCGACGAGAACGAGCTTTTCGTTCCCCTTGGCGAACTCCGCCACGACTTTCGAGGCCGCGACCGGATCCGGAGAGAAGGCGATCGCCACAGGACCAACGAACATGTTGGCCGCGGCTTCCCCGCCTTTTCCGTCCAGCGCGATCTTCGCAAGCCGGTTCTTGATGACCTTGAGATTTGCGCCCTCGCCCTTGAGCTTGACGCGCAGATCCGTGAGCTGCGTTACGGTCAACCCGGAATATTGCGTGACAACGATCACGCCGGCGTCGGCGAAGACCTTCTTGTAGGCCTCCAGCGCCACCGCTTTTCCAGCTTTATCCATATGCGGTCTCCAGGTTGGACGACCGGACAATCCCGATCGCCCCAGGAAGCGCACGCAGGACGCGGCACCCGCCTTAGCCCCTTCCAGCACGCCCGGACGCCTGTTAGGCTACCGGCCGTTACACGGAGAGGGCTCGCGGTCACCTGACCAGCGCGCCCCCGTCCCAGGGCAAAACGAACTCCAGGGCCACGTCGCCCGCCCAATGGAAATTTCCATTGGCAAACGCCGCTCCCTGACACGTCACACCCCGTCTCATGCAGGAAATTGAGGAGCAAGACCAGGTAGTTAGTCTGGTCTTGTGCTTTGCTCCACCTGCAATCTCGGACGAGAAACGGGAGGCTCGCGTTAACGAATCTCCCGTTCAGGGGGCGTCTATAGCCCCCTCCCCGGTTTGTTGCAAGCGGGGCCTTGCTTTTTTCCAGAATGCTGATCCGGCCCTTGGAAGGGCAGCAAAGTCGAAGGATCGGACCTGAGCGACGGCGAATGGGGGACGATCAACCCAGATGGAAAGGCCGGCGGATCGCTCCGCCGGCCTTTGCCGATTCAACTGGCCGGTCCGGCTTACTGCGCCGGAGCCGACGAGAGGTCGGTCACATCGACGGAGACGCCGGGACCCATGGTCGAGGAGATCGCGATCTTCTTGACGTAGGTGCCCTTGGCGCCGGACGGGCGGGCCTTCACAAGCGCGCCAACGAAGGCGCGGACGTTCTTCTCGAGGTCAGCTTCAGAGAACGAGGCCTTGCCGACGCCGGCGTGGATGATGCCGGTCTTTTCGGCGCGGAACTCGACCGAGCCGCCCTTGGCGTCTTTCACGGCTTGCGTGACGTTCGGGGTGACGGTGCCGACTTTGGGGTTCGGCATCAGGCCGCGCGGGCCCAGCACCTTACCGAGACGGCCGACGAGGGCCATCATGTCCGGCGTTGCGATGACGCGGTCGAAATCGACCTTGCCGCCGTTCACGGTCTCGAACAGGTCCTCTGCGCCAACGATGTCAGCGCCGGCGGCGCGGGCTTCGTCGGCTTTCTTGTCGCGCGCGAACACGGCGACGCGGACCGTGCGGCCGGTTCCGGCCGGCAGGTTGACGACGCCGCGGACGTTCTGGTCCGCCTGTTTCGGGTCGATGCCGAGGTTGACGGCGATCTCGATCGTCTCGTCGAACTTCGCCTTGGCGTTGCCCTTCACGAGTTTCACGGCGTCCGTGACCTTGTAGACCTTGGTCGGGTCGACGGTCTTGCGGGCGGCGGTGGTGCGTTTTCCGAGTGCCATTGGACTACGCTCCCGTCACTTGAAGACCCATCGCGCGGGCGGAGCCGGCGATGATCTTGGCGCCTGCTTCCACGTCGTTCGTGTTCAGGTCCTTGAGTTTTTTCTGAGCGATCTCGCGGCACTGGGCCATCGTGACCGTGCCGGCGCTGTCGCGGCCCGGCAGCTTCGAGCCGGACTGGATCTTCGCCGCCTGCTTCAGGAGGTAGGACGCCGGGGGCGTCTTGATCTCGAAGGTGAACGACTTGTCCTGGTAATAGGTGATGACCACGGGAAGGGGCGTGCCCTTCGTTTCCTGCGCCGTACGGGCGTTGAACGCCTTGCAGAATTCCATGATGTTGATGCCGCGCTGACCGAGAGCGGGGCCGATTGGCGGAGACGGGTTAGCGGCTCCGGCGGGAACCTGAAGCTTCAGGCTCCCCAGCAGTTTCTTTGCCATGTTTCCCTCACTTGTGGCAGCCTGACGGGTGTTTCACCGGCAAGCGGGCCTCGCCGGACCATCCGGAAAGGCGGGGGGTGCGTGGTGGGGCGGGCTAAGGCCTCCCACGCGAAGGCGGGGCAATACGGGCTGTCCGGCTGAATTGCAAGCGCTTTTGCGGCCTGAGCCGCCCGATCAGACCTTCGTAACCTGGCCGTATTCCAGGTCCACGGGCGTCGCGCGGCCGAAGATGGTTACCGTGACCTTGAGGCGGCCGGTGTCTTCGTCGATCGAGTCCACCGCGCCTTCAAAGGAGGCGAACGGGCCGTCGGTGACCTTGACCTTCTCGCCGATCTCGAACTGCATTTTCGGGCGGGCGCGCTCGATCGTGCCCGCTTCGACCTTGCCGAGGATCTGGTCGACTTCCCGCTGCGGGACCGGGAGCGGCTTCTTGCCGCCCTCGGCGCCCAGGAAGCCGGTGACTTTCGGGGTGTTCTTGATGAGGTGGTAGGCCTCGTCCGTCATGCGCATCTTCACGAGCACATAGCCGGGCATGTGGCGCTTCTCGATGGTGCGCTTGCGACCGCGGACGACCTCGACGACTTCTTCGGTCGGAACCTCGATCTCTTCGATAAGGTCCGTCAGGCCCTGCATGTCGGCCTGCTCGCGAATGGTCGAGGCGACCTTCTTCTCGAAGTTCGAGTAGGCGTGAACGATATACCAGCGCGCATCAGCCATCAGTTCGGCGTCCCTGTTGAGATGCCCGTAACAAGCCAGACCAGCAGTTTCACGAGGGAATCCGTCGCGTAGAAGAAGATCGCGGCCATGACCACCATGATCGCCACCATGATCGATGCCGCGATCGTTTCCTTGCGGCTCGTCCAGGTGACCTTGCGCGCTTCAGCCCTGACCTGGCTGATGAAGGTCAGCGGTCCGACCCGCTTCTTCGGGGCAGGTGCATTGGCTTCGGACGTTCCGGTAGGCGATTTCATGATATTCCGGGGGGTTGAAGGCGACCGTCTAAGACAAAGGCGTCGGCCCGTCCATGGGGAAAAGTGCGCTTCGGGCCGCGCCTGCTAGATAGGTATCCATTTCGGCCGGGCGGTGCGCAGCCAGATCGACATGACCCAGCGGGCCACGATGACCGCCGTGAAGATCGAGGTGAGGACGCCGATCGCAAGCGTCAAGGCGAAACCGCGCACCGGACCCTCGCCCAGATTGAACATCACCAGCGCCGCGACCAGGTGGGTCACGTTGGCGTCGACAATGGTCGCCATGGCCATTTCATAACCGGCCTCGACCGAGGTGATGGGCGAACGCCCCGCCCGTTTCTCCTCGCGAATCCGCTCGAAGATCAGCACGTTGTAGTCGACCGCCATGCCCATGGTGAGCAGGATGCCGGCGATGCCTGGCAAGGTGAGTGTCGCGCCGAAACCTGACAGCACGCCGATCATCATCCACATGTTGCAGATGAGGGCGATAACGGCGAAAATTCCGAGCAGGCCGTAGGTGCCGATCATGAAGATCGCCACCAGGATCACGCCGACAATCGACGCCGTGACGCCGGCCTGGATCGAATCCGCTCCGAGGCTGGGATCGACGACCCGGCGCTCGACGACGACAAGCTTCGCCGGGAGCTGGCCGGACTTCAGCACCACGGCGAGGTCGTTGGCCTCCTGCATCGTGAATGAACCGGTAATGCGCCCGGTTCCGCCCATGATCGGGGTCTCGATGGTGGGGGCGGAAATGATCTTGTTGTCGAGCACGATGGCGAATGGACGACCGACATTGGTGGTCGTCGCACGCCCGAATTTCTGGGCCCCCTGAGCGTGAAGGCTGAAGGAAATGCTGGGCTGATTCCTTTCATCGTAGGCCTGGAAGGCGTTCGAAAGATCATTGCCCGTAATGATCGGGTCGAGCATGATCACCTGCGGCGCACCGCCCATGCTTTCGTTCGGCAAGGCGATGCGGTTGTTGCGCGGCACGCCGATCTGGTACTGGCTCGGGTCCGCCTGGGTGTCGACCATGTTGAAGGTCAGCACGCCCGCCTGCGTCAGCAGGTCGACAAGTTCGTTGACGCGCTCCGGTGTCAGGCCCGGAACCTCAATCAAAACACGGTTTTCGCCCTGCTGAACGATATTTGGTTCGACCAGGCCCGAGCCGTCCGCGCGGCGCTGGATCGCCTGGCGGGACGCCTGAATGGCGCTCTCCATCAGCTGGTCGAACCGCGCCTCGGTGAACTTGACCTCGATGGCGCCGTCGGCGCGCTGGCCAATGGTGTAGACATCCGTCCCGCCCAACGTCCTGAGCCGGTCAATTGCGCGCTGCGTGTCAGCTGAGTTGGTGACGCGCACGAGGACGGAATCGCCCTGTGGCGTGCGCTCGCGGACGGGAATAAGCGGCGTTTCGCGCAGCTTCTCACCCACCATGCGGTTGACCTGACGCAACTCGTTGGTGCGCAGGTCCTCCTCGGGGATCTCAAGGGAAATTGAAGCCCCGCCCTTCAGGTCGAGACCAAGCTTGAGCGGCTGCGTCGGCCACCAGCTGAAATAGTCCTCGCGCTGCTTTTCGGTCAGCACGTTCGGCAGTGTCAGCAGAAGGCCGAGGATCAGCGTCGCGAGGACGAGAGCCACCTTCCAGGGCGGAAAGCGCAGCAGCATGGAAGGATCAGCCTTCCTTGACGTCGTTGGCCGGGGCCTGGTCGGGCTTGTTCTTCACATCGACGATCATTGAACGCACGATGCGGAGCTTGCCGCCCTCGCCGGTATCGATCGTGACTTCATCGTCGCCCAGCTTGAAAATGCGGCCGATGATGCCGCCCTGGGTGATCACGGTATCGCCCTTCTTGACCGCCGCGATCATGGCGCGGTGCTTCTTCATGCGCTGGTTCTGCGGGCGGATGAGCAGGAAGTAGAAGATCACGATCATGCCGATCGGCAGCATGAGGCTCATCAGCATATCGCCGCCGCCGGGGGCGGCGGCGGCCGGCGCGGCTTGCTGGAAGAACATCGGGATCGGCAGCATCGTGTCTCCGTGGGAATCTCTGCGCGCTCCCGCGGATATGGGGAGGCTGAAGCGGGCGGACTATATCGGGAGGCGTACCCTTGGCAATGTGCGCTGTTTTTGCAGGCCTCGGGCTGATCAGCCCTGCAGCGGAGGCAGGTGAAGGGTCGGATCGACTGGTTCCTTGCCCTTGCGAAGCTCGAAATGCACCTGCGGCGCGCCCGCATTGCCCGTGGACCCCGCCGTCGCGATGACCTGGCCCTGCCGGACAAGGTCACCTTCGCTAACAGCCATGGTGTCGCAATGGGCATAGGCCGTAACCCAGCCACCCGGGTGGCGGATCAGGATCAGGTTACCGAAGCCGGCCAGCTCGTTGCCCGCATAGACGACTTCCCCGCCGGCAGAGGCGCGCAGGTCAGCCCCCTTTGCAGCTGCAATGTTGATCCCGTCATTGCGGCTGCCGTCGGAGCCTGGGCCGTAGCCCTTCAGGACCCGGCCTGAGACAGGCCAGATGAATTCGCCAGACGCGGTCGACGGCGTGGACTTCGCTTGCTGCGCCGGAAGGGGCGGCGGCGGAGGCGACGGCGCGACAATGGCGGGCGCTTTCGGCAGAGGCTTTGGCGCGACAGCGGCGGTCGTGGCGACCGTTCCAGTCAGCGAGATTGGCCCATCCTGAGATGGTAGCGCTCTGGCAGGGAGATTCGTGACGGGCGGCCTTGGGGCTGGCGGTTTGACCGCAGCGGGTGCGGAGGCCTGCTGCTGGAGGGGCTTGGCTTCCGCCACCACAAGCGACGCGGGAGGCGGTGGCGCCAGGGCTGACCTTGCAGGCTCGCGCGCCTGGTCCCGGGCGAGTGGCGGCAGCAGAAGTTCGTCACCCGGCCAGACGGTGAAGGGACGCGCGATACCATTCAGCAGGGCAAGCGAGCGGGTATCAACATTATAGCGGCGGGAGACGGCGTAGAGCGTCTCACCGGCTTCGACCACGTGGATGTTGGGCGGCGGCAGGTAGATCGTGCCGCCGACGTCCAGCGCATAGGGAGGTTCGAGCGCATTGGTCTCGATGAGGGCGCGCATGTTGACCGAGTAGCGGCGCGAGATGTCGTACAGCGTGTCCGAAGGCTGGATCTCCACGGCGCGGGCGGAGGGGTTGTCATCGGGCAGCTTGCGCGTGCCGCCGGGGCGATTGCCCGTCTCCGGCGCAAGGCTGCGGGCCTCGGCGACAGCGGAGGTGCCGGGGGAGGCGCCGAGGTCGGCGACGCGCTGGAATGGCTCGAGGTCGCTGGGCATGCCTGGCATCGGCCTCGGGGCGAGGCGTGCGGGCGGAGCAGTCGACGCGGCGGCAGCGGACGGCCGCGATTTATCGGCGAGCACGGTCGGGCGTGGCGCTTCGCGAGTTAACGACCGGGCTGGATCGTCGCCGCGATAGTCGATGGCGGCGGCCTGCAGGGGCGGATTCGTGGCGCACGCGGTCATCCCCGCGGCAGCGGAGGCAAGCAGACAGGCGCGCAGGGCGAACGGGATCGCCATCGGTCCTCCGGGAAATCAGGCCGAGACTGCACCGATCATGCTTACCGGAAGCTGAAGCGGACTGCGGTCAGAGTTCCCTTGCAATTCCGGGCTCTAGCGGGGCGAAACTGGCCGGGGCGATAACGGCTTCGGCAAAGGAGCCGTCCGGCTGCTTCATCATGCGCACGATGACCACGCGGCCGGCGCGTTCGGCCGGCATGACGGCTATGCCGCCGGGAGCAAGCTGGCGGGCAAGTTCCGGCGGCAATTCCGGCACGGCGCCCATGATCAGGATGCGATCGAACGGCGCGGCCTCCGGCCAGCCAGCGATGCCATCGCCGTGGCGCAGCTCGATCCGGGCCGCCATGTCGAGGCGTTCGATCAGGGCGCGGGCCTTTTCCAGGAGCGTGCGGTAGCGGTCCATGCTGTAGACGCGGCGGGCAAGACGGCTGAGCACGGCGGCGACATAGCCGGTGCCGCAGCCGATCTCGAGAACGGTGTGGCCCTTCTCCGCGCCGAGCGCCTGCACCATCACGCCCACCGTCACCGGGCGCGTCATGCTCTGCCCGCAGTCGATCGGGAGTTCGACATTCTCCCATGCATCGGCCTCGAAGGGGCGCGGCGTGAACTGATCGCGCGGCGTCATTTCCAGCGCCTCGGCGACATTGTGATCGGTGACGCCCGCCTGACGCAGCTGCAGCACGAGGCGTGCAGCCTGAAAGCGAGGGTCCGCGTCGTTCATCGCCACTGGCCTACCCGCATCATGTCAGGTGCGTCCGCTCCAGAATGGTGAAGGGCGGGATGTCATCGTCGAAGCCCATCTCGTCATGGCGGAAGCCGGTGAGTTCGGCAGCGAGGTCGAGCGGGATATCGAAGACGACGTCAGCGAGCTGCAGGGCGTCAGCTTCGTGCTTCAGCTCGTCGAAGACATCGGGCAGCTGGCCTTCGACGGCGAGTTGATCGCCGCCTTCGCTGCCGTCGTGTGAGACGGACCAGATCAGGCGGCCGTCCTTCCATTCGGTGGCGAGCGAATTCGCCGAATCTTCGTGAACCACCGTCGCTACGAGACGGCAGCCTGCGGACCATTGCGCCAGCTTGTCCGGTGCGAGGAGGCCAAGATCGCTGGTGAGGATGATGCACCAGCCGCCGGGAAGCTCGCCGCCGGAATGATCCTGATCGAAATACTCGTCGACCTCGCCGGTGTCGGTGAAGCCGAGGCGTTCGAGGAAGTCGTCGCGATCAATGCCCTGGGCCGCGAACCAGGCGAGCGAGAATCCCATTGCCTGCTCCATCAGTCGACGCAGAGCGTGGGAAGCGCAACGCCGTCCTCGACGCGCTGGTTGCAGCCGCATGGGTTGTTGGTGGGCGCGCACTGGCCAGTTGCGCCCGAGCCGCCGGAAGCGGCGGTGGGGGTCGCGGCATAGCAGCGGCCAGAGCCACATTGCGCGCCATCGGTGCAGGACTTGCCCGCGTCGCTGAAGGTGATGAGGCACATCGGCATCTGCATCCGGCACACCGGCTGCAGCGCGCCGCCGGCCCTGGCGCAGGCGGCGGGGTTTGCGGTGAGCGCTTCCTGGACTGAATTGTCGATGATGCCGTCGGCCAAGACGAGCGGGCGGCCGTCGATGCCGATGAAGGTGGCGGTTGAGGGCGTTTCGGTGGCTGGCGCGGGCGCGGCGCAGGACGCCGCGGCCAGGGCGGCCAGCGCCATGAACAGTTTGCGGATCATCCGATCACCTCCAGCCCGCCCATGTAGGGGCGCAGCGCTTCGGGCACGTCGACCTTGCCGTCTTCGCGCTGGTAGTTCTCGAGGATGGCGACCAGCGTGCGGCCGACGGCGAGGCCGGAGCCGTTGAGGGTGTGCACGAATTCGGGCTTGGCGCCCTGCTCGCGGCGGAACTTCGCATCCATGCGGCGGGCCTGGAAGTCGCCGCAGTTCGAGCAGGACGAGATCTCGCGGTAGGTGTCCTGCGAGGGCAGCCAGACTTCAAGATCGTACGTCTTGCGCGCCCCGAAGCCCATGTCGCCGGTGCAGAGCAGCACGGTGCGATATGGCAGGCCGAGGCGTTCGAGGATGCCTTCGGCGCACTTTGTCATGCGCAGGTGTTCGGCTTCGGAGTCCTCGGGCTTCGTGATCGAGACCAGCTCGACCTTGATGAACTGGTGCTGGCGGATCATGCCCTTGGTGTCGCGCCCTGCACTGCCCGCTTCCGAGCGGAAGCACGGCGTCGCGGCGGTCATGCGCACGGGGAGGATGTCGCCGTCGACGATCTGCTCGCGGTAGATGTTGGTGAGGGAGACTTCGGCGGTGGGGATCAGGTAACGCTTGTCCGAGAACATGCCGTTGGCAATCTTCTGCCGCGCGTCAGCTGCGAAATCGAAGGTTTGCTTGCCAAACAAGCTCTCGAAGGTCTCGTTGAAGGCAAGCGCCTGCTCAAGCCGTTCCCAATTCAGCTGAACCGTGATGAAGAGGTCTTCTTCGAACTTGGGTAGTTGCCCTGTTCCATACATCGCCTGCTCTTTGACAAGCAGCGGCGCTGCGTGTTCGACGTAGCCGTTCTCGCTTGTCTGAATGTCGAGCATGAATTGGGTAAGTGCGCGCTCCAGTCTTGCGAGTTGGCCCTTCAGCACCACGAAGCGGGCGCCGCTCATGCGGGTGGCGGCTTCGAAGTCCATGAGGCCGAGTTTCTCGCCGATGTCGGCGTGGTCTTTCGGGGTGTAGTTGAACTTGCGCGGATCGCCATCGCGGCGAACCTCGACATTCCCATGTTCGTCGGCGCCTTGGGGCACATCTTCAAGTGGCACATTAGGTAGCCGCGCGAGGAGATCGTCGCGCTCGCGCGTGGCGTCGGCTTCGTCCTTGCCGGCGTCCTCGATCGTCTGCTTGGCGGCGGCGACATCGGTCATCAGGCTCTGGGCAAGAGCTTCGTCCTTCGACGCCTTGGCCTTGCCGATCTCCTTCGACTTGGCGTTGCGGGCCTGCTCGGCCTCCTGCTTGCGCAGGATGGCGGCGCGGACCTTTTCATCGAGCGCCATGATGGCAGCAATCTCGGAGGCGCCATCCACCGTCGGCCGGCGCGACAGAGCGGCGGCGTAGGCGGCGGGGTTCTCGCGGATGGCGCGGATGTCGTGCATGGCTGTCTCTTGGGGCGGTCTTGAGCTTGTGCCGGGGTCTAGCGTGATGCGGGCAAGGCGCAAAGGGCGTGGATCGGGCGGAGCCACTGGTGGGCCCCGGGACGCGGGAGGCGCCGCGTGTTCTGGCGCCTCCCGCGTGTCGCGGAGCTGCCGGTAGGCAAGAGGTTTGCAGATCCCGCATCCCCGGCAGGCGCTGGACGGCAGCCCGGGCGCCGCGGCCCGCATGTCATCGGCCGGGCGCCGTTTAGGCTGCCGGCGGGCGGGCCGGCCTGTTCAGGACCAATTCGCGAAAAACGCTTCGTCTCGTTGGCTCGAGAGGCTGCTCACGCTCGCCTGCATCCATCCAGCGCCGTTGAACGGTGTACGGCCGCCCTTCATGCGGAATGGATGAGCGCAGAATCTCACCGGTCCGGACGCGGGGGGACGCATGTGTCGGCAATCGACCGAATAGGCCAGCGCAGCGCGTTGAAAAGGTTGGGATCGAGACCCAAACCGTGTGTCCGGAATCGGCCGGCCCGGCGAGGGTCACTGTCAGCGGGCGTGGTCTTGGCTATTCGCCTGCGGGCAGCGCGCCTTGCGTGGCGGACTGTGCGGCGGCGGCGGCGCGGCGGCGGGACTCTTCTTCGGCGGCTTCGCGGCGGGCTTCTTCTTCCTCGCGTTTGGCGTCGGCGGCTTCGCGGCGCTTGCGGGCGCGGCCGATCAGCATCGCGGAGATGATGCCGCTTTCGTAGAGCAGGAAGAGCGGAACCGAGAGCAGGACCCAGCTGAACGGGTCGGGCGGGGTCATGAACATCGCGGCGAAGACGATGACCACGAGCGCGAACTTGCGACCCTTGCGCAGGCCGCCCGCGTTGACGACGCCGGCGCGCGCGAGCAGCGACATAACAATCGGCAGCTGGAACGCAAAGCCGAAAGCGGTGAGCAGCGAGATCGTGAGCTCGTAGTATTCCTTGACCTTGGGCAGGTAGACGACCTTGGCGCCCGCGGCGGTGAATTCCTGGCTGAAGGACAGGTCCATGAAGGTCGGCAGGACATACTGGTAGACCAGCGCGCCGCCGGCCGCGAACAGCATGGGCATCAGGAAGAGGTAGGGCAGCACGGCGGAGCGTTCGTTCTTGTAGAGGCCCGGCGCGATGAAGGCGTAGATCTGGTAGGCGATGAAGGGGAAACCTCCGGCGACGGCAAGCAGGAAGGACATCTTCAGCTTGACGAAGATCATCTCCATCGGCGCGGTGGTGACCGTTTCGATCGTCTCTTCGAGCGGACGGCCAGCGCGGTGCGCGGCGTCGCTGAGCGGCTGAAGCAGATAAGCCAGCACCGGCTCGGTGACATACCAGCCAGCGAGAAAGAGGATGCCGATGACCCAGAGGATGCGCACCAGGCGGTCGCGCAGTTCCAGCAGGTGGTCCATCAGCGGCGCGCGGCTGGCCTCGACCTCGTCAATGGCGGGTTCGGGCGGCGCGCCCGATGCCTTCTTCCCTTTCTTCCACGGCATGCTCATCAGGCAGTCGTGTCCTGCTTAACGGGCGCGGGCGGGCGGACTTCATCGTCCGGGACGATGTGGACGTTGCTGTCTGCCTCGCCGTTGGCGGGTCTGAAGGTTTCGGGCGGGTGGCCTTCCAGGCGGAAATCCTCGCCGGTGTCATAGCCGGGATGGTCGGCCGAGAGGCCAGCATAGGGCGCGGGATCCGGGCGGGCCGCATTGATGGCGGAGGCGGCGGCCGGATGCGTCGGGGTGCGCTTGATCGGCTTGGGAAACCTGTCTGACGCGCGGACTGTCATGGCGGGGACGAATTCGGGGTCGGCCGTGGCTGCTGCAGCAGCGACGGCTGCGATGGGCGCAGCGCCTGCAATTGCGGGCGGTGTTGCGGGGGTGGCTGGTTCGGTTCCGGCGGCGGGCTCACCGGGGGATGCGGGCGCGGCAGGTTTTGGCGGCGCTGGATCGGTGATCGCGGAATTCACGTCGGCTTCCAGCGCGCGCCTGTCTTCGTCGAACTCGCGGCGGAGGTCTTCGAGGCCGGTGCTCTTTTTGAGGTCGGAGACTTCCTTGCGGAGTTCATCCAGCTCCGCCTGGCGCCCCAGCTCGTCGAAGCCCTGTTTGAACTCGAACGCCATCGCGCGCATCTTGCCGGTAAAGCGGCCGAACTTGCGCATCATGAGCGGCAGGTCCTTCGGGCCGATCACGACGATCGCCACGAGAACCAGCAGGATCATTTCCTCGAAGCCGACGCCCGGCATCATGGCAATGTCGCTCCTTCCGGAGAACAGAAGTCAGAGGCGGCCATAGCGGCGCCCAGGGCCTGAACGATCAGACCTTCGACTTCTCTTTGTCCGGGGTGACGTTGATCGGCTCGTTGACCAGCGCGCCGGACGTGGTCTGGCTCGTGTCGACGTCCGGCTCTTTCATGCCCTTGCGAAAGCTTTTGATGCCTTTCGCGAAGTCGCCCATGATTCCCGAGATCTTGCCGCGGCCGCCGAAGATCAGCAGGACGACAACCAGGAAGATGATGATTTCGACAGGACCGATGCGTCCCATTGTGTCTACTCCGTTGGCCGCCAGCGCGGCATGTTCGTCGGGCGAGAATGCCCAGCTCTATCCCACGCCCCGCCCTAGCCAACGCCCCAGAGGGCCGCCACGCCCAGAAGTTTCAGCGGCCCGGGAGCCAGCAGGATAATCATGGCGGCGGAAATCAGACCGATTCCGAGGCCGGGCGTTGCAACCATTGTTCCGTTTCCTCTTGGTAAGGTAACCCCGCAGCCTCCCAAGCGCAAACCCGGCTAGCAAGGCCTCACAGCAAGTCGATTGACCCCCCTCAGGGGCGGTCTTCGGCGCCTTCCAGGAAGTCGGGCTGGAAATCGGCGTCTTCGAGCGGGTCCTCGCCCAGAAGTTCGCCGGTCTCGGGATCGCGCGGGGCGCCTGCAAATTCGAAGTCGCGAGGGATATCGGCGCTGAGCAGGCCGGCAGCCTTGAGGTCGTCCCTGCCCGGCAGGCTGTCGATGGCGTCGAGCCCGAAGTGGACAAGGAAGGCGTCGGTGGTTCCAAATGTCACAGGCCGGCCGGGCGTGCGGCGGCGGCCGCGGGGACGGATCCAGCCGGCCTCCATCAGAATGTCGAGCGTGCCGGTCGAGACGGCAACGCCGCGGACGTCCTCGATCTCGGGACGGGTGACGGGCTGGCAGTAGGCCACGATGGCGAGGGTTTCGAGGGCGGCGCGCGACAGGGCGCGGGGCTGTTCGCGGGTTTCCTCGAACAGGAAGGCGAGATCGGGCGCGGTCTGGAAGCGCCACTTGCCGGCGAGTTCGACCAGCTGGACGCCGCGCGTGGCGTAGGCGGCTTTCAGCTTGAGCAACACGTCACCAGATTCAACGCCCGGCGGGAGCGCTTCTGTCAGCGTGGTGGCGTCGATCGGTTCGTTGGAGGCGAAGAGGATGGCTTCGGCGCGGCGCAGCGCGTCGGCAAGGCGTTCGGGGTCTGGCGATGTTGACTGAGACGGAACGTCGGTGAGCCCATCCTCGTCCTTCGAGACGCCGCTTTGCGGATCCTCGGAATGCGGACGACTTGCCGGTGCAGACTTCTGCTTGCGCTGCTTGGCCAGCCTGGCCACTGCGTCGCGCATGGCCTGCAGGTCCGGCTTTTCCTCTCCGCTCATTCGGCCGCCTTCAGGTCCTGGTGGGCCTTGCGGACATAGACGTCGGAGAAGAGCTGGTCCTGGCGGATGTCGACGGCCCGGTTCTTGGTCAGTTCCAGAGCAGCGGAGAAGAAGCTGGCGACTTCGGAGCGGCGGGGGGCGTCCTTTGAAGCTTCGTCCTCGGCGTGCATCAGCTGAATCGAGGCCCAGTCGATGAGATCGGGCACGAGTTGCTCGAGCTTGCGGCGGGCCGAGTCGAGCGGGACAACGGGCTGGCGCGCGATGACGTGGGCGCGGAGTTTCACCTTGCGCGTGTTGATGTCGCCGAAGGCCTTGAGAATGTCGTGCAGGGTGCTGTTCCAGAGCGGCTTGCGGATGATCCTGGCGAGCTGCGGATCACCGCGCGCGAAGACATCGCGGCCGTCGAGATTGCCCTCATGGAGATCGTTGACCGCGCGGCGCATGGCGTCGAGGCGGCGCAGGCGGAAGGCGAGACGGCCTGCGAGTTCGTCAGGGTCGGTCTCGTCGCCGGCCTTGCGCTCGGACGGGAGCAGCAGTTTCGATTTAAGGAAGGCGAGCCAGGCGGCCATCAGGAGATAGTCGGCGGCGAGGTCGATCCGCTTCTCGCGGGCCGCGTGGATCCATTTCAGGTACTGGTCGGCGAGCGCGAGGATCGAGACCTTCACGAGGTCGATCTTGTGGCGGCGGGCAAGGTCAAGCAGCAGGTGGAGCGGGCCTTCATAGCCGTCGAGGTCGACGGTGAACGCATCCCTCGCGTCGGCAGCCTCGGCGGCGGCCTGGGCCAGCATGTCCTCGTTTTCAACGGGAATAACGCTCATGGGATGGGACTAGACGAGGCGGGCGGGCGGGGCAACTTGGTTTCGCCTGAGGCTTGCACTGCCGGGATGGGCGGTAAGCCCAGCGCCTCGTCGGTCGGCGAGGCACCGCTTCACGGCTGCACACCCTTAGGGGCCTTCGCTACTTCCGCGACAGTTGAGAGAGCCCTCATGGTGAGCAGCGGGCGAAGGGAGCGACCTTCGAACCACATGGCCGGAATGGAGGCTCAGGCCACCGCGCCCGACGGCAGCATCGCCAGCAACGCTTCCATCCGCGCCCTGCCCACGGCCTTGTCGAACGGCTTTGGCTCGCGGATGGCGGCGTCGGCGGACTTGGCGCGGCGGAGGCCTGCTCCGGAAAGCTCCGGGCAGGCGTCGACGATTTCGGACATCTCGCGCAGGACCATCTCCGGGTCGCGGAGGACCTTGCCCCAGGCATCGAGGCCGGAGCAGTGGAGGATGACGTCGCAGCCGGCGTCGAGAGCGCGTGTGGCGCGGCTGGCGAGGGTGCCGCCGAGGGCCTTCATGCCGAGGTCGTCGGTCATCAGGAGGCCGTCGAAGCCGATTTCGCCGCGGATGATTTGCGAGATGATTTTCGGCGAGTGCGTGGCGGGCGTGGTCTCGTCGTCGAGGATGGCGTAGGCGAGATGGGCGGTCATGCCCATGGTGGCGTGGCGCACGGCGCGGAAGGGAGCGATGTCCTGTTCGACATCGGCGCGGGAGGCGCGGACGACGGGCATGGTTTCATGGCTGTCGACTTCTGCGCGGCCATGGCCTGGCATATGCTTGATGACGCCGGAGACACCGCCATCACTGAGGCCCTTGAGCGCGACTTGCGCGAGATCGGCGACCTGCTCTGCCGTTTCACCGAGTGCGCGGTCGCCGACGATCTTGTGCATGTGGGGATGGAGAAGATCGATCACGGGCGCGCAGTCAGCGCGGATGCCCATGGGTTCGAGTTCGGCGGCCATCAGGCGGTGGTGGAGCCAGACGGCTTCGCGGCCGAGGTCTGTGTCCTGCTTGTAGAGCGGCAGCCAGGTGAGCGGTGCGGGGATATCCGGCCATTGGGGCGGGCGGAGGCGGCGGACGCGGCCACCTTCCTGATCAATGAAGATGAGCGTGTTGCGGCCGGTGGTCTGGTGGATGGCTTCTGTGAGGGCTGTGACCTGCGCGGGGTTTCCGCAACTGCGGCCCATGAGGATAATGCCCCACGGGTTCGCGCGCGCGAGCAGGGCTTTCTCCCCGTCCGTCAGCGTGTGACCGGAGACGGACAGGATACACGCGCGGGGAGCAGTCATCGAAAGGTCCGGGCTATTTCAGGGCCGGATAACAGTTGCCGCCCTTGGCCTTGAACGCCGTGCAGAAGGCAGCGGCGTCGGCTTTGGATGCGAACGATCCGACGCGCAGACGGTAGACGGTTTTCCCGTTGACGTCTGCCTCCTGGACGAACCTTTCCGCGCCCGAAAGCAGGTCGGGCCAGGCCTTCGACATGCGCGCAAACTCGGCGCCGGCGGAAGCGGTGCTGGAGGTGGCGGCGATCTGGACGACGTGGTCGCCATAGGCCGTGAAAGCGGGGCGGTAGGCTGAGGGCGTCGGCGCGACGGGCGCAGGCGCGGGGACGGCGGCGACGGGCTTGGCCGGAGCTGGCTTCGGCGGTTCGACTTTCGGCGCCTCCACCTTCACTGCAGGGGACGCGATGGCGGCCGCTGGAACTGGCGATTTCAGCGGCGCGGGCGGCGGCGCCATGACCTTGGACGGCGGCGGCGCGACAGCGGCTTCGGCGGGTGCTGGCGGTTCGGGCCGTTGTTCGGCGAGCGAGTCGGTTGTCCCGCCATCGAGGCTCGGCGTGTCAGCGGACTCGGCGATCGTCTCGACCGGTTCGGTGACGAGGGGCGCCGCTTCGATCACGCGCGGCGGCGTCTTGAAGGCGCCGGCCGTGCTGAGTTCGGGCGCAACCTCGGCCTCGTCCGTGGCGAGGCCGTCGCTGTAGGCGGTCCAGACCACGACACCGAAGACGGCGACGATCAGAAGCGCCCCGCCAAGGAGTAGCGGGCCACGCCGGCTTTCATCAGCGCGAGCCGGGCGGGGGCCATCACGAAGAGGCGCATACTCCGATGCGCGTCGGCCACTGGGTTGTGCGCGACGGTCGGCGGACTTGCGGCGGTCGGAATTGGCGCGGCTGGAGAGGATGTCCGCTTCGTCCTCATCGACTGGCGGGAGGAAGTCGGGTTCGGCGCGGTCATTTGCGGCGGCCGGCGGCGCGCGCCTGGCGCCGAAGACCAGCCGCTCGAGGTTGGGATCGTGTTGCGGGGCGTCGGCCGGGCGGCCGGGGATCACCGATCGAGAATAGCGTGTCATGGCTGGAACCGGGTTCTTCCACCGGCGGACGTGCAGCCCGCCAAGCCCTGGAAACTGACCGACGAGGCTTAAGGAACAGCAAAGGCCCCAGTCAAAACACGGCCGTTGAGGCCAGCAGCGACCCAGGCAGGTCATGCGCGCTCAGCGGCTTAGGCAGGATGGCGCGGACGTCCATGCCACCGGAGTGGTTATGCAGGAAATCAAGGCGTTCGCTGGAACAGACCCGTACTGCCCGCCGCACGGCGACGTCACGGCGGGCCCCTGTCAGCACCTCGGCGCCACCACGCGCTAGGGAACTTGCCGGGAAGGAGATCACGATGAACCCGGGCCATCTGCGCGGGCGCCACGCCCCCCTCGCCTGTTGTCATCTGCTCAAGGGCAACTGGCGCGACGCGCCTGAAGCGACGCGCGCAGGCACCCCGACGGCTCGCCGAGGCGGGGTTCACGCTGGCCGCCGCACTGCGGCTCGAATGGGCATGAGCACGGCAGACCGGGCGATGGAGCCGCTCTATTCGACCTTCTCAGATGCGCTGGCGCGCCGGGACGAGATCGTTCAGTCGTCGCGCCTGCCGCCGGGGATCGCGGAACTGATCTTCGGGACGAGAGGCCTCACACCCACCGCTCGAGATTGAACAGGCGGCGGTGCTCGTCGATGGCGTAGGTGTCGGTCATGCCTGCAATGTAGTCGCAGACGACGCGGGCGCGGCGCGTCATGTCGGCGCCAGGCGCGCGAGCGCGGTCGCCCCACGGCGGCGGGAGCGTGTCGGGCTCGGTGAGGAAGAGCGTGAACAGCTCACTGACGATGCGTCGCGCCTGGCTCATCATGCGGTTGACCTTGTGATGCCGGTACATGCGCTGAAACAGGAAGGCGCGCAGCGGTTTCTGGCGCTCGGCGATATCGTCGGAAAAGGCAGCCAGCGGGCGCGACAGCGCCCTCACTTCTTCCACCGAGCGCGGGTCTTCGGCGGCAGCGCGGCGGCGGAACTCTGCGATAAGATCGCCCAGCCATACGCCGATCAGGCGGCGCACGGATTCCGCGATCAGCCGTTCGCGCTCGATGTCGGGGTATTGCTTCATCACATCGCGGAAGACATCACCGGCGAGCGGCACGCCCATCAACTCCTCGACGGTGAAGAGGCCGGCGCGGAGCCCGTCCTGCACGTCGTGATTGTTGTAGGCGATGTCGTCGGCGAGCGCGGCGACCTGCGCCTCCGGTCCCGCGAATGTGTGCAGGCCAAGGGACTGCAGCGCGTCGTAGTCCCGGAAGGCGGTTGGAAGCTTGTCGATGCCGCTTTCAGACGTCACCAGCGGGCCGTTGTGCTTGATGACGCCTTCGAGGGTCTCCCATGTGAGATTGAGGCCATCGAATTTTGGATAGCGCTGTTCGAGTTTCGTCAGCACACGGAGCGCCTGGGCGTTGTGATCGAAGCCGCCATAGGGCGCCATCGCGGTATTGAGGGCGCTCTCGCCCGCATGACCGAACGGCGGATGGCCGATGTCGTGGGCGAGCGAAAGGGTCTCGGCAAGGTCCTCGTCCAGGCCGAGGACGCGGGCGGCCGTGCGCGCGATCTGGGCAACTTCCAGCGAATGGGTAAGCCGTGTGCGATAGTGATCGCCCTCGTGGGCAACGAACACCTGTGTCTTCTGCTTCAGCCGGCGGAAGGCGTCGGCATGGATGATCCGGTCGCGATCGCGCTGGAAATCCGTCCGCGTGGCGCTCGGCGACTCGTGATGAAGGCGGCCCCGCGACCGGTCCGGATCGCTGGCGAAGATGGCCCGTGGCGGCGGGGAGAATGGTTTGGCCATGACGACGCCTTCCATATAGAGTGCGGAGTTCATATCTGAATCGTCCGAAACACCTAAGCAGGGCTGCCATGCCAGATACTGCGACAACATCGCCAGAGGTCACCCTCTCCGCTTCAGCGGCGCGGCGCATCGCAAAGATTGTCGCCGGGCAGCCGGATGGGACGATGCTGCGCGTCGAGGTAATCGGCGGCGGGTGTTCCGGGTTTTCCTACCGGTTCGGCTTCGCGGACAAGGCCAATGCGGATGACCGGGTGATCGAACGGGACGGTGTCAAGGCCGTTGTGGACGAAGCCAGCCTGCCCTTCCTGGCTGGATCGGAGATCGACTTCGTCGATGAGATAATCGGCGCGTCGTTCCGCATCCATAATCCGAACGCGACGTCCGGCTGCGGATGCGGCACCAGCTTCTCGGTTTGAGGCCGCCGTGTAGCTGCTGAAACCCGATCTGGGTTGCAGGCCTCGACGTCTCGCGAGGAGCGGCCGCCGGTCGCTTGAGCGGATTGCCCGTCAGTCCCGGTCGCGCTCGCCGCGACGGTCCTTGCCGCGACCACGCCCGCGGTCGCCATTGCTGTCGTCGTCGTTGCGCTGGCCACGCTGCGGGCGATCACCGTCGTCATCGCTACGCTGGCGCGGCTGGGCCTGTGGCGGCTGCTGCGGAGGCGGGGGCGCTGGCACGGCGCGCGGTTGCTGCTGACCGCTGAATAGCGGGGGACTGCCGCCCAGGCCGCGATTGTCGTTGCGGCCGCGATCATCGTTTCGTCGGCCACCGTCGCCGCGGCTTCGGTCGTTGTCATTGCCGCGATCGCGGCTGCGGTCATTGTCACCGCCGCGCGGCGCACCGTCGAGTTGCGGAGGCGGCGGAGGGGTCGCACGCGATTGCTGTCCGCTGAAGAGCGGCGGCGGGTTGTAGCGATTGCCGCCTTCGTTGCGCGCGCGATCGTCGTTGCGGCCTCGGTCATCGTTTCGATCGCGGCCGTCATTGCCGCCACGCCCGCCGTTACGGTCGTTGTTGCGATTCTGGTTCCAGTCGCGATTGCCGCCCTGCTGGCCTGCGAAGAGCGGCGGGTAGGTATTGCGGTCACGGTCACGATCGTTCCAGTCGCGGCCGCCATGGTTGCGGCGATCGACATAGCGATAGTGCTTGCCGCCGTTCCAGTAGTCGCGACGGAAATGGCGATTGTGATCGCGGAGGTAGGGTCCGTTCAAGACGGACTGATACCAGAAGAATCCGTCCAGATCCCAGTAGCCGCCGTGCACGGCGCCGTAGTGGTTGTCGTAATAGGCGTCGTGCCAAACGCCGCCGCCGTACGAACCGCCCTGGCCGTAGCCATAGCCGTAGTCGTCGTACCCGTAGCCGGTGTTGTACCCGTAATCGCTGTAACCGTAGTCGTCGTAGCCGTACCCGTAGGTCGAGCAGGCGCCGAGGCCCGCGAAAGCAAGAGGGAGAGCGACGAGAGCAAAGCGCATTTTCATGAATGTCATTCTGCCTGCGCAACCTGAACACAGCACAACGAACCGTTGTCCAGCTGCGTTTCGTTCCGCTTCCGCGCAGAGAGGTCAGCTCTGGCGGGGTGGCAGCGACTCTTCCTGGAGCGAGGCCGGCTTTGGCGGAGGTGGCAATTCGGGAAGATCCGGCAGGGTGACAGTGCGAGGTCGCATCAGACGAAGAACAGCCATCAAGGCTAACGTTACGACACCGACAGCGATAAGCGCCGCCACCATCTGCTGGGTCATTCTTGGCCCTTCCGATTGCGCTACCTGAAGCGGGAGCCTCACCGCTTGCCATGAGGGGGGTCAAGCGAACAAATGGTCATGTTGCCGGCCATGATTGCGCCGCGATCCACGCCTGCACAAACGGGGTTTACGCATGACAGTGACCGAAGCCGTTCGCCAACGCATTTCGACACGGGCGTTTCTCGACGATCCGATCCCCCAGGATGCGCTCGCAGATCTCCTCCAGACGGCGCAGCGCTCGCCTTCGGGCGGCAACCTGCAGCCGTGGAAGGTGATTGCTGTGGCGGGCGCGGCGAAGGATGAGATCATCGCGATGGCGCAGCGCGTGCTGGCCGCAGACCCGATGGGCCCGGTGCCAGGCGACAGGCCGGTCTACCCTGACCTCGCCGTGATCGACCAGGTCTACAACGAGCGGCGAAAACGCGTGGGCGAAATGATGTACGAGAAGATCGGCATCCCGAAGGAAGACCGCGCGGGGCGCATGATGTGGTTTGCAAACAACTATCGCTTCTTCGGCGCACCGGTAGGCCTGTTCATGATCATCGACCGACGCATGGGCCACGGACAGTGGGCGCATATGGGCATGTACATGCAGACCATCGCCCTGCTCGCCGAGGAGCGCGGCTGGGGCACGTGCATGCAGGAATGCTGGGCGCGCCTGCGCGTGGAGCTGCATGCGCATTTCGGGCTGGACGAGAATCACATGGTCTATGCCGGCATGGCGATCGGTGTGCCTGATCCGAACGATCCGGTGAACGATCTCTACGCCGACCGGGCGCCTCAGCATGAGGTGGTGGAGTTTCGGGGATTCTGACACCGAAACGGCGCGCTTTCTGGCGCAACCGGGGCTCGGCTGGCGTGACGGGCCACCTTGAGCATGGCGCATCGCCGGTGGCGCGGGCGATACGGATTACGTTGCTGCGCTAGGCTCCCCCGACAACGCCCAGGTTCCTGATGCCTTCACGCTGCGCCGCGGCCATCACGTGCGCGAGATTGCCATAAGCTGCCCTGCCATTCGGATGGATGTGGATTTCAGCCGGTGTCGGCTTGCGGGCTTCAGCGGCCAGGCGTTGACGGAGCTCCTCACGCTGAACCGATGCGCCGTTCCAGCTTATGCCGCCATCGAACGCGATCGAGATCGTGACCGGTTCATGCAGGTGATCACGAGGGATGCACTCAGGACATGGAACGGGCGTGTCGAGCATTACGGCGTGTCGCTGCGGCGGCAGCGTGACGATCATCATTATCAGCAGAACAAGCATCACATCGATCAATGGCGTGGTGTTGATTTCGGACACAGGTTCGCCTTCGCGGGCGTCCCCCACATTCATGGCCATGACAGCCTCCGGTTCTGATGTCTGACGCCCGGCCTCGTCCGGTGAGCGTATTACATTTGCAATCCACTTTGCGCCCACAGGCAAGCGCTTTCGTTTCCCGCGGATCGGGCTATCAAGGGGCGCTAGCGGAGAGGGGCGCCCGGCATGCGTCGTAGCCTGATTGGGATTGCTGTGCTGCTGGCGGTTGCGTGCGCAGCCGTTCCGGTGGAGCCCGCAATCACGTGGACGCCACCGCCGGAAAGCTCCGACACGGTGCTGACGCCGGCTTGGGCTGAACGCGCGCCTACGGCGCGGGACATCATGAGGGTCTATCCTGTGAGGGCGTTGAGCGATGCGGTGGAAGGCGTCGCCTATCTCAATTGCACTGTGAAGGAGACGCGCGCGCTCGATTGCATCGAGGGGACGGAGGCGCCGGCAGGATTCGGCTTCTCTTCGGCTGCGCTGCAGGTGTCGCGTCTTTTCGTCGTGCGGGAGGATTATCCGGGTGTCGCACCGGGCATGGCGGTGCGACTGCCTGTGCGGTTCAAGGTGGAATGACGCAATGAGAATCGCAACCTGGAACGTCAACTCGGTGAATGCGCGGTTGCCGACCGTGCTGGAGGTGCTGGCTGCCTGCCCGGCTGATGTCTGGTGCCTGCAGGAGATCAAGTGCGTCGACGAAAAGTTCCCGCGCGCCGAGATCGAGGCACTGGGCTTCAATTGCGCAGTGTTCGGGCAGAAGACTTACAACGGCGTTGCAATCCTCTCGAAGCATCCGATCTCGGACGCGGTGCGTGGACTGCCGGGCGAGGCTGAAGACGAGCAGAGCCGGTATCTTGAGGTGCTGGTTGAAGCGCCGCGCCCGGTGCGCGTTGCGACGATCTACCTGCCCAACGGCAATCCGCGGCCGGGTCCGAAATACGACTACAAGCTGCGCTGGATGGACCGGCTGAATGCGCGGGCGAAGGAGTTGCTCGCCCTGGAAGAGCCTGTCGTGCTGGCGGGCGATTTCAACTGCATCCCGCGTGACGAGGATTGCTGGGACCCGAAGGTCTGGGGCGACGACGCGCTCGCCTGGCCCGAAACGCGCGACCGTTTCCGGCAGCTGCAGTGGATGGGCTATACTGACGCCTTCATGGCGTGCGATGGCCGCATCCAGAAATACACCTTCTGGGACTATCAGGCGGGGGCGTGGCAGAAGGACTGGGGCATTCGCATCGATCACCTGATGTGTTCGCCACAGGCCGCGGACAGGCTGAAGTCCATTTCCATCCACCGCATGGCGCGGGCGATGGACAAGCCTTCCGACCATGTGCCGGTGCTGGCGACGTTTGCAGATTGAGGGACACAGATGGCTGACGTCTTCCTCTCCTATTCGAGCCGGGACCGGGCGGCGGCGGAGCGCGTGCAGGAAACGCTGACGGCGCGCGGCATCGATGTGTTCTGGGACCAGGCGACACCGCCGGGGCAGGACTGGGACACGTGGATCCGCGAGAAGCTGGCCAACTGCAAGGTCGCCATCGTGCTGTGGTCCCGCGACAGCGTGAAGAGCGACAATGTCCGTCACGAGGCTCTGGTGGCCCGCAAGGCGAAAAAGCTTCTTCCGGCGATGATCGATTCCATCGAGGCGGAAGACCTGCCGATGGGGCTCTATGTCGTGCAGGCGACCAACATGACCGACTGGCGCAGTGCCGACAGTGCTGGCCTGGCGCAGCTTGTGGCCGAGGTGGAGAGCCGCGTGGGTCGGCGCACACCGGGGGCGATACAGGCCCCGCGCGTCCAGCCGCAGCGCAAGATCAACTGGGTGGGCGTCGCAGTTGGCGTCGTTCTGGTGGCTGCAGCGACCGGGCTGACGCAGTGGATCTATTCGCCGAAGCCGTCGCCGGTGTCGCCGGGGCTGGCCAGCCTGCCCTGCGCCAATGGCCTGCCGCGCATAAGTGGGACGGGTGAATGCCCGACCATTGGTCCTGCGTTCGATCCCACCCGGGTGCTGACAGCGCCGGGAGGGAGCGCCAGCAACGCGACATTCTCGGCGGCGGTTGTCGGCCGGTGGCACTGGGACGGGCTAGCGTGTGACGATGGCTCCATTGTGAGCCTTGAAGATGGACAGCTGATCTTTACGGCTGGCGACAGCCGCTATGTCCACAGCATCGAGAGCGAAACCGACAATGAAATCCGGACGCGCGTTCTGGAACCCGAAGACGCAGCGGGCCAGGAATATCGCCTGACCCCGGAGTATGTCGCCACGGCAGAACCCAGGAATTTCAATCTCGTTGTCGAGGAAACAACGGCTGGAACGCGGGACGTCTGGTCGCCCTGCTAGCAGCAAGGATTTTTCCTCCGCCGCATTCCCGCCGCAAAATTTCCCCGCAATGCCGCTTTCTGAACGATCCAGCGCCCCTTGGGCTGCGTAAGCAGGATCATTCTCTCCCCCGAGAATCACCCTTGCTCCCCGTCGGCCCAGCCGACGGGGAATTTTCTTGTCCGGCGCAGGGATATTGCCTCAGCCCTTCTGGTGGCCGGTCAGCCAGTCCATGAAGGCCAGCAGGACACCTGAAATCACGAAGGTCAGGTGAACAATCACCTGCCACATCAGCGACCGCTCGTCGGCAGCGGTGAGTTCCTTGCCTTCGGTGCCAAGGTCGAGAAAGCTCTTGAGCAGGGCAATGCCGGAAATCGCGACGATTGACGCAACGAGCTTGAGCTTCAGACCAGAGAAATCGACCGTGCCCATCCAGTCCGGGCGGTCCTCGTGGTCACCCACATCGAACTTGGACACGAAATTTTCGTAGCCCGAAAACATCACGATCAGGACAAGGTTGGCCGCCAGCGACAGGTCGATCAGCGACAGGGCCAGCATGATCGCGTCATTGGCGGTCATTGCGTAGACGTGAGTGACCGGGTCGAACGTCCACAGCATCGGGATCTGGTGGATGAGTTCCTGAAAGAACACGACCATCAGCGCGAGCAGCGCTGCGATCAGACCCACATAGAAGGGCGCCATGAGCCAGCGGGAGGCGAACAGTCCGCCTTCAAGCGCGCCTTCGAAGAAGGATTTCTTGGCCATTTCGGTTCCGTCGATTCCGTTGTCCGCAGGGGTTATCGCGATTCCCGCCGTCTGTGGCGCGGGGAATCACGTGAGGAGCGAACCTAGGGCTGCGTATCCCGCAACGCATCCGGTGTGAGGCGCTGGCTCATGGCGTCGATCAGCAGAAAGATCGCGGCGAAATCCTGCAGGATTTCGCGCACGCGGCCGAGATCGTCCATCTTGCGGTGCATCGAGCCGGGCTCGAGCAGGTTCTTGCCCTCGCAGGCGAGGAACATGCAGCCGCCGGAGAAGGCGCAGCGCACCTGCCTGCCCTTGAAGGTGCGCTCGAGGCCAATCAGGCGTTCCATGAAATCGGGCGTCAGGATGAAACGCGCTTCGATCTGGTCCGTCGAATAGACTTCGAAGGCCTTCTCGAAGACGGGGTCTTCGAGCTTCACGCGCTGGCCCTTGCCCATCTGGCCGAGCTTCTTGAAGAAGTTCAGCGCGCCTGCGTCGCGATAGACCTTGGTGACGCCGTTGAACTGCTTGTGGAAGTTGGCAACGAGGCACTGGCCCTTGAACACGGTCACCCATGTGGTGCGGGTGCGGCCCTTGCCGTCCGTCGTCGTGCGCTTCTCTTCAAGGTGGGCTTCGAAGAATTCGAACGGCGTGTCGTTGCGCGCGCCGGTAAGCCTGTCCTCGAATTTCTCGCGGTCCCAGCCGGGCACAAGGTCAAGCGAGCGGAACTGCATGATATCTTCGGGGCGGCCGGGCGCTACCTGGTAGGCGATGTTGAATTCCTGCGCGACCGGCTCGACCAGCATGAGCTTGGTTTCCTTGCCCAGCTTGTCGAGCGCCATCGATCCCCAGGCGCCCATGGCGAGCGCGGCGCCGACGCCGATGAAGCCACCGAACATCATCCCGTCTTCCGGCATCAGGAAGGTGAAGCCCGCGAAGATGGCCACGCCCAGCACCACGCCGATGACGATGAAGTTCCATTGCCGCTGGACCGCCTTCACGCGTTCGGCTTCACGGCCAGCGAGGGCCGGCTGGATTGTGCCGGTGAAACGGTCGGCGAAGAAGGCGAAGTCCTCCGGCAGGCCTTCCATGGCCTCGCTGAGCGACAGGATTTCGCGTTTGTCAGCCATGTGCGCCCCGAGTCGTTTCCCTCAGCGCCTTACATACACGAGGGTCCGGCATTCGGCGAATGGCGGCTGGGAGACCTTGGCGAACCAGTCGCCGTCGAAACCCGGCAGGTCACGCAGGCATGCAGTGAGTTCTTCCCAGCCCTCGAGGTCTTCGTGGGCGGTGACCATCCACTCTCCGTCGGTCTCGTACCAGATATCGAAGCAGATCAGATCGACAGCGCCCTGATCGCGCTTGTAGGCGTCGATGCGAACGATTTCTGACAGGGCGCAGCGCCAGAGCGGCTTGCGCTTCCGCTCGACGCCGACCTGGTCGCCCTTGATGACGATGCGTTCAGCCGGTTGCATGGACGTGGCCCTGACCTCACTGGGAAGCGTGACCGAGTCGGGCAACAGGCGAAAGCCGGCTTAGGGCCGCAGCCTACTTCCGGATCTGCCCGAGATCGCGCACGGCGCCGGTGTCGGCGGACGTGACCAGCGCCGCATAGGCCTGCAGCGCGGCGGAAACGACGCGTTTGCGGTTGTGCGGTGTGTAGGCGTCCTTGCCGCGGGCTTCTTCTGCCCGGCGGCGCTGGCCGATCACATCGTCCGGAACAGCGAGGCGGATGGAGCGGTTGGGGATGTCGATCTCGATCGGGTCGCCCTCTTGCACAAGCGCGATCAGGCCGCCAGCAGCGGCTTCAGGCGAGGCGTGGCCGATGGAGAGGCCCGACGTGCCGCCGGAGAAACGGCCGTCCGTCAGCAGCGCGCACACTTTTCCGAGGCCACGCGATTTCAGGTAGGTGGTCGGGTAGAGCATTTCCTGCATGCCTGGCCCGCCCTTGGGCCCTTCATAGCGAATGACCACAACGTCGCCGGCGACGATCTTGTTGTTGAGGATCGCAGCAGCTGCCTCGTCCTGGCTTTCGAAGACGCGGGCGATGCCGTTGAACTTCCAGATATCTTCATCGACGCCGGCCGTCTTCACGATGCAGCCCTTCTCGGCGATGTTGCCGTAGAGCACAGCGAGACCGCCGTCCTTGGTGAAGGCGTTCTCCGTAGAGCGGATGACGCCCTTGGCGCGATCGCGGTCGAGCTCGGGCCAGCGCTTTTCCTGGCTGAAGGCGATCGTCGTGCGGACGCCGCCGGGCGCGGCCTTGAAAAAGGTCTCGACCTCTCCGTCGTTCGATTGGCAGATGTCCCAGTAGGCGATGGCGTGGCCGAGGGTCGGCGAATGCACAGTGCTGGTCTCGGTGTTGAGCAGGCCGCCGCGTGCGAGTTCGCCGAGGATGCTCATGATGCCGCCGGCGCGGTGCACATCCTCGATGTGGACATTCGACACCGCCGGCGCGACCTTGCAGACGCACGGCGTGACGCGCGAAATGCGGTCGATATCGTCCATCGTGAAATCGATGCCGCCTTCCTGCGCCGCTGCGAGGACGTGCAGGACGGTGTTGGTGGAGCCGCCCATGGCGACGTCGAGCGCCATGGCGTTCTCGAAGGCCTTCTTGCTCGCGACGTTGCGCGGCAGGACGCTGGCGTCGTCCTTCTCGTAATGGCGTTTCGAAATGTCGACGATCAGGCGGCCCGCGCGCTTGAACAGGCGCTCGCGGTCCTTGTGGGTCGCTACGACGGTGCCATTGCCCGGCAGCGAGAGACCGAGCGCTTCGGTGAGACAGTTCATGGAGTTGGCAGTGAACATGCCCGAGCATGAGCCACATGTCGGGCAGGCTTCGGCTTCGACGGCTGCAACCTGCTCATCCGAAATGCGATCATCGCCAGCCTGCATCATCGCGTCGATCAGGTCTAGCTTGTGCTCCTTGGAGACGCCCGTCTTCGCGTCCTTCCACACGACCTTGCCCGCTTCCATCGGGCCGCCCGAGACGAACACGGCGGGAATGTTGAGACGCATCGCTGCGTTGAGCATGCCGGGCGTGATCTTGTCGCAATTGGAGATGCAGACCATCGCGTCCGCGCAGTGCGCATTGACCATGTACTCGACCGAGTCCGCGATCAGGTCGCGGCTGGGCAAGCTGTAGAGCATGCCGCCATGGCCCATCGCGATGCCGTCATCGACGGCGATGGTGTTGAACTCCTTCGCGACGCCGCCCGCCGCCTCGATCTCTCGCGCGACCAGCTGGCCCATGTCCTTGAGGTGGACGTGACCGGGCACGAACTGCGTGAACGAGTTCACGACCGCGATGATCGGCTTGGAGAAGTCGCCGTCCTTCATGCCGGTCGCGCGCCAGAGGGCGCGGGCGCCAGCCTGATTGCGGCCAAAAGTAGTGGTGCGTGAACGGTAAGCGGGCATGCGCCTAGCTAAAAAGCCAAAAACGGGCTTTTCGCAAGTGACAAGCGCTTGTTCGGCGCAATAGGTTTTCTATCGGCTCTGGACGGCAGACCCGTTGGAGAACATCCGCAGAATCAGGATTTCACCTTCGTAGCGCTTGCTGACCACGACATAGGGCGTGCCTTCGATGGGCAGTTCGCGGACGCCCTGGCGGCGGGTTTTCCGGCCAAGCTGATCGAAGCGGACCAGCTGCTGGATGCGGGTTTCGACCAGCGACTTGTCACGGGAGGCATGGGCGACATGGCCTGCCGCGGACTGGGTGATCAGCGCCTCGAAATCGTCGGCCGCGCGAGGACGCCAGGAGATTTTCATCGTCAGCATGTTATCGGCCGAACCTCGCGCGCATGCGGCCCATCACATCGGCATGTGACAGGCGTACGCCGTCATCCGTGTCGATCTCGTCCTCGACCTCGCGCCATTGCGCTGCATCCAGCAGGGACGCCGGCTCCATCAGCAGCGCCTCGATCTCACCCGCCAGCATCTCTTGTTCGGCTTCCGGCAGTTCGCGCAGGCGATCGATCACAGCTTCGATGCGGGTGGTCATCGGGCAGGATAGGCCGGCAAAGGCTAACGGATTGGGTGGGCTGACGCCGAAGATCGTTGCCACAACCCTTTTAGGCCCGATGAGCGCCGGTTACGCCAACCGCACCACATGCCCATCGCGTGGATCTGCCCTGCCGCTGGCGAGATCGGCGAACACGCTGGCGGCGGCATTGAGGCCCTTCCCCTCCACCACCTGAGTGGTACGCGCCGCTGTCGGCAGGAAAGCGCGCCACGCTTCGGACAGCTTCTGCTGGAAGCCGGCGGGGCCCCAGTCAGTGATGCGCTTGCGTACCACATCCGGCGCGAAGAACATCTTGGGCGCGGGGCCTGCGAGTGGCTGGCCCGGCCGCAACGCGTCCCAGTGCGTTGCGCCGACCGAGCAGCTGTAGGTCAGCTTGTCCGCGAACCTGGCATGCACTGCCGCCTGCACGCTCGCATTCCCGGCGATGTCGATGAAGACGGACGGCAGGCCGCCGTCCATCTGCGCAACGCCGTCATACGCGATGACCTCGTCATAGAAGCCGAGCTCCTTCGTGTAGGCGACGTTCGATGGCGAGGTGAGGCCGATCACCCTCACGTCGCCGCGCGCCTTCATCAGCTGGGCGGCGGCATAGGCCGTCTTGGCCGAGGCGCTGGAAAAGATCACCTGCTTCGCGCCGAAGTATCCGGCGTCGGCGATGAAATCATCGATCAGGAAGGATGTGGTGAACAGCGGGCGGAACAGGACCTGCAGTGCCTCGGTGTCCGCTGCGTAGAGCGGGTCGCCCGCGTTGAGCACATAGCTGTTGTAGACCGGTGCGAGGCCAGTGCGATGCGTCGCGGTCTCGGCAAAGCCGCCGTGCTTGCGCTCGCCGGGCGCCAGCGTGAACGTGTCAGACATCGGCAGGTAGCCATAGACGCGCTCGCCGACGGCAACCGATGGCGAGCGGCTTTCGATCGCCGTCGCAAAGCCCCAGACGGGAACACGCCCCCAGCCATCCTCATCGGTCGGGAAGAAGCTCCAGTATTTGAGGAAGTCGCCCATCGCGCCGTAAGTGACGTTGTTGGCGGTAAGCGAGAACAGGTCCACGCGCATGCGCGCCTCGCCCTCGGCCAGCGGCACGAGCGGTTTGTCTGCAAGTTTCGATTCCGCCAACGCGCTCTTTCTGATCAGCAGGTCCATCACGATCCCTCCTCGGCTGCGCCCCGCATAGCATGTGATCGTCCTCCCGGCACGCCGCCAGACAAGATCAGCGCCCGCCCCTTGATCTGGATCAACGCCTTGCAGGGCCGTTGCGGGCGGACTGCGGCTCCCGAGGGGTGCGCCGCAGCCGGCCCGAGCCACCCCTGACCCGAGACAGGAGGACGCTCGTGATGAGAACAGCAATGAAACGGACAGTCGCCGCAATCGCCCTGGCCGCTGCCAGCATGGCGGTCGTGTGCCAGACCGCACTGGCTGAACCGCCGGCGCCGGGCGTATCGGGCCCTTCTGCAGCGGTCGAGAACTTCACCCTCAGCGACCAGGCCGGGACGCCGCATGAGCTCCGCAGCCTTATCGACGCGCCAGCCATCGTGATCGTGGCCCAGGTGAACGGAGACCCGGTTTCCCGGGACGCCGTCCGGTCACTTGAATCCGTCAAGTCGATCTTCCGCACCGCAGAGTATTTCCTGCTGAACTCCAGCTCCGTGGACACCCGCGCGGCAATACAGGAGGAGGCAAAAGCGTTGGGCAGCACGATACCCATTCTCGACGATGAGTCGCAGGTGGTTGGTCGCGACCTCGGATTCACGCAGACGGGCGAGGCCATCATCATCGATCCTGCCGGATGGAAGATCATCTATCGCGGTCCGGCAAGCGCGCTGGCCGCGAAAGAACCTGAAACCCGCTATCTGCTGTTCAATGCCCTGGTCCATGCGGTTGGGCACAGACCGATCGAGGAACCCAGAGTCGCCGTGCAGGGTGCCAGGCTGGATATCTCCGCACGCGACTAAGGCTGGCAGCAAACTCCCCTGTCAGCGGACCGCACAGTTCTATCGCACAGCAGAAGGCGGTCCGGCGGCGGGGAGCCCGCGCCATGCGTCACCAGCAGGACGCGCACGAAGATCAGGATCACAGGACCAGTTCTTCGATATCGTCTGCCGACAGCTTGATGTTCACGGCCGGCGTCAGCTCGTTCAACTGCGCCACGCTCGTGGCCGAGACGATGGGCGCCGCGATGCTCGGCCGCGCCATCAGCCAGGCGAGCGCGACCTGCGCCAGAGTCGCGTTGTGCCGGGCAGCGACGACATCCATCGCGGCAAGCAGCGCTGGACCGCGCCCCTGAAGGAGATCCTTCATGCGGCCGCCGCGGGCAGACTTCTTCAGATCGGCCTCGGTGCGGTACTTGCCGGTCAGGAATCCGCTGGCCAGGGCGAAGTAAGGAATGACGCCGAGGTTCTCACTGACGCAGATGTCTTCCAGAGCGCCCTCATACTGGTCGCGTACCAGCAGATTGTAGTGCGGCTGGAGCACGGTGTAGCGTCCGTGGATCCGGCCATCGCCCGCTTCCATGGCCTCTATCAGCCCGTCGGCATCGTAATTCGAACCGCCGATCGCGCGGACCTTTCCCTGCTCGATCAGGCGCTCGTGCGCCTCCAGCGTTTCTGCGATGGGCGTGTCCTTGTCGGGAAAGTGCGAGAAATAGAGATCGATGTGGTCGGTTTGCAGACGCTTCAGCGACGCCTCGCAGGCGCTCTGGATATAGGCCGCCTTGAGCCCCTTGCCGGCGGGCATCTCGCTGCCGACCTTGGTGATCAGCACGACCTTGTCGCGATTGCCTCGCGCCTTCATCCACTCGCCGATGACGGTTTCAGATTCGCCACCCTGATGCCCAGGCGCCCAGCGCGAATAGACGTCAGCGGTGTCGATGGCGTTGAAGCCCGCGCCGACGAAGGCGTCGAGTATGGCGAAGGATGCATCCTTGTCCGCGGTCCAGCCGAAGACGTTGCCGCCAAGGACGAGCGGCGCAATCTCGAGGCCTGAATTTCCAAGCTTCCGTTTGTGCATGGGAGTCTCCGGATGGGATAACATCCTGCGATGGCGAGGCTGTGCTCACAAGCGCTGTTCAGCCGCTCGGCGGGCCGTTGAGGACGATGGAGCCATAGATGCCCCACGCCGCGACAACAATCAGCGTCGCACCGAACACCCAACGAAAGCGCTTGACCATCTCGACCGCACCCGGCGGCCCATAGCGGAGCGAAAGCAGAAACAGGACCAGGAACAAGCCGCCGACCCAGATCCGGATCGGCAGGGTCACCCAGTCTGGATTGCGGAAGATGAAATCCGCGACGGGCTGGTTCATGGCCCGATCACATCATTCGTCGGCGTAGATTGCGACCTCGCGAGCGCCGTTCGCGTCGGCATGGCCGCGGAACATGCCCTCGGTGTTCATGCTGAGCGCAATTGAACCGTCACGATCCAGCACGATGACGCCGCCCGTGCCGCCCAGCGCCTTCACCTCCTCGAGCGTCGCATTCGCGGCTTCCTCGGCAGACATGCCCTGCATCGCCACACGCGCGCAGATCATGCGGGCGACACTGACGCGGATGAAGTATTCGCCATCGCCTGTGGCCGAGACGGCGCAGGAGGCGTTGTCGGCATAGGTGCCCGCGCCGATGATCGGCGCGTCGCCCACACGGCCAGGCGGCTTGGCATTCATGCCGCCGGTCGACGTTGCGGCCGCAAGGTTGCCGGCCCGATCCATCGCGACAGCGCCCACCGTGCCGAAGCGGTCCATCGGGACAAACGTACCCGCCATTGCGCGGCGCAAGGCATCCTGCCGGCGCGGGGTTATGAAGTATTCAGGCGGAACGATCTCCAGCCCTGCCGCCTTTGCCATCTCATCCACGTCCGGCCCCGCGAACATGACGCGGCCGCTCTTGTCCATCACATGGCGTGCCGCGCGGATGGGGTTTTTCACCGTACGCACCTGCGCAACGGCGCCAGCGCGACGGTCACGACCGTCCATGATGGATGCGTCGAGCTCCGCCACCCCCTCGCGCGTGAGCACCGCGCC
>JALHLR010000013.1 GCA_022844475.1 Hyphomonadaceae bacterium | reverse complement strand
CACGTTCCCACGCGTTACTCACCCGTCTGCCACTCCCCTTGCGGGGCGTTCGACTTGCATGTGTTAAGCCTGCCGCCAGCGTTCGTTCTGAGCCAGAATCAAACTCTCAGGTTGAGGTTTGACTCCGACGAAACCTCATCCGTAATGGATGCGGTCGCTGCAAAGCATTTGCGTATATTTGACGGGAAACCCGTTCACATAAAACCCAACTCACGTTGGGCCGTATATTGAACTGGCTTTCCATAGATAAACGCAAACCGTCGATGTCGATGTGGGTCTCACCCAGGCCGAAGCCTGCTTGAGAACCCGGCAAGCAACACCGCCGCCCGCGTTTCTCTTCCACTCACAATGTCAAACATCTCTCAGACAAACGGACTTTCGTCCGGCTATCCGCCGCATCCGTACCGGCCGTCAGGCCCGCCCCGTTTGCGTGAGGCGCGGGGTATAGGCCCCTCGCCGTTTTCCCGTCAACCGTCTTTCGTGAAGTTTTTTCGGCAATCCGCAGAAGGCCAAAAAACACCCAAGAAAGAGCCGACAGATTTACCTCAGGCCCATTGCGGGGCCCGCGAAAAAGACCATCTGGCCGGCGGGAGGAGGCGATATACGCCCCGACCTCCCGCCACGCAAGAGCTTTTTGGCCGAGATTGCGGAAATTACGCGTTTTCCACAGAACCCAGTCGCGCACCAGACGAACTGGGGAAAACTCCCGGTTGCGGCAAGTATTGACCGGTTGTCAGGCAATCCGACGTCAAAAGGGCCAAGATCTTGAGCATGTATCCCGGCTTCGGCGCAATCCCCTGCCCTGACGCCGAAGGCGGGCACGCCCAAGCCTCCTTCTCGATTCCATCCAGTGCGACAAGACGGCCGCGACAAAAGCTCGTCCGAAGTGCACTTCGGTTCCGCCAACCCACAGTCGGCCTTACGGCTGAATGTACGACCGTATCGCGTTCAGCTCGGCCGTCGCCTCGGCAATCCGCCACTTTACCAGGTCGCCGATCGACACCAGGCCGACCATCCGGCCGCCCTCGAGGACGGGAAGATGCCGAATCCGTCGATCTGTCATGCGTTCCATCGCCGATTCTATGGTGTCACGCGGCCGCGCCGTCTCGACTTTTCGCGTCATCACCTCGCCAACCGTGCAATTCAGGGCTGCCGCACCGATTCTTGCGATATTCCGCACAAGATCGCGCTCCGAGACGACTCCGATCAGACCTCCTCCCTCATTGAGGACCACCATCGCGCCCACGCGCCGCGTCTCCAGGAGCTCAGCGCATTCCTTCAGGGTCGCGGATTCGGCCACGGAATAGATCTGCGCGCCCTTTTCCTTGAGGATCTGCTCCAGGAACATATCGCTCTCCCTTGTCTTGGCATGAGCAAAGGTGCGGCAGCCTGCCGCAGGTTGCAACGCCGAATCCTCCTGATTTTCGGAATTGCTGCGAGCGCTCAACGCGCCCGGCCACCCGGATTGCGCCCGGTGACCAATGCGAGGCCGCTCAGCGAGCGAAACCTGTACCGATGAGGGACATATCTCCCCAACAGAGTGTGTAATCAGCATCCCGGACCGCTCATCTCCAAACATTCCCTGACGAAGCGAGCTTGCAGTGTCGGCATTCGCGGCCTGCGCACGTCTGGCACATCGGTTGCAAACCCGAGGTTCAACTCAACCTACGGGATGCATCAGCCGATGTCGTTCAAACGCAAAAGCCCCAACGCCATCGTCGCTGTCGCCATGGGCGCGCTTGTCGGCCTCGCCCTCGTCGGCGGCGCAGTCGGCCTGCTGACCATGCCGGCGCTGGCTCAGCCGCCCAGCCCTGCAGCACAGGTCTCCGGCGAGTTCGAACGCCCCTTCGGTTACGGCTATGGCGAGGAGCAAGCCTCCTACGACGCCAATACGCGCGACGCCTCGGGCAACCGCATCATTCTCGACGGCCGCATCCAGACCGGCATGGACCAGTCCTCACTGTCTTCCCGCTTCGGCTCGGCCGGCAGCTGGTCGCAATCCACGGCAGGCGCCGGCTTTGGCGCGGGCATCGCCAGCAGCACGGCCGTAGGCAACCAACTCAACGTCATCACCCAGGGCAACTGGAACACGGTCATCGTCAACTCGACGCAGATCAACAACGGCAACCAGACCACCGTACTGAACGGAAAGATCGACCTCCAATGATCACGCGCCTCAAACTTCTCGCTGTCGCCGCCAGCTCCCTCGCGGTCACCGGCTGCGTGACGCCCTACGCGGGCGCCAATGGCCTCTATGCCAGCCCGATCGGCAACGCGCCGGTCACGGCGAACCCGACGCCCTACTCCACGGCGCTGGTCTGCATGGCCAACTACGCCCGAGCCACGGGCAAGCCCACACCGCGCATTGCCGTCGGGCGGGTACTCGATTACACCGGCAAGGAAGACCTCGAAGGCGGCCGCAAGGTCACGCAGGGCGCATCCCTGATGGCGATGTCCGCCTTCTCGAAAGCCGGCGCCCGCCTCGTCGAACGCTTCGACACTTCGGTCTCCGAGCTCGAACTGAAATACGCCAACAACCGCCTCATCGGCTCTGATGGCCCGTCCGCGGACGAGCCGGAATTCCGCCAGATCCTGGCCGGCGAAATCCCCGGTTCGGACTACTACTTCGTTGGCGGCATCACCGAGCTCAACTCGAACATCCGCTCGATCGGTGCTGACGCCTTCATCGGCGATCTCGACGCCGCCGACATGAAAGGCCGCGCCGGCTTCAAGCTGTTCGTGATCAATGTCGGCGTCGACCTGCGCCTGGTAAACACAAAGACGCTCATCGTCGAAGACGTCATCTCCTACCAGAAGCAGATCGTTGGCCGCGAAATTTCCGCTGGCATCTTCGACTTCGCCAACGGCAACGTCTTCGACGTCGGCATCGGCGAGCGCGCGATGGAGCCGATCCAGCTCGCCGTCCGCTCCACGATCGAGCGCGCCGTCCTCGAAATGACCGCCAACATCTATGGCGTGCCGAACTCCGATCCGTGCGGGGCGCTGGCTGAAGACGCCGCGGACATGAACCTGCCCGAGTCCGTCACCGGCTCCGCCTTCACGTTGCCCGACGGCGCGACGGTCACTGACGCCGACACCCGCGCCAATCCTGATCGTTGGAACGCCGGCCGTGACGAAGGCGTCAAGGCCGCCCTCCGCGGCCGCAAGTCCTAAACCGAAGCGCGAAAGACTGCTCCGATGTCGCTGATCACCCGCCTCGCAGCCGCAGCCGGCCTCGCCGCCGTCCTGGCCGCGCCCGCCTTTGCCCAGACTACCACGCCGACCGCGCTCAACGGCCAGCTCAACTGGGGCGACGTGGTCGCCGACATCAATGTCGTCACCCGTGACGGCGCGCGCTCGGCGGCAGCCGTCGCAACCGCCGCTGGCAACTCGGCATCCGGCGCGAATGTCAAGGGCGGCCTCGACGCCGAATCCGAACAGACCATGTCTGGCGCCACCTTCGCCTACGCGACGCTGAGCGGCGGCAACGTCACCCACGCCAACGCGATGTCCACCGCACAGGCCAATACGCTGCAGGCCCAGACCACGAACGGCGCACTGAATCTGACAGCTGCGCAAATCGCTGACGGCGGAGACGCGCTCGCCCGCTCGCGCGTGAACATTCGCAATGCGAAGACGCTCTCGGCCGTGTCCAGCGCGGCCTCTAACAATGCGGCGACCGCCGCGGACCATGGCGATCTCAACGTCGCCCTTACGCAATCCGCATCGAACTCCGCCTATGCGATCACCGACGTTGACGCCTGCTGCACCGGCCAGACCGCTGCCGGCGCGTCCGCCGCGATCAACGCCTGGAGCTCGTCGTCGTCGACATCCACGGTCAACGCGCAATACAAGCAGACGTCAACCGGCGCCGCTTCGGAAGCCACCACCGACGTCTACCAGAACCGCACCTATGGGGTCACAGCCGCGACGACGGCCGCCGCCAACTCCGCCTCCATCGCCAACGAATGGGGATATGCGCAGATCCGCGGCCGCCAGACTTCGTCCACGAACGTCAAGGCCGATACGCGCGTCACGCTGCCGGACTTCTCCGGCACAACGTCTATCTCGGCATACGGTGTCGGCAACTCCACGCTCGCAACCAATGTCGGCTCCGACATGGTGGTCGACGTCGCGCAGCTGAACACCGGCGGCGTCGATGCAAACGCGCAGTTCACCGGCGCTTCGTTCGATCATGGCGATGTCGTCCTCGCCTCGACCGCGATCGGCAACGGCTTCACCGGCTATGTCTGCTCGCAGTGCGGCGACGCGGCCCTCACCGGATCAATCTCGCAGACCAATGGCGGCAACATCATCTCCACCGGCTCGATCACTGCGAACGGGGCCGGCGCCATCATCGGATCGGCCTCTGCCGTAGGCAATTCCGCGACCTTCATCGCAACCCAGAAGGGCCATTGAGATCGCGAACATCTTCCAGCAACGGCCTGTCCTCCGGTCGAACCTGGTCCGCTGAGTAGAGTTAGGCCCAAATGCGGGGGCAAGCGTAGAGTAGCGTAGCGTAGCGTTCAGTAGAGTACGTACCGGCGGCGGCTTTCCATCACGGAGAGCTGCCGCCTTCGCATGTGGGCTGCGGAACCACCAGACGTCGCCCCTCGTTTGGCAGGCATGACACGATCCGCGTTGACGTCTGCCGCCCTGCTTTTTTCCCTGTCCGCATGCGGCGAGCTGCCTGCCGCAGAGGAGGTACACCCCCCGCCGGCCGCCAAGGCAGCAGAAGAAACGACCACGCCTGGTCAAGAACTCCCGACATCGCAGACCACGCCGGACCCTATTCCGCTCGCCTATCGACATCTCTGGGCGGTCGATCCGGCAGACTGCTCAACACAACCCGGCCTCACGCGGATCGCAATAGAACCCGGCGCCATCCGGTTCCATGGAGGCGAGGCAGTCGTGAAGAAGGCTCAGGCCGAGGGACCGGACAAGCTGCTGCTCGATGTCAATCACACCTCTGAAGGCGAGATGCGTCCTGAGCGGCACTCTCTCGCGCTCAGCAACGCAGGATCGCGCCTGCTCTACCAAAGGAGCAGGGACAGCCTCAACTACATCCGTTGCGACTGATCAGTTCTCCAGCATGAACTTCATGCCGGCATTCTCCTCCAGCCGAGCAATCAGCTTCCGTCCCATCGCCGCGCCGGGCACCCATACACCGCCCGCAGTCTCATCGCGCCCAACATCGCGCGCCAGACACATCGCGCTCTCCGAAATCATCTTTGACGTCGCGCCATAGCCGGGATCCTTCACGCCCTTCACCCGCGCGCGCAGCGTCCGCCCGTCAGCCGTCTCACCAACAAACCCGACCTCATAGAACCCCGTCTCGCGCTCTTCCTTCGAGGGTCCCTGCCCGGGCTTGGGCAGCGCGAACTGGCGCAGCACCGCCCGCGTCGGCCCGAAGCCCAGCAGCGCCTGCTGGATATCACCCTGACGCTTTGCTGCCTTGGCGCGCTTCTGCCCCGCATCGCCATCCCCCGTCAGCAGCAGCTCGTCATAGACAAAGTCTCGTCCCCACGCGTGGCCGAGCAGGTAATTGGCTCGGTGCACGTTCTTCGTGTTGATCGTCGCCATGATGAACGGCGTCGCCCATTGCCCCGCAGCCTCATCGCGCTCCACCGCCTCGCCGTTCGGCTGCGCCGGCCCTTTGAAACCGGGTGTCAGCGCGAACGGGTCGGCCAGCGTCGTCAGAAGCGACGGATCGCGTTTCGATGATTCAAGTGTCGCCATCAGGCTCGCCACCGTGCCTCCCGAGAACCCGCCCTTCATCTTGCGAACACGCCCGCGCAACCGCTTCAGCGGCGCCCCAAGACGTGCGATCGCCTCGGACTGGATGAACACCACGCCCGCCTCGAACGGTATCGAGTCGAATCCGCACGAGAACACGATGCGAGCCCCCGAAGCCTTCGCCTTGGCACCATACTTTACGATCATCGCCGCCATCCACGCCGGCTCGCCGCAGAGATCGACATAGTCCGTCCCCGCCTCCGCGCACGCCGCCACGAGAGGCTCGCCATAGAGCTGGTACGGGCCCACCGTGGTGATCACCACCTGTGTCGACTTCGCCATCGCCACCACCGACGCAGCATCCGCGACATCCGCAATCACCAGCGGCACCTCAGCTGGCGCGCCAATCTCGCTGCGCACCTGCTCCAGTTTTGTCTTGCTACGCCCCGCCATGGCCCAGCGCACATCGCGCCCCACGCCGTACGTCGCCAGCATGTGCTCCGCCACCAGCCGCCCGGTAAACCCGGTCGCGCCATAGACGATCACGTCAAACTTTCGCGCCTCAGCCATCGCTTGCCCCTATTCCGGCAGATAAAGGATCGGCAGCCGGATCGCGCTCGGCCGTGGCGCATCCATGTAGATCGTGTTGCGCGCCACACGCGTCTTCGCGTCCTTGCCCGGGTTGCCGCCCGTGTTGGGGTTCACGTCGATGCGCGGCGAGTTCGAGCTCGTCACATGCACCGCAATGCGATGGCCCTTCTCGAACGTCAGCGCCGTATCCCACAGGTCGATCGTCAGCTTCGTAGGCGCGCCCGGCGTCATCATCTCGATCTGGTCCGGCATGCGTCCATTGCGATAGCGCGTGCGGATCGCGCTATCGAGAATGATGGCCTCATACCCATCTGGATACACGTCGACCAGCTTTACCACGAAGTCTGTATCAGGCCCATCAGTCGACGCCCAAAGGTCCATCGTGACGGCGCCTGCGATCACGATGTCCTTCTCCAGCGGCTGCGTCTGGAAGCGCAGATAGTCCGGCCGCGCCCCAATCGGCCGCTGGTCCATGGGTCCACGATCAAGGGTGAGATTAGCCCCGCCAATCGTCTTCACCGGATTTTTCGGATCGAACGCATAGGTCTTCGATGACGAAGCTTTCCCAGGCTTCCTTGTCGACAGCGATCCATCTGCGCCGAGATAGTAGTTCATCATCGCCGGCGCCGGCGGCCAGTCGCCGAACGTCATCCAGCGGTTCTTTTCGCTCACGGCACCCTTGCGCGCCGACGCCATCATGTACGCCTTCACCGGCGGCTCGTTCATGATCCCGTTGTCGATGCCCTTGAGCCAGTAGTCCCACCAGCGCATCTCAGAGTCGGTCCCGCCCTGCGCATTCCCGATCCCCCCACCATTGGGGTACTGCATGTCGCCAGACAGCGGCCCGTGCCCGAACGGTCCCATCTCCAGCTTCTGGTTACCGCGCGCGCCTTTCGCGCCCTGATGCTGCAGGTACATGAAGTTGCGGACGTTGCCCTCGTTGAAGATGTCGAACCACCCGCCGTACTGGTAGATCGGAATGTCGATATACTTTCGCTGTTCCGCTATCTCCGTGCGATCCCAGTAGCTGCTCGCGGGGTAGTTGATGGCGCTTTGAGCAATCACATCCTCGGCCACGCCCTGACCGCGACTCCAGTCGCCGGAATCCTTCTGCTTGAACGCGCCGCCGATATAGGCGCCGGTCAGTCGCGTCGACGGCGCCACCACCACATACGCGGCCTTCAGGTGCGGCGGATTCATCGTCGCCGCGAGCAGCGAGGTGTACCCCATCGCGCTGGCGCCTGTGATACCGATGGACCCGTTGCACCAGTCCTGCCTCGCCATCCACTCGACCGTGTCATGGCCATCGAACGCGTCGTTGATGAAGGCCTGGTAGAACCCATCGCTACGCCCCTTCCCGCGCACGTCCTGCACCAGGTAGGCGTAGCCACCGTCCGTGTATTTCTTCGCGCCCGCGGGGCTCGCGAACATCGCATCCTTGCCATAGGGCGTGCGCTGCACAATGCACGGGAAGGGTCCCCGGCCCGCAGGCAGGTACAGGTTGCCGGCCAGCTTCACCCCATCGCGCATCTCGGCGATCACCTCGCTCGCCCCTGCTGCAATCTTCGCCGGCCTGGCTGCGGTGACGGCCTGTCCCGTTTGCTGCGCCGCCGCCACCGTCGTCAGTCCGCCGGCCCCGATCGCCAGAACCGCAACCGCCGTCAACGCGGCTACTGCAAACCTGCGCATGTTCTCTCCCTGCCGGCTGTATCCGCCGCTGCGTGCACTCTTTCGCGGCTTGCCGCTCCCGGTCAATGCACAGCGCGCCGGATTGACCGGGTCGCCATGCCGCTGCGGCGCCAGCTTCACACGACGCATCCGGCGTGGGATTGCTCCGCCCCATGGACTTCATGAAGCCAACAACCCTCGCGATCCCCTTCTTCCTCGTCACCTTCACGCTTGAATGGTGGGCGGTGAAGGCCGGGCGTGCGCGGGGGCGCTATGAAACGAGGGACGCGCTCACCTCCCTCGCAATGGGCCTCGGCAGCGTCGTCGCGGACACCCTGTTGGCTTCCATAGGCCTGTGGCTGCTGATGCTGTTCTGGCCCTACCGCATCTTCGACATTCCGGTAACGTGGTGGACCTTCCTGATCGTGTTCGTCGGCTACGATCTTATCTACTACTGGAAGCACCGGATGGCCCACACCATCCGCTTCTGGTGGGCCGAGCATCACACGCACCACTCCTCTGAACACTACAATCTCACTACCGCCCTGCGTCAGCCCTGGTTCGGGCCGCTCACCGGCCAGATCATCATGTCGGCGCCGCTGGTGCTGCTCGGCTTCCATCCAGCTTTCATCGCGCTTTCAGCGGGGGTGAACCTCGTCTACCAGTACTGGATCCACACCGAGGCCATCGGGCGCATGCCGCGCTGGTTCGAAGCCGTGATGAACACGCCGAGCCATCACCGCGTGCACCACGCCACGAACCCGCGCTATCTCGACGCCAACTTCGCCGGCGTCTTCATCATCTGGGACAGGATGTTCGGCAGCTTCGTGCCGGAGCTCGATCACGACAAGCCAGTCTACGGCACAGTAAAGCCGATCAACACGTTCAACCCCATCCGCGTCGCCTATGGCGAACTCTTCGGCCTGCTGCGCGACTGCGCTAGTGACGGCATCCGCCCATGGCGCTGGGTCGGCCGCTTTATCAACAAGCCCGGCTGGTCGCCCGACGGCGCACACGCGCGCTCGCCGGAACTGAAAGCCGCCTACCTTGCCCAGCATCCGGAACAGGCCGGCACGCCCGGCCTTCCCGCGAAGCACCTGAAGCGGGCGCCCGGCTCAGCGCCGGTGGCCGCGGAATAGCGAGCGAGACAACGCCGCTACCCCCCCGTCTTCAGCTGCCCCCCGCACGACGAATCCGCTTTGGCGATCTGGTCGAGCAGCACGCCCAGTTCGGCCTCCGCACCGCCCTGCGCCATGCCCTTGAATGCTTCCGGCGCCATCTCCTTCTCGAGCGTCTGCGCGATACAGGTGCAGTAGGCGGCCTCCCCTGCATTCGATGCGCACATGTCGCGGACGGCCCGAGCATTCTCGGACAGGCCGTCACCACATGCCGTCAGCGCCAGCAGGCATAGACCAAGGACAATCCTCACGACGCCTTCACCTTCTCGACCCAACGCTTCACCCGCGCCTCCAGCACGGGCAGAGGCACGGCGCCGCCGCTGAGGACGGTATCGTGGAAGCCCGCCACGGCGAACTTGTCGCCGAGCTCCTTCTGCGCCTGCGCGCGCAGCTCCAGGATTCTGATCATGCCGATTTTGTACGCCGTCGCCTGTCCCGGCCAAACGAAATAGCGGCGGATCTCGGACTCGATCGCGGGCCTGGGCGTCGGCGAATTGTCCATGAAGTATTTCACGGCCTGTTCCTCGGTCCATCCTTTCGAGTGGATGCCGGTGTCCACCACGAGCCGCACAGCGCGCCACATTTCATTGTTCAGGCGTCCCATGTCCGAGTAGGGGTCGGTGTAGAAACCCATCTCCTTGGCCAGCAGCTCCGTGTAGAGCCCCCACCCTTCGGAATATGCGGTGTAGTCTGCCTGCGTCCGGAACACCGGAATCCCGGTCAACTCCTGTGCGATGGCGATCTGCATGTGATGTCCCGGCAGCGCCTCGTGATACGTCGTGCTCTCGAGGTCCCACAGCGGCATCGCCGTGGTGTCCGAGAGGTGCACATAATAGATGCCCGGCCGCGATCCATCCGGCGTCCCCGGATAGTAGTGCTGCACGCCACCCGGCTCCTCGCGAAACGCCTCGACACGCTTCACGGCGAGCGGCGCTTTCGGAAGGATGCCGAAATACTGCGGCAGCTTCGCCCGTGCGCCGGAAACATACTCGTCAGCCTTCGCGAGATAGGCCGCACGCCCCTCATCCGTGTTCGGAACGTAGAACTGCTTGTCCTTCCGCATGAACTCGAAGAACGCAGCCAGATCGCCCTTGAACCCAACCTTCTCGCGGATCGCTTCCATCTCGCTGCGCAACCGCGCGACTTCCTTCAACCCCAGCTCATGGATCTCGTCCGCCGTCATCGCGGTCGTCGTCATCAGCTCCAGCATGGTGCTGTAGTAGGCAGCGCCATCCTTCAGCGCGCCGACACCCTGCGACTGAGGCGAAGCATTCGCCTTGTCAGTTTCCAGCCAAGCGATCACACGCTCATAGACCGGCCGGATAACGCCGGTCATCGCCTCGCTTGCCTGCGCCTCGAAAGCCTCCGCTTCGTCAGCGCTGATCTTTCCTTCGTCGAGCAGCCTCTTAGTCTTCGCCTTCACATCCACAAGCAGCGGCGAGTCCGCACCTGCAGAGAATGGCGCACCCGTGATCACATTGCGCGCCTCGCCGATCACCTGATCGAAGGAGAACAGCGGCGGCCTTATTCCCTCCGCCGCCGCCAGCTTCGCCTGCTCGATCACCTGGTCAATCGCCGGCCCGAACGCTTTCAGGCGCACGATATAGGCCTCCATGTCCGCCCTCTCGGTGACCTCATGGAAGTTGATCATGAAGTTCGGCAGGTAGGTCGGGATGGAGTCCCGGATGAAGACATAGCCATGCCTCCGGAACTTGTCCGCCTTCTCACTCTGGTCGAGCGACAGGGCCCACATGTCGAACGATGTCTTGGATTCCTCATCCAGCTTTTCCGGATCGAACTTCGCCTTCATCTCGGCGACGCTCTCGCGCATCCAGGCGAGTTCCTTCTCAGTCGCCGCGTCGCTGAAATCGTCCAGCTTGTCCTGTTGCGCCTTGCGGCCCAGCATGGTGAGCCGCATCGGACTCATCGCCAGGCCCTCCTCGTACTCCGCATCGAGATACGCGGTCAGGTCCGCACCCGCCTTGGCGATCTCCTCCGCCGTCGGCCCTGCCGGCGCAGCAGGCGAACAGGCGACAGCGATCGCCGCAAAAGCCGTGGCAAACATCAACCGCATCAATCTCTCCTCACACTTCCACCGCAAAGCCCGCCCTCACTCCCCAGAGCCGCGCAGCGGCGTCTCGAAGGACGAGGGCGTACTCACAGACCGCAGATCAACCAGCCTTCACTTTCGCAACCCATCGCTTCACACGCGCCTCCAGCACCGGCAGGGGCAACGCACCACCGCCCAGAACCGTGTCGTGGAAACCGGCAAAGCTGAACCTGTCACCCAGCTCTTGCTGAGCCATCACGCGAAGCTCGAGGATCTTCAGCATGCCGATCTTGTAGGCAGTCGCCTGCCCCGGCCACACGATATAGCGGCGGATTTCCGACCGCACCGCGCCCTCCGGCGTCGGCCCATTCTCGAGGAAGTACTTCACCGCCTGCTCTTCGCTCCATCCCTTGGAGTGAATGCCCGTGTCCACCACCAGACGGATCGCGCGCCAGATTTCCGCGCCAAGACGGCCGAAGTCAGAATACGGGTCCTTGTAGAAGCCCATGTCCTTCGACAGGGCCTCCGAATAGAGCCCCCAGCCTTCCTGGTAGGCGGTCGATCCGTACTGCGTACGGAACTTGGGAATACCCTTCAGCTCCTGCGCGATGGCGATCTGCATGTGATGGCCCGGCACGCCCTCATGATAGGCGATCGCCTCCAGCGAGAATGTCGGCATCGACGTCATGTCGCTGAGGTGTGCGTAGAATACGCCCGGGCGAGAGCCATCGGGCGTCGGCGGGAAATAATGTTGCGCTCCGCCCGGTTCCTCCCGGAACGACTCGACGCGTCTCACGACGAGATCCGCCTTGGGAAGGATGCCGAAATACTCCGGCAGCTTCGCTTCCATCGCCGTCAGATAGTCTTCCGACATCTTGATGTACTGCGCGCGGCCTACATCGTTGTTCTGCAGCTGGAACTGCTTGTCGGTGCGCATGAATGTGAAGAAATCCTGCAGCGTACCCTTGAAGCCGACCAGCTCCTTGATCTTCTCCATCTCGCCATGGATGCGAGCGACCTCCTTCAGGCCGATGTCGTGAATCTCGGCGGCCGTCAGCGGCGTGGTGGTCTGCAGCTCGAGACTGGTGTTGTAGAACGCCTCGCCGTCCTTCATCAGCGTACCAGCGCCCTGCGCCAGCTCCGCAGTATTGACGCGGTCCGCCTCGAGCCAGGCAATGATCCGCTCATAAGCAGGCTTCACGCTGTCCCTGAGCGCCTTCTCTGCGCTGTCCTGGAACGCCCTGGCTTCTTCGGCAGTGATCTTCCCGTCCTTCTGCAGCGTCGCAATCTCGCTCTTGGCGTCGGCCCACAGCGGCGAATCCGAGCCCGGCCCGAACGGCGCGCCGGCGATCACATTCTTCGCTTCCTGCAGAGACTGGTCATACGCAAAGCGCGGCGCGTGATTGCCTTCCGCCGCCGCCAGCTTCGCGCTCTCGATCACCTGGTCCAGCGCACGGCCGAGCGCGTTCAGGCGCGAGACATAGGCCTCCATGTCGGACTTATCGGCGACAGTGTGAAAGCTGATCACGAAATTGGGCAGGAAGACGTGCGGCCCGTCCTTCACGAAGACGTAGGGCGTGCGCCGGAACTTCGCGCCCTTCTCCATGTAGTCGAGCTGCGCCAGCCAGAGGTCGTAGGACGTCCGCGCCTCTTCATCGAGCTTCGCCGGGTCGAACTTCTCCTTCAGCTCCGCCGCACTCGCGCGCATCCATTCAAGCTTGCGGTCCAGCTCGGCCTCGTTGAACTGGTCCAGCTCTCCATAACGCTCCTTGCGTCCCTGGAAGGTGAGCCCGATCGGGCTCGTCAGCAGGTCTTCTTCATACTCGGCATCGAACCAGGTGGTCAGCTCGGCGCTGGCCTTTGCGATCTCCTCGGCCGTCGGCGCAGCAGGCGCGCTCGGCTGACAAGCGGCAACCAGCACCGCCAGGCTTGCAGCAAACAGGACTCTCATCGTCACTCCCTCAGTATTTCAGACCACAGCACGTCAGCAGCGTCGCCTTCATCCTGAGGAGGCCGAAGGCCTTCTCGAAGGACGAGAGCGTGCTCACCGCTCCATCAACCCGCCTTTACCTTCGCAATCCACGTCCGCACCCGCGTCTCCAGCACAGGCAACGGCAGCGAACCGCCCGTGATCACCGTGTCGTGGAATGCCTTCCAGTCGAACTTGTCGCCCAGCTCGATCCTCGCCTCGTCACGCAGCTTCTGTATCGCGATCATGCCGATCTTGTAGGTCGTCGCCTGCGCCGGATTCAGCAGATACCGCTTCACCTCGCTCTTGATCGAGCTTTCCGGCCGCGCCGAGTTCGCCATCGCCCACGCGACCGCCTCGTCCTCGGTCCAGCCCTTCGCATGTAGCCCGGTGTCGAGCACCAGCCGCACCGCGCGCCAGAGCTCCGACGAGAGTCGGCCGAAATCGTTATACGGGTCCGTGAACCCGCCCATCGTCCTGCCGAGATCCTCCGCATAGAGGCCCCAGCCCTCGGCGAAGGCGCCATAGCCATACTGCGTGCGGAAAACCGGAATGTTCGTCAGCTCGTTCTGGATCGCGATCTGCATGTGATGGCCCGGCACGCCCTCATGATAGGCGAGGCTCTCCAGCGCCCACAGCGACACCGCGCTCATGTCGATCAGGTGCGCGTAGAAGATGCCCGGCTGCTTCCCGTCCGGCGTCGGCCCATAGTAGTGAGCCGCCCCGCCCGGCTGCTCGCGGAACGCCTCGACGCGCTTCACCACCAGCGGCGCTTTCGGCAGCCGACCGAAATACTCCGGCAGCCGCTTGTACATCACATCGATATAGCCCTGCGCCGTCGCGAGATACTTCGCGCGGCCCTCATCCGTATTCGGCAGGTAGAACTGCTTGTCCGTCCGCATGAAGTCGAAGAACGCCCGCTTGTCGCCCGTGAACTTCACCGTCTCGCGAATCTTGTCGATCTCTGCATGGATGCGCGAAACCTCGCTGAGCCCCAGCTCATGGATCTCATCCGCCGTCATCTTCGTCGTCGTCTGCAGCTCCAGCGCGACATTGTACCAGTCCGCGCCCTTCGGCAGCGTCAGCGCGCCCACCTTGCCCGACGCTGCGTTCGCCATGTCGGACTCGAGCCACGCGATCAGCCGCTCGTACGCCGGCTTCACCTGCGCCGTAAGCGCAGCAGAGGCCGCGTCCAGCCACGCCTTCTCCTGCTCGGCCGTCGCCTTGCCCGCCGTCTTCAGCTCCCCGATCTTCGTCTTGAGGTCGGCGAACAGCGGCGAGTCCTCGCCCGGCCCGAACGGCGCGCCGGTGATCACGTTCTTCGCTTCCGTCGCCGTGCGCTCATAGCCGAACTTCGGCGTCCGGATGTCATCCGCCACCGCCAGCTTCGTCCGCTCCACATACTGATCGAGCGCCGCCCCCAGCTTCCCGATCCGCGCGACATACGCATCCGCATCCGCCGGTTCATCTACCTTGTGATAGGTGATCAGGAAGTTCGGGATACCCGTGTGCGGCCCACCAAATCCGAAGATGTAGTCGTGCCGCTGCCACTGGCGCCGCGTCTCCGCCCGCGCAAGCTCCAGCTCCCAGATCTCCCAAGACGTCTTCGCATCATCGTCCAGCTTCGCGGGATCGACCTGCGCCTTCATCCCCGCCACGCTCTCGCGCCGCCACGCAAGCTGCTTCTCCGCATCGGCTTCCGAGAAATCGCCCAGCTGGTCGTACAGCTCCTTGCGCCCCATCGAGGTCAGCATCATCGGGTTCATCGCGAGCTCTTCCTCGAACTCCGCGTTGAGATACGCCGTCAGCTTCTGACTCTCAGCGGCGATGTCCTCCGCCGTCGGCCCCGCCGGCGCCGCCGGACTGCACGCGGCGGCCAGAGCGAGGAATGCAACCGCAAACAAAAGTCTCATGATGAACCGCGTCCCGTAAGAGCGCCCCCGTCATTCGAGACGGCCCTTCGGGCCTCCTCAGCATGAGGGCTATCCAATGCCGGCGGCAGAGTAGCCCTCATCCTGAGAAGCGGACAAAGTCCGCGCCTCGAAGGACGAGGGCGTGCTCACCGGCGCCTCAACACTCAACCCGCCTTCTGCGCTTCGATCCAGCGATCGATCTTCCGCTCCAGGACCGGCAATGGCAGCGCGCCGCCGCCGAGGATCTGGTCGTGGAAAGCCGGATAGCTGAACGTGTCGCCCAGCGCTGTGCGCGCCCGATCCCGCAGCTCCTGGATCTTCAGCATCCCGATCTTGTAGGCCGTCGCCTGTCCCGCCGACGTGATGTAGCGGCGCACTTCAGAAGCAATCGCCCCATCCGCGATGGACGAGTTCTCGGTGAAATACTTGACCGCCTGTTCCTCGGTCCAACCCTTGGAGTGGATGCCGGTATCCACCACAAGCCGGATCGCGCGCCAGATCTCTCCCGAAAGCTGGCCGTAATGGCTATAGGGATCCTTCAGGAAGCCCATCTCCTTCGACAGCGCTTCCGAATACAGCCCCCACCCTTCCGAGTAAGCCGTATAGCCATACTGCGTCCGGAATTTCGGCAGCTTGTTCGGCCCCGTCTCCGCTTCCAGCTCCTGCTGGATAGAGATCTGCATGTGGTGGCCCGGCAGGCCTTCATGATAGGCGATGTCTTCCAGCATGTAGGTCGGCATCGCGTTCATGTCGGAGAGGTGCGCGTAGTAGATGCCCGGCCGCGTTCCATCCGGCGTGCCTGCCTGATAGTGCTGCGCGCCGCCCGGCTCCTCGCGATAGGGCTCAACCCGCTTCACGATGAGATCCGCTTTCGGCAGGCGACCGAAATACTTCGGCAGCGCCAGCTTCATCTCCTCGATGTGCTTGGTGGCGCGGTCGATATACTCCTGCGCCCCCGCATCGTTATTCGGCAGGTAGAACTGCTTGTCAGTCCGCATGAAGGTGAAGAACTCCTGCAGCGTGCCCTTGAAGCCCGCCTGCTCCTTCACCTTCTCCATCTCGCCCTGGATGCGCGCGACTTCCGCCAGGCCGAGATTGTGGATCTCGTCCGCCGTCATGTCCGTCGTCGTCATCAGGTTCAGCATAGCGTTGTAGTACGCCTCGCCCTTCGGCAGCGAACCGACGCCCTGCGGCGTAGCCGAGGCATTCGCCTTGTCTTCGGCAACCCAGGCCGTCAGCCGGTCATAGGCCGGCTTCATCTTGTCGACCATCGCAAGCCGAAGCTGCTCGGTCAGCGCCACAACCTCTTCAGGCTTCAGCTTGCCCGCATCACCCAGCGCCTTGATCTTGCCCTTGCCGTCCGCAAACAGCGCGGAGTCTGGCCCCGGACCAAACGGTGCGCCTGTCAGCACCCGCTTCACTTCCGAAATTGTCATGTCATACGCAAAGCCCGGCATGCGAATGCCATCGGCCGCCGCCAGCTTGGCGCGATCGATCAAAACGTCGATCGTCGGCCCGATCGCATTGACTCGCGAAAGATAGGCCTCAACGTCCGGCTTCTCGTCCACGCGATGCTGGTTGACCATGAAGTTGACGAGGCCCGTATGTGCGCCGCCACGTCCGAAGATGTAGCGATGGCGACGGAACTCGGCAGACTTCTCTGCACGCGCCAGTTCCAGTTCCCAGATCTCGTAGGACAGCCGCGCATCCTCGCTGAGCGCTTCCGGCTCGAACTTGGCCTTCATGTCGGCAACGGACTCGCGCCGCCAGGCGAGTTCGCGCTCCATCGCCGCTTCCGAGCGATCGTCGAGCTCGCCATAGCGCTCCTTGCGCCCCTGCGAGGTCATCTCCTGAGGAGATTCCTTGAGCTCCTCCTCATATTCAGCGTCCAGATACGCCACGAGGTCAGCGCTGTTCTTCGCGATCTCCTCCGCCGTGGGCCCCACCGGCGCCGCTGGCGCGCACGCCGCAAGGAGCGCCGCCATCGCGACCGCGCCAAAAATCGACCTCATACTGCATACCCCACTGGAATGACCTGCCCTGACTTGCCGCCGATATAGCGCGATGATTCCGCCACTGTCACGCGGGGCGACCCACGTGGCTCGATCCACGCCGCACGCGGCCCCCTCTGCCCTTCGGGCGCGTCCCCGCCGCCTTCGACGAGGAAAGACTTCTTCATGTTCTACGGAGATGTCCTCCTTCGGCCGTGGACCGGGCAGGCGCCAGAATCTGGCGGAAAACCGTTGTTCAAGTGTGGAGAGGCTCAGAATTCTTCACGTCCGATTTCAAAGACTTGTTCGGAATTCTGCGGGGTAACTAGTGGCGCCAGATCGGCGGGGAAGATGCGGACCTATGTTCGCGCCGATAAGCACGAGCGCCGCACAAGCGCATGGCTATGGCGCAACCTTTCGCCCCTCGCCGGAATACTCGCTGGCTTCTGGTTGTTCGTCATTCCGCTGGTCACCGAAGGCTCCCGTCTCTTCAGAGGTTACAGGCCGGACCAGTGCAGGTTCGACGCCCTCGTAGACCCGTTCGTCGCTGCTGCGATCCGAAGCTGGTGAAGCTTGAACTAACAGACCTCCCCACCGATAGCATCGAACTCATGGCCCGCATCCGCTCCTGCTTGGACCAGGCGCAGAACCTGTCGCGCGCCTCAGCGCACTACACCGACATGCTGCGCGGGCGCTGGTCCAGCTTCTGCCCCCTCCGGCACGCCCGTTCATCGCGTATGACGGAGGGGGCAGCAGCCGGCCCGGGTTCGCCGCACAAGCCCGCGCCCCGCCCACGCGCGCGACTGAGAACGCCGTTGCCCGCCTGTTGACGCCCCGCCCCCCACGTCCGAAGAAGCCCCAAACATAAAGAGGACACGCGCATGGCCCGCTTCACCGGCAAATCCGTCATCGTCACCGGCGCCGCCTCCGGTATCGGCCGCGCCTCGGCAAGACTGTTTGCGGCGGAAGGCGCCTCGGTCATCGCCGCCGACAAGTCCGCCGCTGTCAACGACACCGTCGCCAACATCACCAAGGCGGGCGGCAAGGCCATCGCGATGGAGATGGATGCAGGCGCCTCCCCCGACGTACAGAAGCTCATCGACCTCGCGCTCACCACCAACGGCAGGCTCGATATCATCTATGCCAATGCCGGTATCTCCGGCGGCACACCCGGCCTCTTCGAACAGACAGAGGACCAGTGGCTCAACATCCTGCAGGTCAACCTCATCGGCCCGATGCTTGCGATCCAGCTCGGCGCTCCGCACATGATCAAGCAGGGCAAGGGCGCCATCGTCTGCACCGCCAGCGTCGCGGGCATCCGCAACGGCGCGGGCTCACCCGCCTACTCCGCCTCGAAAGCCGGCGTCATCTCGCTTGTCTCGCTCGCCGCCAACAATCTTGCCGGCACCGGCGTGCGTGTGAACGGCGTCGCGCCTGGGCTTATCGAAACCGGCATGACCAAACCGATCTTCGACCGCGCCCGCGAAAAAGGCACCGACGACAAGATCGGCCAGCTGAACGCCATGCGCCGCGCCGGCCAACCCGAGGAAATCGCAAAGGTCGCCCTCTTCCTTGCCAGCGACGATGCAAGCTACGTCAATGGCCAGGTCCTGCCCGTCGATGGCGGCCTGTCGTCATCCCTGCCGATCGTTCCACCCAAACGCTAGGCTCTACTTGATCGCCACCAGCGCAGCGCCAACGCCCAGAAGCGCAAGCCCGCCCAACCGCCTCAATTCCACGGGATGCAGCGGCGCGCCGAAGAGCCCGAACTGGTCGATCAGCGTTGACACCGCCAGCTGCGCGATCACGACGCACATAACGAAGTTCCCGACCCCGAAACTCGGCGTCACATATGTCGCGCTGATCGCATAGAACGCCATCGCCATCCCTCCCAGCCACGCAATCGGCGGCACCGCGGCGAACATATTGCTCGCCGGCATGGCTGGCCTGACCGCCATGAACACCAACCCAACCGCCACGAACGACATACCCACCGCAATCAGTGAAGCGTGGATCGGCGACTGGATGGTCCTGCCGAGGGTTCCCTGAAGCGCCGCCATAACGGGGATTAACCCGCCCGCCAGAGCAGACCATGCAGCAAGGACAAGCACGTTGTTCATCTGATCGCTCCGCGAGTGCTGGCTCCTCACTACGCCGCCCTGCAGGAACCGGCACCTGTTCGAACCGAGCAGTTTTTCTGATCCTGCGCGCGCCCTTTACCGCCAGCCCCGAGCCGGGCACTGTCCGACTCGATGAAGACGCTGGGTCTGCTCACCCTTTTCGCACTCGCGCTGGCGGCGACGCCCGCAGCGATTGCGCAATCGTACTCCGCGCCGCTCAACAGCGCCGGCCAGCCCGATCTCTCCGGCTACTGGACGCATGCGACCGCGACCACGCTCGAGCGCAATCCAGAATTCGGCGACCGCCTGGTGATGACCGCAGAAGAGGCCGAAGCCGCCCTCGACGAAATGGTGATCGGCGCCGAGCACCGTACCTCCTTCCTCGTGGTGCCCGCAAACGGCCAGCTGCCTGACCTGACACCCGCCGCCAGGGCGGATCGCGCCGATCGCCTCGCCGCCTATCCACGTGGGCTGGGCTTCCAGCGCGGCGACCATCCCGAAAGCTTCACCCTCGCCGAACGCTGCCTGCGCGACTACGGCTCGCTCCTCGGCCCGCCGATGATGCCGGTCGGCTACAACAACAATTACCAGATCATCCAGACAAAGGACCACGCGATCATCCTTGTCGAGATGATCCACGACGCCCGCATAATCCCGCTGACCGACAAACATCGCGACGATGTCATTCGCCCGTGGATGGGCGATTCCACTGGCCGCTATGAAGGCGACACGCTTGTGGTTGAGACCACCAACTTCAAACCCAATCTCGCTTTCCGCGGCGCGCCAGAAACCATCACCGTCATCGAGCGCTTCCGTCGCATAAGCGACACACAGGTCCTCTACTCGTTCGACATCAATGAGCCCGGCGTGTTCACCGCGCCGATCCGGGGTGAACTTGCGTTCAACGCGATGCCGGGCCCGGTCTACGAGTATGCGTGCCACGAAGGGAATTATTCCTTCCCCAACCAGCTCCTCGGGCACAGACTCGCGGAACAGACACGCGAGGCTGAGGAATGATCCGGCTGTGGCAGGGTGGACTCGGAGCTGCGGCAGGGCTGGCGGCAATGCTGACGAGCGCGTGCGAAAACCTGCCGGCGATGAGCCTGCCCTCGCTGGGCCCGCCGCCAATCTGCGCGGACGCCGGCCTTCGCGTCGAGACCAGCTTCCCCGCGGCCGGACGGCATGACTGCGCGATCGCACCCGGCGGCGCAATCGTTGTGTCGGTCGATCACGAGCCCGCAGTGACCGAAGGCATCAACCCGAGCCCCTGGTACGCCTTCAAACTCAACAGCGACACGCCCCGCGAGGCCACGATCACCCTAGACTACACGGACTACACCCATCGCTACGCCCCCTGGATCAAGCGCGGCGGCGCGGCGTGGGAAAAACTTCCGGAAGCCAGCCTTGCGCTCAATGAGCGCAAGACACGGGCAACCATCAAACTTCCCCTGTCGCAGGGCGAAACCTACATTGCCGCTCAGCCTATCTCATCCGCGGGCGATAACATCGGCTGGACGCGCAACTCACTGTCCGGCCGCGGCTTCACGGAAACAAAGTACGGCGTCTCGCGTGAGGGCCGCGACCTTGTCGGCTTCGTTGGCGGCGGGGGCATCGAGGTAATCGTAGCCCTCACCCGCCAGCACCCACCGGAGACCACAGGCCAGGAAGCCTATCGCGGCTTTGTCGAGCGCCTGATGAAGCGCGACGACGCCAGGGCCAACGCCTTCCGCGCCCGCCACCGCATGATCCTTGCGCCCATGCCGAACCCAGATGGCGTCGACGGCGGCAACTGGCGCCTCAATTCCGGCGGCGTTGATCTCAACCGCGACTGGGGCCAGTTCACCCAGCCCGAGACGAAGGCCCTGTCCGACTGGATCGTGACGCAGGCCGGCGACCGCCGCGTCGTCGCGATGATGGATTTTCACTCTACCGACCGCACCGTTATCTACGCGCCGCCGCTGGAATCGCCTTCGCCCACGATCGGCTTCCTGCCGCAGCTCAAGCAGGCCTTCGACACGCGTCTCAAGGCGCCGCCCGAGTGGAGCTATTCGCACAACCCCGCTGGCGGCACATCAAAAGGCTGGGCGCTCGAAGCGCTGAAGGCGCCAGGCATCACAGTCGAGTTATGGGATCAGATCTCGCTGGAAGACGCACGCGCGCTCGGGGCCGCGGCGGCAGATGCGATGATCGACTATTTCGCGCGTTAGCCTGTGAGCCCGGCCACACTTGGCTCGGGCTCACGATCTCAAAACGTCTTCCGCACATTCAGATAGACATACCGGCCCTGCGCGCTGTGCAGGTCACCGAGGAAGCCGAACGTGGTGTCGGCCAGCGGCGGCGCTTCATCGGTGAGATTGCGAACGCCAAAGCGGAGGCGAGTCGGCGCATCGCTGTCATATCCAAGCTCGTACTGCACATAGAGATTGTGCGTTTGGTACTCGTCGATGATCCATGGCTGGCCGTTCAGCAGGTTGGAGTCGTCATAGACGTCGCCCACGTAGGACGTGAACCAGCCGGCGCCAAACTCATTCAGACGCCAGGTCAGCGACGCCGAATAGCGCCATTCCGGCCGGCCGAAATCGCGCACCAGCTCACCCTGCCCGTCGACTTCGAGTGCGACCGGAATAGCGCCGGCAGCCGCCGCAGCGTTGATCAGCGCACCGTTCCCCGAAACATCCTGGAAGAATGTGTCGAGATAGGCCGCATTGGCGCGGAAGGCAAAGTCGCCGGCGGGCGTGCTGTTCAGTTCATAGTAGAGCCCGAAGTCCCAACCTTCGACCTGGCGTGTGTCGAGGTTCAGGTAGTTGTCGTTGACGAACTGGATCTCACCAACCGGATCGATGCGCGTGCCTGCGAATTCCGCAATGTCATCCGCGATCGGGGCCGCACGGACGACGGCTGGGTTCGATCCGCCATTGAGGCGCAGGACGTAGTCGAGCAGGATCTGGTTGTCGTCGCCGAAGATGCCGATAACGTTCTCCTGCTCCACACGCCACCAGTCGGCGGTGAAGGTCAGATTGCCCCACTCTTCGGGAATGAAGGTCGTCTCGAAGACCGCGCCATAGGTGAGGTTGGTGGACTCCTCGGGTTCGAGGTCAGCGCTGCCTTGCCGGCTTGATGTAACCGACTGCTGCACGCCTGGCACGGTCGGGCAGGATGTCGTGAAGCTGGCGATCCGTCCCTGCCGGACAGCAGCCTCGCAGCGAATCAGATCGAACCGGTTGTTGGATCGCTGGAGACCACTCTCGAATTGTTGCTGCAGGTTGGGCGCGCGGAAACCTTCGGACCATGCCGATCGGAACATCAGGAAGTCGAACGGCCGCCAGGACAGCGCCACCTTCGGCTTGGTGACATCGCCGAACGTATCGAAGTTTTCGTGGCGAACGGCGAGCTGCATGTCGACGGTCTGAGCAAGCGGAATGCCCATGCTCTCAGACACGAGCGGAACCTGAATCTCCGCATAGGCCGACTGCACCGTGCGGCTGCCGCGCGTGTCGAGCGACTGGTTGTTGCCCTGCAGGTCGTTGGTCAGCGGACCCGTGCCGATGATATCGTCGAACAGGATGGTCCCGTCCTGCCGCGGATCGCGATCGTCGTAGAAGGACTCGCGGCGCGCCTCGATCCCGAAGGCCGCTCCGACATCGCCGGCCCACAGCGTGAAAAGGTCCGGCCTCGAGACCTTGACGTCCCATGTGGCGAGCGACGTACCACTGCGGCGGAATGAGGGAACGACGAAAGAGCTGATCACGCCTGGCGGATTTGGCGTGCAGTCGCCTGCCGAGACATCATCGACGCATCCCCCGTTGAAGGGATTGTAGGCATCCGGCGTCGCAAGCGCGAGCGCCTGCTGGAACAGGGTGTTGGAGACGCGATTCTCGCGATCTTCTGTGGTGGCTTCGGAATAGAGCAGAGCCGATTCCCAGTCCCACCCGGCGACATCGCCGCGCAGTCCGCCGAGCACGCGCGTCGTCAGGTTCTCGACTTCGGTCTTGCGCGGGCCGGCATCGATCGGCCGGTAGGCTGTAAGCGTTATGTCGAGGCCCTGCGCCGGCGCGTTGGTATTGGCCAGCCGATTCGGCGAGCCCACGGGTCCGAACGGGTTCCAGTAATTGCTGGCCGGAATCACGATAGGCACGGCAGCCAGCATCGCGGTCTGTTCGCGATAGCCGACCGAATCGGCGAGGTACACGCCCGCTTCGGCGAACAGTTCCAGACTCTCGCCAAGGTCATGATTGAAGAAGGCGAACAGGTTGTAGCGATCGACGCCGTTGCTGACCGTCGTCGCCGCATTCGTGTTGTAACGAAGCGCGGCATCGCGCGTTGACCCGTTGGTCACGTCCGTAATCTGTCCACTCGGAAATTGCGGGCTCACCGGATCGGCCGGCGCCAGGGTCCAGAGATTGTTGTCAATGCAGACACCATTGCCAAGCTGCACCCTGCATCCGGGCAGTGTGTTGGGCTGGGTGTGGAACCGACCGCTCGCGTCGGTCACGGGCACGCCGCCCACCGTGATGTTGCCGGTGCTGAAACGGTCAAAGCCGCCCCACGCCGTCGTGGCGGTGCGGTTGTCGAACTGTCCCGCTACCGTCGTATTCGCCGCCCAATCGGCTGGCAGGCGCGAGCGCAGGTCTGCATTGGCGGAGAAATCGCGATCGCCTGCGAAGACAGGATCGCGCGTGAAATATGAGCCCAGCAGCGACAGGCGCGTGGCGCCATCATCCGACTGGACGCCCAGCTCCCAGGACGCGGCAAAATCGTCAGCCGATGCGCCGTCTTCGCTGCCATAGGTCAGGTCGAGGGTGAAACCTTCGATGTCATCCTTCAGCACCGTATTGACCACGCCCGCGACCGCATCGGCCCCGTACAGCGCCGAGGCGCCGTCCAGCAGGACTTCGATCCGGCTTACGCCACTGGTGGGAATGGCGTTGGCGTTGACTGTGACGACCGGCACCAGATTCTCGGCCTGCGTTCCCGGATGGTTGACCATCCGCCGCCCGTTCAACAGCACGAGTGTATTCCCGGTGCCGAGTGCGCGAAGGTTGATCGATGCCGTATCGCCCCGCGCTGCGTTAACCCCTCCGACATTGTTGACGCCGCTGGCGCTGTTGAACCCGACATCGCCCAGCTGGGGGATAGAGCGGAACAGTTCATCCCCGGAACTCGCCCCGATAGCGTCCAGCTCCTCCTCGCCGATGACAGTTACCGGCAAGGCGTCGGTTGGCCGGGCGCCGACGATCTGCGAGCCAACGATAACGACCCTGTCGCCTCCATCGGAATCATCTGCGGGCGGCTGCTCCTGGGCCCAGCCGACGCCTGCCACCGCCAGCGCGGTCGACGTCATCAGAATGCAACGGGCTGCAAGTCCACCAGGCGCTAAGCGCATGCCAATCCCCTATCATCGCCCTGCGCAGCGCTGCGACAGGGCTTGGCGCGACATCATCTTGGCCGCGAGGCGTGTCAACCCACTTCCCGCGCGGCGATTCCTCTCTTCAGGCGCAAGGGGGGATGGCGGACGATCGGGCAGGTCAGCCAACATTCCGCCCCACTTCACGGCAAACTGAAGCGAGGATCTGTTGGCCGTTGCGGCTGCGCATTGACGGAACTTCAAGCCGGGAACTCTATGGTCCCGGCCTGAGGGTGAGGCGGCGCCCGGTGAATTGCTGTTCTGCCCCGTCATCGCGGAAACGTCATCGATTATGTGCAAACCGCGTCGGCGGGCCGCAGACGGGATACCATGTGTGCCGCGTATTAGGTCCGTGCGAGACAAAGGTCGCAAGGATGGCGGCTGTGGCATGTTTGTGTAGTGTAGTGGCGGAGTCGCAGGCTTTATGGCGCTGACCAGGAAGCAGATCATCATTGGCGCGGTCGCGGCGGGTGTACTCGTCGTCGGCGGCATCGGTTATGCGGCGCTGAACAGCGGCGGCGACAGCAAAGGCGCGCCACAAATGGCCGGCGGTCGTCCGGTTGGACCCGGCGGTGGTCCGGGCGGTCCCGGCGGTGGACGCGGCGGCCCGCCGACACAGGTCGAGGCGGTTGTCACAGAAGCCCGTGTCTTCTCCTCCCGCATCGAAGCACTGGGCACGCTTGAACCGCGCGAACGCGTCATCCTGACAGCCAACGCAGCCGATCGCGTTACGGGGATTTTCTTCGAGGACGGCCAGCGCGTCACCAGGGGCAAGGTACTGGTCACCCTCGTCAACGAGGAAGAGCAGAGCCAGCTCGCATCGGCCAAGGCGGCCGAGGCCAACGCAAAGCTGGTTTTCGAGCGCAATGAGCGCCTCGCCTCCGCCGAGGCTGTGGCCGAACTGGAGCTCGAACGAACAAGATCCTCCTACGAAGCCGCCTCGGCCAACGTCGGCGCAGTGCAGGCGCGGTTGCGGGACCGGGTGTTGGTAGCGCCATTCTCCGGTGTGCTCGGTTTCCGGCAGATCAGCATGGGCGCTTATGTGTCGCCTGGCCAGGCGGTCGCGACACTGATTGATGATAGCCAGATGCGCCTCGAATTCGGCGTGCCTTCGATATACCTCGCCGATCTTCGTCCCGGCCTCGAAATCAACGCTGTTACCAAGGACATCCCCGGCCGCACTTTCGTGGGCAAGCTTACTTCGATCGACAATGCGATCGACCCGGTCACCCTCGCAGTCAAGGTCCGGGCCACGCTGCCGAACACGGATGGCGCGCTGAAGGCTGGTTCGTCGATGAGCGTGCAGCTCGTCTCGAAGCCGCGGACCTCGCTTGCAGTCTCCGAAATATCCGTGATCGCCGAGGGCTCGAAGAACTTTGTCTACGTCGTCGACCAGTCGCAGCAGCCAGCCAAGACCGTGAAGACGGAAGTGACGCTCGGTACGCGCGAGCGTGGAACGGTGGAAGTCCTTGCGGGCCTCAAGTCTGGCGACGTCGTCGTGACGGACGGCGTCCTCAAGGTGCGCCCCGGCAGCGCGGTCATGGTCCGTCCAGCCGGGAGCGGCGCTGTCGCCGGACAGATGGCGACAGGCCCGGGATCGTCCGACAAGACCGGACTCGATCAATAGCGTCTGGAGATCAGCGCCATGCTACTTTCGGACGTTTCCATCAAGCGCCCGGTCTTCGCGACCGTCATCGGCCTCTTGCTGATCGCCATGGGCGCGGTGGCGTTCACGCGCCTTGCCCTGCGCGAATACCCCGACATCGACCCGCCGATCGTCTCGATCCGCACGACCTATCCTGGTGCATCCGCCAACGTCGTTGAATCCCGCATCACGGAAGTGATCGAGGACCGCATCGCCGGCGTCGAAGGCATCCGTTTCATCAACTCGTCCAGCCAGGATGGCCAGTCAGCCATCGCGATCGAGTTCGACATTTCCCGCGACATGGACAGCGCCGCCAACGATGTACGCGACCGCGTCGGCGGCGTACTGCGACAGTTGCCGGAAGAGGCCGATCCGCCAGACGTGCAGAAGGCGGACGCCTCCGAAGAGATCGTCCTCTGGCTGCAGATGTCGTCGGACAAGCGCACGGCGCTCGAGCTGACTGACTATGCCGAACGTTATCTGGTCGACCGTTTCTCCTCCATCGACGGCGTCGCACGCATCCAGATCGGCGGGCAGCGAACGCCCGCCATGCGCGTCTGGCTTGACCGCCGGGCCATAGCGGCGCGCGGGCTCACCGTGGGTGATATCGAACGCGCCGTCCGGACAGAGAACGTCGAGACGCCCGCAGGCTCGCTGACATCCCAGGACCTGATCTTCACGATGCGGACAGAGCGACCCTTCCGTACGCCGGAACAGTTCGGCCAGCTTGTTGTCGCCAAGGGCGATGACGGCGTGGTCGTCCGGTTGAGCGACGTCGCCCGTGTCGAGTTCGGCGCCGAAGAGGATCGCTCGATCTTCCGTGGCAATGGTCGCGATACGGTCGGCATCGGCATCGTCAAGCAATCGACCGCCAACGTTGTGGAAGTTGCGCGCGTCGCACGCGAACGCGCCCTCGAAGTCGGCGCGACCCTGCCCGAAGACATGAAGCTGGAAGTGAACTTCGACGGCTCCGTCTTCGTGAACGCCGCAATCAACGAGGTGTTCATCACGCTCGGCATCGCGGTGCTGCTGGTCGTCGGCGTGATCTACATGTTCCTTGGCTCGTTCAAGGCCACGATTATCCCGGCCGTTACGGTTCCGATCTCCCTGATCGCGTCTTTCATGGTGCTGGTCGCCCTCGGCCTGTCGATCAACATGCTGACCCTTCTGGCGCTCGTCCTGGCCATCGGCCTGGTCGTGGATGACGCGATCGTGGTGCTCGAGAACATCCACCGCAGGATCGAGGAGCATGGCGAGACGCCTCTGGTCGCCGCCTACCGCGGAACGCGCCAGGTGGGCTTCGCCGTTGTCGCGACGACGATGGTGCTCATCGCCGTGTTCGTGCCGATCACCTTCATGCAGGGCCAGATGGGCCGGCTGTTCTCGGAATTCGCCATCGCCATGGCGGCGGCGATCGCCTTCTCGATGCTGGTCGCGCTGACCATCTCGCCAATGATGGCCTCGAAGCTGCTCAGCCCCCGCCATGATGGCGGCGAGAAGCAGAAAAAAGGCTTTGCCTACCGCGTCGACCAGGCGTTCGCTGGGCTGCGCCGCTTCTATGGCGGCATCTACGACTCGACCGTGAAGCGTCCTATCATCATCGCCGTGGGCTTCTTCGGCGCTCTGGTCGGGACCTACTTCCTGTTCGTCACCATCCCCGGCGAGTACACGCCACAGGAAGATCGCGGCTCGTTCCAGGTGATGATCACGGGACCCGAGGGCGCGTCCTACGAATACATGGTCCCGTTCGTCGAGCAGATCGAGGCACGCCTCCTGCCGATGATCGACAAGGGCGAGATCGAGCGGATTTCCGTGCGCGCACCGGGCGGATTCGGGCCCGGCGGGGGCGGCTTCAACTCCGGCTCAATCCAGGTGGTTCTGTCTGAGTGGGGATATCGCCGCAACGGCTTCCTGATCATCAATGACATCAACCGCCAGCTCTCGGACATCCCGGGCGTGCGCGCCTTTGCGAACATGTCTTCGGCGTTCGGGCGTGGCGGCGGCGGCGGCAAGCCGATCCAGTTCGTGCTCAAGGGGCCATCCTACGAGACGCTGGTCGAATGGCGCGACACATTCCTGACCGCGCTGAACGCCCAGAACCCCGGCATCGGCCAGATCGACTGGGACTACAAGGAAACCCAGCAGCAGTTCCGCGTAAACGTCGACTACAACCGCGCCTCCGATCTCGGCGTGACGGTGCAGGAGATCGGCTCGACGCTGCAGACCATGCTGGGATCCAAGCGCGTCGGCACCTTCATCCAGAACGGTGAAGAGCGTTACGTGATCTTCGAGGGCGAGCGCACCGAACAGGCGACGCCATCGGACATGGAGAACATCTATGTCCGCTCCTCGCGCACGCAACAGCTGATCCCGCTGTCCAACCTGGTGACTGTCGAACAGATGGCCGACTCGCGGCGCCTCAACCGCTACAACCGTGTGCGCGCAATCACGATCGACGCGACGCTCAACCCCGGCGTGTCGCTTGGCGTTGCGCTGGACAAGATGGAAGCCATCGCCCGCAATGTGCTGCCGGAAGAGGCGACGATCGACTACAAGGGCCAGTCGCTTGACTACAAGCGGGCGGGATCATCGATCCTGTTCGTGTTCGCCTTCGGCATCCTCGTCGTCTTCCTCGTGCTCGCAGCACAGTTCGAGAGCTGGATCCACCCGTTCGTCATCATGCTTTGTGTGCCAGTGACGGTCGGCGGCGGCCTGCTTGGCATCTGGCTGACAGGCAACACGCTGAACATCTACACGCAGATTGGCCTGATCATGCTTGTGGGACTGGCCGCAAAGAACGGCATTCTGATCGTCGAGTTCGCAAACCAGCTGCGTGACGAGGGCAAGGAGTTCAACGCCGCGCTCAAGGAAGCCGCTCTCACCCGCTTCCGCCCGATCGTCATGACCTCGCTCACCGCCGTCGCCGGCGCCATCCCGCTGATCTTCAGCCATGGCGCAGGCTCGGAAACGCGTTCGGCCATCGGCGTCGTGATCCTGTTCGGCGTCATCGCGGCGATGCTCGTCACGCTTGTTCTCGTGCCGGCCGCCTACGCGCTGCTGGCTCGCCGCACGGGCTCGCCCCGCGACGTGGAGCGCAAGCTTGCGAAGGAAGAGCTGTCGACGCCTGCTCAGGTTGCACCTGCGGAGTAAACGACAGCGCTACTTGCCGCGCATCTCGCTGGGGCTCTTGCCGGTCCAGCGCTTGAATGCGCGCGAGAACGCCGCCGGGTCCGAGAAGCCGACGAGATAGGCGGTCTCGTTCACCGACGTCTTGCGTCCGCTGAGATAGTGGAGCGACAGGCGATGGCGAAGGTCATCGAGCACCTTCTCGAAGGTCGCCTCCTCCGCCTTGAGGCGGCGGAACAACGTCTGCCGGCTGACCGCCATCTTCACCGCGATGGCATCCATGCCGATATCGCCGGTGTGAAGAATGGGCATCAGCAGGCTCTCGACGCGGCCACGCGTTGACCTGGATGTCTCCAGCTCCTTCAGCAGCGCTTCGGCCTTCTCGCTCAGGACGCCGAAGACGTATTTCGAATGCAACTGGATGCGGTGGCCCGCCAGCTCGGGATCGCCCCGCCAGGCGTTCCACTCAGCGTTGAACACGACGGGGCACTGGAAGATGCGATCGTATTCGAAGCGGTGCGGCGGCTCCGGGTGGGTGACGTGCACTTCGAGAAAGTGCGGGCGCGGCAGGAAGCGGCGCGGGTGGCAGCACATGCGTGCGAAGGTCACTTCGGTGAGTTCTGGAAAGGCGTTTGGATTGGCGCGGTCATCGACCAGCCAGACGCCACGCGCATCGGCCACGTGGCGGAAGCGGTTTGCGCCTGCCGCGACGCCTTCCACCTCGATGGCGAGGCGGCCGAAGCGATTCATCTGGACGAAGGCGTCACCCATCGTCTCGGACGCATTCATGATCAGGCCGGTGATCGACAACTCGCCCAGGTCGACCTCTTCACCATAGTGAAGGGCGATTGCGGAATCGCCCGTCAGCTCCTTCGCCGCGCACATCAGCGCGATGTAGTTCGGCATGGCGATGCGGCTGTCCTGGTCCTGCAGGTCCGCAAGGCTGACGCCCGCCCGCTCGGCGAGGTCTTCGGCGCGCGCGCCCTTCTTCACGGCGATGGCGACTAGGCCGCGTGCGAGGCCGGCGCCGACGGTCAGGGCTTCCATCGCTGGCACCGTTCTGTCCACCTGCAACCTGCGATCATGGTTTTGTCGTCCCCGATCACGACGAACCGCTCGCCGCTGCACATCCATTCATGTCGCACTCACGGCCAACCCACGATGAATGGGTCATAACAAAGCGAGAGGGACAACCCCGATGATACGCCTCCCCTTCCTGATTGCCGCAACCATCGCCTGCGCGCCCATCGCAATGGCGCAGACCTCCTCGACAGATCCCTTTGCCATGTCGCCGACCTCCCTCGCGCCGATGGAGAAAATCCCGCGAATGCCTGATGGCAAGCCGGATTTCCAGAATGTCGTCTGGGCGACGAATTACTTCCCGGTGTTTGAAGCGTCGCCGATGAACCCGAACCTCATCGTGCCCGAGGACGAAGCGCGCCGCATCGTGGCGACGACATACGCGGGCATGCAGCCTTTTCTCGAGGAGAGCATCGACCCGGAGGCTCATGTGATCATGGGCGAGACGGACGGGCTGCCTGTCGTGCGCGGCGAAAGGCGCACACGGCTGATCGTGCTTCCGGCGAACGGAAAGTTGCCGCTCACGGAGGATGCGCGACGGATCGCCAAGGACGCGGACATCATGGACGGACCGAAGGATGACTACGAGCAACGGCCAGCAGGCGAACGCTGTCTCGTGGTAAGCGGAGTGCCGCCGATCCACGCCGTGATCTCATACAACCGCCAGCGCATCATCCAGACGCCGATGCATGTGGTGATCCACAACGAGAACGGCGATGAAGCGCGGATCATCCCCTTCGCCAGCCAACATGGCGCGGCGGGTCCACGCTCCTGGTATGGCGAGTCCATCGCACGTTGGGAGGGCGACACACTGGTGATCGACACGATCCGGACGCCGCCGGAGGAGCGGGTGCGAGGACTGTTCACCAAGTTCGTCATCAACGAAGACGCGCGGATCATCGAACGCTACACGCGCCTGTCGACGAGCGAGCTGCTTTACCAGTTCACAATCGAGGACCCGGTCGCCTATTCCGAACCGTGGCTCGCAGAGTTCTCGTTCAAGGCGTCGGATACGGGCATGTTCGCCTCGCCCTGCCACGAGCACAATCATTCGCTGCCCAACATCCTGTTGGGGCAGCGAATGGCGGATGCGCGAGTGGCGAGCAACTGACACCACGCAGGATCGAAACAAAAAAAGGGCGGCTCCCCGGGAGCCGCCCTTTCCTGTTCCAGCTTCTGCGAGCGCCTACTTCTTCAGCGCGTCGTAGATCCAGGTGCGGTTCTTCCTCTGGTATTCCGAGAGAAGCGCGCGGTCCTGGATCAGGAAGACCATGAAGACATCGTTCTTCGGGTCGTACCACCATTCGGTGCCGGCGATGCCGTTCCAAGAGAACGTGCCGTTGCCGGTGGTCTTTGTCTTCGTGTCGTCGATCACCAGCGACACGCCAAGGCCGAAGCCCATGCCGGCGCCCGGAAAGAACAGGCCCTTGCCGCGAACTTCCGCAGTGGTCTGGTCAATCATCATCAGATCGACAGTTTCCGGCTTGAGGATGCGTACGCCGCGATATTCGCCGTCATTGGCCAGCATGTGGACGAAGCGCAGGTAGTCCTCAGCCGTCGACGACAGGCCGCCGCCGCCCGCGAAGAGGACCCGGTCCATTGTGTAGTCGTAGTACAGCGCATCCTGCTTCTGCGACTGGGCGAAGCGAGGAGCCTTGTCCTTGGGCTGGATGAAGCCGGTGTCGGTCATGCCGAGCGGGCCGGTGACGCGCTCTCGGATAGCCTGTTCGAGCGTCTGCCCGGTAATCTTCTCGATTACCCCGCCAAGAACATCGAGGCCCTGGCTGTAGTTCCAGGCTGCGCCCGGTTCGGCTGCCATCGGCAGCTTGGCGACAACCTGCTCCGACCAGTCCTTCGCCGTGAGATCCTGACGCTGCTCGCCGCCGGCGACCCAGGCCCTGGAGATCGGCAGCTGAGGCTGGATGAAGGAGTAGATGATCCCCGACGTGTGGCTCATCAGGTGACGGATAAGCATCGGCTTCGTGGCCGGGACCGGATCGCCGTCCTTCTGCCAGACCTTGATGTCCTTGAACGCCGGGAGGTAGTCGGAGACCGGCGCGTCGAGATTGAGCTTGCCCTCCTCAACCAACGTCATCGCCGTGACGGCAACGACAGGCTTGGTCATCGAAAAGATGCGGAAGATGGTTTCGTCGGACATCGGCGTGGTCTGGCCGGGGCCCTGGACGCCGAAACCCTGCTGGAACGCGACCTGGCCCTTCCGGCCGATCATCAGGTACGCTCCGGGAATCTTGCCACTCTGCACGTCGGCGTTCAGCGCCGTCCGGATTGCATCCAGCTTGGCCGGATCGAAGCCCAGCGAAGCCGCGTCGCCCGGCACGATCGAGGAGGTCGATGGATCGACAGTTGCAGGGATGGACTGGCAGGCGGCGGAGGCCGCGAGCATCAATGCTGCACTTGCGGCAATCATGCCGCGACGGGACATTAGGTTGAACACGTTTTTCCCTCCTTAGCCGTCCTGTCTGGACGGGCTATTTCCCTAGGCTCTACAGCCATTCCGGCGCTGCTGGAAAGACCCGCAGCAACGACGGACATAGTCAACCTGAGGCGTTGAATTACCAAGGCGTGCGACACCTAGCCCATGGCGCAGCGTCACATGGCGGTCTAGTTTGCCGTCGGAGGAACAATCGCGCAGTTGGTCGAGACAGGCGAATATGCCGTCCAGGCCGCAGCGCCCGAGGGGAGTGGTGATGATCCGTTCGTCCACGGCGCTCGTTGCAGCGCTATTCCTTGGCGCCTGTTCGCCGCAATCTGCACCCGCGACGTCGACGCCGACCGGCGCCGCTGTCGAAGGCATGGGCGGCGCCACGATGGCCGATTTCCGCACAGACATCTCGATGGCCGACCTTATGGCCCATGTGATCGACTACAACGCCTTCGGCGTCTGGCATCGTCAGGGCTGGATCATCGGCGACACGGTGCAGGAGCTGTTCCCGGCCGACGATGACGGCTGGCTCGCAGCTGAAAGCGCTGCGTTTTCGATTGCAGAGGCGACAAACCTGCTTCTCCTCCCTGGCCGGCCGCTCGACGATGACCGAGCGTGGGTCGATGCCACTCACATGCTCTATGAGGCCTCCATGAAAGCACAGGCAGCCGCCCTGGCGAGGGACAAGGTCGCCTTCTTTTATGCGGGTTCCGACATGTATCAGGCGTGCGTCGCCTGCCATAATCGCTATGTTGCAGGCGACATGGGCCAGCCCGATACGACATTGAGACCCATGCCGGGCGGACCGCCGCCACCTAACCAGTAGAGCCTTGATCCATATCAAGGCTCTAGAGCTTACGCCTGGGTCACCGTAATTGCGGGGCCGCTGAGGGGAGAGACGCGTGCTGTATGATTTCCTGAACTGGCTCCAGTTTGATCTGGGCCGAACCAGCGAGGACGGCCAGTCCTGGTCGCAGGCGCTGAACAGCTCAAAGAACCTGTGGCCGATGTTCGAGGGCACGCATGTTCTGACGCTGATGTTCTTCGCGGGAACAATCTGGATCATCGACTTGCGGATGATGGGCATCGCCTTCCGCAATACCCCCTTCTCCAAGCTGAACGACCGCGTGTTGCCGATCACCATGGCAGCCTTCGGGATGATGGTCTTTACGGGAATCGTCACCATGTTCGGCCGCCAGCCGGCGACCTTCTTCTACCACGACATGTGGTTCCGCCTGAAAATGATCTTCCTGCTGATCGCGGTGATCAACATCTTCTGGTTTCACTACATGGTGCAGAAGTCGCAAGTCGAATGGGATGCGGCCCCGAACCCGCCGATGAAGGTTAAGATTTCTGGCGCGCTGTCCATGTCGTGCTGGATTCTCATCATCATCTTCGGCCGCTTCATCGCTTACGACTGGTACAAGTGCGACAAGGTCGAACGCGGCTCCTTCTTGTACGCGTTCCAGGAATGCGACCTGCTCTATCGGGACCTCGATCTCGATGCGATGGAGGAAGAAGAGCGCCTGCTGCTGGAACAAGAGGACGAGGACCCGCTCAAGAGCGGCGGTGCCAACCCCTTCGCAGTCCCGCCTGAAAACCCGCTCGGAGAGCCTGCGCCAGCGCCAAGCGACGTCTTTCCAGACGCGCGTCCGCCCGGTCCGGATGGAGCCGCCGAACCTGCAGCACCGACCCCGGGTCAGGAGTAACACATGACCTTCTCACAACTCTTCCCCGGCGCAGCCGATTTCGTCGCCAACATCGGCAAGACACCGCCCTTCTCCTATATCGGCGACCTTTATGCGCCATTCGGAGCTATCCACCTGGTCGGGCTCGCGCTGCTGGGCGGCTGCGTGATCGTCATGAACCTGCGCCTGCTCGGGGCGGGTCTCACCGACGAGACGCCGTCGACCATCGAACGCAACCTGCGCCTCTGGCACATCGTCGGCGCGGCCATCGTAATCGGCACCGGCCTTGTGATCGGGGGACTGAACGCCGAGCGGCTCTACACGTCGGCCGCTTTCTTCGTGAAGATGGTCTCGATGATCGCCGCGCTGATCTTCACCTTCGGCGTTGTCAACGCGATCGCAAAGGCCGACGGGCAGATCGGCAAGAACACCATGTATCTGGGCGCTTTCGCCATCGCCTTGTTCCTGCTCGCCATGGGTGTATTCGCAACTGGCGACGGCCTGAACCCCGGCACATTCTACATCATCGCTGCGGCCTATGCGGTGCTGTTCATCTTCGGCACGCGTACGCGCTGGATCGCGCTTGGAGCGTTTGTCCTCCTGTTTGGCTCGGTCCTGATCAGCTACTGGATCGACGGCTTCGCGAGCGAAAACATGGCTCTCCAGACCTGGAGCATTGCCGCAAGCTGGATTGCGGGCCTGCTGTTCGTTGGGCTCACGAGTTTCGAAATCTACAAGCAGGATGCAACGCCCGGCGGGCGTGTCGCGCGGTTGATCGCTATGCTCTCAATCCTGAGCTGGGTCGCAACGGCGGCTGGTGGACGGTGGATCGGCTTCAGCTGATCTGGCCGACAATCAGAGTTGCGAAAGCCCCGGAAGGTTCGTCCTTCCGGGGCTTTTGATTGTCGGTTTGCGACTCGGCTGCTGCGGGTGGGGAAACGCTCCCAGATGAGCGGGGACCCTGAGGTGGAGGGTGACGACACTTCGAGATTGGGGACTGCGGGCGGGCTGCGAGCCTTCGCGAGCCCGCCCGCCTGGACGGACGCGCACGGCGGGCGCTGTTTGGCACGCGCGCCGGTTGATAGCTGTTGGATGCGGCAGCACTTGCCAGGTCATGTGCGGCAGCGTTGCGCGCGATCCGCGCATCGCTCACGCGCACAGCGTTTGGAGCGACGCGATTGCGGAGGCGGTGGCGGTGTTCGTTGAGGAAGAGTGCGGCGCTTGCGTGCAGGTCCATCATCGAGCCGCGATAGGCCTCGAAGTGGCCGTCGACGTATAGCCAGCGGGTGATGGGATCGGGAGGGTCGGGCCTGATGGCGCGGCGATCCCAGCCGAGGGCCCGTCAGGCTTGCCCATGCTGAGCAAAGCGCGGGTGCGCTTCGGCGATCGGCAGCAGGTGCATGATGAAGTCGTCGATCCGCGGGCTGATCTTCTTGCTGAGCCTGGCGCACCGACCGTTCCTGATCTCCATGATCATCAGCGGCCAGAAGCTCCACGCGATGCCGATCAGACCCGGCAGATCGCGCAGGAGCCACGAGAGGAAGTTTCCACGCTTCGTGCGGCCGATTGTGAGGGGGGGTATGTTCCTCCGCCAACCCGGCGTCGGTACTTCCCCAAATTCTTGGCGCAATTGGTTGATCGGCTCGGGGTTCGTCGCTGGGTTTCCCCCAAACTCGAACAACGGCTCTACCCCAAACTCGGCGCCGGAGTAGGGTCGGCGTAGGCCCGTAGCCCGTTGGCTCCAACTCGCGCGACATGGTCGGTGTCGTTCTCTTGCTTCTACCGCGAAGTCGCTTCCTGCTCGCTCTGGTTCACCGGACAAAATCGCGCCCTCGGCACCGTCGCTCAACTCCTCCGCTGCTTCGGAATCACCTCCCCCCGCCTTCGAGAAGGGCCTCCCCATTGCCTCACTCAGCTTCGGCGGCGCAAGGGGCGAACGAAAAGCCCGCCGTCTTGCGACGGCGGGCTCTTTGGTCTGGTTGCTTTTGAAGCCTACGCCGGCGGCGAGGCTGCCGTGCAATCGGTACGGGCACCAGCGTCGGCACCATCTTTCGGAGCGCCCGTGGACGAGCCGCCGACGAACAGTTTGCAACCGTTCGGGAAGGTCACGTCACGGCCGTTGGCCTTGCAGGTGATGTCCTTCAGAGCAGCGCCCGTGCCCCATTTGCGCGAGCAAACGGTGTCTTTCGACTGATAACCGCGGACGACAACTTCTGTGCCTTTCGGGATCGCGACCGAGCGAGCCTTCGCCTGGTCGGCGGCGGTCATGCCCTGGCCGGCGTTCGGCAGGCGGAAGATCGTATTCGGCGTGCCGCCTTCGATCGCCCAGTTCAGGGTCGATCCGGCTTTCGGCTGGCCGAACTTGTTCACGTCCTTGACCTTGATGTGGATCCAGGTGTGCGGGTTGGTCCATTCGACAAACTCCACCGCGCCCTTCAGCAGGACGGGGCGGTTGGCGTCGAACTCAGCGGCAAACGCGTGGTGCGCGTAAGCGGCGGTGCCGGCGCCCGCGGCGGTCAGGGCGGCGAAGGCGGCCCCGGCGACGACCAGACGAGTTTTGGTTTTCATCTACTTCCTCCAGAACCGACGGCTTGCCGTCGTCCATCTTATCTATGCGCTTGACTGGAATGACCTGCCAGCGCCCCTGAGTTACCCTTGTTTTAAACCCAGAAGACCGGGTTCTCAAGGGTCTGACACATGGGGCGCCCGCATCCTTCCGGCACTTTGTCTGCCGGCTCCAGCCCTGGATCGCCCGTATTCCGTTGTGTTCTGGCGGTGCTGCTCGGCCAAATGACGCTAACAGCGACCGCCATCACGCTTTATTCAACGTCGGCCTGCAACAGCTCCGTCTCGCGTCAGCGAGGACGGAACGCCGCAGGCCTCGTTGTTATTCCCCGAGCTCGGCCTCTTCGGCGGCGCGCTCTTCGGCTTCACGCTTCGCACGCTCCAGCGCAGGGCCCGGCAGCGGGTTCTTGCGCAAGTGGCCGTACATCAGCTCTTCTACGAACTCGACGCACTTGAACTGCTGCAGCTGGGCATCTTCGCCCGAGGCCTTGTACAGGTTGAAGGCGACCTTCCACGGCTTCGTGTAGACTGACGGATCCGAGATCTCTGCTTCGTAGCGCATCGTGTAGTCGGAGGTGGGCGTCCAGCGCTCGACGATCTTGGTGTCTTCGCCCTTGATGTTGCCCGAACGGTCGAGCCAGGTGGTGGGGAGCTGGTCGGTGACTTCGACGACGAAGGTGTCGCCCTCCCAGCGGCCGTAGGACTGTCCCATCCACGACTGCGCAGGAGCCGGATCCGGCTCTTCCAGGAAGATATTGCGGACAGCGCCCGCGAATTCATAGGCGATGAACACGGCCTTGTCCGAGTGGAAGATCTGGAAGGGCTTGTCCATGTAGTTGGCGCGCGGAACGCCCGGCAGATAGCATTTCACTTCCGGGTCCATTTCGACGGCCTTGGCGCGGTTCGCGTCGCGAACGGCCAGTGCGTCGGCGGTGTACGGAATCTTGCCGTCGCCCTGCACGATGCCGACGCCAGCCGGCACGGCGCCGATTGCGCCAAGGGCCACGACCGAAGCATCCGGCACGGGCACGTAGGGGCCCGGACGAAGCTGCAGCGCGGCGGACGCAGGATGCGCCTCGATGTTGTAGTTCGCGGTGTTCATCACCTTCCAGACGCCGTTCAGGTCCGGATGGACGCCATCGGGTCCGCGTTTTGCCTTCCACACGGCGGCAGTGGATGAATCGGCGCTCGACATCGTCGAGGACCCATCCATTGGCATCGTCTGGCACGCGCCAAGCGCAGTCGCCAACGCAAGTACAGATACGAGCTTATTCATGACTCCTCCCCGTTCGCCCAACCATCTATCAACGACCTCAGTGACGGGTCTCCGTCGCCGTCTCCGCAAACCGCTGCGGGCCGGTTCTTTCGAGGACATCGCGTCGGGCTGACGCACCGGGAACATACCCACCTTCATGCCGAGCGCAATACGCGCGCCGGGCGGTGGGACAAAGTCGACCAACCGACCGCGGCGCCCCCCGCAGCGGCTGCAAACACTGTGATGAATGCAACGGACAGCACCGGCGCCCATTCGAGCCGCCACTCAGCTTCGAACAGGACAATCACAATCGGGTGAGCCGCGAGCGCTCCGAAGCCGACTCCGAGGACGACTGCGAGCAATGCCGCAAGCGCGAACTCGAACGCATAGAAAAAGAGAATCGCGGGGCGCGTCGCGCCGAACACCTTGAGCAGCGCCGACTCGCGGCGGCGACGGCGTGCAGCTGCAGCAAAGGCGCCGAAGAGGACGAGCACGCCCGCTGCGAGAACAACGCTGGCAAGCGCTGTGATTATGACTGAGACCTGCGCAAAAAGATCGGCCGCGGTCTCCAGCGTGCGACGGACCTGGAAGACAAGCACGCGCGGGAAGCGTTCCGCAACGGCGGCGACCACGGCTTCCTCGTTTTCGGGCGGGATGCGAACAATGGCCGCATGGGCGGGGCTGAAGCCCTTCACAGACCCAGGCGACAGGATGAATGCCACGTTTGCGCCAAAGCCGGTCCAGTCGACCTTCCGGATGTTCCCGACTTCGGCCTCCAGCTCCAGCATGAAGATGCGCAGACCGATGCGGCTGCCGACCTTGAGGCCGAGGCCCTGCGCTGCGCCCTCCTCCACCGATACGCGCGGCGGGCCGGAATAGTCTGAGGGCCACCACTGGCCCTGGCTCAGGACGGCCTCGACCGGCTTCTGGGAGAGGATGGTCATCGGCACTTCGGTGCGCGTGATCCAGCGCTCCTCCATTGGCACGGCCTGTTCCTCAAGCCTTTTGCCATCGATCGTTGTGACCCGCCCGAGGAGGACGGGCGCGCGGCGGTAGGAGAGTTGGTCCGTGGTGTCGATGCCCTGCTCGCGCATGAGGGCGTCGAAGGCTTCGGTGTCACGCTCGGCGATCTGGCGGAAGAAGACGGAGGGGGCTTCGGAGGGGCCCGTCTCGGTGAGCTGGCCCAGCAGATTTGACTGGACGACGATGATGAGCGTGAGCAGGCCGAGGCCGAGGCCTAGCGCAGGCGCGACGATGGGGGCGAGCGAGCCGGGACCGCCGAGATTGGAGAGGATCAGCCGCATCTTGCCGCGCGCATGACTGGAGGCGCGGCGGGCGAGGCGCTTCACGATGATCGCCGCGCCGACGAGGATGGCGTAGGCGACGGCAGCGCCGACCAGCAGTCCAAGGACGACAAGCGGCCGCTGTGATCCGGCCATGGCGATGGCGACGAGAAGGAGCGCTGCGCCGAGGGCGACGAGGCGTTCGGCCCACGGCGTGCTCTGGCTGGTCTCACCGCTTTCGCGGCGGAAGAGCGCGGCGGGAGGTGTCGCGCGGGCGCGGCCGAGGGGCGGTGTTGCGAACATCGCGGCGGCAAGGAGCGTCAGGACAAAGGCCTTCAGCAGTGCGAGGGGGTATACGCCCAGCACCATGGGCAGTGGGATGTCCTTGCCCGCGATGGCGTCGACAATCCAGGGGGAGAGAGCACCAAGCGCTATGCCTGCGAGTGCGCCGACGCCTGCGAGGACGGCGAGTTGCGTTGCGTAGGCGGCGCGGATCGTGCCGCCGTCAGCGCCGAGGGCTTTCAGCGTGGCGATGGAATCGAGGCGGGTCTCTAGGAAGGAGGATGTTGCCTGTGATACGCCGACGCCGCCGGCGATGAGGGCGCTGATGCCGACGACCGTCATGAAGGTGTTGAGCATGTCGAGCAGGCCGCGCAGGCCGTCGATGGCATCTTCGGGGCCGCGATGGCGCAGGCCTTCAGCTTCCCACTTCGCGTTGAGATCGTCCTTGAAGGTGGCTGCTGTCTCTGGCTTGAGCAGGATGCGGTAAGCCGTGCGGAAGAGTGCGCCGGGCTGCATCTGGCCGGCTTCGCGCAGGGACTCGATGTCGATGACGACGCGCGGCTCGAACATGCCGGGCTCGCCGATGCGGTCGGGTTCGCGCACGAGGATGGCGCGGAGTTGGACGTCGATGCCGCTGAGGCTGAAACGGTCTCCCACCTTGATGCCGAGATCGCGGGCTAGGCTCTCGCTGCCGGCGATGCCCCAGACGTTGTTGGTACGGGCGATGACGTCGGGCGTGCTGATGGCCCGGTCGAAGGTGAAGACGCCGACGAGGGGGAAGGCATCGTCGATGCCGCGGACATCGACCTGGGCTACCTTGTCGCCGTTGCGGGCCATCAGGTCGGCCTGCGCGGCCTCGCTGACGGTTCCGCGCTCATCGAGCCAGGCGCGTTCCTCGGCGGTGGCGGCGCGCTGGGAAATCTGGATCGCGGCGTCGCCGCCGAGGAGCGCGCGCGATTGCTGTGTCAGCCCCGCCTGCAGCGCGTCGGTGATCGAGCCGGCGGATGCGATGGCCCAGGCGCCGAGCGCAAGACAGGCGAGATAGATCCAGAAACCGGCAATGCCGCCGGAGAGTTCGCGCATCGCGATGCGGAGCCAGGGGACGGAGGTCTTGGTCTGGGGCATGAGGATGGGTAGGGCCGGTTGCGGCGGAAGTCACGCTGGACGCTTATTGGTGAGCGTTGAACTATCTGATCGCTTCGCGGCCGCCCCCCCCCTCCGGCCGCTTCGCGTCGACCTCCCCCGGCTTCGCCGGTCGAGGACTGACGGGCCGGTGGGAGGGACTGCCCGGCGAGGCCGGGCTGACGCTCAGGCTGCCCACCGCGCAATGTCTGTCTCGCGCCCGATCAGCGACAGGCCGTAGGCGATCGAGACGAGCTGGTCGCCGGTTTCGATCTTTGCGGCGCCGAAGCGGTCTTCGAACTGGGCGCGGACGGCGGGGACGAAGGAGGTGCCGCCGGTTAGGAAGACGCGGTCGACCTGGGATTCGGCGATGCCTGCCTCGCTAAGGGCGCGGCCGACGCAGGCGGAGATTTCCTCAAGTTCGGGGGCGATCCATTTTTCGAACTCGGTGCGCAGAATCGTGCGCTCGATGTCGACGCCGGCGACGTGCAGAGAGAGCGTGCCCTGCTCTGCCTGTGACAGCTGCATCTTGGCGGCGGAGACGGCGCGGTACATTGCGTAGCCCGCGTCTGCGTCGAGGAAGGCGAGGAAGCTGCGGATGCGGGCGGGGTCGAGGCTGTCGCGAAGGAGTTGTTCGAGTTCGCGATAGTCGCGCGAGTGGCGCATGACGGAGAGCTCGTTCCAGCGTGCGAACCTGGTGAAGTAGACGTTGGGCACTGGGAGGATCTTGCCCCAGCTCATGTATTCGGAGTCCTTGCCGAAAGCGCGCGCGACCACGCGATCGATGATGCGGTAGTCAAAGGCGTCGCCTGCAACGCCGACGCCGGTGTGTGCGAGCGGTGTGTAGCCTAGGCCTGAAGAGCTGACCGTGAAGCGGACGATGGAGAAGTCGCTGGTGCCGCCGCCGAAGTCGGCGACGAGGATGGTGGCGTCGGTGTTGAGGCGCTGGGCGAAGTAGTAGGCTGCAGCGACCGGTTCGTAGACGTGGTGGATTTCCTCGAAGCCGATTGTGCGCAGGGCGGTCTCATAGCGCGTGCGGGCGAGCGCTTCGTCGGGGGCTGCGCCTGCGAAGCTGACGGGGCGGCCGATCACGACGCGCTTTGGGAAGTCGATGCCCGCGTGGGTGCGGACCTGATGGAGGAAGCTCGCGAGCAGGTCCTCGAACCTGTAGCGGCGGTTGTAGATCAGCGTGTCGGCGAAGAGCGGGCTGGCTGCGAAGGTCTTGAAGGACTGGATGAAGCGGCAGTCGCCGGCCTGTTCGACGAATTTGTCGATGGCCCATGGGCCGGCGGTCATGTCGGCGCGGCGGCCTGCGCCCTCGGCTTCCGAAAAACACAGGACTGAGCGGAAGGCGTCAAATGCGGTGTCGTCATGCCTGAAATGAATGGCTTCCACGCGGCCCTCGGCGTTGACCATGGTCGCGACGGTGTTCGTCGTGCCGAAATCGAGGCCGAGCGAGTCTGTCATCTGGCTAGACGACCTTCCCGTCACTCATCTCCACAATGCGGTCGGCGCGCTTGGCGATCTCGGCGTCGTGGGTGACGACGACGAGGGTTGCGTTGCGCTGGCGGGCGATGGCGAAGAGCATGTCGGCGACCATGGCGCCGGTAGCGCGGTCAAGATTGCCGGTTGGTTCGTCGGCGAAGACGATGGCGGGATTGCTGGCGAGGGCGCGGGCGACGGCGACGCGCTGGCGCTCGCCGCCGGAGAGCTGGCCGGGATAGTGGTCCATGCGCTGGGCGAGGCCGACGGCGGACAGGGCCGAGCGGGCGAGATCATCGACATTGGCGAGGCCGGCGATCTCGAGCGGCGCGCGCACATTGTCGAAGGCGCTCATTGTGCCGAGCAGGTGGAAGGACTGGAAGACGAGGCTTACGCGGCCGCGCCGCAGGCGGGCGAGCTGATCCTCGCTCTTGCCGATGAGGCTTTCGCCAAGGAGTTCGACCTCTCCGGAGGTCGTGCGCTCGATGCCGGTCGCGACCGCGATGAGCGAGGACTTGCCCGAGCCGGACGGTCCGATGACGGCGACGCTCTCGCCTGGCATGGCGCGGAAACTCACGCCCTTGAGGATCTCCACCGGGCCGGAGGCGGCGGGGAGCGTGAGGTAGACGCCTTGGAGGGAGAGTGCGGGGTTCATCTGGTGTGGGCGATATCAGGAGTTCTGGTGGGGAGCCAACGGACATTCGTGACTTGTCGCCCGATCTGCCTGCTTCGCAGGCAGCCCCCTCCGACCCTTCGGACCACGTCCCCCGCCTTCGGCGAAGGAGGACTTCCCCACATTGCTGCGGTCATACCCCAATGGAGCTGGGGAAGGTGGCGCGCGAAGCAGACGGATGGCTCGACGCTAGCGGATCTCGGACGCAGGCAACAGCAGCCCCCGCGCGCCCGGAACCAGCCACGCCGCATTGGCGAAGGTCGGGTGGTCGAAGTCCATAGCGTGCAGCATTGTCGCGAAGAAGGAGTTCGAGTTGCGGCCGAAACCCATGAAGGGATAGGGCAGCCCTGCTCCGCCGTCGGGCCCCTTGGCCAGCGCGTTGATGCGGCGGAGCGCGTCGAGGGCGGGGGCGAGGCGGAGATCGACCTCGTCGCGCGTGAGGTCATCGGCCAGCACGCATGCGGCGCCGGTGGCGATGGCGGGGGCGATGTTCCAGTCGGGCAGGACCGCGCCGTTGATCGGCATGAAGGTGCGCGGGTGGGTTTTCGTGTCGTAGCCGCGCAGGCGGTCGGTCGGCAGGTAGCCGATCGGCTTGTGGCGCCAGGCGTGAAGCTCGTTGTCGAACCAGGAGGCAAGACCGTTGAGCTGGCGAACGGCGCGGCCTGACGGGTCGGCGATCACAATCATCCGGTGCGCGGCGATTCGCGAGCGGCGCGGAATGCGCAGCTCAGCAGCGTTGATGGTCCAGCCGGTCATGGAGGCACGATAGCGTGATTTGGCGCCGCTACTGAAGGTCGGTTGGCAGTGGGCCGGATGCGGCGTGTTGCATCAGCCACGCCGCTGACTGGGAACTGACGATCTGCTGCAGATTGCCCATGACGAGGTGCAGGTCGAACGGGTGCAGCCCCCATTCGGGGCGGACCTTGCCGTCGACGACGATGTCTCCGTTGATCGTGTCGGTGCGCGGGTCGGCCGGGTCGGCGTTGACGGTGATGGCGAGGTAGCTGGCGCCCTCGCGGCTGATGCACTGGCCCGAGACGAGGCCGGGCAGCGCGACGAAGGGGCTCTCGATTGCTGGCGCGTCGGGCACCGTGGTCCAGGGCGCGTGGGCGACAACCCCCTCGAACAGGACAGACATTGTGGGGAGATAGGGGTTGATCTGGTTTGAGCCGTCGAGATCGGCAGGGTTCACGCAGGCCACTTTCATGCCGGTGGTGGCGGCGCGGCCGAACAGCGTGTCGGCTGGCGGTGGCGCCTCGGCCCGGAAGGCGGACCAGGCGATGACGCAGCCCGTGCTTGTCGCGCTTGTGCAAAGCGGGATGGAGGTGAAGGAGCCGCCGACATTGAAGTTCTGCGGAACCTCGATGTCGGCGCCGGGCAGGATGGCGGAGACCAGCCTGCCCTGCTCCGGCTTGCCGTCGACCTCCGAGGCGATCAGACGGGTGAGGAGACCGGCGCCCTGATCGTGGCCGATGAGGACGACGCCGCGGCCAGCATTGTCGTTGGCGAGGTAATGCAGCCAGGCGGCTTTCACATCGGCGTAGGCCATCTCGCGATTGGTCTCGATCGTCTCACCAGCGCGGAGTTTCCGGAGCGCGGTGAGCGTCACCTGCCGGTAGACCGGCGCAAAGAGACGACAGCTGCGGGCAAAATGGGCAAGCTGCTGGCCAATGACCTCAGTCTCTTCAGCACCTGGAGTGGCGTCTGAATTGCCCCCCGGGTCGCGCGAGATGGTCGGATAGACATAGAAGCAATCGATGAGCGGGTCCTGGCGGCTGTCGAGGACAAGTAAGTCCAGAAGAGACCCGTCCGCCTGGACGGACCTGATGAGCTCGACCTGTTTGCAGAGATCGACATCTGCATCGGGGCGGCAGAGCCAGTGGGCGGGCTGGGCGTAGTCGAGCGGCGGCACGGCGACGATGGCGGGGGCGAGCGCGGAGTCTGCGGTCGACATGGCGGCAGCAGAGGCGGCTGGCGCTTCCCGCCCGCATGCGGCGAGCGCGAAAGCCGCCAGAGCGGCGGACACGAGGCTGCGACTCATCGACGGCTCCTCTCCCGCACGCTCGCGGCATCCGCATAGTGACGCCAGATCGCAGAGGGTCAAACACAACCGCGCGACTGTGGCGACGGATGGCCTTTGCAAGCGGTTCCCCTTGGGGCAGGTTGCGCGCGCATAATCAAGGCGCAGTTGCGGTTCACGCAGCGCGTCAGCCGGGAGAAGACGATGCGGAAATCCGTTTTGGCGGCGGCCCTTGGGTGCGCCTCGATGATCGCGCTGATGTCGTGTGCCACGCCGGAGACGACGACGCCCGTGGCGGATGTTGCGCCGGTTGCGGTCGCTCCGGCGCCGCCAGCAGCTCCTGCACCGACGCAGGTTGCGGCGGGTCCCGGCGTGCATCCGGGCGAGGTTGTCTACAAGCAGACCTGCGCGGTGTGTCACGACAATGCGGAGGCGACGCGCTCGCCGACGCGCGACAACATGAAGGCGATGAGCTTTCAGTTCGTCAATTACGCGCTGACCAACGGCAAGATGAAGGACATGGCGGCGGGACTCTCCGCGGACCAACGCGCGGCGGTGGTGAGCTATGTCACCGGGCGCGACACGACGAAGACGCCGGACTGGACGCCGAACCTGAAGTGCACCGGCGCGCGGGCGGCCGTGGATCTTGAAGGTCCCGATGCGGCGACGGCGACGCACTTTGGCTATGACTGGCGCAACACACGCAAGCTGACGGCGAAGCAGGCGGGACTCACGACGGCGCAGATGGGCGACATGGAGCTGGCGTGGGCCATCGCATTCCCCGATGCGTCGATCATGCGCAGCCAGGGCGCGATCGTCGGCAAGAACCTGTTCTATCCGGTGGCGGAAGCCGGCAAGATGTACGCCCTCGATCTCTCGGATCCAGCCAAGCCCTGTGTGCAGTGGGTCTATTCGACCCCGGGCGAGGCGCCGCTGCGCACGAGCGTGGCGTATGGCGTACTGGGCGATGGGACGCCGCTGCTGGTGTTCTCGGGCATCGACTCCACGGTGCATGCGGTTGACCCGCGCACGGGCAAGGCGCTGTGGACCAAGCCGGTCGGCGTCTATTCGCATTCGATGACGACGGGCACGCCGAGCATCCTGAAGGATCGCGTGATCGTGCCGGTAGCGCAGTTCGAGATCTCGGTCGCGGCGGACAACAACCATCCTTGCTGCACCAACCACGGCTATGTGCTGTCGCTCGATCCGAAGACGGGCGCGCAGCAGTGGCGCTATGACACGATGGAAGACGCCAAACCGCTGCGCGACCGCGGCGACGGGAAGATGCTGATGGGCCCGTCGGGCGCGCCGATCTGGAACTCGCCGGTGGTCGATGAGACGCGCGGGCTGGTGTTCTTTGCAACGGGCGAGAGCAATTCGCCGCCAGCGCACAAGAACACCAATGCGGTGATCGCCATCGACCTCAAGACCGGCAAGGAGAAGTGGAGCTTCCACGCGACGCCGAAGGACATCTTCAACTCAGGCTGTGGACCGAACCCTGCGAAGGAGCGGCTGAACTGCGTTGGCCCCGACGAGACGGTCTATCGCGATGTCGACTTCGGCGCGTCGGTGATCCTCGGCAAGGGCAGCGATGGGAAGGAGCTGCTCTATGCGGGGCAGAAGTCGGGATCGGTTTGGGCGTTCGAGCCTGATACCGGCAAGGTGGTGTGGCGCACGCCGCTGGGCACGGGCGGGCCGCTGGGCGGCGTCCATTGGGGCATCGCGTTCGACAACGACACGGTTTATGCGCCGATCACGCAGGTTGGCCGTCCCATCGCGGGCGAGTGGGAAGGCGATCCGAGCATCAAGTCAGGTCTGTATGCGCTCGATGCGAAGACCGGAAAGATCAAGTGGCAGTTCAATCCCGAACCGCCGCCGGGAACCCCTGCTCCGGCGCCCGGCACGCGCGGCGGCTGGCGTGGCAACCTACTGTCGGCGGCGCCGTCCATCATCGATGGCGCGATTGTCTCTGCTGCGCTGAATGGAGCGGTCTATGTCAACGACGCCAAGACCGGGAAGCTGCTCTGGTCATTCGAGACGGCGCGTGAGTTCGACGGGATCAACGGCGTGAAGGGCAAGGGCGGCGCGATCGACTCGAACTCGATCACCGCGTTGAACGGCCTGCTGCTGGTGAACTCGGGCTATGCGATGTTCGGTCAGACGGGCGGCAACATGCTTCTGGCGTTCAAGCCGAAGGGGTAGTGGCGGATAGTTTGAACGGCAGTTCGGGGGCCCCATTCGGTCGTTGTTCGGCGGGGAGGCGAGCCTCAGTCACCTTCGCGTGCGCTGCACAGCATGCAGCAGTTGCCAATCGCCTGCATAGGGCGCTTGGCCGCCGTTCGGTCTTCAGGTCGGTGGCTCGGCACCCAAGCCAAATGCCAGCCATGGGGCGTGTTCAGCCAGGAAGTTGGCGACAACTCCACTGCCCATCAATACTCCGGCGATCAATGCGGCGAGGGCCGATAGCCACGCCGTCGCCACTAGCGCGCCCAGCGCCGTGAACACGCCATCGCGCTCTATGATGCCCAACGCGAGCAGAAGCAGCGCCAACGATGGAATGGTGTTGGTGATCGGCAGCATTAGCGTGATTGCCGCTAGCGCCATGAACAGCGCCGCTATTCGCTCACCCAGGCCGCTCGCGAGCGCCTGCCAACGTGGCCGTGCGAGCCGTCCTGTCCAGTTTAGGCGCTTGTCAGCAAACGCTGCGACTGAGGCGATCCATGACTTCTTTATGCGGGCACGCATGAACACGCCGGGCAACCAGGGCTCATTGCGACCGAACACCATCTGGACCGCGAGGAGGAAAATAGGGACGGCGATGATCTGCGCCCCTGGCAGACCTGGCGCCAGACACGGAATGGTCAAGAGCAGGATCATCAGCCCGAACGCGCGTTCGTCCAGCCGATCGATGATTTTTGCTACGCTCATGCCGTCAGCGCCAGCGTCACCGTCAATACGCTTCAATACGTCGATGAAGCTATGTGAAGTATCATCTCGGATACCGTCTGCAGCCACGGGCCTATTCTTCTTTGATCCTCTTAGGCGGTCCGTTAGCACAGACCGAACTGGTCGCCCATGTCGATTCCGAAGCAGGTTACCGGCCTTTCCGGCTTTTGCTCACTGAAGATGCATTGCGCAGCTGTCGTCACGGATCAATACCTGAGCGGAACTCGCCCCCCACCGCTGGGTCTGAAGTGACTGCACCTGGGCGACTTTCAGACTGAAGGCGTTAGAGTTTCGTGCGGACTGTTACAGTCTACACCGCCGCCAACCTCGCCTTCCTAAGCGCATTCCGTCTCACCTTTCCCGCTTCATCGCGTAGCGGTTCGCTGACCCATTCGAAGGTGCGTGGCGTCTTGTAGCGGACGAGATGCTTGCCGAGATGCACCATCAGCGCCGCCTCGTCGGCAGGCCCTTCCGGGCGGTCGATGATGGCGTGGAGGCGGTTGCCGGTATTGTCATCGGGCAGGCCGATGACGGCGGAGGAGCGAACGCCGGGAAAGGCGTCGAGGGCTGCTTCGACTTCGGCGGGGTAAATGTTGGCGCCGCCGACGATGATCATGTCGGAGAGGCGGTCGGCGAGATAGAGATAGCCTTCAGTGTCCATCCAGCCCATGTCGCCGAGGCTTTCCCAGCCGCCATCGATCGCCTTGGCGCTGGCGCCGAGATAGCGATAGGTCGTGCCGGGGCCGGTGAACGGCCGGATATACACTTCGCCGACTTCTCCCGGTGGAAGCTGCCGGCCGTCCTCACCGACAATCTTCATCTCGCAGGTGTCGACGGGCTTTCCAACCGAGCCTTTATGGGTGAGCCAGTCCTGGCCCTGGATGGTGGTGGAGCCCTGCCCTTCGGTGCCGCCGTACAGCTCCCAGATCACTGAGGGCCCGAGCCATTCGATGAAGCGCTCCTTCAGCCAGGCGGGGCATGGCTCGGCGAGATGCCAGAGCGTGCGAAGGCTGGAGAGGTCGAACCTGTTGCGCGTGGCTTCGGGCATCGACCAGATGCGGCGCATCATGGTGGGGACCATGTAGCAGGTGTCGGCGCGCAGGCGCTCGACCGTGCGGAGCGTCTGCTCGGCGTCGAAGCGCGTGGTGATGGCGACCGTGCAGCCCTTGAAGAGCGCGACCATGGCCCACAGGAAAGGACCGTTATGGTAGAGCGGTCCCGGCACAAGCATCACGCCGCCGTTCTGGATTTCGAGCGTGACGGTCTCCGGGTCGTACGCGCCGGGGCTTTTGGAGACGATGAGTTTTGGGCGGCCGGTGGAGCCGCCGGATGTCATCGCTTTCAGGGATGCGGCGGTGCGTTCGGGCAAGGGCGCGCCGGAGAGACTGGCATCCGGCGCGAAGGATTGAGGCACGGACGGCGTTGGCGCATATTCGTCTGGAGCGCAGCCAACCACCAGGGCGGGCTTTGCGAGATCGACGATCTGGTCGCGCTCCAGCTTTGGCAGTTTGGCGGAGATCGGCTGCGGCGTGGCGCCCAGCTTCCAGGTCGCAAAGCAGGCTTCGATGAACTCGATGCCATTGGGCAGGCCGATGGTGACGAAGTCGTCCTGCCCGACGCCCAGCGCCTCATAAGCGCGCGCGAGGCGGTTGGTGCGCTCCTCGAATTCGGCCCAGGTTACCGAGGCGCCCTCGTGATCGATCGCCACGCGGCCCGGCTGGATGCCTGCCCAGAAGGCGACAATGCGTGACAGCGAAATCATCGCCATTGTCTCAGTCTCCACAGGATGTGTGCGGCTAATGGTCGAATGCCGTTCGTTCATTGGCAAGGCGGAGTTCTGCGCGGGCGGGACACCGGTGGCACGCGGCGGAAGCTTGCGGCCCCACGTTAGCAGTTGACGTCGGCGGCAGGGAGGTAGAACTCTCGCTGCGGCTGCCCGACGCTGCACAGGAGATGCGGCGGGGCTTTCGGGAGGAATGACCATGCTTCGTATGCTTGCTTCGGCGGCGGCTGTTTCGGCGATGGCGCTCGCGGTTTCCTGCACGACACCGGCCTCGGATCCGGCGGCCGAGCCGATGACGGTGGCGCAGGCCGCGCCTGCCGGGCCGCATCCTGGCGAGTTGGTCTACAAGGCACGGTGCGCGGTCTGCCATGACAATTCCGAGGCGACCAAGGCGCCCTCGGCCGCCACGATGGCACGGCTGACGCAGGGACACATCACCAACGCGCTGATGACGGGGATCATGATCCCGCAGGCGGTGGGGCTGACATCGAAGGATGTGTCGGACGTCTCGAACTATCTCGCCAAGGGCGGCGAACAGGACGACAGCTGGACGACCGCGATGCGCTGCCCGGCGTCACGCGCGACGCCGAAGCTGAGCGCTGCGCCGACGGTGGCGACGTTCGGCTTCGACATGAACAACACACGCATGCTGGATCCTGCCAAGGTCGGCCTTGCGGGCAAGGACCTCAGCACGCTGGACGTTGCCTGGACCATCGCATTCCCGAACACCATCACCATGCGCAGCCAGGCGGCGGTGGTCGGCAACTCGCTGTTCGTGCCGGTGGGCGAGAGCAACAACCGGCTGTTCGCCTTCGATATCTCGGACAATGCCAAGCCGTGCATCCAGTGGATCTACGAGGGCAAGCAGACGCTGCGCACAAGCGCAGGCTTCGGCACGCGCAGCGACGGCAAGAAGGTTGTGCTCGTCGGCGACATGGGCGGCTTCGTCCACATGATCGACGCGATGAACGGCAAGGAGCTGTGGGCCGCGCACATGGGCCTCTTCCCGGCCTCGGTCTCAACCGGCACGCCAGTTCTGGTGGGCGACAAGGTGATCGCGCCCTCCTCGCAGTACGAGATCATGCTCGCGGCGCAGGACAGCCATGAGTGCTGCAAGATCCATGGCGGCGTGGTGGCCCTCGACGCGATGACGGGCAAGCGCGTGTGGGAAGGCCACACGATGGAGCAGGCCAAGCCGCTGCGCGATCGCGGTGATGGCAAGATGATCTGGGGTCCGTCCGGCGCACCGGTGTGGAATTCGCCCTCGATCGATCTCAAGCGCAACCTGCTCTACGTTGGAACGGGCGAGGCGAACTCGGCGCCGGCGCACCCGAACACGAACGCCATCATGGCCTTCAGCCTCAAGGACGGCTCGATCAAGTGGTCTCATCAGGCCACAGCCGATGACGTCTACAACGTCGGATGCGGCCCGCGCGGCGGCGGACTTAACTGCCCGAAAGCGAACGAGTCGGTCTTCCGCGATGTCGATTTCGGCGCCTCGACCATCATCGCCAAGGCTCCGAACGGCAAGGACCTGGTACTCGCCGGTCAGAAATCCGGAACGGTGTGGGCGATGGACCCCGATACCGGCAAAGTCGTCTGGCGCCGCGACATCGGCACGGGCGGCGCGATGGGCGGCGTCCACTGGGGACTCGCTGCAGATAGCACGCACGTCTACGTGCCGATCTCGAACGCTGGCCGTTCGATCCCCGGGCAGGAGGTCGACGACACGATCAAGCCGGGCCTCTATGCGGTGAACCTCAATGACGGGTCGATCGACTGGTCCTTCTCCGTCAAGGGCTCATGCACGCCGGAAGAGAAGAAGTTCGTGGCGCGCTGCGCAGGTCTCTATGGCCTCTCGGGCGCACCGACCGTGATCGGCGACCACGTTATCACCGGCGGGCTCGATGGCCGCGTCTACATGCTGGAGCGCAAGACCGGGAAGCTGGTCTGGCAATACAGCACGGCGCGCGAGTTCGACACGATCAACGGCGTCAAGGGCAATGGCGCGGCCGTCGACAATGCGTCGATCATCGCAGCCAATGGCCTGGTGATCATGAACTCGGGCTACGGACTGTTCGGCCAGGGCCCGGGCAATGTGATGATCGCTTTCAAGCCCAAATCCTGAAGTCTCGGAGCTGAGCCGGATATCCCGGCTCAGCTTGCCCTACCCTTCGCACGCGCCTAATCACCTTCAGAGCGGAGGCGCGCGTGACTGACAGCAGGGACAAGGTCGTTCGTGACCAGCCGGCGGAGATGCCGGCGGAGCAGGGTCCGCTCGCCGTCTACAAAGGTGCGCACCCGCCTGCGCCGCAATGGTTCGAGACTGCAGTCGCGACGCCCTATGAGACCGCGTTCGTCGACTGCGAGGGCGCGAAGATCCATTACCAGAGCTGGGGCGACCGGTCGAAGCCGGGGCTTCTGCTTGTGCATGGCAATGGGGCGCACGCGCACTGGTGGGACTTCGTCGCGCCCTATCTCACCGACGACTTTCATGTGGTCGCGATGACGTTTTCCGGCATGGGCGATTCCGACTGGCGCCCGCAATACATGATGGACGTGTTCGCCAAGGAACAGCTGGCCGTATGCGAGGCTGCAGGGCTGTTTGCACACGCCGAAAAGCCGATAGTCGTGGCGCATTCATTCGGCGGCTTCGTGACAATCCTGACCGGTGCCGAGTATGGCGACCTCTTCGGCGGCATCGTGATTGTCGACTCGCCGGTCAACCCTCCCGACCGACAGCGTCATGGCCCGCCGCCTGTGCGGGGCGGCAAGGTCTACCCCAACTTGGAAGCGGCGCTGGCGCGCTTTCGCCTCGCTCCGCCGCAGGCGTGCGAGAACCATTTCATCATGGACTACATCGCACGCTGGAGCCTGGCGAAGAAGCCGGCGCCCGACGGATCCGGCGATGGCTGGGGCTGGAAGTTCGATCCGTCGATCTGGCGGCGCTTCTCTGTCTCGCGGCCGCCCCAGGAATTGCTGAAGGCGACGCGATGCCGGATCGCCCTGTTCAAGGGCGAGAAGTCGATCCTATGGGAAGACGATGTCGGCGACTACATGCGCGACCTGCTGAACCGGCAGGTGCCGTTCATCGAGATTCCCGAAGCGCGGCATCACGTGATGCTGGACCAGCCGCTGGCCTTCGTGGCCGCGTTGCGCACGCTGCTGCAGGAATGGCGGTATTCGACCTCGGACCGGGTCATTCCCCGGTCATAGCGACCCGGCGTGCCTATGGGCGAGTCAGGAAGCAGTGGAGATTGTCGTTGGTGAACTGCGTGACCCGGTTCTTGAGGTCGAACCTGTAGCCAACGCTCTCGGCCAGGCGACGCATGCTGGGGATCGTGAACAGGTTGAGATGGTCGGGATAGCGAAACCCGCACCACTCGGGACCACGGACAACGCGGTTGAGCGTGCCGTAGTTGGGAACCTTCACATAGACCGTGCCGCCCGGCGCCAGTTTCCGGAAGCAGGTCTCCAGCACTTCGCGAGGGTGGGATTCGTGCTCGAGATAAGAGCGCATGATGACGCCATGGAAGAAACCATCGTCAAACCTGCGAAGCCCCTCGAGCGCTGGCGCGTGCACCGCCCAGCCGCCACGCGCGCGCATCTTCTGGTCAGCGACAATGGCGGTCGCCTCTTCGATCTCGATTCCGAACGAGGTGAACTGCTCCGGGACACGGTTGATGGGACCGCATCCGACATCCAGCACGTTTCCGCTTTTTACGCGCTCGGCAATGTAGGCCCACTCATCGTCACGCTTGATGTGGAGACGCCACCGGGTCTTCTGGTCGAGCCACTGGACGAAGGGCGCCTTGGTCTTGCGGCGAACGGCCTCGCGCGCGAACTGCTGCGTCCAGGCGAGGTCCTTCGACAAGGCTTCGTAATGCGGCGCTTCGTTGAGATAGACCTGCCGGCACTGCGTGCAGCGGACCATCTTCCAGCTGTCGCGGCTGTAACGCTCCAAGGGCTCTTCGGCCTGCGCCGTGCAGGACGGGCAATCGCGCCTCAAACGAAGTGTCGACGCAGCGGGACCGCCGCCACCCAAGTCTTGTTGCATGGACACGGTATATGCAGACTTCGCAAATTCGCGGCAATCCCAAAAAGTCACGGCGCGGTGAGATATCCGAAAGGCGCCCGCGGGCGCATGACCTTACTTTTTTGGCCGTTTTTTCGGTCGCTGCGGCCCTTTAGGCGCTTTTCAGGCGAGCGCGATGCGGCTACATGCGAGTCCGCAACACGTTGAAACCAATCTCCAAACCACTGGGAGACGACCCTCGATGGCGCACGCCGAACACGCCGACAAAGGCCCGATCGTAACGCCGCCAGCGCACACTGACGCCTATATGGACATGGGCGCCCGACGCGGCATGTGGAAAGGCTTCGGGACGATCACTGCGTGGTCGAGCCTGCTGATCCTGATGATCGTCGGCTACGCGACCTTCACGCTGACCATGGGCATTCCCTGGATCGGCGCGATGATCGGCTTTGCGGTGTTCGGCATCGCCTGCGGCATGCTGATGAACATGGGCGGCGCGTGGATCGCGACCGTCGTCGGCCTCTGCGTCCTCGCAGTTTTCGTGCAAACTCTGATCTGGCTGGGTGGCCTGCTGCTGGGCTGATTCCCGGCAACCACAGGGGAATTAATGAAGATCGCGGTCCTGAAGGAACGGCGGTTCAACGAGACCCGCGTCGCAGCAACACCGGATACGGTGAAGAAGCTGACGGCGCTTAAGCACACGGTGGCCATCGAGACGGGGGCAGGCGCGACAGCCGGAATCCGTGACGCCGACTATGTCGCTGCAGGCGCCACGATCGGTTCTGCGGCGGATGTGTTGGGCGGGTCCGACATGATCTTCAAGGTGCGCGCGCCGGACACTGCTGAACTGGCAACGTATCCCAGGGGCGCGGCAATGGCCGGCCTGCTGGAACCCTATTCAGCGAAGGCGGAAGCGGCTGGGTATGCCGCTGCAGGGATCACAGCCATCGCGATGGAGTTCGTGCCGCGGATCACGCGGGCGCAGTCGATGGACGTGCTGTCCTCTCAGGCCAACCTCGCAGGCTATCGCGCCGTCATCGAAGGCTCGCAGCTGTTTGGCCGCGCACTTCCCATGATGATGACTGCGGCCGGCACGGTGGCTGCGGCGAAGGTGTTCGTGATGGGGGCGGGCGTTGCCGGCCTGCAGGCGATCGCCACTGCGCGGCGGCTGGGCGGGGTCGTGTCTGCAACAGACGTGCGTCCCGCATCGAAGGAACAGGTGGCGTCGCTGGGCGCCAAGTTCATCGCGGTCGAGAACGAGGAGTTCAAGGCGGCTGAGACGGCGGCTGGCTACGCCAAACCGATGTCGCCAGAATACCAGAAGCTGCAGGCGGAACTGGTGGCGGGTCACATCGCCAAACAGGACATCGTCGTTACCACCGCGCTGATCCCGGGGCGGCCAGCGCCGGTTCTGGTGACCGAAGCGATGGTGCGCTCGATGCGGCCAGGGTCGGTGATCGTCGACCTCGCGGTCAGCCAGGGCGGCAACTGCCCGATGTCGAAGCCTGACGTTGTGGTGGATGTGGACGGCGTGAAGGTCGCCGGCTTCACCAACCTGCCAGGACGGATCGCGGCGGACGCTTCGGCGCTCTATGCCAAGAACCTGCTGGCGTTGCTGCCGCTGTTCACAGGCGAGAATGCAGCGTTCGGGCCGAAATGGGACGATGAGATCGTGAAGGCGGCGGTCCTCACGCGCGATGGGCAGGTGGTGCATCCCGCGCTGAAGGATGGCTAAGCCATGTCGAAGGCCATCGGCCTGATCCTGACGATTACCGGCCTGATGCTCGGCTGGTACTTCGTACAGATGACGACAGCCCCTGGCCCTGCGCCGTTGCCGAGCTTTGTGGTGGCGGCAATTGCTGTCGCAATGATCTCCGTCGGTGTACGGTACATTCTGAAAAAGAAGAAAAAGCCGGAAGAAGGATCGCCAACATGATCAAGCGCCTCGCCGTCCTGGGATTAGCGGCACTCCTGATCGCCTCGCCCGCGCTCGCCGCAACGGGGGCGGAACAACCTGACGGGCTGATCTTCCGCCTCGCGATCTTCGTGCTGTCGATCTTCGTCGGGTACTATGTGGTGTGGTCGGTGACGCCAGCGCTGCACACGCCTCTCATGGCGGTGACGAATGCAATTTCCTCTGTGATCATCGTCGGCGCGCTGATTGCAGCGGGCGCGGGCGCAGGACAGGAGATGACCAGCGACCTGTGGCTCTCGAAGGGCATGGGCGGGGTGGCGGTGGCGCTCGCCGCCGTGAACATCTTCGGCGGCTTCCTTGTGACCAAGCGGATGCTTGCGATGTACAAGAAGAAGGAAAAGCCCGCCGTTAAGCCGGCGACGAAGTGAAGCTGTGATGGTCGCGACGTTCGATCATCCAAGGTTTGGCCCGATCGTCCGCACACCGGACGAAAGGTTCGCGAACCTGCCCGGCTGGACGTTTGCACCGCGTTACATCGACGATCTGAAGGGCCGTGAGGGCCTGCGCCTTCACTATGTCGACGAAGGCCCGCGCCACGCCGAGGTGACGTTCCTCTGCCTGCATGGCGAGCCGAGCTGGTCGTATCTCTATCGAAAGATGCTGCCGGTTTTCACTGCAGCGGGACACCGCGTGGTGGCGCCGGACTGGTTCGGCTTCGGTCGCTCCGACAAGCCGGTGAAGGACGAGATCTATACGTTCGACTTCCATCGCGACACGATGACGGCGTTTCTCGACCGCATGGCGCTCAGCAATGTCTGCGGTGTCGTGCAGGACTGGGGCGGACTTCTGGGACTCACGCTTCCCAAGGACCGTCCGGAGATCACCCGGCTGCTGATCATGAACACGGGCATCGGTACCGGCGAATCGCCGGGGCCAGGCTTCAATGCATGGAAGGCCTATGCCGCCGCCAATCCCGACATGGATGTCGGCGCGCTGATGAGGCGCGGGACGACCGTGCTGACCGATGCCGAGCAGGACGCCTACAACGCGCCCTTCCCGGACATCACCTACAAGGCAGGCGTGCGGCGCTTTCCGCAACTCGTACCGGTTGATCCGGCGATGGAGGGCGTGGCGCATGGTCGTGCGTCTGCGGCTTTCTTTCGCGACCAATGGAATGGCGAGAGCTTCATGGCGATCGGCCAGGCCGATCCTGTGCTGGGCGAGCCTGTCATGCGCGCGCTGCACGCCTGGATCCGCAATTGCCCCGAGCCAATGCTGATCGCCGAGGGCGGACACTTTCTGCAGGAGTGGGGCGAGCCGATTGCGCGCGCCGCCCTGACATCATTCGGGCTGGGTAGCCAGACACACCCTAGGGGACCGGACCACTCATGAACGCGAACATCGCCGCCCTGCTCTACCTGGCATCGGGCGTTCTCTTCATCCTGTCGCTGCGGGGACTTTCAAGCCCTGAGACCAGTCGCGCCGGCGCGAACAACGGCATCATCGGGATGGTGCTCGCGATCGGCACCACGCTGTGGATGCTGTGGGACGGGTCTGGCGGGCTGGATGCTCCGACGCTGCTGATCATTGCGGGCGGCATTGCCGTCGGCGGCGTGGCGGGCGCGGTGGTTGCACAGAAGATCAAGATGACGGCCATGCCGCAGCTCGTGGCGTTCTTCCACTCGCTTGTAGGTCTTGCGGCCGTGCTCGTGGCGGCGGCGGCGCTGTATGCGCCCGAGAGCTACGGTATTGGCGTGACGGGGGCGATCAACACGGCCTCGATCATCGAGCTGTCGCTTGGCTCGGCCATCGGCGCTCTGACCTTCACCGGGTCGGTCATCGCCTTCCTGAAACTCAACGGCAACATGTCGGGCTCACCCATCATGCTGCCGGCTCGGCATCTCATCAACATTGCATTCGGCGTCGCCATCGTCGTGCTGGTCGTGATGATGGTGCAGACGCAGGGGTCGCAGCCCTGGATGTTCCTGCTGCTGACGGCGATTGCGCTGATCCTTGGGATCACGCTGATCATCCCGATCGGCGGGGCGGACATGCCGGTCGTCGTGTCGATGCTCAACTCGTATTCGGGCTGGGCGGCGGCAGCCTTGGGCTTCACGCTCGAGAACAACGCTCTGATCATCACCGGATCGCTGGTAGGGTCGTCGGGCGCGATCCTGTCCTACATCATGTGCAAGGCGATGAACCGCAGCTTTATCTCGGTCATCCTCGGCGGCTTTGGCGGCGAGACAGCTGCCGCGGCTGCAGGGGGCGGGCCGGCCAAGCCCGTGAAGATCGGCTCGGCAGACGATGCGGCCTTCATCATGAAGAACGCATCCAAAGTCATCATCGTGCCGGGCTATGGCATGGCAGTGGCGCAGGCGCAGCACGCACTGAAGGAGATGGCCGAGAAGCTGAAGGCGGAAGGCGTCGAGATAACCTATGCGATCCACCCGGTCGCCGGCCGGATGCCGGGGCACATGAACGTGCTGCTGGCCGAAGCGCAGGTACCCTATGACGAGGTGCACGAGCTGGAGGACATCAACTCATCCTTCGCGCAGGCGGACGTGGCCTTCGTCATCGGCGCGAACGACGTGACCAACCCGGACGCCGAGACAAACACCGCGAGCCCGATCTACGGCATGCCGGTGCTTAAGGTGTGGAACGCCAAGACGGTGTTCTTCATCAAGCGATCGCTCGCCAGCGGCTACGCCGGCGTCGAGAACCCCCTCTTCTTCCGCGAGAACACGATGATGCTTCTCGGCGACGCCAAGAAAATGACGGAAGAGATCGTGAAGGGGATTTAGGGCTTACCGCCTGGCGATGATCCAGACCGCATGGATCACGCCGGGCAGGTAGCCCAGCAGCGTGAGCAGCAGGTTGATCCAGAACTGGGTCGTAAAGCCAACCTGCATCGCGACGCCCACCGGCGGCAGTAGGATTGCAAAGATCAGGCGCACGATATCCGTGCTTGTCGGCGGCGCCATGCGAGTCTCTCTCTGCTGCCCGGGGCGTCAACGCGCGGGATGTGTGCTGGTTCAGAGAAATCCAGGGCTTTGCGCGGGACGGACGCCGGCTCCGACAAACCAGATCATTCACATGGCGACGAAGGGATTGTGATCGAACCGCGAAGCGGGTCCCTGAACGCTTCTCTTTTTCCATCCGATGTCGGTTCGGCGAACCTCCGATCGACCTAGGAGCATATCAGGGAGGCAGGCATGTCGGATGAAGTGAAGTCATCGGTTGGGAAGATGGCCATCGCGGGCTGGGTGGTCAGCGGGCTGGTTGGGGCGTTTCTAGCCATGTCGGCTGGCTTCAAGTTCTTCACGCCGGACATTGTGCGCGAGACGATGGGCGGGCTGGGATGGCCAGCTCACCACGATCTCATGATCGGGGTCATCGAGACGGTTTGCGTCGTCCTTTATCTTGTGCCGCAGACGGCGGTGCTCGGGGCGGTGCTGGAGACGGCGCTGCTGGGCGGGGCGATCGCCACGAATGTACGGGTGGACAATCCGCTGATCAGCCATGAGCTGTTCGGCGTCTATCTTGGCGTGCTGGTTTGGCTCGGGCTGTGGCTGCGCGATCCGCGGGTGCGTGCGTTGCTGCCTTTGCGGGGCTGATGGTGTTACCCGGCTGGCGCGGTGTACACTCCCCCGGAACGGGCGGGAGAAGCACATGGGCATTCTTGTCGATAACATCCAGTGGATGCTGCTGGCGGCGGGGCTGCTGACTTGCAGCATGATCCAGGCGACGGTTGCGCCGCGGGCGACGGTGCGGACGTATTTTGGGGAGGCGCCGGACAGTCCGCAGTTCGACCTTGTTGTGCGGAACTGGGGGATGCTGATCACAGCGGCGGGCGCGCTGCTGATCTGGGCGTCATTCGCGCCTGATGTTCGGCTGGCTGCGATTGCGCTGGCGATCGTCACCAAGACAGCGTTCATCGCGCTGATGCTGGGCTCAGGCGTGATGAAGCGACAGGCCTGGGTGGCGCTTGTCGTGGATTCGATCATGGTTTTCCTGTTTGCGGTTTATCTGATCGCGACAATCGGACAGGCGGCGTAGATGGGACTTTACGCGCGACACCTTGCACCCTGGCTTGTGGACTGCGCATGCGGAACCAAGCCGATCGCATACCAGCGCCGCAAGATCATTCCGCGGGCGAGCGGCGTCGTGCTGGAGATCGGCGCCGGCGGCGGGCGAAACTTCGCGTTGTATGACCGCGAGAAGGTGGAGCGCGTGATCGCGCTGGAGCCTGACGCGGCCATGGTGAAGCGCGGCAAGGCGCGCGCGCCGGAAGGACTGCCTCTCGAATGGCTTCAGCGCGGCGCTGAGAATGCCGGCATCACCGACGGCTCAGTGGATACGATCGTGACGACTTACACGCTGTGCACCATTCCGGATGCGGTGAGCGCGCTGGCGGCGTTGAGGCGCTCCCTGAAACCCGATGGGCGGCTGCTGTTCTGCGAGCATGGGCTGGCGCCGGACGCGGACGTGACCAAGTGGCAGCGGCGGATCGAGCCGGTGTGGCGGCCGATGGCAGGGGGATGCCATCTGACGCGTGACGTAGAGGCGGTGATCGCCGCGGCAGGATGGCGGATCGATCAGGCTGAACGCATGTACCTGCCCGGAACACCACGCTTTGCCGGATACAATGTCTGGGGCTCGGCGCAGCCAGGCTAAGCGCAGATTGCAGGCGCCCGGTTTCTGAGCGCCTGCGGATTCGGCAAGCGGCGCCCGGCGCGGATGCAGGTTGGACCTTCTGGCGCTTGATTTCGGCCTCGCAGGACGTTTGGCGTTGCGACTCGCGGGCGAATGCGTGCCGATGATCTCGACGCACACGTGGGGATCCCCGGCATTTCGCCCCCTGCCCGTGCGCCTCGCGCAGGACGGCGCGCTGCTGGAGGACGCTACAATGAGACACCCCGACACCCTTTCTGAAACGCCCACGCCCCGGGTTGCGGAGCCGACGGCGACATCCCGCCGTGCGTTGCTGCGCGGCCTCGGCATGGCGAGCGTGGGGGCGGCGGCCCTCGCCGCTGGCTGCGCCAGGACCGAAGCTGTGGCGGCCCCTACGCCCGCGCCGGCTGCGCCGGTCGCGGACAAGTCCATGGCGATCATGGGCGCGAATGAGAGCCCGTTTGGTCCATCCAAGAAAGCGGTCGCTGCAATGATCGAGAAGGCCTCGATGACGGCGCGCTATGCCGACGGCGAGGGTGAAGAACTGAAAGCGCAGATCGCGAAGATCGAGGGCGTGGCGCCAGACCAGGTTTTTCTCGCGAACGGGTCAGCTCCGATCCTCTCGGCATTCGGCGAGATGATCTCGATGAAGGGCAAGGGCCAGCTGGTCACGTCTGAAGCTACCTATGAAGGCGTGCCGCGCACCGTGAAGCAGTACGAAGCCGAGCTGATCATGACGCCGCTGACGGCCGATTTCAGGATCGACCTCGATGCTATGCTGAAAAAGGTCTCGTCCCGGACGACGGCGACCTATGTCTGCAACCCGAACAATCCGACCGGCAACATGGTCGACCCGGTGAAGCTGAAGGCGTTCGCCATCGATGCGTCGAAGACGGCGCCCTGCTTCATCGACGAGGCGTATCTCCACCTGTGTGACGACTACGATGCCAACGTGATGACCGGGCTGATCCGCGAGGGCCACAACGTGGTGATCTGCCGGACCTTCTCGAAAATCTATGGCATGGCGGGACAGCGGCTTGGCTATGGAATTGCCCAGCCGGAGCTCGCGCGGACGATCGCGATGACGACGCGGGGCGGCGGCATCAACCATGCCGGCATCGTCGCGGCGATGGCCAGCATTGCGGACGCTGACTTCGTGCCGACCATGCGGCCGAAGTTCAAGGCGGGACGCGAGCGGTTGTTCAAGATTGCCAAGGACCTCGGCCGGCCGATCGCCGCCGATCCTCAGGCGAGCTTCGTGTTCTTCGACGTCGGCATGCCGCACAGGGATTTCGCCGAGAAAATGAAGGCGGAAGGCGTGCGAGTCGTCGGGCGCACATGGCCGGGCTTCGACACGTGGACGCGCATCTGCGTGGGCGAGGACTGGGAAATGGATCGTTGCGAGGCAGCGCTCAAGAAGGTCCTGGCCTGAATCTGCTTTCTCCCCGAACGACTCGAGGCGGCGGGCGCAGGCTCGCCGCCTTCTGCTTTTCGCGGAGAGAGATCTATTTGACGCAGCGCTTGAAATCGAAGACGTCCCACGGTTCTTCGCCAGGTCCCGTGACGACATCTGAGTAGCGGATCTTGCGGCCAAGATCGGTCATCAGAATGCGCTCGGGCGCTTTCTCGCCTTCGCTGGGCATGAGGTCGGGCTCGCCCTTGTTCAGCGCGTAGACGACGCCCTCCCACTGCTGGCAGGCGTCGTACTCCTCATCAGTTAGCAGGTCGGCGTCGGCGGCGGGCGACGGGCAACCATGGTAGATGCGGCCGACATCACGGCTTGTGCCCATGTTGGAGCTGATATTGCCCCAGAGCTTGCGGCCGTCGGGCACGACGAGATCGAACACGACGTCCGTCATTCCGCGAAATTCCCACGGCTTGCCCTTATGGAAGTGCAGCTCGTAACCGTTGTCGCGCTCTGCGTAGACAGCGTTCTCGACCTTGCAGGCGGCCTGCGCCAGGGCGTCAGGCGCAATCGCCGCGAGAACGGCGACGGCAAGTACAAGGCGCATGTGATTTCCCCAGAAGGTCGATTTCAACCTTCTGGCGCAAATCGGCGTTGCGTTCCAGCGCCGGATGCAGATCCGACGTCTTCAGCCGGCCTTCAGCTGGGACAGGAGGGAGCGTGCATCCTCAATGAGGGCGTTCAGCTCCTCGCGCTCCGTCGTGACCTGGGCGAAACTCACGACATTGCGCGCCCCGCGGCCCGACGACAGCGAGAGCGTATCCAGCTGATGACGGTATCGGACGATGCTGGCTCTCAGGAAATGGATGGCGTCCGCTTTGGTCGGGCTCTCGGGAGGCATTCCGTTCTCTGACGGTTAGTGTGGCCGTTCCGCAGGGCCGGGAGGGAGGTCAATTCCAGGCCCCGTTTCAAGGCAGGGTTGGTTAATCGATTCCGCGGTCACAGGCGAAGGAGAGATCCTCCGCGCCATCAGGAATTTTTCGCGACTGGCGCAAAAGGCGGCGCTGACCTTGGCGGAAGCGCCGAGCCGGCGGGCGCCGGGGCTGCTTGGGGAGGCACGCTGGTCTTCCGGGGGCATCGATTGTATAGGCCCGGCCCATGGCCACTACCCTCACCCAACCCAAGGTCGGCATTGTTTCGCTCGGCTGCCCCAAAGCGCTGGTCGACAGCGAACGGATCATCACGCGCCTCCGGGCCGAGGGCTATCAGATCGCGGCCGACTACAAGGGCGCGGACCTTGTGCTGGTAAACACCTGCGGATTCCTGGACTCGGCCAGGGCCGAGAGCCTCGATGCCATCGGCGAGGCGATCAACGAGAACGGCAAGGTTATCGTGACCGGCTGCCTCGGGGCAGAAGCCGATGTGATCACCGAGCGCCACCCGGGCGTGCTGGCCGTTACGGGGCCGCATCAGTATGAACAGGTGATGACGGCCGTACACGCACACCTGCCGGCGCCGGACCATCCGTTCGTGTCGCTGGTTCCGGAAAGCGGCGTGCGCCTGACGCCCCGGCATTATGCCTACCTGAAGATTTCCGAAGGCTGCAACAATCGCTGCTCGTTCTGCATCATCCCGAGCCTCCGGGGCGATCTCGCCTCCCGCCGGATCGATGCGGTGCTGCGCGAGGCGGAGCAGCTGACGAAGGCGGGGGTTAAGGAAATCCTCGTCATCAGTCAGGACACGTCGGCCTACGGGCTGGACGTCAAGTACGCGTCCCACAAATGGCGCGACAAGGAAAGGCAGACGCGGTTCAAGGACCTTTGCGAGGGGCTAGGCGAGTTGCAGCGCGAGAGCGGCGTGTGGGTGCGCCTGCACTATGTCTATCCGTATCCGCATGTGGACGACGTCATGCCGATGATGGCCGACGGTCGGATCCTGCCGTATCTCGACATTCCTTTCCAGCATTCGAGCCCTGCCGTGCTGAAGCAGATGCGGCGGCCGGCGAACATCGACCGCACGGCTGAGCGGATCGCGAAGTGGCGGAGCGAAGTTCCGGATCTCGTGCTGCGCTCGTCCTTCATCGTCGGCTTCCCGGGCGAGACCGACGAGGATTTCGAACATCTGCTGGGCTGGATGAAGGAAACGCGGATCGAGCGCGCGGGCTGCTTCAAGTACGAGAATGTCACCGGCGCGGTCTCGGCCGCCCTGCCCGACCATGTTCCGGAAGAGGTCAAGGAAGAACGCTGGCATCGCTTCATGCAGGCGCAGAGCGAGATCGCAGATACACGCGCGCAGGCGATGGTCGGCCAGACGATCGATGTGATCATCGACGAGATCGACGAAGATGGCGCTGTCGGTCGTTCGAAGGCGGATGCGCCGGAGATCGACGGGTCGGTGTTCATGGCGGATGCAGCGGGTCTCAAGCAGGGCGACGTCGTCAAGGCGAAGGTCCATGCCGGCGAGCAGGTGGACCTGTGGGCTGAGGTCGTGTCCTAGTCGGCGGCCTCACGGGTTATTGTTTTACGATAATAACTAAGCTATTGGTTGCTTGTGACCGTCTGGGTCAGAGGCGCAAACGCCCGGCGCTGTGCGGCTACGCAAAAAACAAAACAGATAACAAGGGCAGACTCATGCACCGCACTCTGATCGTTCTCCCCGCCATCCTTGCCTTTCCGCTCGCCGGCTGCGTCGTCGGTTCGGCGACAGGCCAGACCTATGTGGAATCCCAGCGCCATACCTATACAAACTTCGACAAGGTCGATGTGTCGGCGGGCGTCGAAGCGGTGGTGTTGCAAGGCGCCTTCGATGTGAAGGCCGAAACCACGAAGGGCGAAGATTTCGACAACCTTGTCGTGGAGGTGAAGGGCGACACGCTGCGCATCAGCCGCAAGTCCTCGCTGATGAACTGGAGCGGTGCGCAGTATCGCGTGACAGTCTCTGCGCCGGCTTATTCCGCACTCGAAGCGTCGTCAGGTTCACGCATGGAGGGGACGAACCTTTCGCTGAAGGATCTGAGCATCGAGGTGACTTCCGGCGCGAGCATGGAGCTTGGCGGAGCGTGCAATGCGCTCGACCTGAAAATCTCATCGGGCGCAAGCTTCGATGGCGAGGGCATGCGCTGCGCCACGGCGAAGGTAGATGCGTCCTCTGGCGCGAGTGCGGATGCGTTCGCATCGCAGCGTGCCGACGGCGAAGCGTCTTCCGGCGCGAATGTGACATTCCACGGCCAGCCCAAGCAGGTGCGCGAAGACACGTCGAGCGGCGGCTCGGTGCGGGCGCTCTGAGCCTGGCCTCCATAGACTCATCCCGCTCCGATGGGGACCGGAGCGGGATCCAGGGTGGCATTCGCCTCTTGTTGTGTAGATCGGGCGATCGGCCGGCTGGGTGGCCCTGGGCCCCGCTACGCTGGCGGGACGAGGCTGTGCCCTTCGGAGCTATCGCCCCACGGGATTGAGGATCATCACGCGCGCCTGGCGCGGAATGCCGAGCTCGGCGAAGGTCCAGGTCATCCGCCGGCCTTCCGGGACGAGCGCCTTGCAATTGTCCTGACGCTCGCGCCGGAAGCCGACGTCGAATTCATCGTCGCCGCGGTTGCGAACGACGAAGTCGAAGTCACTCTTTTCGGTGCAACCATTTGAGCGCGCGATGATGGTTATTTCCGGATCGCGGCCGCTGACCTCGGCGCCAAAAAGATAGCCAAAATCGCCGTGGGCGCCCCAGTCGGATTCACGGACGTCCGCGTCGACGATGACGCAGCCGGTGAGCATCGCGGCGGCGACGCCCGATGCTGCGATGTAAGCGAGTCTGCGCATGTCCTGTCCCTCTTGATCTGTCCTGCGATCATTATCGATATTCGATATGAACCCGGGATGAACAGTGCGTTGCCGGAACCCGGAAATTTTCGTCTGTTTACGGACGATTTCCGGGGGCGCGCTTCGGCCCCGGCACGTTGCTGCGGAGCCCGCTAAGCACCGCGAAAGGCGCGTCACTTCGGCGCAACCGCCACTACGCCCCGAAATTCACAACGATGAAGTGGTGAAGACTTTCCGCGCAAGGAAAGGAATGCTTGACCGGTCGGCCAAGCGTTGATGAAAGACGGCTCCTTGGCCCGTCCCCCAACCCTGGGCCAGGGATGGAAAGGGGCGCCGGGCAACCGGCGCCCCCGACTACCCCGGATGGCAAGGCCCGTCCCAACACCATCCCAGCGACTGGGAGTTACGGCGCCCAGTGACTGGCGCCCATTCCCCAAATTGGGGGTGCAGCCCCGCAGCGACCGCCTTCTAGATGATTTCGAACTGGTCCGGCCGGTATCCGGGATCGGGATAACGCGGGTTCATCGCCTCCAGCTCAGACCGTATCAATCGCGCAACTATCGCGTCGCGACGGGAGCGGCTGTCGGCTGGAACGATGTACCAGGGGGCATGAGTGGTCGAGCAGCGCTGGATCGCGGTTTCGTAGGCGACCTGATAATCATCCCAGAGTTTCCGGTCTTCCAGGTCTCCCGGGTTGAACTTCCAGCGCTTTTCCGGAACCTCAAGTCGTTCCCGCAGGCGCGTACCCTGCTCCTCCTTCGAGATGTTGAGCATCAGCTTCAGCACGCGCGTACCGTTCTCGGCCAGCAGCTTCTCGAAGGCGTTGATCTGCTCGTAGCGTTGCTCGACCATCTTGGGCGGCGCGAGATTTCGCACCTTCACCACGAGAACATCCTCGTAGTGCGAACGATTGAAGACGTGGATGTAGCCGCGCTTGGGCGTGCGCAGGTGCAGACGCCAGAGATAGTCGTGGGCGAGTTCCTCCTCGGTCGGCTTGACAAAACCGAAGACGTTGACGCCGAGTGGACTGGTGTAGCGGAAGGCCTCCTTGGTTGCACCGTCCTTGCCCGCCGTGTCGATGCCCTGCATCACCACCAGAAGCGCCCCGCCCTTGCAGGCGAACAGTGCATCCTGCAGCACGTTGATGGCGAGTGCGTCTTCGTCGAGTGAAGCTTTCGCATCCTTCTTGGACTCGAAAAGTTCGTCGCCTCGCGTGCTCCGATCCTTGAGCGAAAAGGATTTGCGCGCCTTCGGATCGACCAGAGTCGCGGCGCGAATGGCTTCGGTCTCGGGGTGCTTTGTCATCCGCGGACTATCACGCCGGAAGCCCTTGTCAGCAATGCGCGCGCGGCCAATTCAACCTAGCGGCGAATTCGACGTTTACGGTGGCCAAGTGAGAAGCCGGCGATTGGACCAAAGCGAAAGGGCGACCAGTCGCCCGGCCGCCCCTTCTCGAGTGCGTTGAAAGGTAGGTCGCCTTACGACGAGTAGAATTCGACCACCAGGTTCGGCTCCATGCGGGCCGCATAGGGAATGTCGGACAGGGCCGGCATGCGGATGAACTTGGCCGTACCAGCCTTCTGGTCGACTTCCACATACTCCGGAACTTCGCGCTCGCCCGAGCTCATGGCTTCGATCACAAGCGCCATGTTGCGCGAACGCTCACGGACCTGAATGACGTCGCCCGGCTTCACGAGCATCGAGGCGATGTTCGCCTTCTTGCCGTTCAGCGTGACATGGCCGTGGTTCACGAACTGACGCGCTGCGAAGATCGTGGGAACGAACTTGGAGCGGTAGACTACCGTGTCGAGACGCGACTCGAGCAGGCCGACGAGCAGTTCGGCGGTGTTGCCGGTCCGGCGGGCGGCTTCTTCGTAGGTCTTGCGGAACTGTTTTTCGGTGATGTCGCCGTAGAAGCCCTTGAGCTTCTGCTTGGCCATCAGCTGGATACCGAAGTCCGACGGCTTGTTCGACCGACGGGCGCCGTGCTGACCGGGGCGGGACTGGCGCTTGTTGATCGGAGACTTGGGACGACCCCAGACGTTTTCACCAACGCGGCGGTCGAGCTTGTACTTGGCGTTCTGGCGCCGAGACATGGTAACCTCAATTTCGGCGCGCTCCGGCGGGGCCACTGTGGCTCCCACGATTGCAACGGCGGCGGCGCACCAATCCGTAATGTCCGGCCCTTGCAGGGGTCGGCAAGCCGCGGAAAGACAGGATTGCGGGTCCAAAGTCAAGCGGTCGCTGACCTGTGACCGCTCGGGAGGTTCTGTCTCATTGCGGTGTCGCCAGTATCAGTCCTAGAAGACCCTTAACGCCGCGGAAGAGCGGTCAGATAGGGAGACGCCCGTGAAATTTGCCCTTGTCCTCGCCCTTGGTACGGCATTGGCCACATCAGGGCTTGCCTACGCCCAGACCACGCCTGTCCCGGCCGGAACGCCGGTGGTCAAGGATGGCTATAAGGCCCCGCGCACTGCCTTCGGCCAGCCGGACCTTCAGGGCGTCTGGTCGAACGCATCGCTGACGCCCCTCACGCGCCGGGCTGGCACGACGGGTCTGACGTATACCGAGGAAGAGGTCGCCAAGCTCGAAGCACTGGTCGAGATTGAAATTGCTGAGGGTGATGCCCCCACCGATCCGAACGCGCCGGCCACCTACGAGGCGCCGTCGACTGCCACACGTCCGGAATTCGCAGCCGCCGGCGGCGAAGTTGGCGGATACAATCGCGGGTGGCTCGATCCCGGCAACCATGTGATGCGCGTTGGCGGAGTGGGTCGCACATCGATCCTCACGACCGAAAACGGCCAGTTCCCGCCGCGCAAGGCTGGTGTCGCCACATCGCCTGCGCCACAGAACCCGGCCGGATCGAATTCGTTCGATTCCTATGAGCGCAGGTCCGCGGGCGAGCGCTGCATCGTCTCGTTCGGTCGCAATGGCGGCCCGCCCATGCTGGCGAACGGGTTCTACAACAACAACTACCAGTTTGTGCAGTCACCGGATCACGTGGTGATCACAGTGGAGATGAACCATGATGCACGCATCGTTCGGCTGAACTCCAAGCACCGCACCGACAACGTACGTCCCTATTTCGGCGATTCGATCGGCCGGTGGGATGGCGACACGCTCGTGGTGGAAACCACTCATATCCCGCGCTCGCAGCAATTTGCAGGCTCGTGGGAGAACCTCAAGGTCACAGAGCGTTTCACGCGCGTGGCCGAGGACAGGCTCCACTACGCCTTCACGATCGAAGACCCGACGATGTGGGACAAGGCTTGGGGCGGTGAGTACGAAATGAACCCGCTCGGCAACCCGCTGTTCGAATATGCCTGCCACGAAGGCAACCATGCCCTGCCGGGCATTCTCGCCGGAGCACGCGTGATCGAAGCTCAGGAAGCGGCCGACGCGGCGAAGAAGGTTTCGGCGACAAAGCCTGGCAAAGCGAAGAACTAAACGTTCAGACACGTCCGGAACGGGCTCTCCTGAGCAATCAGGGGAGCCCTTCTGATTTCTGGAGAGGCGCAAACTCGGGGTTTTCCCGATCAAGGCGCCCGCGCAACGTCTCTGCCCCTTGAAAAGCGACGGCATATCGCAAAGGTGGGCGCCTTGCGCGCCGGGACGAGGCGCCAGGAGAGAAGCCTTTGCCCGATCTGTTTCCGCCCGACCTGTTTTCGCCAGAGACGTTGGGGGCCTTCTTCACGATCATCTGGATCGACCTTGTCCTCGCGGGCGACAATGCCGTGATCATCGGGCTTGCCGCAGCCGGCCTGCCGAAGGAGCAACGCAACAAGGCGATCATGATCGGGATCCTCGCGGCAACGGGCTTGCGAATCCTGTTCGCGCTGGTGGCGACACAACTGCTGGCCATCATCGGATTGCTGATCGTCGGCGGGATCCTGCTGCTGTGGGTGTGCTGGAAGATGTGGCGCGAGCTGCGCATGCCCCACCATACGGATGAGGAAGCGATTGCGGGCGTCGACATCGACGGCGACGGCAAGATCGCAGGGCATGCGGTCGGCAAGAAGAAATCACTGCGTGACGCCGTCATTCAGATCATCGTCGCAGACGTCTCGATGTCTCTGGACAATGTGCTGGCTGTTGCCGGCGCAGCGCAGGGCCACCCGCCCATCATCCTGATCTTCGGCCTCGCCCTGTCGGTCATACTGATGGGCGTTGCCGCGACCTTCATCGCGCGATTGCTGCAGAAGCACCGCTGGATCGCTTATGTCGGTTTGCTCATCATCTTCTATGTCGCGCTCAAGATGATGTGGGACGGCTATCTGCAAGTGCAGGCCTGCAATCCTTCATGGTTCGGCATGGGCACAGAGATGACGACGGCGTGCCCGCTCAGTCCAGACTACGTCCCGACAGGACACTAGCTTCTAGAAGGTACCCGACACGTTCAGGCGTACGTTGGGGCCGGATGTGCGGTAGCGCTCTTCGACAAAATCGATCGGGTTGGTGCGAAGCCGCGCCTGCCCGGCCCCTGCTGACCGGTAGACCTCGCGCCTGAAGTTCTCCGAGGAGTCGTTGAGGTTCGCCACCTGCAGCCGCACCCTAACGCCGAACAAGTCCTTGTTCTCGATCCAGAGGAAGTTGATCGATGGCGCGGTCCAGCCTTGCGAGACCTGGTCGAGCCGGTAGTTGGCGTAGCTCTGTCCTTCGTCGACGCCTGCGGCCAGCACCCAGGGAGTTTCCGGGATGTCCCAGCGCAGATTGGCGCCGGCGTTGACTTTCGGCGAGCTGCTGATCTGGCGGGGAATCCCCGTGAGCGGATCCTCCAGTTCGCTGTCGCGATAGCGATAGCTGAACTCCAGCTGCAGGCCCTTCGCGCCGATCGGATCGAAGTTGAGCGTGCCGGAGCCAGTGATCGAGGCGACCCATGCCTTGTCGATATTGCCGACGCCCTGCCCTGCGATCTGGCCGAGATTCTGGATCGGGTTCTGGACGGGCTGACCGCTGGCGTTGATCGGCACGCCATCGACCACGTCCTCGATCCATTGATATTCCCCCGCCAGCTTCACCGCGCCCCATGCGCCGAGCTTGCGGTTGATTTCGGACGAAAGGATCCAGGCCTGCTCCGGCACAAGCTCCGCATTGCCGGAAGACTGGTTGTTGTTCTGGATATCGACCGAAGAGAGAAAGTCGCCGAAGTCGAGCTGACCAACCTTGCGTTCGCCCTTCACGTTGAGATCGAAATCTTCGTCGGGTTTCCATGCGAGCGATGCGAAGCCCTTTGGCCGTACGAATTCGCGCGTCTGACCGTTGGCGCCGCTCTGCATCAGCTCCGAGTATTCGACACCGAGCGAGCTCTGCATACTCCACGCGCTGTCGAGCTGGCGGCTGTAGGAGAGATTGGTTTCGGCACGGCGCTCCTCGACACGCGCCGTGCCTTCCGGCAACGGGCTCATCAGATAGGCGCCACCCGGCTGACGCTCGCCGATGCCGGTGCCGAGATCGAAAAAGTTGAAAGCGCCTTCGGCCGCAAGCTGGATGTCGCCGCCGAAGGCCGCAAACCCATACTCGCCGCGGACGATGCTTTCTCCGGTTTCGGCGCGCTCCAGCACGCGCACGCCTGAGTCATCAATGAAGGCGCCGACCTGGTCGTAGGATTCGACGGTGACGAGATCATCTTCCTCCTCATGGCGCTGCAAAGCTATCAGCTTCAGGCGGCCCGGGCCGACGTCGAATTCGTAGTCAGCGCCGAATTCGCCCTCTTTGTTGTCACCGCCGAAGTTTGCGAAGCGGACAAACGGGGCGGCATCAATCGGGTCGCGGAAGGAATCCTCGCGGCCGACGAAGTTGAAGGCGCCGAGAGAAAGATTGAAATTGGCGATGGCGCCCTCAGCCGCCTCATAGGTCAGCGTGGCGGCGAGCCTTGGCCCGTCGCCTGAACCGGTAAAACCTTCGCGACGGACATCGATAACGTTGCCCGCGCCGTCGCTGATGAAGCTCCTACCGTCATTCCGGTTGTTGAACTCGAAGCCGCCAAGCTCGGCCGACCATGCCCAGCCGTCCTCCGTCTTGCCGTTCGCGGACACGGAGCCGCGAAACCATGATGGCTGTGCTCTTTCCTTGAACTCGGGGTTCCAGTCCCAGTTGCCACTGAACGCATCGACCTTCGCGATGACGTTGGCCACCTGACCGGAGAGGCCGGGTATGCTGAGCGTGGCGCCGTCGACGATCTCGATACGCAGGACGCTTTCCGCTGCAATACGGCCGAGCGCTGTGGCAGCGTCGTTTGCCTTGCCTGAGACCCGCCGGCCATTGATGAGCACGTTCTGGCTGGCCTGCCCGAACCCTCGCTCGTCGCCATCGTTTCCGCTGATCGAGAAGCCGGGGACATTGCCAACCATGTCGGCGGCAGTCTGGGGGGCGAAGCGGGCAAAGAAAGCGGGTTCGTAGACCTGCGCCTGCGCGGAGGAGACGGGCTTGGCGACCCCTTGCGCGAAACAGGGCGCTGCAGCGCTAAGCAAGGCGAACCCGCCTGCAAGAGTCAGCACGCCCGCGCGCGATGCGCCCTTACGATTTAGCGGCATTCTCAGTCCCCGCGCGGCCTTTGCACGAGACGATTCCTTCAAGGAACCACCGCCGCCCGGAGTGCGCCGTTCACTCCAGAGATCGCATGCGGCCCTGAGGCTGCATGAGACCGTTCGATGTGCTGCGCTCGTCCTTAGGCCGCGTTAACGCGGGAGGCGTCAGTTGGCCTTGGGGTTCGATGCAACAGCAACCTTGCTGCGGAGGTAGGCGGAGATTTCGGCATCTCCATGGCGATCGGCCAGATCGAGTGGGGTACGACTGGCGGATGTGAGCGATTTGCGGCTGATATCGGCGCCCTTCTCGACGAGCGCCTTCACGATTTCGAGATTGCCTTCGCGGATCGCTTCGACAAGCGGGGTGTCCTGGCCAGGCGTAGATGTGTTTGGATCGGCGCCGCGGTTGAGCAGCAGCTGCACGACGGACAGTGCGCTGTTGGAGGCCGCGATTGACAGGGGCGTGCCCTGCCCCGGGAAGCCGAGATTCACATCGGCGCCGGAGTTGATCAGCATGCGGGCGGCATCAGCGCAGCTGGCATCTGCGGCGGCCATGAGTGCGGTGCCCTGGCCGGGCAGCAGGGTGTTGGCGCCAATCTTCTGCTCGACAACGAGCTTGTTGAGCTGGTCGACATCGCACTCGCTGGCCGCCTGGATGAGCAGGCGGGCCGTGGCGTGCGGGTTGGCGCTGAAGCGCGGCGCTCCGCCATCGAGTGAGGCGTCGTCAAGCGAGATCCCGGCCTTGCGCAGACTCTCCATCACGTCCATGTCGAAATCAAAGTCGAACCTGATGCCATCAGGTCCGAAGGTCTTGAAGTCGCCCCTCTCGCGCGCGGCCTTGAGTTCGTCGCGGGCCGCGGCGAGCGCCTGCCGTGCGATGGCGAGGCCATCGTGCTGTTCGCGCATTGCTTCGGCGATCTGCTCGCGGTTGACGGCGAGTTCCTGGCGCGCCTCGTCCACCGCAGCGCGGATCTCGGCCTGAAGCTCCGGCCCGAGGACCTGCTTGATCTCCTTGCGAGCCTGCTCAAGCTCAACGCGAAGTTCTTCCCGGTCGATCTCTGACAGCTGGTCCCAGCCATCGACGTTGTCGGCATCGATGCCGGCTTCGGATAGGGCGCGGCGGACCTCATCCATGATTTCGGGCATCTGCTCCATCACCTCGAGGCTGGCCATTGCGCCGAGTTCAACACCCATCGCTGCCAGTTCGGTTGAAAGTCCTGCCAGCTCGGCTTCGAGTTCGGGTCCGAGTTCGGCCATCATGAGTTCGAGCTCGGGGCCAAGCTCAGCCATCATCGCTTCGAGTTCTTTGCCGAAGCCAGCAAAATCGGCGCTGTCGAAGTCAAGCGCGTCCGGCGGGGACGGCGGGGACGGCGGATCGGGCGGCTGGATGTCGTCGCGCGCCAGGTCGATGGCGTCGGGCGCGATCAGGCCGATGGCGCCAGCATCTGCCTGCTGGGCGTTAGCGGTGAAGCGGGGCGTGACCATGGCAGCGATGCCCACGGCGACAGCAAGACCAGCAAAGGCGAGCCGCCCGGAATACCGCGCAGGCGAGCCGCCGGACTTCGCGAGATCGATAAGGCGGCGGACGCGGCGGCTGAAATGTGAGCGCGGGCCAATGGCGCCGACGGCGAGACGCGGGGCGCGAACCCACAGCTGGTTCTCTGCCTGCGTTGTAAGCGAGCGCGCGAAGGCGCGTGCGTCGCCGGTGCGTTCGACTGCGGCCTCGTCACAGGCGACTTCGCGCTCCTCATCGATACGCCGGCTGATCCAGTAGAGCGCAGGGCTCCACCAAATGAGGGCAAGCGCGATGCGCTGGCTTAGCGCTGCCAGCATATCGTGGCGGCGGATGTGAGCGTTTTCGTGCTCCAGCAGCGCGGCCATGCCGGGCGAACCGAGAGCAATCGCTTCGGGCAGAACGATGGACGGACGCAGGAGGCCAGCGGCCATGGGGCCGGGCGCATCTGCGCTGACGACCACGCGGACGCCGGCGAAGCGCGTCTTGAGCGCGGACGGCAGCTCTGCGGGGCGCGCGCGGGCGACGAGGCGCTCGACGGCGATCAGGTCGCGACCCGTGCGGACAAGAAGGAAGGCGGCAACGCCGGCCCAGATGAGGAGGAGCGGCAGGCCGATATCAGGCATGCTGATCGCAGGCAGTGTGATGAGATGTGCGGGCGCGACCGGGTCTTCGCGGATAATGGAGGGGCGCGGTTGCGCTGGCGCCATCGGCACGGAGTCCATGGTGACCGGGAGGAGCTCAACGCCATCGACGATAACGGGTGCGGCCGGGGCCACGGGCGCAGCCGGCGCCTCGACCCGCAGGCTCTCGCCAGCGACCGTTTCAAGGGCGGGCGCGGATGTTGCGATAGAAACCGGCGCATTCAGCTGCTTCAGGAGCCCGGCAACAATCGTCTGGCCCGGGATGAAGACCGCGAGCGGCAGCGCGAGGCTCGCAAGAAACGCCGCGACCCCGAGGCCATAGCGTGTGGCCCCGCGCATGCGCTTGCCGATGATCAAAGCCGCAGCTAGCGCCGCAGCGATGGCGACGCTCTGCCAGAGATGGCCGAACACCATTGTCTGAGACAGGCTGATGTCAGTCATTGCCGTCCTCCAGGGAGATGCTGTCGAGTTCGTCCTTCAGCGCCTGGAGTTCGTCCGTGCTGAGGGTCTCGCTTCTGATGAGGTGTTGCGCAAGGGCGGTCGGCGATCCTTCGAAGAAGGTCGACACCACCTTGCGCAGCGCGCGCGAGCGAGCCTCGGCGCGGGATACGGTCGGCTTGTAGATGAATGCCCGCCCGTCCTGGCGAGGGACCACATAGTCCTTGTCGGTCAGGATGCGCAGCAGCGTGAGTACGGTATTGTAGGCGACGGGATAGGTTGGCTCGAGCGCATCGGTGACGTCCCGCACGCTTGCCTCTCCCTTCTCCCAGAGCACGCGCATGATGCGCTGCTCGGCTTCGGTCAGAACGTCGGATTTGGGCTTCGGCATTGCGTTTTTCTCTTCTGTCGGGGCCCGGTGGACCGGGTCTTCTCCTGCTTCTGCGGCCTTCGCCGAAGGTTCGACGTCCTGACCTGGCCGGAACAACTAGTTCCTTAGGTCAGGAGAGTGTTGCCGTTTATCGATATGACTGTCAACTAGACTTCTAGTTGCGCGTGGTACTTTTTTGTGCGCGGTCGGAGGTCACTCATTCAGCCGGTGGAAACGACATCGGATCGACGGGCTGAAGTCCGAACGACCCCTTTGGCGTCCGGTAGTCCCCGATCAGTAACTCGTAATGCAGGTGTATGGGGATCTGGTAGCTCCCCGAGTTTCCCATCAGGCCGAGCGCATCACCCGCCCTCACGGTGACCCCCGGCGAGAGGCCGCGTCCGAACGAGGCCAGGTGCGCATAGCGCGTGTAAACACCGCCGCCGTGGTCGATGAGGATCATGTTGCCGTAGTCTTCGCGATAACTGATCTCGAGGATCTCGCCATCGCCACCTGCGAGCACGGGCACCCCCACATCCGCATGGAAATCGAGGCCCTTGTGGAGCCGATCATTGCGCGGACCATAGCCGGACGAGAGACAGGCGCCGGGCGTCGGGAAGGTTGCGATGCGCGCATCCTTGACGCGCACGATCTGGCGATAGTCGCTGACCGTGCCATTTGTGTTCGGCGGCGCGTTGGAGATGCTCATGCGCGGGCAAAGTTCGAGCTTCGCCGGAAAGATCTGCGCGGCATTGGCTGTCTGGATCGACGGCGCGATGACCTGTGTTGTCGAAGGCCGTGTGGGCACGGGCGAAGGCGCTGGCGTGATCGCGGCGCCGGGCGCTGAGGGTTGCGCGGGAGCATCTGTGGGCGCGGGCGGCGGCGCGGCCGGGATGGTGATCACCTCCATGCCCGCCGGAACTGCCGAAGCCTCATCGAGCGCGAGGTTGTCGAGCTGCTCTTCGAGCGTGCTGGGCGTTCGGTCGATCACGATCATATCGCCGGTCGCAACGGCGAGGTCAGTTATCTCGTCCTTGATCGCCGCGAACCTGGCTTCCGGAATGAGTTCGCGCAGGCCATCGAAGCTGACATTCTCGAGACGGAATTTCGTGCGGAGGTCTGTCGCCGTGCGGCTGACCGTGTCGGTCCATTCGGGCGGCGCGGGCCAGATACTGCCCCCAAGCCATCCGGCAAAACCAGAACCGCCAGCGACGGCCGCCACGAGCAGCGTCTTGATCATTTACCCCTCCACCGTCCCCTTGGGCGATCTGCGGAAGGCCGCCCCCGTGCGTCCAGCCTAGGCATGGAACCCGGGCGAGTCAGCCCCCGGCGCCGGCCGGGCTGAACCGGATCGGGTTAAGCGCGTTTCTGAGGCAGATCGGGGCGGGGCACACGCATGGAGCGACCCGGGATGCCAGCTTCCAGAACCTTGCTGGGCGCCGCTGCGATCGGTGTTGCTTCACTGGCGTTCGCGGGTGGGGTTATGGTGTCCTCAGATACGGCCGCGCCAGCGCATGCCCCACCCATCGTCAACGTGGATGCCTGGAGCGAGACCGCTGCTGAACCAGCGCAGGCCAATTCCGTGCAAATCGCCTCTGCCACGCCGAGCTCACAGTCGACCCTTCAATGCGATCCATGGGCAGTTTCGGACGCGGCGATGGAAGAGATCCTGCGCGAGATGCAGCGCCGCGGCTGGCGACGGCCTCGCCAGGGCGATGCAGTTGATCCCTTGGTATCACTTGGCGTGCAGGGCCTTGGAGCCATCGACCCGGATGCGCCAATGCCATCCGCGAACAGCGGCCGTCCGATGATCACCGTGCTGACAGATGAAGAAGCGGAGCGCCTGCGCACCGAGAAGATTTCACCCGACCAGTTGATCGTCGACGAAGCGACATACCTTCCGCCTTCCTAGTCAGCGTCGTCGGCATCGCGCGTTACGCGCGCCTTTCCCCGGCCAAGCGCCAGCGCCTTTATGGCGCCCCGGAACGTGCTGACTTCCTGCGATGTCCACCCTGCCCGCGTGAAGGCGTTGCGCAGGTTCTGAGTCATGGGTGCGCGCTTTGCGTCCGGGTAGAAGAAGCCGGCGCGGTCAAGCTCCGCCTCGAAATGTTCCATCATGCCGACCAGCTCTTCACGCGGCGCAGGTGCGCCTACGCCCTCGAACGTGGGCGGGGGGCCGCTGGCACCTGCTTCGGCGATGGCATGGGCGACGAGCGCGACAGCTTGCGCCAGGTTCAGCGACGCGAAGCGCGGGGAAACGGGAAAGGACAGGATGGCGTCGGCAAGCGCGACCGCCTCGTTCGGTAACCCTGCCCTTTCAGCCCCGAACAGGATGCCTGAGCGTGATGGAGTGCTATGCAGCTTTTCAACAGCCTCGGCGGTGCGCAGGACCGGCTTCTCCATCCCGCGCGGCCGGGCCGTCGTTGCCAGCACCAGCGCGCAGTCCGCGATCGCCTGCTCGACGGTGCCGAACACTGTGGCTGTCACGACGTCCGGCAGCGCACCGGCGCTCAACGTTTCCGCTGCCGGGTTGGGCCAGCCGTCGCGTGGGGCGACTAGGCGCAGGTCGGTGAGACCGAAATTTGCCATCACGCGCGCAGCGGCGCCGATGTTCTCGCCCATCTGAGGAGCGACGAGGATGAAGGCGGGTTGGACCATGCTGGCCTTCTAGTGTGGAACCATTGCGAGAGGAAAGCTGGTTATTCCATCGTGGGAGTGGCAGGATTCCGGAACTGCCTCACCGACCCATTGTGCATCGGCGCTTGTCTGGTATAGCCCGCGGAATCGCGTTTCAGGAGCTTCTTCATGGCCGTCATCAAGGTTGCGAATCCAGTCGTCGAAATGGACGGCGACGAGATGACCCGGATCATCTGGGCGCTGATCAAGGAACGCTTGATCCTGCCCTATCTCGACATCGACCTGAAGTATTACGATCTGTCGATCGAGAACCGCGATGCAACCAACGATCAGGTGACGATCGACAGCGCCGAGGCCACCAAAAAATATGGCGTCGCCGTGAAGTGCGCGACCATTACGCCGGACGAGGCACGGGTTGAGGAATTCAAGCTCAAGAAGATGTGGAAGTCGCCCAACGGCACGATCCGCAACATTCTGGACGGCGTCGTGTTCCGCGAGCCAATCGTGATGAAGAACGTGCCCCGCCTCGTGCCGGGCTGGACGCAGCCGGTCGTGATCGGCCGTCACGCCTTCGGCGACCAGTACCGCGCGACTGACTTCCGCGTGCCGGGCAAAGGCAAGCTGACAATGACGTTCACCCCGTCCGACGGCGGCGCGCCGATCACGCACGAGGTGTTTGATTTCCCGGGCGAAGGCATCGCCATGGGCATGTTCAACCTCGACAAGTCGATCCGCGATTTTGCGCGCGCTTCGTTCAACTTCGGCCTGCAGCGCAAATGGCCGGTTTACCTGTCGACCAAGAACACGATCCTCAAAGCCTATGATGGCCGCTTCAAGGACATCTTCCAGGAAGTGTTCGACGCGGAGTTCGCGGACAAGTTCAAGGCGTTCGGCGGCGTGTATGAGCATCGCCTGATCGACGACATGGTGGCGGCCTGCCTGAAATGGTCTGGCGGTTATGTCTGGGCGTGCAAGAATTATGACGGCGACGTGCAATCCGACACCGTGGCGCAGGGCTATGGCTCGCTCGGGCTGATGACGTCTGTGCTGATGACGCCGGACGGCAAGACAGTGGAAGCGGAAGCTGCGCACGGCACCGTGACGCGTCACTACCGCGCGCACCAGCAGGGCAAATCGACTTCCACCAACTCGGTCGCCTCAATCTTCGCATGGACGCGCGGCCTCGCCCATCGCGCCAAGCTGGACGGCAATGCGGAGCTCGCCAAATTCTCCGACACGCTTGAAAAGACCGTGATCGCCACGGTGGAAGCTGGCTTCATGACCAAGGATTTGTCGCTGCTGATCGGGCCAGAGCAACCTTGGTTGACGACCGAGGGCTTCATCGAGAAGATTGCCTCCAACTTCCAGGAAGCGATGTCGGAAGCCTGACATTTCGTTACAAACTCGAGATCGGTCGGGCGGAATGCGAGAGCGTTCCGCCCTTTCGCGTTTAGGGCCGGCGTCCTGCAGCGTTGCAGGTTTCCGCAGGGCGCACGGCCACTCAGCCAAGCTTCAACGCCCGCACGCGATGTTGCGATTGATCACGCGCATCGGAGACATTGATGCCTGCCCTGACGATCCGCAACGGCCTGATGCTTGCGTCGGTCGCCACGCTCTC
>JALHLR010000012.1 GCA_022844475.1 Hyphomonadaceae bacterium | reverse complement strand
GTCGAACTGATCTCGCGCTATGGCGCGGAGAGCGGCGAAGGCGCGCTCGACAAGCTGGGTGGGGCGGGATGGCAGTCGCGCAAGGCGCGCGCCAAGAAGAAGATCATGGACATGGCGGAAGAGCTGATCAGGCTCGCCGCAGAGCGCGAACTGAAGACGGCGCCGAAGACGGATTCGGCGGATGGCGTGTTCAGGGAATTCGCTGCGCGCTTCCCCTATGAGGAAACGGATGACCAGCTTTCGGCAATCGAGGATGTGATCAAGGATCTGACATCGGGCAAGCCGATGGATCGCCTGATCTGCGGCGATGTGGGCTTCGGGAAGACCGAGGTTGCATTGCGCGCCGCTTTCCTTGTGGCGATGTCGGGCATGCAGGTGGCGGTGGTGGCGCCAACGACCTTGCTCTCGCGGCAGCACTTCCAGACATTCTCCGAGCGATTTGCGGGATGGCCGATCAAGGTGCGGCATCTGTCGCGTTTCGTTACTGCGAAGGAGGCGGCGCAGACGAAAGAGGAGATCAACTCGGGCGAGTGCGATGTCGTGGTGGGCACGCATGCGCTGCTTGGCAAGGGGATCGACTTCAAGCGGCTGGGCATGATCGTCGTCGATGAGGAGCAGCGGTTTGGCGTGAAGCACAAGGAACGGCTGAAGGAGCTGAAGGCGGATGTGCATGTGCTGACGTTGTCGGCGACGCCGATTCCGCGGACGCTGCAAATGGCGCTGACGGGTATTCGCGATCTCTCGATCATTGCGACGCCGCCGATCGATCGCCTCGCTGTACGGACCTATGTGGTCGAGTTCGATCCAGTGACGATACGCGAGGCCCTGCTGAGGGAGCGCTATCGCGGTGGCCAGTCGTATTTCGTGGCGCCAAAGGTGGCGGACCTGCCGTTCCTCGAGCGGTATCTGCGCGAGCAGGTGCCTGAGGTGTCCTTCCTGACCGCGCATGGCCAGATGGCGGTGACGGACCTCGAGGACGTGATGGCGGGGTTCTATGACGGCAAAGCGGATGTGCTGCTGTCGACCACCATCGTGGAGTCCGGCATCGATATTCCGCGGGCGAACACGTTGATCGTGCATCGCGCAGACATGTTCGGGCTGGCGCAGCTGTACCAGCTGCGCGGGCGCGTAGGTCGCGCGAAGCTTCGGGCGTATGCGTATCTGACGACGCCGGATGACGAGAAGCTGACCGAAGGCGCCGAGAAGCGGCTGAAGGTTTTGCAGTCGCTGGATAGTCTTGGTGCGGGCTTCATGCTGGCAAGCCACGATCTTGATATGCGTGGTGGAGGCAACCTGCTGGGCGACGAGCAGAGCGGGCATATCCGCGAGGTGGGTGTCGAGCTTTATCAGCAGATGCTGGAGGATGCGGTGAAGGCTCTGCGCTCGGGCGAGAGCTTGGATACGCATGAGGTGGCGGACGAGTGGTCGCCGCAGATCGATATTGGTGCAGCGGTGCTGATCCCGTCAGGCTATGTCGAAGATCTGGCGACGCGGTTGTCGCTCTACCGGCGGCTTGCGGATCTGACTGCAGAGGCGGACCGCGAGGCGTTTGCGGCCGAGTTGATTGATCGGTTTGGGCCACTGCCAGATGAAACGAAGCAGCTGCTGGAGATCACGGCGGTGAAGATCCTTTGCAAGCGACTGGGCGTGGCGAAGGTGTCTGCCGGGCCGAAGGGCGCTCTGCTGGCGTTCCGGGACAATGCTCCGCTGGATGGCGCCAAGCTGATCGGGTATGTGCAGAAGCGTCCGAACCATCTGAAGCTGCGGCCGGACATGAAGCTGGTGCTAGGCGGGACATGGCCAGATGCGTCCGGCAGGCTGGCGGGGGTGAAGAGCCTGCTGCGGGACATGAGCGGATTGCTTTAGGAGCGTGAGATGACTGGACGTGTTGCAGGACGTGTGGCGCTGGTGACGGGCGCCTCGAGCGGACTTGGCAAGCGGTTCGCGCAGGTGCTCGCTGCTGAGGGCGCGAAGGTGGTTGTTGCGGCGCGGCGCAAACAGCGGCTGGATGATCTTGTGAACGAGATCGGCGGCAATGCATTCGCGGTTCAGTGCGATGTGACGAACGAGGCCCAGGTGATCGCCATGTTCGACGCGGCCGAGCAAAAATTCGGGCTGGTGGATACTGTTGTGAACAATGCGGGGATGACGCACGCGAACAATGCGGTGACGCAGGACATCGCGGAGTTTCGCAGGATCATGGACCTGAACGTGACGTCCGTGTGGTGCGTGGCCCGGGAGGCGGCGCGGCGGCTCATTCACGCCGGTCCGGAAAAGTCGGCGCGCGGGCGGATCGTGAATATCGCGTCGATGGCGGGGCGGATCGTGATTCCGGGCGTCTCGGCTTACAACACGTCCAAGGCGGCTTGTGCGCATCTCACGCGGTCGCTGGCGCGCGAGTGGGCGCGGTATGGAATCAACGTGAATGCGCTGTCGCCGGGCTATGTCGCAACTGAGCTGACGGAAGAGTGGCTCAATGGCGAGGGCGGCGCGAAGACGATCGGCAAGTCGCCACGCCGGCGGGTCATGGATGCGGAAAGCCTGGACGAGGCTCTGCTGTTCCTCTGCTCGGACAATGCGAAGTTCGTGACCGGCGCCGATGTGCTGGTGGATGACGCGCAGAGCATGGGGTGAGGCGGGCCCGTTCCCAGTTCTAGATCGCTCCCGGCGGTGGCGCTGGAAACGCCAATCCATCCGTCCCGGCCATGCTGCTGCCTGCAGTGATCGCGGTGTAGATCGCTTCTCCCACCGGCGAGAAGCCGATCACCCGCGCCAGTAGGGTGGTGGCGAGCAGTACGCCGATCCCCCAGAACCAGGCGGGGTGCGGGCGGCCATGTACGCGCCAGTCGCGCAGTATGCCCACAACGGGAAAGATCAGCGCCACGAGGCCCGCAGTCTCGAAGGCGTAAGGCGGGAGGAATGGCATCGGCAGCAGTCTGCCGAACCCAGGGCCCATGAGCATGACGAACGCCCCGATATGTAGGCGTGAATGCCAGTCGAACTGGCGGCGCATGATGATGGCTGCCGAGAAGAGAGCGGCAAACCCGATGAGGGACATAGGGTTCGCGATCAGGAAATGTTGCGGCTGGAAGAAGAATGGCGTGCGCGCGGATTGAATGGTGGCGATTGTCACCAGCGGGCCGAGGATCAGCAGGCCGATCGACCAGGCTACCGCGACCATTCCAAGCCTGCGATGCAGGGCGAGGTTTCCTCCTGCGACCAGCCAGGCCTGCGCGACCGCAATGCCCACCCATCCCATGAAGACGATTGCGTGGGCATGGACGATGAACGGCGCTGAAAAGCTCGAGCGGCCCAGCGCAAGCTGCGCGACGAACCCCGCGAGCAGGATTGTCGCCATCACCGAGATGAGAGTTCGGAAAAACCGGCGGTCCTCGGTCGTCGGGACGTCGCGTGCAGCGGTTGTCAATCTAGCCATCCCCAGTTCAAGTGCCGGCTGGCTGCCGATTACCCCCACAGATAGTATGGTGCGCAACTACGTCCGGCGGCAAGCCTGAACGAGGGGGGAATCGTCCAGCCAAACTCAGGCCGGTGCGCGAAGAATCTTCTCCATCGCGCGTCCCTTGGCGATCTCGTCGATCAGCTTGTCGAGGTAGCGGATGTTCTGCATCAGCGGATCGTCGATCTCCTCGACGCGGACGCCGCAGATGAGGCCGGTGATCCGGTCGCGCGCGGGATTGATTTTCGGGGCGCTGTCGAAGAATTCCTGGAAGGTCTTCTTCTTGCTGATCTGGGCCCCAAGGCCCCTGGCGGTGTAGCCGGTCAGCCAGCGGATGGCGGCGTCGACTTCCGCCTTTGTGCGGCCCTTCTTCTCCACCTTCGCGATGTAGAGCGGATAGACGCTGGCGAAGCTCATCCCGAAGAGGCGGTTCTGGTTGGCGAGCGATCGGGCGGTCGTTTTCATAAGCTGTTTCCGTTGAAAGTCGGAGTGCAGGGATTGCGCGTGGAGCGGCTCCGCTCAACAGAAAAAGGCATGGCGCGTTCGCATCGCATTCGCGATGCGCGGCCGGGCGAGGCCCGGTGGCCCTTTGAGTTACCCGACGATAGACTTGACGTCCGGGGCAAGCAGCGCCTTTCGTGATCCGCACAATGGAGAAGCGTGATGGCGTCTGGGCCGCTGGTTGGCGTGAAGATTGTTGAGTTCGCCGGGATCGGACCTGGGCCGTTCTGCGGGATGTTGCTGGCCGATCTTGGCGCGGATGTCGTGCGGATCGATCGGGCCGAGACTGCGGGGCGGGGGCATCCCGACCTGGCCAATCGGGGTAAAAGGTCGATTGCTGTTGACCTGAAGAAGCCGGAAGGGGTCGAGGCGGCGCTGAGCCTTATCGAGAAGGCGGATGGGCTGCTGGAGGGATTCCGGCCGGGCGTGATGGAGCGGTTGGGCGTGGGCCCGGATGTGGCGCTGAAGCGGAATCCGCGGCTGGTCTACGGGCGTATGACGGGATGGGGCCAGACCGGGCCGTGGTCGCAGATGGCGGGGCACGACATTGACTACATCGCGCTCACGGGGGCGCTGCACACGATGGGGCGGAAGGATGAACCGCCTGCGCCGCCGCTCAATCTGGTGGGCGACTTTGGCGGTGGGGCGCTCTACCTAGCTTTTGGCCTGCTAGCGGGGATCATCGAGGCGAAGTCGTCAGGCAAAGGCCAGGTGGTGGACTGCGCGATGATCGATGGCGCGGCATCGTTGATGACGATGTTTTACAACATGAAGGCGGTGGGCATGTGGAGCGCGGAGCGCGACGCCAACCTTCTGGATGGCGGGGCGCACTTCTACGACACTTACACATGCGCGGACGGCAAGTGGTTGGCGGTCGGGTCGATTGAGCCTCAATTCCATGCGGAGCTGGTGAAGGGTCTCGGCCTGCCGGCGGATACATTCGGCATGTACATGGACCGCTCGAAGTGGCCCGAATTCTCGCAGCGCATCGCGGGCGTGGTGAAGACGAAGACGCGCGATGAGTGGATGAAAGTGTTCGATGGGACAGACGCCTGCGTCGCGCCTGTGCTGAGCATGGATGAGGCGCCGCAGCATCCGCACAACGCAGAGCGGAATACTTTTGTGGAGGCGTTCGGTGTGGTGCAGCCCAACGCGGCCCCGCGCTTTTCGCGTACCGCGGGAGCGGTGAACGGCGCACCGGCGCTTGCTGGCAAGCATTCGAACGACGTGCTGGAAAGCTGGGGTATCGCGGCAGACCGGCGCGATGCGTTCCTGAAGGCCGGGGCCGTGGCCCAAGGCTGAGGCCGTGGCTTGTTGCCGAGCGATTCAGCCACAAATATGACGTGAAACCAGTCACTTGCCCGTATTTGTTTCACCTGAATTATGGACAACAAGCGCCTCAATCTGCGTTCAGACTCACTCACCTATACCAAGCACACACCGCCGGGACGCCTTGATGTCCCTCGATGGTTCCCGGCGGTTCTGTTCCTGTGCAACTGGGCCGGCTTCGAAAGAAGCCGGCCTTTCCTTTTCCATCGGGACTTCCCCCAGGGCGAGAGTTTGCGGTTTGTTTCAACGCCGCGGTGACAACTCATCGCTTATCGGTAAAAGCGGGGCAGACTTTTCCGGGAGCAGTGGATGAAACTGGCGTGGGCGGCGGCGTTGGTCGCGGCGATTCTGGCGGCTGGGCCCGCGTTGGCCGACGCCAACAAGCAGACCAAGGGCAAGTTCGACGACAAGTTCAGGCAGCTGGAAGTCGACCTGCCGACGCCGAATACCTATCGGACGGCGTCCGGAGCTCCGGGCGAATCATACTGGCAGCAGCAAGCGGACTACCAGATCAAAGCGACGCTGGACGAAGCGCGCAAACGGATCACGGCGACGGGGACGATCACCTACCGCAACAACTCGCCGCATGCACTGAACTATGTCTGGCTTCAGCTCGACCAGAACATCTTCAAGCAGGATTCGGCCTCGCGGCGGATGGCGCGGCAGCCGACGCCGGGGGCGGCAGGCGATGGGCTGTCGATCGGGCAGCTTCGGCAGATGCAGTCCTATGTGGACACGCCGCACGGCTTCGAGATCCAGTCGGTGACGGACGGTGGCAACGGGGCGCTTCGCCATACTGTTAACGACACGATGATGCGGATTGACCTGCCGCGTGCCCTGGCGCCGGGCCAGTCAACCACGATCAAGATCGACTGGGCGTTCAACATCGTGGACAACGGGCTGTTCGGGGGGCGGGCAGGGTATGAGTATTTCCGCGACACGGACACCTATGTGTTCTTCCAGGCGCAGTGGTTTCCGCGGCTGGTCGCCTACACGGATTACACGGGCTGGCAGCACAAGCAGTTCCTGGGGCAGGGCGAGTTCACGCTCGAGTTCGGGAATTACGATGTCGCGATCACAGTGCCTTCGGATCATATCCTCACGGCGACGGGCGTGCTGCAGAACCCGAATGAAGTGCTGACTGCGGAGCAGCGCAGCAGGCTGACGCAGGCGCGCCGCAAGTATGATGCGCCGATGTACATCGTGACGCCGGAGGAGGCGCTGGCGAACGAGAAGGAAGGTTCAACGGCGACGCGGACGTGGCGCTGGAAGGCAGGAAACGTGCGCGATTTCGCGTGGGCCTCGAGCCGCAAATTCATCTGGGATGCGATGGGCGTCGACCAGGACGAGGGCGAGGACGTATTGGCCCAATCCTTCTTCCCGACGGAAGCCGATCCGCTCTGGTCGCTGTATTCGACGCGGGCGGTGGCGCACACGATCGATGTCTATTCAGAATTCTCCTTCCCCTATCCCTATCCGACCGCGATCTCCGTCAACACCTGGCTGGGTGGCGGGATGGAGTATCCGATGATCTCGTTCAACGGCTATCGGCCGGTGAAGGACGAGAAAACGGGCGTGAAGACGTACACGCGCAATGCGCGCAACGGCCTGATCGGTGTTGTGATCCATGAGGTGGGGCACAACTACTTCCCGATGGTCGTCAACTCGGACGAGCGGCAGTGGACTTGGATGGATGAGGGCATCAACTCGTTCCTCGAGTGGATGACGGAGCTGCGCTGGGACGAGAAGTTCCCGATTCTCGGCAACAACCCGAACTCGCTGGACGAGATCGGCGTGTACATGATGTCGGAAGACCAGGTTCCGATCATGACCAATTCGGAGTCGGTCGTTCAGTTCGGCAACAATGCCTACAACAAGCCGGCTGCGGCACTTACCGTGCTGCGCGAGACGGTGATGGGGCGCGAGCTTTTCGACTTTGCGTTCAAGCAGTATTCGGAGCGCTGGAAGTTCAAGCGCCCGACACCGTCGGATTTCTTCCGGACAATGGAAGATGCGTCGGCTGTCGATCTCGACTGGTTCTGGCGCGGCTGGTTCTACACCACGGACCACGTCGATGTCGCGCTGACGGGCATGCGGGAGTATCGGCTCTCGACCAAGAATCCGGACGTGGAAGGCCAGTTGCAGCGCGAGTATCGCGAAGCGACGCGGCCTGAACCGGTGACGGTGCTGGACAACCGCGCTGCGGGCCAGACGACCTACATGCAGGCGCATCCGGATGCTGCGGATTTCTACACGCAGAGCGACGAGTTCCAGCCAAACAACAAGGACCGGAACGATTATACGAACTTCCTGGAAGGGCTGAAGGAACCCGAGAAGTCTGCGTTCGAGCGGGCGCTGCGGGACAATCCGTATGTCTACTTCGTGGACTTCGAGAACCGTGGCGGGCTGGTGTCGCCGCTGCCGCTGCGTTTCACGTTTGAGGATGGGACGACTAAGGATGTATTGATCCCGGCGGAGATATGGCGCGTGAACTCGGATAAGGTCTCGAAGATGTTCTACGAGACGAAGAAGGTGGTTTCGATCGAGCTCGACGCCCGGCATCAGATCGCCGACGCGGTTCGCTCGAACAACGCCTTCCCGCAGAAGAGCGCGCCGAGCCGGCTGGACGTCTATCGCTCCAATCAGAGCGGCATGAGGAACCAGATGGCGGACGCGCTGGTGGAGCTGAAGGCGAAGCAGGCGCAACCTGCAAGCCCAGTGGCGCCGATCGCGCCGAACAACTGAGGAGCAACGCGTGAGGCTGCTGGTCGGGATCACGCGCAGGAAGGCGCTTCTGACTGGCGGCGCCTGCGTGGCTACGGTCGCGCTGGCGCCCGAGGCGTTGGCGCATCGCGCGCAGACCGTGCTGACGACGGTGATGTGGAACGCGGCGTCGTCGATGCTGGAAGTCACGCACCGCCTGCATGCGCATGATGCGGAGCTGACACTCGCGGCGACGACAGGCGCGCAGTCGGTGGACATCACGCAGGTCAAGAACCAGGCCCAGCTTCTGCTGTATATCGAGAAGCAGTTCACGATGATGGACGGCGGGAAAGCGATCGTACTGCAGCCGCTGGGCGCGGAGATGGAGGGCGAGGCCATCCTGGTCTACCAGGAGTGCAGGCTGGCAGCGCCGCCGAAGGCGCTGTCGATCGTGAACGGCATCCTGCGCGATGTGTTCGAGGGGCAGACCAACCTCGTAAACGTGCGGCTGGCGCAGCGGACGCGGACCCTCATCTTCTCGGGCAATGATGGCGCGAAGCGGGCCGAAGGGCTGCTGTAGGCGCTCTCTGGCGCACGGGAGATGCGGCCGGTAGATTGCGCGTTCCGGGAGCAGTCTCAGGGGACTTGCATGCGTGTCTTCATCTTCGCCGTCGTCGGCCTTCTCGCCGCGCTGGCGGGCGGCGCGGCGCTGGTCCCGATGTCCGTCGCGGCCGAAACGGCGGCGAGCCGGTTTCCGGATTTCAAGTTCAAGGCAGCGTCCGGCAGCATGTGGGACGGCAAGCTGACGCAAGTGGCGCTCGGGAGCCAGTTCATCGGCGACCTCGCGGTGAAGACGGACCTGATGTCCCTGCTCAGCGGGAAGGCGGCAGGGGCGCTGGGTCTTACGCGCGAGGGTTTTGCAGGTACTGCAAACCTTGCTTATGGGCTCACCAACGGCGGGTTGGAGGTAAAGGATCTCAAGCTCGACGGAAACACCGCGCTAGTTCCGGGCATGCCGGCGGCGCTTGCGCGATCTGACGGGCGCTTCACGCTGGCGATCAGCAATGTGACCTTCGTCGACAGCCTTTGCGAGACCGCATCAGGCGAGGTGTGGACCGACGCACTCACCAGGGTGAACATCCAGGGATGGGTGGGGCCGGAGCTGCGTGGCCCGGTCACATGTGAGGGTGGGCACATGCAGGTGCAGGCGGGCGGTAAGGCGGCCACTGGCGAGGATGTGCTGGCGATACTGAGCATCAGCCAGCATCTGGACATGGAGCTGACCGCCACCGTCGCCAATGCAACGCCCGGGGCGGCAAAGGCGCTTGGGGACATCGGCTTTGTCCGCGAAGGCGACAGGCTGGTGCTGAACCAGGCTATGGGCAGTCGTTAACGGGTGGTGGACTACTCGAATGCGCTTGACCGGCAGGGCGACCACGCATAAACGCTCCTTCCTTCGATACCTGCGGTACGCGGGTGTAGCTCAGTTGGTTAGAGTGCCGGCCTGTCACGCCGGAGGTCGCGGGTTCGAGCCCCGTCACTCGCGCCAGGTATCGAAAAGTAGCCGCGGACGACCACCGCCCCTGAAAAACCCAACTAAGTCAGAGCCGAAGCGCCCGACCCGCGGGCGGCTGGGGTCAATCGCGTGCTGGTTGGGGCCGACGGCAGCCCGGCCACTCCAGTCGCGGCTGTCACCATGTTCCGAGGCGCCGTGATCGCGGCAAGCGTGGCAGCGGCCGAGCGACCCGCGGCGCAGGCGTCGCAGGCGATCAACCGGCAGGCAAACTGGCAAGCGGCGATCGGCTGGGTTGTGAAGGCCGCCGATATGGGAAGCGCCGCCGCCCAACTGCAGATCAAGGTGCTGGCGGGGGACGGAGACGTTCGAGTCTAGGGGTCGTGGCTGCAGCTGGCGCGGCGCATCGACAGCCAGGACCTGCTCGGCGCGCCATCGCTGACCAGGGTTCACGAGTCGCCCGCGATAGCGCTGATCGAAGGTTTGGCGACGCCGGGGATGTGTCGGTGGCTGACCCAAAGAGCAGTTTCGCAGCTCGGACCGGCCAAAACAGGGGATTGCGCGACCGCGAAGGGCGCCGTGGATCCGATCAGCACGGGGCTGGCCTCTGGGTTTGGGCTGGCGGACAAGGATACACTGCTTGCGATGACGCAGAAGCGGCGGGAGCTGGCGTTCGGACTCAAGGTCCTGCAGCAGGAAGCACCGCATGTGCCGAGTCATGCGGTGGGGCAGGAGTACACGGCACACTTCGATTTCTTTGCCCCTGGCGAGCCCGCCTTCCAGCATGCGCAAAAAACTATCGGTCAGCGGATCGGCGCCTGTCTAACCTGGCTCAAAGACGACTATGGGGGCGACGAGACAGCCTTTCCCAGAATCAATTGGAAGCGCAGGGGCAAGCTGGGTGATTCCATGCTGTCCCTCAATGTCAGGACCAGCGATCGACTGCCGGACGCGATGACGCTGCATATGGCATGCCTGTGACGGCGGGGCGCAAATGTTTGTTGTCACAGTGGGTAAGAGACAAGGCGCGGCCCATCCTCTGAGAGTGGTGTTGCGACGTTCCATCGCAGCGTGACGAAGCATGCAACGCCCGGATACAAGGCCGAAAAGTCGCGGCTCACCCAATACTGGGGACGGCGCCCGAAGGCTCTATTGCCTCTAGGGTCAAAGCGGACTAGGCCGTCCACCAAAATAGATCCGAGGGCTAAAATGCAAGGCGTGGAGACACTCGTCATTGAGTATCTACCGGTCGTGATTTTCCTCGCGGTCGCCGTCGTGCTGAGCTGTCTGTTTCTCGTGGCTTCGACACTGCTGGCGCCGCGGAAGCCCGATCCTGAAAAGCTGTCTGCGTATGAGTGCGGGTTCAACGCGTTCGACGACGCGCGCATGAAGTTCGACGTGCGTTTCTATCTCGTCTCGATCCTCTTCATCATCTTCGACCTCGAAGTGGCGTTCCTGTTTCCGTGGGTCTTCCAGGTCGCCGAGGGCAACATTCCGGCCTTCTGGTCGATGATGGGCTTTCTCGGCGTCCTGACGATCGGGTTCGTCTACGAATGGCGCCGTGGCGCGCTGGAGTGGCAGTGATGGCTGAACCGAAATCAGCTGGATCGACTGCGCTCGTGAAGGCGAACGATCCCTATTTTCAAGGGCTTTCCGACGAGCTGGCGGACAAGGGCTTCATCGTTGCGGCGGCGGACGACCTGATCACTTGGGCGCGCACCGGCTCGCTGATGTGGATGACATTCGGGCTTGCCTGTTGCGCTGTCGAGATGATGCAGGCGTCGATGCCGCGATATGACATGGAGCGGTTCGGTGCTGCGCCACGTGCTTCGCCACGTCAGTCGGACGTGATGATCGTCGCGGGCACGCTGACCAACAAGATGGCGCCCGCGCTTCGCAAGGTCTACGACCAGATGCCCGAGCCGCGTTACGTGATCTCGATGGGATCGTGTGCCAATGGCGGCGGGTACTACCACTACTCATACGCCGTGGTGCGCGGATGCGACCGGATCGTTCCGGTGGACATCTACATTCCCGGCTGTCCGCCGACAGCTGAGGCGTTGCTCTACGGGTTGCTGCAACTGCAGAAGAAGATTCGGCGTGAGGGGAGCATCGAACGATGAGCGCTGTTCCTTCCCGGCCGGCGATGCTTGCCGAACTGCGGACGCATCTGCAGGCGACACAGAAGTCGATCAAGTCGATGACGGTTTCGGCTGGCGAGCTGACGGTTCTGGTCGAGCGTGACGGGATCGTGAAGCTCCTGGAGTTCCTGCGCGAGGACAGCCAGTGCCGGTTCGAGACGCTGGTGGACCTGTGCGGCGCTGACTATCCGACCGATCCGGAGCGGTTCGAGATCGTCTACCACCTGCTGTCGATGCGGCTGAACCAGCGTATCCGCGTGAAATTGCGCACGGACGAGGCGACGCCGGTGCCGAGCGCGACGGCGGTGTTTCCTGTCGCAAACTGGTATGAGCGCGAGACGTTCGACATGTATGGCGTGATTTTCTCGGGCCATCCGGACCTGCGCCGCATTCTCACGGACTACGGGTTCGAAGGTTATCCGCTGCGCAAGGACTTCCCGCTCTCGGGGCGTGTGCAGGTGCGCTACGATGAAGCCCAGAAGCGCGTGATCAATGAGCCGGTGAAGCTGGTTCAGGAGTATCGCAACTTCGATTTCCTCTCGCCGTGGGAAGGCATGCAAGCGGTCATTCCGGGTGACGAGAAAGTGGGAGGCCAGAAATAGTCATGGCCGATCAATCGCACCTCGATCGTTCGAAGTCCTCTGTCATCGAAGAGATGGACGACCGCAAGTTCACGATCAATTTCGGGCCTCAGCATCCCGCTGCTCACGGCGTGCTGCGCCTTGTGCTGGATCTTGATGGCGAGATCGTGGATCGGGTGGATCCCCATATCGGGCTGCTGCATCGCGGCACCGAGAAGCTCATCGAGTACAAGACCTTCCTGCAGGCGCTGCCGTATTTCGATCGGCTCGATTACGTTGCGCCGATGAACCAGGAGCATGCCTACTGCCTCGCCATCGAGAAGCTGGCGGGCATCGAGGTTCCGCGCCGGGCGTCATTCATTCGTGTGATCTACTCCGAGATCGGCAGGCTGCTCTCGCATATCCTCAACGTCACCACACAGGCGCTGGATGTCGGCGCGCTCACGCCGCCGCTGTGGGGCTTCGAAGAGCGCGAAAAGCTGATGGTGTTCTACGAGCGCGCGTCCGGATCGCGGATGCACGCGGCGTATTTCCGGCCGGGCGGCGTTCACCAGGACTTGCCGCCGGAGCTGGTTGAGGACATCCACAAATTCTGCGACCCGTTCCTGAAGTTCATGGATGATCTCGAGACGCTGGTCACCGAGAACCGCATCTTCAAGCAGCGCAATGTCGATATCGGCGTGGTGTCGGTCGAAGACGCGCTGCAGTGGGGTTTCTCGGGCGTCATGGTGCGCGGATCGGGCCTGGCCTGGGACCTGCGTCGCGCCGAGCCATATGAAATCTACTCCGAACTCGACTTCAAGATTCCAATCGGCAAGAACGGCGATTGCTGGGACCGCTATCTCTGCCGCATTGAGGAGATGCGCGAGAGCGTGAAGATCATCAAGCAGTGCATCGAGAAGATGCCGGTGGGGCCTGTGCTGCCGGAGTTCTCGAAGTATGCGCCGCCGCGTCGCGCAGAGATGAAGACGTCGATGGAAGCGCTGATCCATCACTTCAAGCTGTATACCGAGGGCTTCCATGTGCCCGCGGGCGAAGCTTATGCGTGCGTGGAAGCGCCGAAGGGCGAGTTCGGCGTCTATCTGGTGACCGATGGCGGCAACCGTCCGTATCGCCTGAAGATCAAGGCGCCTGGCTATGCCCACCTGCATGCGATGGACCATCTGTGTCGCGGCCACATGCTGGCGGACGTGTCGGCGGTGCTGGGCTCGCTCGACATCGTGTTCGGGGAGGTCGACCGTTGAGCCATCGCCGTTTCCACGATCCCGCACATCATGCGCCGTTCGCGTTCTCCAAAGAGACGGAAGAGCAGGTCACGTGGTGGGAGAAGAAGTATCCCTCCGAGCGTCGCGCGTCTGCCGTGATCCCGGCGCTGTGGATCACGCAGAAGCAGAATGGCGGCTGGCTTTCGGAGCCGGCGCTGCGCGCGGTCGCGGACCGGCTGGGGATGAACTACATTCGCGTCTACGAGGTCGCGACGTTCTACACGATGTTCAACCTCGAGCCGGTGGGCAAGTACCACTTCCAGGTGTGTGGTACGACGCCGTGCATGCTGCGGGGCGCCGAGCGCCTGAAGGATTTCTGTGAACGCAAAATCGGACCGAAGGGCCATGTGTCGGGCAGCGGCAAGTTCTCGTGGGTCGAGGTTGAGTGCCTGGGCGCGTGCGTGAACGCACCGATGATCCAGATAAACGACTACTATTTCGAAGACCTGACGATCGAGACGCTGGAAAAGATCATCGACGATTTCGCGGCGGGCAAGGAGCCGGCGCCGGGGACTTATGTGAAGCGGCAGACGAGCGCGCCCGAGGGGCAGGCGACGTCGCTGACGGATGAGACTTTGTTTGATGGGTCGCGCGCGAAGCCGCTGGCGGCCATTCCGAATGCTCCGAAACCGCCAGAGCCGGCGCAGACATGAGGGGCGCGATGACGGACTACAAACCCAGCAAGGCGATGAAAGCGGAGCTTCTGCGGGCCGGCATCCTGGAGATGCTGTGCTTTGTGGCGGGCCTGCTGGCGTGGTCTCTGACAGGCAGCTGGGTATGGATCGCAGCGGGCGTGCTCGCCGGGCTCGGCTTCAGCCTTCCCGCGATCATCAGGCTCGTGAGAGAAGCCAGGGAGCAAGACCGTGCTTCTCGATAAGGATCGTATCTTCACCAACCTGTACGGTCGCCATGACTGGCGGCTGGAAGCTGCAAAGCAGCGCGGCGCGTGGAACTCCACCAAGGAGCTGATGCAGTTCGGCCCGGAGTGGATCTGCGACCAGATCAAGGCGTCTGGCCTGCGTGGCCGTGGCGGCGCGGGCTTCCCTACGGGACTGAAATGGACCTTCATGCCCAAGGTGGTGAAGGACCGTCCGCACTATCTCGTCGTGAACGCAGATGAATCCGAGCCCGGCACCTGCAAGGACCGGGACATCATGCGTCACGATCCGCACCTGCTGATCGAGGGCTGCCTGATTGCGTCTTTCGCGATGCGTGCGAAGGCCTGCTACATCTACCTGCGCGGCGAATACATCCGCGAGCGTGAAGTGCTCGAGGACGCGATCAAGGAAGCCTATGCGGCTGGTCTGGTCGGCAAGAACGCCTGCGGGTCGGGCTGGGATTTCGACATCTATGCGCATCATGGCGCGGGTGCTTACATCTGCGGCGAAGAGACGGCGCTGCTGGAAAGCCTTGAGGGCAAGAAGGGCCAGCCGCGCCTGAAGCCGCCTTTCCCGGCCAATGCTGGTCTCTATGGCTGCCCGACGACAGTGAACAATGTGGAGTCGATCGCGGTCGCGCCCACGATCCTGCGACGTGGCGCGGGATGGTTTGCGGGCTTTGGTCGGCCGAACAACACGGGCACGAAAGTCTTCTGCATCTCTGGCCATGTCGAGCGTCCGTGCAATGTCGAAGAAGAGATGTCGATCCCGCTGCGGACTCTCATCGAAGAGCATTGCGGCGGCGTGCGGGGCGGCTGGGGCAATCTGAAAGCGATCATCCCGGGCGGATCGTCCGTACCGATGATCCCGAAGGACATCTGCGACACCGTGCTGATGGATTTCGACGCGCTTCGCGATGTGAAGTCGGGCCTCGGGACGGCTGCAGTCATCGTGATGGACAAGTCGACAGACCTGGTGCGCGCGATTGCTCGGATCGCGTATTTTTACAAGCACGAAAGCTGTGGCCAGTGCACGCCGTGCCGTGAAGGCACTGGCTGGATGTGGCGTGTGCTGGAGCGGATGGTGAAGGGCGAGGCGGAAACGTCGGAGATCGACACGCTGCTGGATGTTGCCTCGCAGGTTGAGGGGCACACGATCTGCGCGCTGGGCGATGCCGCTGCGTGGCCGATCCAGGGCCTCATCCGTCACTTCCGTCAGGAGATCGAAGACCGCATCACCAACTATCGTCAGGGCCGGCCGCATGTGCAGGGCGTGACGCTGACGGCGGCGGAGTAGGGGCATGACCGACACCGTCAAACTGATCGTCGATGGCGTAACGGTAGACGTTCCGAAATCGTACACGATGCTACAGGCCTGCGAGGCCGCGGGCGCGGAGATCCCGCGCTTCTGCTATCACGAGCGGCTGTCGATCGCCGGCAACTGCCGCATGTGTCTTGTCGACTGGGTTGGCGCGCCGAAGCCGATTGCGTCGTGCGCGCAGACGGTGGGCGACATGGCGCCCAAGAAGGACGGGACGCCGCACGAGATTTCGACCAAGAGCCCACGCGCCATCAAGGCGCGCAACGGCGTGATGGAATTCCTGCTGATCAACCACCCGCTGGATTGCCCGATCTGCGACCAGGGCGGCGAGTGCGACCTGCAGGACCAGGCTATGGGCTATGGCCGCGCCGCCTCGCGCTATTCCGAGAATAAGCGCGCTGTCGACGACAAGTATATGGGTCCGCTGGTCAAGACGATCATGACGCGGTGCATCCAGTGCACGCGTTGCGTTCGCTTTGCGTCGGAAGTGGCGGGCGTGGACGAGATCGGTCTCGCCAATCGAGGCGAGGATGCGGAGATCACGACCTACCTCGAAAAGTCGCTGACGTCCGAGCTGTCGGGCAATGTGATTGATCTTTGCCCCGTCGGCGCTCTGACGTCGAAGCCGTACGCGTTCAATGCACGCCCGTGGGAGCTGCGCAAGACCGAGAGCATCGACGTGATGGATGCGCTTGGATCGGCGATCCGTGTCGATGCGCGCGGACCGACGGTCATGCGCATCCTTCCGCGCGTCAATGAAGAGGTCAACGAGGAGTGGATCTCGGACAAGACGCGGTTCGTGTGGGACGGTCTTGGCCGCCAGCGCCTCGACAAGCCGTATGTCCGGGAGAACGGTGCCCTCAATGCCGCCACGTGGGGCGAGGCGCTGAAGCGCGCGGCTGAGATGCTGAAGATTCCGGGTGACGCGATTGGGGTCATCGCGGGCGACCTTGCGGACGCCGAGAGCATGAAGGCGACGCTGGACCTCGCGACGTTGCTGGGTGTGAAGTCGATCGATTGCAGGCAGGACGGTGTGAAGCTCGGACTTGCGGGCGATGGATCGAAGCTGCCGCGCGAGAGCTATCTGTTCAACTCCACGCTCATGGGCGTGGATGAGGCGGATGCGATCCTGCTGATCGGCGTGAACCCACGCAAGGAAGCTGCCGTGCTGAATGCGCGCCTGCGCCGGGCGTGGCTGCGCATGGTTCCGGTGGCGGTCGTTGGCGAGCGCGTCGACCTTACATTTGACTATCAGTATGTCGGCGCTGGTCCGGATTCACTGGGCGAGATCAAGAGCGGGCATCCGGTGTTTGATGCTATGTCGAATGCCAAGCGTCCGCTGATCATTGTCGGGCAGGGCGCGTTCATGCGTGGCGATGGCGGGGCCGTGCTGCATGCCGTCTCGTCGCTCGCGAATGCAGTCGGCGCGTTCACGGACGCCTGGAACGGTTTCAACGTGCTTCACACGGCTGCGGCGCGCGTGGGCGGGCTCGATCTCGGCTTCCTGCCGTCGGCTGGCGGCAGGGATGTGGCCGGGATCATCGCGGGCGCGCAGTCGGGGGATATCAAGACTGTGCTGCTGCTCGGCGCGGACGAAATCGATACGTCGAAGCTCGGCAATGCGAACGTCATCTATATCGGCAGCCATGGCGACAATGGCGCTCATCGGGCGGATGTGATCCTGCCGGCGGCAGCCTACACCGAGAAGTCGGCGACTTATGTCAACACCGAAGGTCGCGTGCAGCGGACCCAGCGCGCCGTGGCGCCGAAGGGCGATGCGCGCGAAGACTGGGCCATCGTGCGGGCGCTGTCGGCCTATGTGGGCAGGACGCTGCCGTATGACTCACTGGCGCAGCTGCGCGAGAAGCTGGGCAAGGATCATCCGACCTTCCTCGGTCTCGATTATGCGCCGGGCCGGCACAGCGAGTCGGTTGCGCCGCCTTATGGCGCGGCCGGGCAGATGACCTCCGCGGCCTTCACGGCGCCGATCCGCGCCTTCCACCTGACCAATCCGATCGCGCGGGCTTCGCGGACCATGGCGGAGTGCGCCGAGCTTGCGGCGGGCGTCAGCCCCGCCGTTGCGGCGGAGTAGGAGCAAGCATGGAAAAGCTCCTCGAGATTAGCGGCAACGACCTGGTGATCGCGATCCTGCTCGCCGTCGCGCAGATCCTTGCGCTCGTTCTGATCATGCTGGTTTGCATCGCCTTCCTGCTGCTGTTCGATCGCAAGGTCTGGGCGGCGGTGCAGATGCGCAAGGGACCGAACGTGGTCGGTCCGTTTGGCCTGCTGCAGTCGTTCGCGGACCTTCTGAAGTTCATTCTGAAAGAGATCGTCATTCCTGCCGGCGCCAACAAGACGGTGTTCCTGCTGGCGCCGATCATCACGCTGACGCTTGCGCTGGTTGGCTGGGCCGTGATTCCGGTCGCGCCCGGGTGGGTAGTGGCCGATCTCAATGTCGGCGTGTTGTACCTGTTCGCGATCTCGTCGCTTGGCGTCTACGGCATCATCATGGGTGGCTGGGCGTCAAACTCGAAGTATCCGTTCCTTGGCGGCCTTCGCTCTGCGGCGCAGATGGTGTCGTACGAGGTGTCGATCGGTTTCGTGATCGTCAGTGTCTTGCTGCTGGTCGGCTCGCTGAACCTCAGCGACGTGGTGGCGAACCAGGATGGTGGCATCTGGAACTGGCACGCTTTCGCATTCCCCACGATCTTCGTCATGTTCCCGATGTTCGTGATCTTCTTCATCTCGGCTCTAGCCGAGACGAACCGCCCGCCGTTCGACCTGCCGGAAGCGGAGTCGGAACTCGTGGCCGGCTACCAGGTCGAGTACTCCTCGTCGCCGTACCTGATGTTCATGATCGGGGAATACGTCTCCATCGTGCTGATGTGCGCGATGCTGACCATCCTGTTCTTCGGCGGCTGGCACATGCCGGTCCCGATCCCGGGAACCGAGAATCTGCCGGACTGGCTGCTCAGCCTCGGCGGCCTGCTCGTCTTCATGGTCAAGGTGACGTTCTTCTTCTTCCTGTTTGCGATGGTGAAGGCGATCGTGCCTCGTTATCGCTATGACCAGCTGATGCGGCTGGGCTGGAAGATCTTCCTGCCGACGTCGCTGGTGGCTGTGGTTCTGATCGGCGGCTACGCGACTTTCATGAACGCGCAGGGGCGACCGGATTTCGATGCAATGGACGCGGACAACAGCGGGTATCTTGAAGCGTCGGAACTTGCGGCGGTGACGCTGCCGATGGGTGTCGACGCAAACAATGACGGTCGCATCAGCTGGCCCGAGTACCGCAGAGGGGCGAGGTAAGCCATGTCAATCGGCCAGGCCATTCGCGGCGCACTTCTGACGGACTTCATCGGGGCGTTCTTTCTCGCCATGCGCCAGTTCTTCACGCGCAAGGCCACGGTGAACTATCCGTTCGAGAAGGGGCCGCTGAGCCCGCGCTTTCGCGGCGAGCATGCGCTGCGCCGTTATCCGAATGGCGAAGAGCGCTGCATTGCGTGCAAGCTGTGCGAGGCAATCTGCCCGGCGCAGGCGATCACGATTGAGGCCGAGCCGCGCGAAGACGGCTCGCGCCGCACGACGCGGTATGACATCGACATGGTGAAGTGCATCTATTGCGGCTTCTGCCAGGAAGCCTGCCCGGTGGACGCCATCGTCGAGGGGCCGAATTTCGAGTTTGCGACAGAGACGCGCGAGGAACTCTACTACGACAAGGAACGACTTCTGGAGAATGGCGACCGCTGGGAACGCGAGATCGCGCGCAATCTGGAACTGGATGCACGCTATCGATAGAAGGGCGCGGCTTGCGGGGGCGAGTCGGACTTTTCGGGACTTTTGACCTGCCCCATCCGGGGCGAGTTAGTTTGAACAGTAAGAGGGAAGGCAGGCCGTGGCGCTGATCGCTTTCTACATCCTCTCGACGATCGTGGTGCTTTCCGCACTGTTCGTCGTCGCAGCCCGCAACCCGGTGCACTCGGTGCTCTGGCTGATTCTGGCGTTCTTCACGTCGGCGGGATTACTGGTACTGATCGGCGCGGAATTCCTCGCGATGCTGCTGGTCGTTGTCTATGTGGGTGCCGTCGCGGTGCTGTTCCTGTTCGTGGTCATGATGCTCGACATCGACTTCGTCGCGCTGAAGCAGGGCTTCCAGAATTACCTTGTCGTGGGCGCGCTGATTGCGTTGGCGCTGCTCGCAGAGATCGGGATCGTCGCTGCTGCGGCGACGTTCGGCGGCGGCGAGACGTTCAACGCGAGCCCCGGCGCGCCGACGAACGCCGAGGCGCTCTCGCGCGTGCTCTATACGGACTATCTTCTGCTGTTCCAGATGTCGGGCATCGTGCTGCTGGTCGCCATGATGGGCGCGATCGTCCTGACGCTGCGGTCGCGGCCCAGCGTCAAGCGTCAGAACATTGCCGAGCAGACCGGGCGAAAACGCAAGGATGCTGTCGAGCTCAAGGACGTTCGTCCGGGCCAGGGCCTATGAGAGCGGGAATCTGATCATGGCTGGCGTAGAACTCACCCTTGGCCACTATCTCGCGGTTTCCGCGGCGCTGTTCACGATCGGCGTGTTCGGCATCTTCGTGAACCGCAAGAACATCATCGTCATCCTGATGTCGATCGAGCTGATCCTTCTGTCGGTGAACATCAATCTGGTCGCCTTCTCCGTCTTCAACGGCACGATCATGGGGCAGGTGTTCGCGATGATCGTGCTGACTGTCGCGGCCGCCGAGGCGGCTGTCGGTCTTGCCATTCTTGTCGTCTACTTCCGCAACCGCGGCGAGATCGCGGTGGAAGATGTCAACGTGCTGCACGGTTAGGGGAGCAGAGGCGTGACCTTCCAGGAAATCGCGGCAATCTTCATCGTGCTTGCGCCGGGCGTCGCCGCCGCGGTGTCCGGCCTTGGCCAGCGTTTCCTGGGTGACCGGGGCGCCATGGCCGTCACGACGACGATCGTGATCTCGGCGGCAGTGCTGGCGACTTGGCAGTTTTTCGCTTGGTCGCTGGGCGGGCAATCCGGCGGCGCGGTGACGATCGTTCTGTCACGCTGGTTCAATGTCGACACTTTCATCGCAGACTGGGCTATTCGTATCGATGCGCTGTCGGTGACCATGATGTTCGTGGTGACGAGCGTCTCGGCACTCGTGCACACCTACTCGATCGGATACATGAGCGAGGATCCGCATCGCGCGCGCTTCTTCGCCTATCTGTCGCTGTTCACCTTCGCGATGCTGATGCTTGTGACGGCGGACAACTTCATCCAGCTGTTCTTCGGCTGGGAAGGTGTGGGGCTCGCGTCCTACTTGCTGATCGGGTTCTGGTACAAGAAGCCGTCGGCGAACAGCGCTGCGATCAAGGCCTTCGTGGTCAACCGCGTCGGCGATTTCGGTTTCGTGCTCGGAATCATGGCGCTTGTCATGATGGTTCACCCGGTGGCTGGCGTGGACTACGCGCAGTTCGGCATCACGGAATTCTCGTCGATCAAGTTCGACACGGTGTTCGCGGTGATTGCGAACAATGCGCCGGTTCAGGTGATCGGGCAGGCTGCGGCCATGCCGATCCAGGATGTGACGTTCGACTTCCTGGGCGTGCATGTCTGGGGCCTGGAGATGGCCGGCATCCTTCTGTTCATCGGCGCGATGGGCAAGTCGGCCCAGTTCTTCCTGCACACCTGGTTGCCTGACGCTATGGAAGGCCCGACGCCGGTGTCGGCGCTGATCCACGCGGCGACCATGGTGACCGCTGGCGTTTTCCTCGTTTGCCGCGCGTCGCCGCTCTATGCGGTGGCCGATGTTGCCTCCAGCATGATCACGGTCGTCGGGGCGGTGACCTGCCTGTTTGCCGCTACGGTCGGCCTGGCGCAGAACGACATCAAGCGCGTGGTCGCTTATTCGACCTGTTCGCAGCTGGGCTACATGTTCTTCGCGGCCGGCGTTGGCGCCTATGGTGCGGCGATGTTCCACCTGTTCACGCACGCCTTCTTCAAGGCGCTGCTGTTCCTTGGAGCCGGCTCGGTCATCCACGGTATGCACCATGAACAGGACATGCGCTTCATGGGGGGCGTGCGCCAGCCGATGATCTTCACCTGGGCCATGATGCTGATCGGCACGCTGGCGCTGATCGGGTTCGGAATTCCGGGCACGGACTTTGGCTTCGCAGGCTTCTTTTCCAAGGATGCGATTATCGAGAGCGCCTATGCATCGAACGACGCGTTCGGGCCGTTTGCCTTCTGGTGCAGCATTGCAGCGGCACTGCTGACGAGCTTCTATTCGTGGCGCCTGATGTTCATGACGTTCGAGGGGCGCTATCGCCCGAATCCGCATGCGCACCATGATGACCATGCTCATGCCGACGACCATGCGCATGGACATGACCACGCGCACGCAGCGCCCAAGGACGGACGCGCGCCTGCGCATGAGTCGCCCTGGATCATGCTTGTTCCGCTGGTGCTGCTGGCAATCGGAGCGGTGTTCGCGGGATTCGTTTTCAAGCCACAATTCCTCACGTCGAAGGCCGATGCGTTCTGGCAAGGCGCGATCGTTCGCGAGGCGGACCCGCTGTATGGCCCGAAGGGGATCCATCCGTACGGCGCGGCGACCGAAAAACATGGCGCCACGGAAGGCCATGCTCCCGCCGCGGAGGAGGCTCATCCTGCTCCTGCCGGTGGCGAGCATGCGGCTGCTGCCGGAGCGGCCGAGCATGCCGAAGAACATCATGAATTGCCGCTTTGGGTGGTTTGGGCGCCGTTCGTGGTGACGATGACGGGGTTCATCGGTGCGATCATCTTCTATCTGATGGCGCCGGGCGTGCCGCGTCGCATGGCGGCGAACGGCGGGCCGATGCACTCATTCCTGTCGCACAAATGGTATTTCGACGAGATCTACAATTTCGTTTTCGTCAAAGGGACGGCCGCGCTGGGTGACCTGTTCTGGAAGGTCGGAGACAAGAAGATTATTGACGGCATGGGACCGGATGGCGTGACCGGCCTTGCCAAGGCGGGCGCTGGCGGGCTGTCGAAGCTGCATACCGGTTACATTTTCCACTACGCACTGGTGGTTCTCCTTTCGGCCGTGATCTTCGTGGCCTTCGTCCTCTTTTCTCAGGGGCGCTGAGGCATGACCGGGCCGATGATCCTCACGCTGACGACCTTCCTGCCGCTTGTCGGCGCCATGCTGATCATGGGCCTTCGCGTCGTGGGCGGCGCCAATATGGCGTCGAGCGCCTCCAAGAGCATTTCGATTGTGACGTCGCTGGTGACCCTCGCGGCGTCGCTCGTTGCGCTTAGCCAGTTCAATCCGAATGTCGTGGGCTATCAGTTGGTCGACACCGCGCCGTGGTTTGGCGGGTCGTCCTACAAGCTAGGTGTCGACGGCCTTGCAATCTCGCTGGTCGTGTTGACGACGGCGCTTATGCCGCTGTGCATCCTGCAGTCGATCACCTCGATCAAGGATCGGCTGGCGGAATACATGATCGCCTTCCTGCTGCTTGAGACGCTGATGATCGGCGTGTTCTGCGCGCTCGACCTTGTGCTGTTCTATGTGTTCTTCGAGGGCGGCCTGATCCCGATGTTCCTGATCATCGGTGTGTGGGGCGGAAAGAACCGGCTGTACGCGGCGTTCAAGTTCTTCCTCTACACGCTGCTCGGTTCGCTGCTTCTGCTTGCCGCGCTGGTCTACATGTCGATCGTGGCGGGCACGACGGATGTGGTTGTTCTGCAGGAGGGCCTCAACCCGGAGACCGGGGCTCTGTTGTTCCCGCCGGAGGTGCAGACGTGGCTGTGGCTGGCGTTCTTCGCGTCTTTCGCGGTGAAGCTGCCGATGTGGCCGGTGCACACCTGGTTGCCTGACGCGCACGTCGAGGCGCCGACGGCAGGCTCGGTGGTGCTGGCGGCGGTTCTGCTGAAGATGGGCGGCTATGGCTTCCTGCGGTTCTCGCTGCCTATGTTCCCTGAAGCGTCGATGCTGTTCCAGCCGCTAATGTTCGCGCTGAGCGTTATCGCGATTGTTTATGCATCGCTGGTTGCGTTCCGGCAGACGGACATCAAGAAGCTGGTGGCGTATTCGTCGGTGGCGCACATGGGATTCGTGACACTGGGCATCTTCTCGTTCAACGAGGCCGGCATCCAGGGCGCGATCTTCCAGATGATCAGCCATGGCGTGATCTCTGGCGCGCTCTTCTTCTGCGTGGGTGTGATCTACGATCGGATGCACACGCGCGAGATTTCCTTCTATGGCGGTCTGGTGCATCGCATGCCGGTCTATGCGGCGCTGTTCATGCTGTTCTCGATGGCCAACGTCGGCCTGCCGGGAACGAGCGGCTTCGTAGGCGAGATCCTGACCATGGTTGGCGCTTTCCAGGCGTCCACATGGGCGGCGGCTGGCGCCGCGCTCGGCGTGATCTTCTCGGCGGTCTACATGCTGACGCTTTATCGTCGGACCGTGTTCGGCGAGATGACGAACGAGAAGCTGTTCGACATCAAGGACGTTACCGGTCTGGAGTTCTTCATTCTCGGCCTTCTGGCCATCAGCGCGCTGGGCCTCGGCGTTTTCCCGGGCATCGTGTTCGACCTCACGCAAGGCTCGACCATGGAAGTCCTGCGGATGATCGGGCGGTAGGGGCAGGTCATGAATTTCCTCGCTGACATCACAAACGCCCTGCCGGAGACGATCCTCGTCGCGTTCGGTCTTTCGGCGCTGCTTCTCGGCGCCATCGGTGGCGACAGGATTTCGGGTTTGCTCCGGCTGTTGGCCGCGCTTGCACTGGCTGCTGCCTCCGTTGCCGCGTTCGTGCAGTTCGGACGTGGCGAGGCCATCTCGGCCTTTGCCAGCGCTGAGCTTTCACCGAACGGGCTGTATCGCGTGACTCTGTTCACGCTGTTCGCCAAAGGCGTGACGTACGCGATGGCTTCGCTTGCGCTGTTCATGTCGGGCGGCTTCCTGAAGTCGGCACAGATGGAGCGGTATGAGTATCCGCTGCTGGTGACGTTCGGCTCGCTGGGCGCGGGCATGATGTTGTCTGCGAACGACCTGATGACGCTCTATGTCGGCATCGAGACGTTGAGCCTTTCGTCCTACGTGCTGGCGGCTTTCAGGCGCGACAGCATCATGTCCGCAGAAGCGGGACTCAAATACTTCGTTCTTGGCGCGCTGGCGTCCGGCCTGCTGCTGTACGGTTCGGCGCTGGTCTACGGCTTCTCAGGCGGCACCGGGTTTGAGGTGATCGCATCGGCTCCGACATCGGTCGGTCTGATCTTCGGTCTCGTGTTCCTGATCTGCGGTCTGTCCTTCAAGGCGTCGGCGGCGCCGTTCCACATCTGGACGCCGGACGTTTACGAGGGCGCGCCGTCTGCCGTGGTGGCGTTCTTCTCGACGGCGCCCAAGATCGCCGCCGTGGCGCTGCTGGCGAATGTGATGTTCGTGGCGTTCGGGCCGCACATCGACTCCTGGCAGATGATCATCGCGATCATCTCGGCGCTGTCGATGCTGATTGGCGCCTTCGGTGCGCTCATGCAGAATAGCATCAAGCGGATCCTTGCGTACTCCTCGATCTCGAATGTGGGCTTTGCTCTGATCGCCATCGCGGCGGGGGCGGAGTTGGGTTCGGCGGCGGTGCTGGTTTACATGACGCTGTATGTCATCGCGACGCTTGGCATCTTCGCTGGCGTGCTTGCGCTGCGCCGGGGCGGCAAGGCGATTGACACGGTCGCTGACCTGAATGGTCTGGTAAAGACGAAGCCGGGTATCGCGCTGGGCTTGCTGGTTCTCATCTTCTCGGTCGCGGGGATTCCGCCTGCGGCCGGGTTCTGGGGCAAGCTGCAGGTGTTCACCGCGGGTATCGAGTCCGGCATGTTGTGGCTGGTGCTGGTCGGCGCGCTCGCGAGCGTGGTTTCGCTGGGTTACTACCTGCGGCTGGTGTGGGCGATGTTCATGAAGCCTGCGGGCGAGCCGATGGATCGGACAGACGCTTCGGTCGCCGCCATCGTGGCGATATCGACGCTGATCGTGTTCCCGATCCTGACCATAGGCATTCAGTTCCTCTTGAGCGCCGCTGCTCAAGCTGTCGTCGGCTAGGGCGGTGCCGGTCGAGCTGCTTTCGAGCCCCTGGCCCGTCCTCCGGTTTGGCGAGATCGATTCCACCAATGAGGAAGCGCGCCGGCGAGCGGTCAGCGGCGATGTCGGGCCTTGCTGGCTGGTGACTGAGGCGCAGACGGCGGGTCGGGGCAGGCTGGGCCGGCAGTGGTCGTCTCCGCGGGGCAACCTGTTTGCGACGGCGCTGCTGCCTTACCCGCGTCCTGCCACGGAGGCCACGTTGGCGTCGTTTGCTGCGGGGCTTGCGGTCGTCGAGGCGGCGCGGATCCTCGGCGTGCTTGCTGGTAGTCTTCGCCTCAAATGGCCAAACGACGTGCTGAGCGGATCGGCAAAGCTCGCGGGCATTCTCATCGAGACTGGCACATTGCACGGCAGGCTATGGATGGCGGCCGGGTTCGGCGTGAATGTGGAGATTGCGCCTGAGCGGTCAGATCGGCCCACGGAATGCCTGAATAATCTGCCGGGCGGCGAAGGCATTACAGCGGCTAAGCTGCTGGTTGCTCTCGATGCGTCCTTCCGTGCAAGGCTCTCTGGTCTTCTGAGCGAGGGCTTTGAGGCCACGCGGGCTGAATGGTTATCCAATGCGGCTTATCTCGGTTGCCACATTGAGGTTAACGGCGTCAGCGGCGAGATGGCCGGGCTGGCCGAGGACGGCGCGTTGATCATGCGATTGCCCGACGGGTCGGTGACCCATGTTCGTGCGGGCGAAATCTCGCTATTGAGCTAGCTGGTATTGCAGGGCCTTGAGCCGCAAGGGATGCAGCATGCTGCTGGCGATCGACACGGGCAACACGAATACGCTCTTCGCCGTGCATGACGGGGAGTCGTGGCGGGCGCAGTGGCGGTCGTCCACCGACATGACCAAGACGGCGGATGACTATGCCGTCTGGTTGAGCACGCTGATGGAGATCAACGGCCTCAGCCTGTCGCAGATCGACGACTGCATCATCTCGACCGTGGTGCCCCAGTCGCTGTTCAACCAGCGTAACTTTGCCCGACGTTATCTCAAGGTCGAGCCCTTCGTGATCGGCGAAAATGTGACCCTTGGCGTGAAGGTGAACATCCCGAAGCCAAGCGAGGTCGGGGCGGACCGGCTCGTGAACGCAGTCGGCGCTCATGGTTCGTACCCGGGCAAGCCGCTGATCGTGATCGACAGCGGCACTGCGACCACGTTCGACGTCGTGGGCGCCGATGGGTCTTTTGAGGGTGGCATCATCGCTCCCGGGATCAACCTTTCGATGAAGGCGCTCCATGAGGCGGCGGCGAAACTGCCGCGCGTGGCGATCCAGAGGCCGGACCATGTGATCGGCCGCGACACAGTCGCGGCCATGCAGTCCGGCGTGTTCTGGGGCTATATCGACCTGATTGATGGGCTGGTGGAACGGGTCAAGGCCGAGTATGGGCAACCCATGACCGTCATCGCCACCGGCGGCGTCGCGTCCCTGTTCGAGGGCGCGGCGCAGAACATAGATCATTTTGACGGCGACATAACCATCAAGGGGCTGCGCATCCTGTACGATCGCAACATCACAACCGCGGCCACAGAGCTCAAATGAAGGGTGCGGAGCTTATCTTCGCGCCTCTCGGCGGCTGTCGCGAGATCGGGATGAACCTGAACGCCTACGCCTATGGCCCGCCCGATAACCGGCGCTGGATCATCGTCGATGTAGGCGTGACGTTTGGCGACGACACGACGCCCGGCGTCGATCTCATCATGCCGGACCCGGTCTATCTTGAGGGCTTTGCGGCGGACATCGAGGCGATCATCCTGACGCACGCGCACGAGGATCACATCGGCGCCATCGCCTGGCTATGGCCGAAGCTGCGGGCGCCGATCTATGCGACGCCGTTCACGGCGTATCTGGTCAATGAAAAACTCAAGGAGCGGGGGCTCGACCGCGAGGCCAAGGTCCACATTATGGATCTGCGTGAGAAGCGGCAGTTCGGGCCGTTCGAAGTCGAGCTGATCACGCTGACGCATTCCATCCCTGAGCCCAATGGTCTTGCGATCAGGACACCGCTCGGGATGGTTCTGCACACGGGTGACTGGAAGATCGATCCGGATCCGATCATCGGCGAGGATTTCGACCAGGCGAAAATCGAGGAGCTGGGCCGCGAGGGCATTCTCGCGATGGTCTGTGACTCGACCAACGTTTTCGAGGAAGGCGAGGCCGGATCTGAAGGCATGGCGCGCGAGGCGCTGCGCCGTGCGGTGGCGGAGCAGACGGGGCGTGTTGCGATCACTGCGTTTGCGTCAAACGTGGCGCGCGTGCAGTCGGCGTGCGAAGCGGCGCGGGCGAATAACCGGTCGGTATGCCTGCTGGGGCGTTCGATGATCCGTGTCGTTGGTGCAGCGCAGTCAGTCGGCCTTCTGCAGGGCTTCAAGTTCATCACGCCAGATGAGGCGGCCTATCTGCCGCACGAGAACATCCTTTATCTCTGCACCGGCAGCCAGGGCGAGACCAATGCAGCGCTTGCGCGGCTTGCGCGTGGCGATCACCCTTCGGCGAAGCTGGGAGCGGACGACACGGTGATTTTTTCATCGCGCGTCATTCCAGGGAATGAGCGCTCCATTGCTGCAATACAGAACATGCTGGCGGAGCGAAACGTCAAGCTGGTGACGGATCGCCAGTTCGACATCCACGTCTCGGGTCATCCGTGCCGTGACGAGCTGCGGCGGATGTATCTGTGGGCCAAGCCGCGGATTGCTGTGCCAGTGCATGGCGAGCGGCGCCACCTGATGGAGCATGCACGGTTTGCGCGGTCTCTGCAGGTTCCGGAGGCGATCACGCCGGACAACGGCGATATCATCCGCCTTGCGCCTGGCCCTGTTGAAGTGATCGATCAGGTTCCCGCCGGCCGGCTCCACGTCGATGGCGAAGTGCTGACTTCGGACAAGGCGGGCGGCATGTGGGAGCGGAAGAAGATGGCGTATAATGGCCATCTCGCTGTCAGCGTCGTTATCGCGAAGGGGCGCGTCGAGGATGGGCCGATCATCGTGGCGCGAGGCTTCTCGGAGGCTGATGGGCGCCCGGCGGACGAGTCGCTTGAACCGCTCGATGAGGCCGCAGAGAATGCCGTGCAGCAACTCAAGCGTGGCGATTTTGACGACGACGAGAAGATCGAGAAGATATTGACGCGCGCCGTGCGCCGCGCCGCCGAGCAGCATTTCGGCAAGCGGCCGCTTGTCGATGTGACGATACACAGGATCTAGACCCGGAGACTGGACGCCATGACCATCGGTCGCCTCAACCATATCGGTATCGCCGTGCCGTCGATCGAGAAGGCCTTCGAGACCTATCGCAATCTCTACGGCGCGACGGAATTCGTGCAGCCCTTCGACATGCCGGCGCAGGGCGTGCGGGTCGGCTTCGTGAACCTGCCGAACACGCAGCTCGAGATCATCGAGCCGCTGGGGGAAAAGTCGCCGATCATCAATTTCCTGGAAAAGAACCCGAAAGGCGGACAGCACCATGTTTGCTTCGAGGTGCCGGATATTCATGTGGCCAAGGCCGACATGGAATCCAAGGGCTCCAAGGTGCTGGGCGAGCCGCGGATCGGGGCGCATGGAACCCTGGTAATTTTCATACATCCAAAGGACTCGGACGGCGTATTGATCGAGTTGATGGAAACGCCGAAAGGTCACCACTAGGCCCATGGGGATATTTGAAGCCTTCGTCGTATTCTTCATGTCGTGGTGGGTGATATTCCTGCCGACGCTGTCCGCGGGCACCCAGAGCCAGCATGAAGCCGGGGCAGTGATTCCCGGGACGGAGAGCGGGGCCCCGGTCGGGGTTCGCTGGGGCCGGAAGATCGCCATTGCGACAGGGGGGGCGGCGCTGGTCACCTTCCTGCTATGGTTGGCGCTCCAGATGCACTGGCTGGATTTCATGGCCACAAGGACTTAGGCGCGCCGAGGCCTAAGTCCGGCCTCATTGCGCGGGCAGGCCTTGGCGGCTATCAGCCTGACATCGTCTGCACCCCTTTCAGGACCGTCAATGCGCCTTTCCCGGTATTTCCTGCCTGTGCTCAAGGAAGCGCCCGCTGATGCGCAGATCGTCTCGCACCAGCTGATGCTGCGGGCGGGCATGATCAAGCAGAACGGCGCGGGCATCTACTCATGGTTGCCGCTGGGCATGCGGGTGCTGCACAAGATCGAGAAGATCGTGCGCGAGGAGCAGGAGCGCGCCGGAGCTGTCGAGCTGTTGATGCCGACGATCCAGTCCGCCGATCTTTGGCGTGAGTCCGGCCGCTACGACGCCTATGGCAAGGAGATGCTGCGCATCACCGACCGCCACGAGCGCGAGATGCTCTACGGGCCGACGAATGAGGAGATGATCACAGACATCTTTCGGACCTATGTCCGCTCGTACAAGCAGCTGCCGCTCAATCTCTATCACATCCAGTGGAAGTTCAGGGACGAGGTGCGTCCGCGTTTCGGCGTGATGCGCGGCCGCGAGTTCCTGATGAAGGACGCCTATTCGTTTGATGCGACGCCTGAAGCGGCGCGGCAGGCCTACTACCGGATGTTCTGCGCCTATCTGAACACCTTCAACCGGATGGGCCTGAAGGCCGTGCCAATGCGCGCCGACACCGGCCCGATCGGCGGGGATCTGAGCCATGAATTCATTGTGCTGGCAGAGACGGGCGAGAGCGCCGTGTTCTGCGACAGCGCGCTGGTCGACATGCCGCCGCCGGGCGCTGATCTCGACTTCCATCAGGACCTGCTGCCTGAGGTCGAGAAGCGCACGAAGCTGTACGCTGCGACCGAGGAGATGCATGACGCGGCGAAGTTCGAGTCGGATGTGCCGGCCGAGCGACGCCTGTCGGCCCGCGGGATCGAGGTTGGTCACATCTTCTATTTCGGCACGAAGTATTCGGCGCCGATGAAGGCCGAGATCGCGACCGCGGACGGCAAGACGATCCCGGCCGAGATGGGCTCCTACGGCATTGGCGTGTCGCGTCTGGTCGGCGCGATCATCGAGGCCAGCCATGACGACAAGGGCGTGATCTGGCCGGAGGCCGTGGCGCCGTTCGAGGCGGCGGTGGTGAGCTTGCGCGCTGACGATGCGGACGTAACCAAAGTCTGCGAGAGTGCGTATGCGCAACTTCAGGCGGCGGGGGTTGACGTGCTGTATGATGACACCGCGGAGCGTCCGGGCGCGAAGTTCTCGACGATGGAATTGATCGGCGTGCCGCACCTGATCGTGGTTGGGCCCAAGGGCGTCAAGGCGGGCGTGGTCGAGTACCGCAACCGCAAGGCGGGCAGCAGCGAGGAAATGACGCTGGAAGCCGCCCTGAACCGCTATCTTGCCGGCCGGAAGGCATAAGCCAGATGAGCGCGGTCAAGGATCAACGGGTCGTCGAGCGGCCCTTCGGCCCCTTCGAGCGCATGCTGGCGCTGCGCTATCTGGGCGCCAAGCGCGAGCATGGCGGCCTGGCGTTCATCTCAGTTGTGTCGGTCGTCGGCATCACGCTCGGCGTGTGGGCGCTGATCCTCACAATGTCGATCATGAACGGCTTCCGGCTCGAGTTGATCTCCAAGATCGTCGGGTTTGAGCCGCACGTCTTCATCGATACGCGCGGCGTGCCGCTGAGTACGGTGGATGAGTTGATGGTCAAGCTCCGCCAGCGGCCGGGAGTGGAGAATGTCGAGCCTCTTCACGAGGGCCTTGGATTGCTGTCGGCTTATGGCCGCAGCGATGCGGTGCAGGTGCGGGGCGTGCGGCCCGAGGACCTGCGCAAGAACCATCTCATCGCCGATAGTGTCGCGGCGGGGCAGCGCGTGCGCGACAATCCTACCGAACCGGCCCCGCGGGGAACGCTTGGACAAGGGTCCCTCGACCGCTTCGGCGATGACGGCTCCCTCTCGCAGGATCTGGTGATGGGGAGCGCGTTTGCCTACCAACTCGGTGTCGGGGTAGGCGACAAGGTGACCATCACGCAGTCCAACGGCGCACGCACGGTGCTCGGGACTGCGCCGCGAACGAAGACCTATACGGTCTCGGCGATCTTCCACGTCGGCAATGAACGGTATGACCGTGGCGTGGTCTTCATGCCGATCGAAGCGTCCAAGCTGCTGTTCGGCTATGGCGAAGGCTATCCGGTGGTCGGGTTGCGCCTTACTGATCCGGATGCGGCTGACGAATTCGTCAGACAGCTCGAGACGGAAGAGCGCTACGTGATGCAGAGCTGGATCCAGCGCAACGGCACTTATGTGACGGCGCTGGTTGTCGAGCGCAATGTGATGCGGCTGATCCTGTTCATTGTCGTGGTGATCACTGCCCTGAACATCATTACTGGCGTCCTGATGCTCGTGAAAAACAAGGCGCGCGATATTGCGATCCTGCGGACGATCGGGGCGACGCGCGCGGGCGTGGTTCGAATCTTCATGATGTCGGGCACGGTTCTCGGGATGGCAGGCGTTGGCACGGGCGTAGTGCTCGGCGTGCTGTGTGCGATCTACATCGCGCCGATCCAGCACTTTCTGGAATACATCACAGGCACCGAGCTGTTTCCGGCGGACATCTACCAGCTCGATGCGCTTCCGGCGAAGCTGGAATGGGCCGAGGTTGCGAGTGTAGGCGGCGCGGCTTTTGTCGTCACGCTTCTGATGTCGGTCATTCCGTCCCTATGGGCGGCGCGGCTCAATCCGGTTGAAGCGCTCAGGTTCGAATGATGATGGAGTCGTCTTCCCCTGTGCAGCCCGTGCTGTCGCTGAAGAACGTCGAGCGCCAGTACAAGTCTGGCGACAAGATTCTGCACGTGCTGCGCGGCATCAATCTCGACTTGCGTCCCGGCGAGATGACCGGGCTGATCGGTCCGTCGGGTTCCGGAAAGTCTACGCTGCTGCACGTGGCGGGTCTGCTTGAGAAGCCCGATCGGGGGGAGGTGCTGTTCAACGGGAAGAATGCGCTGACGATGTCGGATGATGCGCGAACGCTGGCGCGGCGTATGCAACTGGGCTTCGTCTATCAGTTCCACCACCTGCTGCCGGAACTCAACGCCGTCGACAATGTGGCGGCCCCGCTGATGATCAACGGCATGTCGCGCGGCAAGGCCCGTAAGCGCGGGCAGGAGCTGTTGCGGCAGATGGGGTTGGTCGAGCGTGATCACCATCGTCCTGGCCAGCTTTCCGGCGGTGAACAGCAGCGCGTGGCGATCGCGCGTTCGTTGGCCAATCGGCCGAAGGTGCTGATTGCGGACGAGCCGACGGGGAACCTGGATCCGAACACATCCCGCGTGGTTTTCCAGAACCTTTTCGACATTGCGAAGCAGGAAGGGGTGGCGGTCCTCGTCGCGACCCATAACGTGGAACTGACAAGCGTGATGGACCGCGTCCTGACGCTCCACGAGGGCAGACTTGAGCCTGCGCCGGCGAGAGCCGAGCAGGTTTAGGTTCGGCCTGACCGACCGAGGCCTGAGATGACGGAAGCGCCACGTTTCATCCACCTGCGCGTGCGGACGGCGCTGTCGCTGCTGCAGAGCATGATCCGCCCGAAGGATCTGGCGAAGTGGGCGGCGGCGAATGCAGTGCCTGCCGTTGCGGTCACCGACGCCAACCTGTTTGCCGCGCTCGAGCTTGCCGATGCGCTGACAGAGCAGGGCGTGCAGTCCATCACTGGACTGACGCTGTCCATCCTTGAGCCTGGCGTTTCGGGCGAAACGGGTTCGCTGGCGCTGATTGCGCAGAACCTGGCCGGCTATCGCAACCTGATGAAGCTTTCGTCGGCTTCGTTCCTTACGCCGGCCGGCAGTGACAACCAGGTGTCGCTGGCGACCCTGATCGAACATTCTGACGGGCTGATCTGCCTGACGGGTGGTGGGGGTGGGCTGCTGAACCGGCGCGCGGCGGCCGGAAAGGTCCCCGAAGTGCGTGCGCGGCTGCAGGAGCTGTACGCGGCATTCGGTGATCGACTGTATGTCGAGTTGCAGCGGCACGGAATCCAGGAGGAGGCCGCTGCCGAAGGCGTGATGGTTGAACTCGCCTATGAGCTCGGCCTGCCGCTGGTTGCGACGTGCGATGTGCGCTTTGCGAAGCCTGAACAGCACCCCGTGCATGACGTGCTGATGTGCATCGCGAACTCGGCCTATGTGAGCCAGGCAGATCGACCGCGCGTATCGCCGCAGCAATATCTCAAGTCGCCGGCCGAGATGATGGCTGCCTTTTCGGACTTGCCGGAGGCGCTGGAGTCGACGGTCGAGATCGCGAAGCGCTGTGCCTTCAGGCCGACCAAGCACAAGCCGATCCTGCCGCCGTTCGACACCGGGCGCGGGCGGGATGAGGCGGCGGAACTGCGGTTGCAGGCCGAGGCGGGGCTGAAGGCGCGGCTCAAGATCGTGCAGCCTGCGGCCGAGGTGTCCGTCTACGAGGACAGGTTGGCCTACGAATTGGGCATTATCGAACGGATGGGGTTTCCGGGCTACTTTCTGATCGTTGCGGACTTCATCAAGTGGGCGAAGGCGCATGACATTCCCGTCGGGCCGGGTCGGGGGTCGGGCGCCGGTTCGCTTGTCGCGTGGGTGCTGACGATCACCGACCTTGATCCGATCCGGTTTGGACTGCTTTTCGAGCGCTTCCTGAATCCTGAGCGTGTCTCGATGCCTGACTTCGACATCGACTTCTGCCAGGAACGGCGCGGCGAAGTGATCGAGTATGTGCGCCAGCGCTATGGCGCGGATCGCGTGTCGCAGATCATCACGTTCGGTACGCTGCAGGCGCGGGCCGTCCTGCGCGATGTGGGGCGTGTGCTGCAGCTGCCCTTCCATCAGGTCGACAAGCTGGCCAAGCTCGTTCCGTTCAATCCCGCCAAGCCGCCGACTCTCGCGGAGGCGCGGGAGATGGAGCCGAAGCTCGACGAGGCGATCGAGGCCGAGGAGGAAGTCGCGCACCTGTTCGAGACGGCGCAACAGCTGGAGGGGCTGTATCGCAACGCTTCGACCCACGCTGCTGGCATCGTGATCGGTGACCGGCCGCTGGTTGATCTGGTCGGGCTCTATCGCGATCCGCGGTCGGACATCCCGGCCAGCCAGTTCAACATGAAATGGGCGGAAGCCGCCGGCCTCGTGAAGTTCGACTTTCTTGGACTGAAGACGCTGACCGTTATCGATCGCGCGATCAAGATGATCGCGGACAAGGGGGTCACTGTTGATCTTGCGCGGCTGCCGCTGGATGACGCGAAGACTTATGAAATGTTGCAGAAGGGCGATGTGGTCGGCGTGTTCCAGGTTGAAAGCCAGGGCATGCGGCGGGCGCTGGTCGACATGGTGCCCGACAGGTTCGAGGACCTGATCGTTCTTGTGGCGCTGTATCGGCCGGGGCCGATGGCGAACATCCCGACTTATTGCAACCGGAAGAAGGGTCTCGAAGAGACTACCTACTACACTGAGACGCTGACGCCCTGGCTGAAGCCGATCCTCGAGCCGACATTTGGGATCATCACTTACCAGGAACAAGTGATGCAGGTCGCGCGGGACATGGCGGACTATTCATTTGGCGAGGCCGACCTGCTGCGCCGAGCGATGGGCAAGAAGATCCGCGCCGAGATGGACAAGCAGCGCGTGCGCTTCATGGAAGGCGCGCTGAAGAAAGGCATCAAGGAGTCCGATGCCGACATGACGTTTGAAGCCTGCGCGAAGTTCGCGGACTACGGCTTCAACAAATCTCACTCTGCGCCGTACGCATTGCTGACCTACCAGACGGCGTGGCTCAAGGCGAACCACCCGGTTGAGTTCCTCGCTGCATCCATGAGCCTGGATGCGGGCAACACCGACAAGCTGGCTGTGTTCTTCCAGGAAGCGCGGCGGATGGGGGTGCCGGTGCTGCCGCCGGACATAAACCATTCATGCGCCGACTTCACGGTCGAGAACGAGAGCGTCCGGTATGCGCTGGGCGCCATCAAGGGCGTGGGCAAGCCGGCGATGCTGTCTGTGGAAGTGGCGCGGCAGACGGAGCGGTTCAAGGACCTGCAGGATTTTGCCGAGCGCGTCGATCCGCGACTGGTGAACCGGCGGTGTTTCGAGGCGCTGGCAAAGGCGGGGGCGTTCACGCCCATCGAGCCGAACCGGGCGAGGGCGTTTGCTGCGGCGCCCGTGCTATCGGCGCTTGCGGCAGCGGCAGAGCAGGATCGCAGTTCCAATCAGGTCAGCCTGTTCGGCGACCAGCCGAAGCAGGCGATGCGCCTCCCGGATGCGCCGGCATGGGGCGAGTCCGATCGGCTCGACAATGAGCTGGCGAGTGTTGGGTTCTTCCTGTCGGGACATCCGCTGGACGACTTGCTGGGCACCATGCGGTCGCGCGTGACGCTGGCTGCGGAGCGCGAGATCGTGGGACGCGAGCGGAACATGCTGACGATGATCGGTGTGATCCGGGCGCGGGTCGAGAAGCCGGCAAAGGCCGGGGGCAAGTTTGCAATCGTCACGCTGTCTGATCCTTCGGGTGAGTATGAGTTGTTCGTGAATGATGACCTGCTGCAGAGCTCGCGCGACTCGCTGGAGGTCGGTGGACGGGTTCTGGTGATGGTCCGCGTACGGAAGGTCGAGGAGGAGCTTCGCTTCTCGATGGACAGCGTGAAGGAGCTGAGCAAGGCATCCATTGGTGCGCACGAGACGCTGCTGGTGCGGCTGGCGCCGGATGCGCCGCTTGGGCGGATTGCCAGCGTGGCGGAGGGGCTGAAGAAGTCGCCATCGCAGAACGCGCTGGGGGCGATCCATCTGGAGATACCGGTCGAGGGCGATCGGGTGGTGACGATTGCGCTTGAGGGCAAGTACCCGGTGGATTTCGTCGCGATGCAGGCGTTCAAGTCGGTGCCGGGCGTAAACCAGGTGCGGCCGGCAGCGGCTTAGGGGCCGGACACGCGCTCTCCTTCTGGCCGGTGTGAACCGCCTGTGATTCTGTCTCTCTGGGTCTCCGCTTGTGGGCGAAGCTGCCGGTAGACAGAAGGGTTCGCAGATCCCGCCTCCCCGGCAGGTGTTGAGCGGCAGCCTGCGCACAGCGGCCTGCATGTCATCCGCTTGGCGCCGTTGAGGCTGCCGGCGTGCGGGCCTGCCTGTTTAGGACCAGTTTCTGTAAAATCGCCCCGTCACGTTGGTCCGAGAGGCTCTTCACGCTCGCCTGCATCCACCCTGCGCTGTTGAACGGTGTAGGGCCGTCCTCCATGCGGGGCGACGCACGTGTCGGGAAACGGCGGGCTTTATCGGTGTAGTGCTTTGAATCTGCTCGAATGACAGCCAAAATCTGGCGTCCAGAACCTGACGGCTCTGGTGGAGGCTGGTGTGGGAGGGCTGGTGCTGGCAGCCGCAGTAAGCCGGAAAGCTTGCCGGAGCCGGAAATACGGGTATAACGCGCGCCATTCCGACACGCGGACCCATTCCGGTGCGGGCGCAAGCCTGTTCTGTCCGCGGCGGCCAACCGGATCAGGAGACTACATTGGCACTTCCCGATTTTTCCATGCGTCAATTGCTTGAAGCTGGCGCACACTTCGGACACCAGGTTCACCGCTGGAACCCCAAAATGCAGGGGTTCATCTTCGGCGAACGGTCCGGCATCCATATCATCGACCTCTCCCAGTCCGTGCCACTGCTGCACCAGGCGCTGGTGAAGGTTCGCGAGACGGCCGCCAAGGGCGGGCGCGTGCTGTTCGTCGGCACGAAGCGCCAGGCCGCCGATGCGATCGCGGAGGCCGCTGGCCGCTGCGCGCAATACTTCATGAACGATCGCTGGCTCGGCGGCACGCTGACCAACTGGGCGACCGTGTCGAACTCGATCAAGCGCCTGCGCGATCTCGACGACATGCTGCAGGCTGGTGGCGAGACCGGTCTTACGAAAAAGGAACTTCTAGGTCTCCAGCGCGAGCAGGCCAAGCTTCAGCGCGTGCTTGGCGGCATCCGCAACATGGGCGGTCTGCCGGACCTGATGTTCGTGATCGACACCAACAAGGAAGCGATCGCCGTCAAGGAAGCCCGCAAACTGGGCATTCCGGTTGTTGCGATCATCGACACCAATTGTGACCCTCAGGAAGTCGACTTCCCGATCCCGGGCAATGACGACGCCGCGCGTGCCATCCAGCTCTACTGCAACCTCATTGCCGACGCCGTTCTTGACGGCATGTCGGATTCGTCGATGGCCTCGGGCGAAGACCTAGGCGCCCGCGCCGAAGTCAACGAACCGGCGCTGGCCGTAACGGCGACGGCCGAAGCGCAGTAACGCAATTGCGGACATGCCGGCGGCACAGTGCGCCGGCATGCCGCTCTTGCGACGGACAGTTTGAACCAGCCTGCGGAGCGCGGTTTTCGAACCGCGGCCACAGGGATGAACTCAGGAGACATGACATGGCTGAGATCAGCGCCGCGCTCGTAAAACAGCTGCGCGACAAGACCGGCGCAGGCATGATGGACGCCAAGAAGGCGCTCGTCGAAAACAACGGCGATATCGAAGCGGCAGGGGACTGGCTGCGCGAGAAGGGCATCCTGAAAGCCGCCAAGAAGGCTGACCGCATCGCGGCCGAGGGCCTGGTCGGTCTCGCCTCCAGCGGCACGTCGGCGGCCCTTGTCGAGGTGAACTCCGAAACCGACTTCGTCGGCAAGAATGCCGAGTTCCAGGCTGCGGTGCGTGAAGTCGCCGGCGCGGCGCTGGCGAATGGCGGCGATGCTGCCAAGGCGCTGCATTCCAAGTCGTCGCAAGGCAACACGATCGGCGAGATGCTGGTCGGTCTTGTGGCCAAGATCGGCGAGAACATGACGCTGCGCCGCGCGGATGCGATGTCGGTCAGCGATGGCGTTGTCGCGTCCTACCTGCACAACGTGGCCGCTGAGGGCATGGGCAAGATCGGCGTGCTGGTCGCGCTCGAATCGACCGCCGACAAGACCCGCCTGATGGACCTCGGCCGCAAGGTTGCGATGCACGTTGCATCTGCGAAGCCGCTGGCCGCGACGACGGCGGAACTCGATCCGGCCGTGGTCGAGAAGGAAAAGCAGATCCTGACCGCCCAGGCCTCCGAGTCGGGCAAGCCAGCCAACGTCATCGAGAAGATGGTCGAGGGCCGGATCCGCAAGTTCTATCAGGAATCAGTGCTGATCGAGCAGGCTTTCGTGATGGACCCGGACGTGACCGTGGGCGGCTTCATCGAGAAGCACGCCAAGGAATTCGGCACGCCCGTGAAGCTGAAGGGCTTCATCCGCTACGAAGTGGGCGAAGGCATCGAAAAGGCCACGTCCGACTTTGCGGCGGAAGTTGCGTCCTTCGCGAAGCCGAAAGCGTAAAGCCTTTGCGGAATCCGCGTATTCGCGGGTAGAGTCTGGCGGCCCGGCGTGTCATGCGTCCGGGCCGTCCACACAAAAGGGCGGTGGAGCAGGCAAGATGACCGACCACGCTGATCTCAAGTACAAACGGGTGCTCCTGAAGATATCAGGCGAGGCCCTCATGGGAGAGCAGGGCTACGGCATCGATGTTCCGGCGGTGACGAAGTATGCCGAAGAGATCAAGGGCGCGATCGAGCTGGGCTGCCAGATCTGTCTTGTGATCGGCGGCGGCAATATCTGGCGCGGCAAGTGGGGCGTGGATGCGGGCATGGAGCGCGCGCAGGCCGACCACATGGGCATGCTGGCGACCGTAATGAACGCACTGGTGATGCAGAATTCGCTGGAGAGCCTCGGCGTCCCGACGCGGGTGCAGTCGGGCATCACGATGATGTCGATCTGCGAGCCGTTCATTCGCCGCCGTGCGGTTCGGCACATGGAGAAGGGCCGCGTCGTGATCTTCGCGGCGGGCACGGGCAATCCGTTCTTCACCACGGATACGGGAGCGGCCCTGCGCGCGGCGGAGATGAATTGCGATGCGATGCTGAAGGGCACGCAGGTCGACGGTGTCTATACGTCGGACCCGAAGGTCGATGCAGACGCGACGCGGTTCGATACGCTCGACTACATGGAAGTGCTGTCGAAGGAGCTGAAGGTGATGGATGCGACCGCCATCAGCCTGCTCAAGGAAAACAAGATTCCGATCGTGGTCTTCCGGATCCGTGACCGCGGCGGCCTCAGGAACGTGCTGACGGGGCAAGGCGTGTCGACCGTGATCAGCGGCAAAAAGAAGTAGGAGAGGGAAGCGATGCCCGAGACCTTCGACCTCAAGACAGTCGAGAAGCGCATGGACGGCGCGATCGCGTCGCTCAAGACAGAATTCAGCGGCCTGCGCACGGGCCGCGCCTCGATCCATCTGCTCGATACGATCGTGGTGGTGGCGTATGGCACGCCCACGCCGATCAACCAGGTGGCGTCGGTGTCGGCGTCGGATGCGCGGATGCTGAGCGTGAGTGTGTGGGACAAGAGCGTTGTGGGCGCTGTCGATCGCGCCATTCGCGAGGCGCCGCTGGGGCTGAACCCTATCACCGACGGGCAGACGCTGCGCATCCCGATCCCGCCGCTCAGCGAGGAGCGGCGCAAGGAACTGCAGAAGCTGGCAGGGCAGTTCGCCGAGAGCGCTCGCGTAGCGGTGCGGAATGTGCGGCGTGACGGGATGGAGCTGATCAAGCGCATCGAGAAGGCCGGCGGATTGAGCGAGGACCAGGCCAAGGGCCGCTCGAACGACGTGCAGAAGGTGACGGATACGCACATCAAGATGATCGACGACCTGCTGAAGCACAAAGCCGAAGAGATCATGCAGGTGTGAGCGAGCCCAAGCCCTCCTCGACGGATGTGGACGTGGCGACCCTGCGGTCGCCGCCGAAGCACGTTGCCATCATCATGGATGGGAATGGCAGGTGGGCGAAGGCGCGGGGAATGCCGCGGGCATTCGGGCACAAGGCTGGCGTGGATGCGCTAAGGCTCGCCGTGGAGGCGGCGCGTGATCTCGGGCTGGGGCATCTCAGCGTCTATGCGTTCTCCACCGAGAACTGGAACAGGCCGCAGTCGGAGATCGATGCGCTGTTCGATCTCCTGCGCATGTTCGTGAAGCGGGACCTGGCGCGGCTTCACAAGGACGGCGTGCGGATCAGGATCATCGGCTCGCGCGAGGGGTTGAGCGAGGACTTGCTCGAGCTGATCGACGATGCGGTGCGCACCACGCGGGACAACACGCGTCTGACGCTGAACATCGCCTTTAACTATGGCGGGCGCGGCGAGCTTGTTGCGGCGATGCGCGAGATAGGCCGGATGATTGCGGCTGGCACGCTGATGCCGGACGAGATCGATGAGGCGATGATCTCGCGGATGATCTGGTCGGCGGATTCGCCCGATCCGGATCTTGTCATTCGAACCAGCGGTGAGGTCAGGCTCAGCAACTTCCTGCTGTGGAGCGGGGCGTATGCCGAGCTGATGTTCATCAACCAGCTGTGGCCGGATTTCACGAAGGAGAGCCTCGAGAAGGCGATTGATGCGTTCAGACGTCGCGACAGACGATTTGGCGGCCTCGGCGCCTGAGGGCGGTCCGAAGGGCGGCGGACGGCGCGAGATTATTCTCCGCGTCGTCAGCGCAGCTGTGCTTGCGCCGATGGGCGTCTGGGCGGTGTGGGCCGGGGGGTACTGGCTGCTGGCAGCGACGGCGGCGTGCGGCGTTCTGGCGGCGTTCGAGTGGACGCGCATGGCCTCGCAGGCGGAAACGGGCTGGGTGCGCTGGGCGCAGTACACGACGCTGGGAGTGACGGCTGCAGCGGCCGTGCTGCTCGCGACGCGCGGGATCGAGGCGGTGGCGCTGGCGGCGCTGGCTGGGTGCGCTGTGGCGAGCGGGCTGGCGCATATCGGCAAGGGGTCGATCAGCTCGATGGCGTTTGGCGCGATCTACACCAGCCTGCCGTTTGGCTGCTTCGTCTGGATCCGGGAGATGACGCCAAACGGGCATCTGCTGCTGCTGGCCATCCTGGCGATCGTCGTAACGACGGATGTGGGCGCGTATTTTGCCGGACGGGGATTTGGCGGGCCATTGCTGAGCCCAAAGGACAGCCCGAACAAGACGTGGACGGGCGCCATTGGCGCGCTGGTGTGTGCGGGGCTGGCGGGCGCGGCGGTGGCGCGGGCGGGCGACGGTGATTTTGCGCACTGGCTGGTGTTCGGCCTGGCGCTGTCGATCGTGGCGCAGCTTGGCGACCTGCTGGAGTCGCGCTTCAAGCGCCTCTACGGGGTCAAGGATACGTCCGGTTTCCTCCCGGGGCATGGCGGCGTGCTGGACCGACTAGATGGGCTGATGGCCGCCACCGTTGCTGCGGCGCTGGTCATCCGTTTCATGCCTGCGCTGGCGCCGTCGCTCGCAACGGCAGGGGCGCAATGACCAATACTGTTCGCGTATCTGTCCTTGGCGCGTCGGGATCGATCGGCGTCTCGGCGCTCGATGTGATGGCATCGGGCGGGCAGGGCTCGCCGGAGTTTTCGGTCGTTGCGCTCACGGCGAACCGCAATGTGGGAGCGCTGGCCGCGGCGGCGCGCAAAGCGCGGGCCGAGATCGCAGTTGTGGCTGACGAGGCCTGCTATGGCGAATTGAAGAGCGCGTTGGCGGGTTCGGGGGTGGAGGTAGCTGCCGGTGACGCAGCGATTGCCGAAGCCGGCGCGCGCAAAGCCGATGTGGTCGTCGCCGGCATTGTGGGGATCGCTGGGCTGGCGGCGACGCTTTCGGCTGTGCGGCAGGGGGCGAGCATCGCCCTTGCCAACAAGGAAAGCATGGTCTGTGCGGGCAAGCTGCTGCGGGAAGAGGCCCGGCAAAGCGGTGCGCGTCTGCTGCCGATCGACAGCGAGCACAACGCCATCTTTCAGGTGCTCGACCGGCCCGAGCGGGTCGAGAAGCTGATCCTCACTGCGTCGGGCGGGCCGTTCCGGTCGGCAAGCCTGCAGGAGATGGCGGCGGCGACCCCGGAGAAGGCCTGCGCCCACCCCAACTGGAACATGGGGGCGAAGATATCCGTCGATAGCGCCACGATGATGAACAAGGGTCTGGAGCTGATCGAGGCGGCCTACCTGTTCGACGTTCCCGAGAGCCGAATCGATGTCCTGATCCACCCGCAGTCCATTATCCATAGCCTGGTCGCCTATGATGACGGGTCGGTGCTCGCCCAGCTTGGTCTGCCCGACATGCGAACGCCCATCTCCTACGCGCTGTCCTGGCCGCGGCGGATGCCGCTTCCGGGGCTTGAGCGCCTTGATCTCGCCAAGATCGGAAGGCTGGATTTCCTGTCTCCGGATGCCAAGCGCTTCCCAGCATTAACACTTGCCAGGGGGGCGGTTTTCGCAGGGGGCGGAGCGCCAATCGTGCTGAATGGAGCCAATGAGGTTGCAGTGGCGGCCTTCTTGCAGCGACGTATTGGATTCTTGACGATTTCCGAGGTGGCAGGGCAGGTTCTTGAAGAGTATCTCGGACACGCGACTGCCCGCGCCGAACCGGCAAGGTTCGACGATGTCTACGCGATCGACCGGTGGGCGCGAGCCCGCACTGTCGAAAAGCTTAACCTCGCGGCGTGATCGTCTCGGGTACCGGATCTTGAAGGACGCTCGCTGATGGATGTCATCCTCTGGGTTCTGACCTACGCGCCGGTATTCCTGCTGATCATTTCGGTCGTCATCACCGTTCATGAGCTTGGCCACTACTGGGTTGGCCGGATGTTCGGGGCAGCGGTGGAATCCTTTGCGATCGGTTTCGGCAATCCGATCGTCGAGAAGCGCGATGGGCGCGGAACGCGCTGGCGCCTGAACTGGATACCGCTCGGCGGTTTCGTGAAGTTCGTTGGCGAGGTTCAACTCGCGCAGGACCTGAAGCAGGAATTGCCGCAGACCGCCGAAACCGAAGAAGAGGCTGCGCGGCTCGCCGAAGTGGCGCGGGCGGTCCCGCCGAAGGGCGCAATCGAGGGCAGGCCGACCACGTTCCATGACAACCAGATTCTCGTTGGCCGGCCCTACAATCTGCTGAACCCCTGGCAGCGGATTGCCGTGTCGCTGGGCGGTCCGTTCGCGAACTTCGCTTTTGCAATCGCAGCCTTCGCAGTCATCGGCGGCGTTCAGGGTGTGCCGCAGGCGCAGGAAGTATTCGTGCGCGGCGTGATCGCGGGCGAAGCGGCTGAACGGGCCGGGTTCATGACTGGCGACGTCGTCATCGAGGCGGGCGGGCGGCCTGTCACGACGGCGCAGGACATCATCATGGCGACTCAGCTGAGCGCTGGGGAGGCCGTGAGCTATCGCGTACTCCGTGGCAAGGAGACGGTGGCGCTGCTCGCCACCCCGGTCGAGCAGGAACTGGTCGATAGCGGAATGCGGATGAAGCAGAAGGTCGGCCGGATCGGCCTTGATCTTGGCCATCGCGACACGTCGATCCGCAGTCTCAACCCGATCGAAGCCGTGAGCTATGGTTTGCAGCGGACGGCTGAATCCATCGGCCAGACGATCAATGTGCTGCGGCGCCTTATTACGGGCAAGGAAGGCATCGAGAAGCTGTCAGGGCCGGTCGGCATCCTTCACCTGACGGGCGGCGTTACGGAAATGACCATGAACCAGGAGAACGTCGACCTGGGCGCCAAGTTTATGCAGCTATTCTGGATGTACTTTCATCTGGCGGCGCTGCTTTCCATAGGCATCGGCTTCTTCAACCTGCTACCGATTCCTGTTCTGGATGGGGGTGCGGTTGTCATGACGTTGGCCGAGGCGGTGACGGGCAAGGCGCTCCCCGAGAAGGCCCAGAATGCCGGCTTGACGTTTGGACTGGTGAGTCTTGTCGTTTTCGCCTTGTTGGTGACGTGGCAGGACATCGGGCGATTGATTTCGGGCTTCCTCCCGGGCCCGGCCTAGGGGCAGGCCGAGGGGCCGGGTGTGCTGGGGAGGCTTGAGCTGTGTACCCGTCTCGCACTAGGACGGGCGCAGACGGACGGACGGGACTGCGGCAGACAGTCCGTGTAGTGGTGGTTTGTAGTCGTACGAGGGTTTTAGATGCGGTCATGGTTTGCATGCGCTTTGGCGCTGACTGCATCGGCTGGCGCCATTGTGGGCGCACAGACGGCGTGGGCGCAGCAGCCTGGACAGCCGCCAGCCCAGCCTCCCGCTCAACCCTCGCAGCAGATCATCGGCCGGATCCTGGTCGAGGGTAACCAGCGTATCGAGTCGCGCACGGTCCAGTCCTACCTGCTCGTGCGGCCGGGCGACCCTTTCGACGAGGAACGGATCGGCTTGTCGGTGCGGGCGCTAGGCGCCACCGGACTGTTCGCAGACATCCAGATCGAGACGCGCGGGACCGACCTTGTCATTCGCGTGCTCGAGAACCCGATCATCAACCGCATCATGTTCGAGGGGAACAATGCGGTCACGACCGAGCGCCTGGAGGAAGAGACCGAGGCCGAGCCGCGGCAGACCTTCACGCTGAGCCGGGTCGAACAGGATGTTCAGCGCATTCTCGAAGTCTATCGCCGGGCCGGCCGCTTCGCGGCGACGGTCACGCCTCAGTACAAGGTGCTGCCGCAGAACCGCGCCGACCTGATCTTCGTGATCGACGAAGGCCCGACGACGGGCGTGAGCTCGATCAACTTCATCGGCAACGAGGCCTATCCCGACGACCGGCTGCGCCGCGAGATCACCACGCGCCAGTCGCGCTGGTGGCGGTTCTTCGAACAGGCCGACAACTATAACCCGGGACAGGTCGAGTTCGACCGCTCGCAGCTCACAGAGTTCTACACAAACGAAGGCTACGCCGATTTTCGCGTGATCTCGTCGGTGGCCGAGCTGACGCCGAACCGGCGCGACTTCTACCTGACCTTCACGGTCGATGAGGGGCAGAAGTACACGTTCGGCGAGCTGAAGGTGCAGACCGAGCTCGAAAAGCTGTCGGGCGAGCGTCTGGCTCTGTTCCTGCCGATGAGCCGGGGCGACCAGTTCCGCTCGAAGAGCATTCAGGATGCGATTGATTCTCTGACCTTCGCCGCGGGTATCGCTGGTTATGCCAACGTTCAGATCCGTCCGCGCGAGACACGCGATCCGGTCAACCACACCATCGGCATCACCTTCGAGGTTGATGAAGGCGCCCGCGTCTACATCGAGCGCATCGATATCCAGGGCAACACGCAGACGCTGGACCGGGTTATCCGCCGCGAAATCCGTGTGGCCGAGGGTGACCAGTACAACCCTGTCCAGATCGACAACGCAAAGAACCGCATCCGGTCGCTGGGCTTCTTCAATCCTGACAAGGTCGAGATCACGGATGAGGCGGGTTCGGCGCCGGATCGCAGCGTTGTGAAGGTGAAGGTCGAGGAAGAGGCGACAGGGGAGCTCGCGTTCTCCGCCGGCTTTTCGTCGCAGGACGCCTTCCTGTTCTCGGCTTCGGCCCAGCAGCGCAACTTCCGCGGACGCGGTCAGTACCTGTCGGCGCGCATCCAGACGACCTCGCGCCAGCAGGATATCGAGTTCCGCTTCACTGAGCCGAAATTTCAGGACCGCAACCTTGCAGTCGGTCTCGACGTGTTCGTGACGCAGTCGGATTTCTTCGACATAGCGGGCTTCGAAAACTCGATCGTCGGAGCGGGCGGGCGATTACTGTTTCCGTTGTCGGACACGGACCAGCTCGGCCTGCGTTACCGTCTGCGCAACGATAACCTTCAGCTCGACGAACTTCTGCCGGGCGAGGACCCGTTGCAGAATCCCGGGAAGACCAACTGTCAGACGGTGTCGATCTTCCAGTCCTCGCTGTGCGACCAGCGCGGCGACCGGCTGACGTCGTCGTTCGGCTACACGATCACGATGAATCGCAAGAACGACTACATCGAAGCGACGCGCGGTTTCGACGTCAACTTCAGCCAGGACATTGCCGGTCTTGGCGGCGACGTGAACTATCTGCGCAACGAGTTCGAGGGATCGATCTATCACGGCTTCGCGCCGGGCTGGCGTCTGCGGTCGCGTCTTGAGGCCGGGCTCATCGAGAGCTGGGGCGACGAGGGCGTGCGGATCAACGACCGCTTCTTCAAGGGCGGCAACTCGTTCCGCGGCTTCGATGTTGCCGGCCTTGGGCCGCGCGAGGTCGAGTACGCTTATGCCACCGAGCAGATCGCCCTGGCGCAAGGCGTGGCGCCGCCGGGTTTTTCGCGTCCGCAGCTCAATACTGACGGAACCCAGGCGGTCGATAGCGCAGGCAACTTCCTGTACTTCACCGCGCAGCGCGATGCGGCCGGAAACCTGCTGGAGCCGACGGTCACCCCGGGCAATGCGCTTGGCGGCAAGGCATATGCGATTGCCTCCTTGGAACTTGCCTTCCCGTTGCCGTATGTTCCGGAGGAGTTCGGGCTCGATGGCGCTTTCTTCTTCGAGGCAGGCACGGTGGGCCTGCTCGACGAGCGTGATCGCGAGCGGAGCGGACAGCCGGACCCGAACGACCCACTGCGCGTCCGCGTCGTGGACGACAGCGCCAGCCTGCGGGCCAGCGCGGGCTTGAGTATCGGCTGGGATTCGCCGTTCGGTCCCATCCGTTTTGACTTCTCGCATATCCTTGCGAGCGAAGAGTACGACCGGACCGAAAGCTTCCGGTTTGCTACCAACACCAGGTTCTAAGGTATCAGTGTCATGAAACTCAGAAACATCGTGCTTGCCGCCGTCCTCCTCGCTGGAGCCCCCAGCATGGCCGGCGCCGCCATGGCGCAGACGAAGGTCTACATCGTCAACGAGTCCCGGGTGATGATCGAGAGCAAGCTGGGCAAGGCGATGAACCAGCAGCTCACCGCCGATGCGCAGCAGGCCGTTGAGCAGCTGGGCCTCAAGACGCTTAAGACCGAAGCCGACACGGAGCGCGCCGCCCTGCAGCCGCAGATCCAGTCGCTGACGCCGGAAGCGATCCAGGCCAATGCGACGCTGAAGACGCGCGTCGAGAACCTGAACAAGAAGTACAACGAGCTGGTGCAGAAATCGTCCGCCCTCGACCAGGGTGTTGAACAGCAGCGCACCGCGAACGCCGTTCGCTTCAACTACGCGCTGGTGCCGGCCATCGATGCGGTCGCCAAGCAGGTCGGCGCTGATGTGGTGCTGAGCTATGGCTCGGCGCTCTACAACAAGGACTCGGTGGATATCTCGGCGCAGGTGATTGCGCGTCTCGATGCGACTGTGCCGACGATCGAAGCGCTGAAGCCGCTGCTGCCGCAACGCCCGGCTGCGCCTGCTGCGCCGCCCGCCGGCGGCGGACAGTAGGTCGAGACCAGGAAGGCGGGGGCTGTGATCGATCCGCGGTTCTACGAGACGTCGCAACCGCTGTCGGCCTCTTACATTGCCAGCCTGCTGGGGGTCGCCATCACACGTGGCGACCCTTTGCGTTCTGTATCGTCGCTGGCGCCGGCAGGGCAGGCCGGAGCAGCGGATCTTGTCTTCGTGGAAAGCGCAGGAGCTGCTGGTCGCCTGAAGGCGGCCGGTGTCTGTCTCGTGTCGCCTGATGCGGCCCCTGCCGTGCCCGATGGGCCAACGGTGATCGCGATCGCGCATCCACGCGCGGCCTTTGCGAAGGTTGGGGAGCTGCTTGTGAAGCTGCGGATGCTCGCGGCAGGGCAACCGGCAATCGATCCTTCAGCGCGGATCGCCCCTGGCGCGGTGCTCGAGCCGGGCGTCGTTGTCGGCGCTGGCGTCGCTATCGGGGCCGGTGTTCATGTGGGCGCCAATGCCGTGATTGGGCCTGGCGTGCAGATCGGCGTCAATTCAAGGATCGGCGCCAACGCCAATGTTCGCTGCGCGCTGATCGGTGATGGCGTGATCATCTATCCAGGCGCTGTGATCGGCGAGGCCGGCTTCGGGCTGGCGGGCGGATCGGCAGGAGCGCGGCTGACGCCGCATTTCGGGCGCGTCATCATCCAGAACGGTGTTTCCGTAGGGGCGAGTTCCTGCATCGATCGCGGGCTGCTGGAAGACACGGTGATCGGGGAAGGCAGCCATATCGATAATCTCTGCCATATTGGTCACAACTGCCGCATCGGCGCGCATGTGGTGATGGCCGCCTTTGCGGGTGTTTCGGGTTCGTGCGAGGTGGGCGACGGGGTGCAGTTCGGGGGTCGGGTCGGGCTCAAGGATCATGTGCGCGTGGGCGCCGGGGCGCGGATTGCCGCTGGTGCCGCTGTTCTGACCGATGTACCGCCAGGCGAGACTTGGGCAGGATATCCGGCCAAGCCTAGCCGCACGTGGATGCGCGAGCTTGCATGGCTGGCGCAGGCGGCGCAAAAGCGTCCCATCGTCAAGGAATAGCCGGGCAGACCGGCCAGGGGCGCCGGCGCATATGGCTGTAACCATCCATCCAACCGCCATCGTGGAGAAGGGCGCCGAACTCGCCGATGGCGTGGACGTCGGCCCGTTCTGCATCGTGTCGGGCAAGGCGCGGCTGGCTGAGAATGTTCGACTGGTCTCGCACGTCTCGATTGCCGGTTCGACCACGGTGGGCGCGCGTACGACGATCTATCCGTTCGCTTCGCTTGGCCATCCGCCGCAGGACAATCGCTACAAGGGCGAGGACACCCAGCTGATCGTGGGGGCGGACAACCGCATTCGCGAGTCGTCTGTCTTGCATATCGGAACCATCCAGGGGCGCGGGCAGACCGTGGTTGGCGATCGTTGCCTGCTCATGAATGCCTCGCATGTTGGGCATGACGGCATCGTTGGTAACGGCGTGACCTATGCCACCCACGCAGTTACTGGTGGACTCGCGGTCGTCGAGGATCTCGTGACCCTCGGGGGCAACTCGGCAGTTCACCAGTTCGGGCGCGTCGGGATGGGCGCGTTCATCGGCGGGTGCGCGGCTGTCCTCGGCGACGTGATCCCGTTCGGCATGGTGGACAATCAGGGCGCGCTGCACGGGCTGAATATTGTCGGCCTGAAGCGGCGCGGCGCCTCACGCGAGACGATCCATCTTCTGCGCAATGTCTATCGCGAGTTGTTCCACGGTGCGGGCTATTTCGACGACAGGCTTGCACGTATCACAGAGGCCTCTTCTCATGTACCTGAGGTGAAGCGCATCATCGACTTCATCGCGGCCGGCGAGAAGCGGCCGCTGTGCGTGCCGAGACCGAGCTGATGTCAGGTGCGCGGCTTGCCATCGTTGCCGGGGGCGGCGACCTGCCGCGCCGCGTCGCGGAGCAGGCGCGTCGAACCGGGCGCAATCCGCTTGTGGTTGGCTTGAAGGGCTTCGTTGACGCCTCGCTATTGACCGAGTTTGGCGGGCCAGAACTTTCGGTGGGCGAGATCGGGCGTCTGATCCAGCTGATGAAGAAGGAAGGCTGCGAGGAGATGGTGTTCGCCGGTTCGCTGAAGCGGCCGGATTTCTCTTCACTCAAGCTTGATCTGAAGGGCGTGCAATCGCTGCCGCGGATTCTGGCGGCGGCCAAGCAGGGCGATGACGCGCTGTTGCGGTCTGTGATGGATGTGTTTGCGGAAGCCGGATTCCGCATCGTCGGCGCCGATGACGTGCTGGACGACCTGCGCGTCGGGCCGGGGCCGTTGGGCGCCATCGCGCCGGGGCCGGACCATTGGTCGGATATCCGGCGCGGGGCGGAGGTCGCGAAGATCTCCGGCTCGCTTGAGATAGGCCAGGGCGCCGTTGTGTGCGCTGGCCTGGTTCTCGCCGTGGAGGCGCAGGAAGGGACTGACCGGATGCTGGCGCGCATACCGGAACTGGTCGAGGAGATACGCGGGACGCCCGAGGCGCGGCGCGGCGTTCTGGTGAAGGCGGCCAAGCCGCAGCAGGAGCGACGCATCGATCTGCCGACCATCGGGCTTGCCACTGTCGCGGGGGCCGTCAAGGCGGGACTGGCGGGCATTGCAGTCGAAGCGGGCGCAGCCCTGGTGGTCGATCGCGAGAAGGTCGCGGCGGCGGCGGATGCCGCGGGGCTGTTCATTGTCGGCTTCACCGCGGCGGACATCGCGTGAGCCACGTCTATCTCGTTGCGGCGGAGGATTCCGGAGACGCCATCGGCGCGGATGTGATCGACGCGATGCGTGCGGCGGATCCGGCGGTGAGGATTTCGGGGGTCGGCGGTGAGCGGATGCGCGCGAAGGGCGTCTCGGCCGATGTCAACATGTCGGGGCTGGCGGTGCTCGGCTTGATCGAAGGGCTGAAGGCCTACGGGCGCGTGAAGCAGGCAGTGGAGGATACGGCGGACGCGATTGCGAAGGTCGATCCTGACAGTGTTGTCCTGATCGACAGTTGGGGCTTCATGTGGCGCGTGGCGCGGGCGCTGAAGATGCGCGGCGTGCGGGCGAGGCGGATCAAGCTTATCGGGCCTCAGGTGTGGGCAACGCGGCCGGGGCGCGCACGCGTGCTGGCGCAATGGGTGGACCACCTGCTGTGCATCCACCCGTTCGAGCAGCCCTTCTATGTGAAGTGGGGCCTGCCGACGACGGTGATCGGCAACCCGGCGCTGCATCGGCTTGCGAAGGGGGACAGCGCGGGGTTCCGGCAGCGTAATGGCATTGCGCTCGATGCGCCGGTGATCGGTCTGTTGCCGGGTAGCCGCAATGCGGAGATGCGGCGCGTGGCGCCTACGCTGTTCGAGGCGGTGAAGCTGGCACGGGCTGCGACGCCGGGCGCACACGTGGTTTGCATGGCGGCGCCGAGCGTGGCGGCCGAGGTGGAGCGCAAGGCGAAGGAGCAGGCCTATCCCATCGTGCTGCTGCGCGACGAGGACGACAAGGCCGATGCCTATTCGGCCATGACCGTGGCGATAGCCTGCTCGGGCACCGTAACGACGGAGCTTGCGGCGCAGGGCGCGGCGGTGGTGACCGGGTACAGGCTGGGATGGATCACCTGGGCGTTGCTGCGCGGCCTCCTCTTCAAGTCGAAGTATTCGGCGCTGGTGAATGTGGCGGCTGATGCTGAGGTGATCCCTGAGTTCATCCAGACGCGCTTTCGGGCGGACCTGATTGCGGCGGCGGCGATTGCGCGCCTGTCGAAGCCGGAGCTACTGCGCGCGCAGCAGGAAGCTCAGGCAAAGGCGATTGCGGTGATGAAGGTGACTGGCAGGCCTGCGGCGGAGATTGCGGCGGAGACGATCCTGCGGCTGTCGTGATACTTCGCCAAAGAAAAAGGGCCGCCCTCGCGAGCGGCCCTTTGTCCTGGGGTATCTCGGCAATTCTACGTCCGGGCGTCGATAGGCACGTAGTCGCGGCGCGGTGCGCCGGTGTAGATCTGGCGGGGACGGCCGATGCGCTGGGTGCTGTCGGTGGTCATCTCTTCCCACTGGGCGATCCAGCCGACGGTACGCGCGAGGGCGAACAGCACGGTGAACATCGACACGGGGAAGCCCATCGCCTTGAGTGTGATGCCCGAATAGAAGTCGACGTTCGGGTACAGCTTCTTCTCGATGAAGTACTCGTCCGAGAGCGCGATCCTCTCCAGTTCCATCGCGACTTCCAGAAGCGGGTCGTTGATACCAACTTCCTTCAATACTTCGCGGCAGGTCTTCTGCATCACCGTCGCGCGCGGATCGTAGTTCTTGTAGACGCGGTGGCCGAAGCCCATCAGGCGTACGCCATCGACCTTGTTCTTCACCTTGTCGACGTGCTTCCTCACATTGTCGACGGTGCCGATCTCCTGCAGCATCTGAAGGGCGGCTTCATTGGCGCCGCCATGCGCCGGACCCCAGAGACATGCGATGCCCGCCGCGATGCATGCGAAGGGGTTGGCCCCAGACGAGCCGGCGAGGCGGACGGTCGAGGTCGACGCGTTCTGCTCGTGGTCGGCGTGCAGGATGAAGATCCGATCCATCGCGCGGGCGAGAACCGGGTTGATCACATAGTCCTCGGCCGGAACGGCGAAGCACATGCGCAGGAAGTTCGAGGCGTAGTCGTACTCGTTGCGCGGGCTTACGAAGGGTTGGCCCGAGGAGTACTTGAACGCGCGCGCAGCGATCGTCGGCATCTTCGCGATCATGCGATGCTGTGCGACCTGACGCTGGACCGGGTCATCGACGTTAGTAGAGTCATGATAGAATGCGGACAGCGCGCCGACCGCGCCGCACATGATCGCCATCGGGTGGGCGTCGCGGCGGAAGCCCTCGAAGAAGCGATCAAACTGGGCGTGCAGCATGGTGTGCCGCGTGATCGTGCGGGCGAAGTCGGCACCCTCGGTGGCGTTTGGCAGTTCGCCGTGGAGCAACAGGTAGCAGACTTCAAGGAAGTTGGATTTTTCGGCCAGCTGGTCGATCGGGTAGCCGCGGTGGAGCAGGATGCCAGCCTCGCCGTCGATATAGGTAATCTGGCTCTCGCAGCTCGCCGTCGACGTGAATCCCGGGTCGAGCGTGAACATCCCGGTCTGGGCGTGGAATTTGCCGATGTCGATGACGTCGGGGCCGATCGAGCCGCTGTAGACGGGCAATTCGACGGTCTTCCCGTTGGCGGTGATGCTCGCCTTGCCGTTGGGTTTCACCTTGTTCTGCATCGAGCGTGTCTCCTCATTATTCAGCGGCGCGCGGCTTAAGCCCCGGCATCTGCATGATCCGCGATACGTGCGAAAGCTTCATTACGGCCTAGCAAGGCCAGCACAAGGGTAATATCGGGTGAAGGTGCCCCGGCGGTAAGGACTGCGCGCAAAACCGGGCCGATTTTTCCCATGCTGATGCCGCTCTGAGCGCAGAATTGGGAAAGTTGCGCCTGGATCACTGCTTCTGACCATTCTGCCAGCCCTTCCAGGTGAGGCAACAGGGCCGCCAGCCTTGCTCTGGCCTCGGCATTGACCTGGTCGGCTGCCTTGCCGGTCAGGTGGATGGGGCGCAGGTTGGTGAGGAAGCGCGCCTGCTCGCCCAGCTTGACCAGGTTGGCGGCGCGCGTTTTCAGATGCGGCATGGCGGCACGGATGCGCTGCTGAATGACTTCCGGGAGGTGCCGGGCCTCAGGTCGCTGCATCCAGAGTTCGAACAGGCGCTGGTCGTCGGCGAGCGCCATGTAGTGCTTGTTGACGGAGTCCAGCTTTACGAAATCGAGCCTGGCGGGGGCTTTGTTGAGGCCCTCGAGGCCGAACCAGACGATCGCCTGCTCGTCGGAGATGATCTCGTCGTCGCCATGCGACCAGCCGAGGCGGAGAAGGTAGTTGCGCATGGCCTCGGGCAGGTAGCCCAGAACATCGCGGTATTCGTCGACGGCGGTGGCGCCGTGCCGCTTGGATAGCTTCTTGCCGTCGGACCCGTGGATCAGCGGGATGTGGCTGTAGTCCGGCTGGGGCCAGCCCATTCCGTGGTAGATCGGCAGCTGGCGGAAGGTGTTGAGGAAGTGATCATCGCCGCGGATGACGTGCGTGACGCCCATGTCGTGATCGTCGACCACGACCGCGAGCATGTAGGTGGGCGTCCCATCTGAACGCAGCACGATCAGGTCGTCGATATCGGCGTAGGCGCGGGAGACTGTGCCCTGCACGTTGTCGGTCACGGTCAGATCGCCGATGTCAGGCATGCGCAGGCGGACAACTGTTGGCGCGCCGGCGGGGAGCGGTCGCGTGGGGTCACGCCAGGGTGAACGGAAGGGGCGCAAGAGATCGGCCATGCGCGCGGCGTCGGCGTCCGAAAGGCTGCCATTGGCGGCTTTCTTCTGCTGCAGAGCTTCGGCTTCGTCGCGGCGGGCCTGCAGTTCTTCGGCGGTGACGGGGCAGTGATAGGCCGAGCCGCGCTTCACCAGCTCGTGCGCGATCTCGGCATGGCGGTCGGCGCGGGTGGATTGCAGGAGTGGCGGCTCGTCGCCGCCGAGGCCGAGCCAGTTCAGGCCGTCGAGGATGGCGTCGACGGCGGCCTGGGTTGAGCGCTCCTTGTCAGTGTCCTCGATCCTGATCAGGAACTTGCCGCCCTTGGCGCGCGCATAGAGCCAGGAAAACAGGGCAGTCCGCGCGCCTCCAATATGGAGGTAGCCGGTGGGCGAGGGGGCGAAGCGGGTTACGACCGTCATCGGGTTCCAGCACTGGCGTGGCGTGCGCGTCCGAAAAGCGGAGCGCGCGCCCTGAAGACCACATCCGCTCCTTCGCTGGCAAGCCTTCGCCCTGAGGCTGAACGCCCCGGTTTGCTACTCCAGGCCTCGGGATTTCTGTCGGGAGCGATGAATGGTGAGGAGCTGCGGTCGACACTGCTGCTGTTTCCGGCGCTGGCACGTGGGGCGGCAGCCTACTGGCTCGTGTGCGCCGCGCGCCCGACTGACGATCGGGTCTGCAGAGCGCGAGGCGGTTGAGATCGACCCGTGCGTGTTCGTTGGGACGGGGCGCGGTCATTGATGCGACCACTGAGCGGCTTCGGCTGGTGCCCGAGGAGGCAGGAGAGTCAGATGTTGACACAGCCGTTCTATGCGCCAGTTCCGGAGCCGCAATCTGCTCCGCCGCAGGATCCGCGGGCTGCGCCGAAAGCCCTCTCCGTCACTCTACGTGTGCCCCCCGCCTTCGGCGAGGGAGGACGCAGCTCCGTCGAGTGCGGAAACTGATCAATGATAGCGGCGGACGAGCGCGACGAGTTTGCCCTGGATCTTGACGTGGTCGGGGCCGAAGATCTGCGTGCCGAAGGCCGGGTTGGCGGCTTCGAGGGCGATGGAGCCGCCCTTCTTGCGGAAGCGTTTCAGGGTCGCGGTCTCTTCGTTGATTAGCGCCACGACGATATCGCCTGACTGGGCCGTTTCTGTCTTCTTGAGGATGACCACGTCGCCATCGAGAATGCCGGCGTTGATCATGCTCTCGCCCTGCACCTCGAGGGCGTAGTGAGTATCGGGGTCAAGCCCATCGTCCGGAGCGGCGACGCGGCGAGTTTCATGCTCGATGGCGTCGATGGCCGTACCGGCGGCGATGCGTCCCATGACGGGGATCATAGTGCCGCGGGGCATGGCGGTCTTGCGCGAGCCGTTTGAGGGTGAGGCACTGCCTTCGACCACGCTGGGGCGGAAGGGCGTGCGGCCAGCCTGCATCGGGATGACGCTCTCGGGAAGCTTCAGCACCTCGAGCGCGCGTGCGCGGTGGGCGAGGCGACGGAGGAAGCCGCGCTCCTCAAGGGCGGTAATCAAGCGATGGATACCGGACTTAGAGGCAAGGTCGAGCGCTTCCTTCATTTCATCAAAAGAGGGGGAGACGCCCGTCTCCTTGATGCGGTCGTTGATGAACAGAAGCAGTTCACGCTGTTTCTTGGTGAGCATAACTGTCCACGAGCCTCTAACTGGTTGAGTCGCAGATAGTTCTACTATCGTTCACGCTTTGGGTCAATTCGGTCCGGCCGTGTGGTTAACGCGAGGCTACCAGCGAGCGGACGGATTCGGCTGGGTTTTCTGACCGCATCAGGCTTTCGCCGACGAGGAAGCCGCGGGCGCCACACGCACGGAGCCGGGCGATGTCGGAGGGGGTCTTCACGCCGCTTTCGGAGATGAGGATGCGGCCGGAGGCGGCCCAGTCGGGTACGAGGTCGGCGAGGCGTTCAGTGACTGCGAGGTCGGTGGCCATCCGCCGCAAGTCCCGGTTGTTCACGCCGATGAGGGGTGAGGGCAGGCCGAGGGCGCGGATCAGTTCGGCTTCGTCGTGGGCCTCGATCAGGACGGACATGCCGTACTGGTCGGCGCAGGCGTGGAGTTCGCGGGCCAGGTTATCGTCAGCGGCGGACATGATGATCAGGATGGCGTCGGCGCCAGCGGCGCGGGCTTCGACGATCTGGATCGGGTCGATCATGAAGTCCTTGCGTAGGACGGGCAGGCGGATGGCGGCGCGGACGCTGATCATGTCGTCCAGAGAGCCTCCGAAGCTGGGGCCGTCTGTGAGGACGGAGATGCAGGCGGCGCCCCCGTCCTCGTAGTCGCGGGCGACTGCCACCTGGTCGCGGCCGGGAGAGATATCGCCGGCGGAGGGGCTCTTTCGCTTCACTTCGCAGATCAGAGCGTTGCCGTCGGCTCGGGCGATGCGGAGCAGAACGTCGGAAAATCCGCGCGGGTTGTCGGCGGCCTTCGCTTCGGCTTCGAGCGAAGACAGGGAGCGGTTGCGCCTCAGGGCGGCAACTTCGCCCTTTTTGTAGTCGATGATCTTCTGGAGGCGATCGGGGAGCTCAGCCATTGCTTGCACGCTTCAGCGCTTCGAGCGTTGCGGCGGCGCGGCCGTCAGCGATCGCGGCGCGGGCCTGTGCTATGCCGTCGACAAGCGTCGTGGAGAGGCCGGCGACCAGTATGGCGGCGCCGGCGTTGACGGCCACAAGGTCTGCAAACGGGCCGGGCTCGTTGGCGAGGACGCGCTTCAGCGCTTCAGCATTTTCGGCGGGCGTGCTGCCGCGAAGATCATCCAGGCTTGCACGCTGCACGCCCATCCGCTCGGGCGTGAGATCCTGCATGCGGATCTTGCCGTCCTTGACTTCGGCGACCAGCGTCGCGCCGGTCGTCGAAATCTCGTCCATGCCATCGACGCCGTGAACGACCATGGCGCGTTCGGTGCCTAGCGTGAGCAATGCGTCAGCGAACACGCCGACCCATTCGGGTGCGAACACGCCGAGGACCTGGCGTTTCACGCCTGCGGGATTGGCCAGCGGACCCATCATGTTGAAGATGGTTCGCAGGCCGAGGGCAGCGCGCACGGGCGCGACGTGCTTCATCGCAGCATGATGCGCCGGGGCGAACATGAAGGCGACGCGGGCATCGCGGAAGCTGGTCTGCAGCTGCGCGTCTGTGGGGGATAGGTTCACGCCAAGAACTTCGAGCACGTCGGCGGAGCCTGCCTTGCTGCGCGAGCGGTTGCCGTGCTTGGCGACGACAGCGCCGGCGGCGGCGGCAACGATGGCGACGGCGGTGGATGTGTTGAGCGAGGTCCAGCCGAGGCCGCCTGTGCCGCAGGTGTCGATGGCTCCTTCCGGGGCCTTTACCGTGCGAGCGTGGGCGCGCATGACGCGCGCGCCGGCGACGATGTCATCCGAGGTTTCGCCGCGAACGCGCAGCCCCATCAGGAACGCTGCCATCAGCGCCGGTTCGGCTTCACCCGCGAGGATGGCTTCGAAGGCGGCGGTCATCTCGCTCTGCGTCGGACGGCGTCCGTCGGCCAGAAGGCTGATCGCGTGGCGTACGGGCTCGCTCATTTGAGGCCCGCCTTCCTGAGGAAGTTCGCGAGCATCACCTTGCCAAACTGCGAGCCGATCGATTCCGGGTGGAACTGGACGCCGTAGACGGGGCGCGTGGCGTGGCTGACGGACATGATCTCGCCATCGGCTGTTTCGGCATCGACGGTAAGGACATTCGGCATGCCGGTGCGGCGGATGGCGAGGGAGTGGTAGCGTACGGCTTCGAAATGTTCCGGCACGCCTGCGAAGAGATCGCCGCCGAGGACTTTCACGTCCCATACCTTGCCGTGGACGATGTCCTTCGCGCCTTCGACGATGCCGCCCATCACCTGTCCGATGGCCTGATGGCCGAGGCAGACGCCGAGGATAGGAAGGTCATCTGGCGCGGAGGAGATCAGCTCCATGCAGATGCCAGCTTCGTTCGGCGTGCACGGGCCGGGCGAGAGCACGATGGCATCGGCACCCTTCGCGAGCGCTTCCGTCACGGTGAGCGCGTCGTTGCGCACAACTTCGACGTCCACGTCCGGGGAGACGTCTTGAAGGTAGTGGACGAGGTTGTAGGTGAATGAGTCGTAGTTATCGATGAGGAGGACTTTGATGGGAGAGGGCATCAGCGGTTCCCCCTGTCATAGCGCGCGGCTTCCTCGGCGGCGCGGAAGAGGGCGCTGGCCTTGTGCACCGTCTCCATGAACTCGCTTTCGGGATTGGAGTCGAACACCACGCCGCCGCCGGCCTGCACGTGTATCTTCCCGCCCTTGAAGACGGCGGTACGGAGGGCGATGCAGGTGTCCATGTCGCCGCCGGCACCGAAATAGCCGACGCCTCCCGCGTAGACGCCGCGCGCGTGAGGCTCGAGTTCTGTGATGATTTCCATGGCGCGTATCTTTGGCGCGCCGGAGGTGGTGCCGGCCGGGAAGCCCGCGGCGAGGGCGGAGATCATGTCTTCGCCTTCCTTCAGCACGCCCAGCACATTCGAGACGATGTGCATGACGTGGCTGTAGCGCTCGATGGTGAAGCTCTCGGTGACTTCGACCGTGCCGCGCGCGGCGACGCGGCCGACATCGTTGCGGCCAAGGTCGAGCAGCATGAGGTGTTCGGCGCGTTCTTTCGGATCAGAGATCAGCTTCCGCGCGTTGGCTTCGTCCAGCTCGGGCGTCGCGCCGCGCGGCAGCGTGCCCGCGATGGGGCGGACGGTGACGACGCGCTTGCGGACGCGGACGAGGATTTCCGGGCTCGAGCCAGAGATCTGGAAGTCGCCGAAGTTCACGTAGAACATGAAGGGCGATGGATTGAGACGACGCAGGGCGCGGTAGAATGCGAAGGGTGAGCGCTCGAAGGGCGCGGAGAAGCGCTGGCTGGGCACGACCTGGAAGATGTCTCCAGCGTGGATATAGCCCTTGGCCTTCTCGACCATTTCGAGATAGCGCGCCTTTGTGGTGTTCGAAGCGAAGTCGATTTTCTCAACCGGCGTATCGCTGGGGCGTGAGGGCGGCATGGGCTGGTCGAGGGTTTCCTCGATCCGGTCCAGCAGTTCGTTCGCGTCCTTGACGCCGTTGCGGGCGGGGGCGGCGAGGATGATCTCCTGGCGGACGCCGTCGAAGATCAGCACAACGCCGGGGCGCATCAGCATGGCTTCGGGCACGCCGTTGGGATCGGGCTTTGGTTCCGGCAGGCGTTCGACGTGGCGGACCATGTCGTAGCCGAGATACCCGAAGGCGCCGGCGGCCATGGGGGGCAGGCCTTCCATGCCATCCACCTTGCAGGCGTCGATGAAGCCGCGGAGCGAGGCCATTACCTTGGTCGAAGAATCGGTTGTCTCGCTGAAGTCTGCCGTGAGTGATGTTTCCGCGCACCCGTCGGTGACTCGCCACCAAAGGTCAGGCGCCATGCCGATGAAGCTATAGCGGCCGCGGGTTTCGCCGCCGACGACGCTTTCGAACAGCACGAGGCCTTGCGACATCGGGTTGAGCTTCAGCATCGCTGAAACCGGAGACTCGGTGTCGTCGACCCGTCGCCTGATTACGAGGGACGGACGGCCTGTTGTCATTGCGCCGGCGCATCCCCGCGCAGACCTTCGAAGTAGGCCTGAAGCGCGGCATCATCGCGCTGGTATTCAACCTCGGAGCGGATGCCGAGCACGAAGACCTCGTTGAGGTCGCGCAGAAGCGACTGGGAAACATCGTTACCCAGTTGAGCCCGCAGGGCCGTGCTGACTTCAGGCGAGACCGGCTCGATCTTGTCGATGCGCGCCACCCACGGATTTCCGTCACGACCGCTAACGACGCCGATTTCGCCATCCTTGAGGTTGAACGCAGCAGCCACGATTGCCGGATCGATCGGCGGGTTGGACGCGCGCACGACGCGCAGCGCTGGCAGGACGGTCAGCTTGGCCTCGGCAGCCGCCTTCTCAAAGGCTGTGCCGGCTTTGACAGCGGCGACCATGGCGTCAGCGGCGGCCTTGCGGGCCGCGAGCGCCCGCTCGGTCATGACCGCCACCTTCACGCGGTCCTTCACCTCGGCGAACGGGAGCGTGAAGGGCGCGACAATCTCGTCGAGGCGGAAGATGGAGCGCACATTCTCACCCTCGAACACGTTGGTCATCTCACCAGCGTTCATCGTGAAAAGCTGGCGGAAGGCGTCCATGTTCTGCGCCATGATCTGCGCCTGGTCGCCCAGAGCCGTGCGTCCCTGCGCGTCGATCGGCGCGAGGGTGACTACGGGTATGCCGAACTGCCGGGCGATGTCCTCAAGCGGCTGGCCGCCCGCTGCGTCGCGGAAGTTCTCACCGGAATTCTCGAACAGAGTGGCGGATTCCGGGAAGGCCACATCGCGCCGGACCTTTTCGGCTACCTGCTCGAAGGGGGTGGGGATGCCCGGCGTCACGGATTCGACCAGCACGGCCTTCCATGGGTCGCCTTCCTCAAGGCGGACAGGAATGCTGTGCACCTTGCCGGCGGGAAGCGAGAACAGGAAAGTCCTGTACTCCTCATTGGCGACGTCTTCAGGCTTCAGCGTGGACACGACACGCTGCAGGCCTGGGGCCTGCGCCAGCGCCTGATCGAGTGGAATCCCCTGCACCGACAGGTCGATGAAGGCCTGCACGGCGTTGCGGTTGTCAGACGTGTACTCGACGACGGTGCGCGTCTCGGGTGTCGAATAGTCCTTGATGCGGTTCTGATATTCAGTGCGGACCTGCTCGTCGGTGAGCGCGATCTGATCGATGAAATCGTCGGGGCTGTAGGTCAGGATCGAGATCCGGCGGCGTTCCGGTTGCTCGAAACGCGCCTTGTTGGCGTCGTACCATGTCTGCATGTCGGCGTCGGTCGGCTCGGCGGGCGCCGGAGCAGTCGCGGCCGTGACCTGGGCAAAGCTGATCGTGCGGCCTTCGCCGAGATAATTCACCCATGGCTGGGACAGAACGTTGGGCACGTTGAGGGCGCTGCCGGCGGCGGCGCGGACGTATTGCTGTGTGAGATAGTCCTTCAGGAAACCTTCGAATTCCCGTGTCGTCTGCTGGCGGCGCTGGGCGGCGGCGATGATCGAGTCGCGCGTCAGGCGGCCGAACTCGTTGACCATCAGGTTGTTGCGCTCGAGATAGGGTTTCAGCGAATCCGCTGTTGCGCGGACGCCGACTTTGTCGGCGTAGGCGAGCAGGATGTTCTGGATCTCGAGCTCTTGGTAGACGCCCTGAGGGATGCCCTGCGCCGCTGCCTCGGCCTGGCTGAGCACCTTGCCCTGTTCGACGCGAATCCGGTCCAGCTCCTGCTGTGTGTCGCGCTCGATCTCGCGGGTTGTGATCTCGCGGCCGCCGATGCGGCTGACCGTGCCGCCGGAGAGGCCGCCACCGAAATTGTCAGGCAGGAACAGCGCAAGGCTGATGACCAGGGGGATGAACAGCACCACCAGCGCCCACTTCGACTTTGCGAATTTTCGCATTCCGCCAATCATGCGGCGCGACTCCCTGTCTGGGCGAAAACCAGTGTGGTTGTCCGCCGGAAGCTGGCTTGCTAGAGCATTTTGCGGCGAAGGGGAAACCGGTTCGCCACAGGAAATTGCGACATTGCGGCATCCAGGCGCGACCCGGGTCTAAGACGGGGATGACGGCGCCTTCGGAGCCTTGGGGGATTTCAGGGCATGGCCGAGCGCCGCAAGCTGGTAGCCGGAAACTGGAAAATGAACGGCCTGCGCTCGGCGCTTCTGGAGGTGCAAGCCATGGTCGCGGGCGCGCGTGGGCTGGGGCAGGTCGATCTCGCCATCTGCCCACCGGCTACACTCTCCCCATCGGTGGGCGAGGTGTTGCTCGGATCGCCGATTGCGCTGGGCGGGCAGGATTGCCATGCCAGCGCCAACGGCGCCTTCACTGGCGATGTCAGCGCGGAAATGTGGGCCGATCTGGGGGCGCGCTTCGTTATCGTCGGTCATTCCGAGCGGCGTCAGTATCATGCGGAAACCGACGCCATCGTGGCCGCAAAAGCAGCTGCCGCCTGCCGCGCTGGCCTGTCGCCCATCATTTGTGTTGGCGAGAGCCTGGCCGAGCGGGACGCGGGCGATACGCTGTCGGTCATCGCCGGGCAGCTTGCCGGCTCGATCCCGGATGAGGCAGGACGGCCGGATACGGTCATCGCCTATGAGCCGGTCTGGGCGATCGGGACTGGGCGAACGCCAACGCTTGCCCAGGTCGAGGAGGTGCATCAGGCGATCGGGCGCGCTCTGGATGCCCGGTTTGGCGCGGCAGGGCTGCAGATCCGCGTACTCTATGGCGGCTCGGTAAAGCCGGACAATGCCGCACAGCTTATGGCCGTGCCCGGGGTGGACGGAGCGCTCGTCGGGGGCGCCAGCCTGAAGGCTGCGGACTTCCTCGCCATCGCCCGGGCCTGCGCCTGAGAGCATGTTTGGCATCGGCGCGGGGTCGCTCCCATATGAAAAGAGCCCGCATGGGCGCCATGGGGGCTTGGCCGCACCCTCCCAACGTGCTTTGACGCGGTCCAAATCGTTGCCGGCGGCCATTTCATGCTGAACGTCCTTCTCACTATCCACATGATCGCGTGCATCGCGCTCGTGATTGCCGTGATGCTGCAGAGGTCCGAGGGTGGGGCGCTGGGCATGAGCGGTGGTGGTACGGGTGGTCTCATCTCCGGGCGGGGCGCCGCCAGCGTGCTGGTCCGTGTCACGATGGGTCTGGCAGCAGTTTTCTTCGTCACCTCGATCACCATGACCCGCCTTAACAACGACTCGGCCAGCCAGGGTTCGATCCTGGAGCAACAGGTCGATGAGTCGGGAAATCCCTTCGACTCGCTGACGACCCCACCGGCGTCCGGCACAACCGCGACGCCTGATCCTCTCGGCGGCTCGACCACGACGGCCCCGGCGGCCCCCGCACCGGCCGTGCCCGCAACTCCAGATCCGCTGGCGCCCGCGATGAACACGGTGCCTGCCACGCCTGCGCCTGCGACAACTGCGCCCACCACGCCGGCGCCGACGCCGGAAAACGGTGGATCGCCAAACTAGTCGACTACTGCCCCCTCGCTAGGGCGGGGCGAATCGTTAAACTGAGCATCCGTCATGAAGCGATTTATCTTCATTACGGGAGGCGTTGTGTCCTCCCTCGGGAAGGGCATTGCTTCGGCAGCGCTCGGCGCGCTGCTTCAGGCGCGCGGCTATCGCGTGCGGCTGCGAAAGCTGGACCCCTATCTAAATGTAGATCCGGGCACGATGTCGCCGACGCAGCATGGGGAGGTGTTCGTCACGGATGACGGCGCCGAGACAGACCTTGACCTTGGCCACTATGAACGCTTCACGGGCGTTTCGGCGCGCAAGACGGACAACACGACGACAGGGCGCATTTACAAGGCGATCCTTGAGAAGGAACGCCGGGGCGACTATCTGGGCGCGACGCTGCAGGTAATTCCGCACGTTACTGACGCCATCAAGGAGTTCATCAAGTCGGATACCGACGATGTCGATTTCGTGCTGTGCGAAGTGGGGGGCACGGTTGGCGATATCGAGGGCCTGCCGTTCTTCGAGGCTATCCGGCAGTTCAGCCAGGATGTCGGCCGCGAGGCGAGCCTTTTCATCCACCTGACACTGCTGCCCTACATCGCGACGGCGGGCGAGCTGAAGACCAAGCCGACGCAGCACTCGGTGAAGGAGTTGCGCTCGATCGGTATCCAGCCGGACATCCTGCTGTGCCGTGCGCCGATGCCGATCCCTCCGGAGGAGCGCCGCAAGCTTGCGCTGTTCTGCAATGTGCGTCCGGAAGCGGTGATCGAGGCGCTGGATGCGCAGCACATCTATGAGGTGCCGCTGGAATATCATGCGCGCGGGCTAGATCACGAAGTGCTGCGCCATTTCGGTCTGGAAAAGCAGACGACGCCAGACCTGAAGCACTGGGTGCAGACATCGCAGACGCTGCGCAATCCGGATGGCGAGGTGCGCATCGCGATCGTCGGCAAGTATGTGGCGCTGCACGACGCCTACAAGTCAGTCGTTGAAGCGCTCGGCCATGGAGGTCTGGCCAACAGGGTGAAGGTCAATCTCACCTGGATTCCCTCGGACCGCTATGACGACCCCAATGCCGACCTTTCCGAACTCGATAGCGTGGATGGCGTTCTGCTGCCTGGCGGATTTGGTGAACGCGGCGCTCTGGGCAAGATGCGCGCCGCCGGGTATGCGCGCCGGCACAAGCTGCCGTGCTTTGGCATCTGCTATGGAATGCAGCTCGCCGTGATCGAACTCGCGCGCAACATGGCGAACATCCCCGGCGCCGGCACCACGGAATTCGGCAAGCCCGACTACGCCGCGGTGGGCCTGATGTCAGAGTGGATCCAGGGCAACACGAAGGAGGTGCGCAGCGCCGATGGCGATCTGGGCGGCACGATGCGCCTCGGCGCCTTCCCGGCCGTGCTCGCCAAGGGCAGCCGCGTCGCCGCCATCTACGGAACGCAGACCATCTCGGAGCGCCACCGTCACCGCTACGAAGTGAACACCGATATCATCGGCAAGCTGGCTCCGCACGGCGTTGTGTTCTCCGGCATGTCGCCTGACGGCAAACTGCCCGAGATCATGGAACTGACCGACCACCCCTGGTTCATCGGCGTCCAGTTCCACCCGGAGTTGAAGTCACGCCCGTTCGACCCGCATCCCCTGTTCGCGAGCTTCATCGCAGCGGCGCGGGACAAGAGCCGGTTGGTGTAGTTCGGAGTCTGCACGCAACCAGCGGCGCGCACTGGCGCCTCCCGCCGAGGGCCCTGGTCGCGCAGCGAAATGCTGCACCCCGCCTGAGACCCTGTCCCCGGGATTGGAGCCATCAACTCCGCTTACAATTCCGCCCGGTCTTGCAGCGCTCCGCCAGACCCTGTATGAGGCCCGCTCGCTCGAACGGCCATTACGAAAGAATGAGCTGTTTCCAATACTTTTCCGCCTGATCAGAGGCTTCCATGGCCGTCCCTAAGCGCAAGACATCCCCCTCGAAGCGTGGCATGCGTCGCGCCCACGACCGCCTCCCGGGCTCGACCTATGTCGAGGATAAGGAATCGGGCGAATTGCGCCGTCCGCACCATGTCGACCCGAAGACCGGCATGTACCGCGGCAAGCAGGTGCTGAAGGCCAAGGACGAGGAATAGTCCGGTTGAGCCGGATGTTTCTATCCGCGAAAGCGCCCTCAGGGGCGCTTTTTGCGTATAGGGCGGGTGAAATCCCGTTGGTGCGGCCGATTGCAACCGCCGCCGGATCGCGACATAGCAGGCCCAACTTTCTATCCCCATGCGGGGCCTGATCTGCTCAAACCCAAGGGACCAGCCAGTGACCGAGATCGTTGACGTCTATGCGCGGGAAATCCTCGACAGCCGCGGCAATCCGACGGTCGAAGCGGAAGTGACCCTCGAAGATGGCTCGACCGGCCGCGCAGCCGTGCCGTCGGGTGCCTCGACTGGCGCGCACGAGGCGGTGGAGCTGCGCGATGGCGACAAGTCACGTTACCTCGGCAAGGGTGTGCTGAAGGCGGTCGCGGCGGTCAATGACGAGATCTTTCCCGAGCTGCTGGGGATGGACGCGACTGACCAGCGGACTATCGACCGGGTATTGATCGATCTCGACGGCACGCCGAACAAGTCCCGCCTTGGCGCCAACGCCATCCTTGGCGTGTCGATGGCCGTCGCGAAGGCTGCGGCGCAGGCTTCGGCCCTGCCGCTCTATCGCTATGTTGGCGGCGCGAATGCGCATGTGCTGCCGACGCCGATGATGAACATCATCAATGGTGGCGCACACGCGGACAACCCGATCGACATCCAGGAATTCATGGTGATGCCGGTCGGCTTCGACAATTTCGCCGACGCGCTGCGTTGCGGGGCAGAGATCTTCCATACACTGAAAAAGGGGCTCGCTGCGGCGGGGCACAACACCAATGTCGGCGACGAGGGCGGGTTTGCGCCGAACCTTAAATCGACCGATGATGCACTGGGCTTCATCATGAAGTCGATTGAGGCGGCGGGTTATCAACCCGGTGAGGACGTGGTGCTTGCGCTCGATGCGGCCGCGACTGAGTTCTACAAAAAGGGCAAGTACGAACTCGAGGGGGAGGGCAAGTCGCTGTCGTCCGACCAGATGGCCGCCTACTGGGCCGAACTGGTGAAGCGCTTCCCCATCGTATCGATCGAGGACGGCATGTCGGAGGATGATTGGGAGGGCTGGATCGCGCTCACAAGGGCCATAGGCGACAAGTGCCAGTTGGTCGGCGATGACCTGTTCGTCACCAACACGACGCGCCTTGCTGAAGGCATCCAGCGCGGCGCCGGAAACGCCATCCTTGTAAAGGTCAACCAGATCGGGACGCTGACGGAGACGCTGGAGGCGGTTCAGCTGGCGCAGATCAACCGCTATGGCGCAGTCATGTCCCACCGCTCCGGCGAGACGGAAGACTCGACGATTGCGGACCTCGCTGTCGCCACGAATTGCGGGCAGATCAAGACGGGCTCGCTGGCGCGCTCGGACCGGCTCGCTAAGTATAACCAACTTCTGCGGATCGAGGACGAACTCGGCGACGCCGCTCGGTATCTTGGCCGGGCGAGCATCCGGGCTTGAGGCCTGCCACAACGACTTGGCCTGACGGGCCACGCTGCTAGTCTCCGCTTCGAACACGGAGACTGCACCAGTGAAACGATTCCTGATTGCCGCAGTCCTGGGGCTCGCATTGGCATCGCCCGCTATGGCCCAGGAGGGTGGACAGGCTGCGCAACCGCCTGCAGAGGCAACTGCGCGAGCTGAAACTCCAGCCATCGTTGAAGTCCCCGCGCCAGCTCCGGGGGGGGCGGCAACGCCCGTGCGGACGGGGCCCGAGGTGACGCTGCAGACGTCGCTGGGTGATATCGTCGTTGTGCTGGACACCGTCGGCGCGCCGAAGACGTCGGCCCAGTTCCTGAAGCTGGTGACGAACAGTCACTACAATGGCTCTGCGTTTTACCGCATCGAGAAGGGCTTCGTGATCCAGTTCGGTGATCTGGACGCCAAGCTGAAATACCGCCCCGCGAACCTTCCCAATGTCCCGCTGGAAACCGCGAACAACAAGCACAGCCGCGGCGCGCTCAGCCTGGCGCGCGCAGACGAGCCGGGCAGTGGGCAGTCGACCATCTTCATCAGCCTTGGCGAGAATTCGGGGCTCGACGCCAAGGCGGACGCGCCGCCGAACACCACGGGCTATGCTGCCTTCGGACACGTCGTTTCCGGTATGGAGGTGGTCGATGCGATCGCCGCCGTGGAGCTTGCACCGGAGAGTGGGCCGTTCCCCGGCAAGTTGCCTAAGGAGCCTGTCGTGGTGAAGAAGGCGACCATAACGAAGAAGGAATAGCGCCGTCGCCGAGAGGCGCCGTGCATGGATGAGTTGCCCTCTCGCGCCCTCGGGCGCCGCCTAAAGTGTTAACCCGCCGTTTACGAAAAACATCCGATTTCAATCTTGCGAAGAGAACAAAAAGGGATCACAACAGCGAACAGAACGGAGCAAGAACATGACGGCGGCATTCAACGGATCGGTCAACTTCTGCGGCGCTCAGGGCCAGAGCTATCGTTTCGAGCGGTTTGGCGTCGAACAGGACTGGGCCAAGGTTGCCGGCGTGGTGATCTTTGCTGCGCAGGAAGGCCCCACATGGCGTGTGATCCGCGTCTCCGATCAGGGCGGGGTGGAAGGCGATGTCGCCACCTTCTGGCGCTGGCGTGAGGCCCGCCGCTATGGCGCGACGGCTGTCTTCATTCGCCGCAATGCGGATGTGAAGGGCCGCCGCGCTGAAGCGTCGGACTTGGCGCTTGGTCTCGACCCGGTGTTCGCGACCGGAAGCGAATTTTCACGCGAGCCTGAACTTCTGGCCGCCTGAGGCCGAACGGAACCTCGTCCATCCGGCGCCGCGGCTGGCTGAGCCACTCTGCGCCGGACCCAAGACGGGAAGCGGGCCCGCGGATGATTCCGCGGGCCCGATTCATTTTGTGGTGTGTTTGCCGGACGTGCCACGCCTTATTGTCCGACGCCGCCTACCGGCATGAGCGTTTCCTGACTCGCAGCAGTCTTCGCAGCGCGCGCGAGCTGGATGAACTCGGCGCGGTAGCCGAACGCGTCCTCGCCTTTGGCGCCGTTGGCGAGCGCGATCACGCTGTCCCAGGTGAAGGACTTCCCGAAATAGGGGTCGCCGCGTAGCATGGATCCGTAGGCGGCGACTGCTGTGGCGAAACGGGTAGATTCTGGCGCCTTCGCGATGTCGCTGATCTCGTCGGCGCTGGTGACGGGGCGGGTGATCAGTTTGGAGCTGTCTTCACCTGGCAGCTTGTAGCGCACTTTCACGAAGGCGAGCTCGCTGGTTGCGCCGGCGACCGGGGTGGAGGCGGGCTGGTAGCGGCTCGGATCGACCAGCGTGGCTTTCGACCCGACCGGGGTGATCTCGTAGATTGCAGTCACCGATGTGCCCGCGCCGATTTCGCCGGCGTCGACCTTGTCGTTATTGAAATCCTCCTGGTCGAGGATACGTGTTTCGTAACCGACCAGGCGGTACTCGGCGACTTTCGCAGGGTTGAACTCGACCTGGATCTTCACGTCATTGGCGATGGAGAACATCGAGCCCGACAGGTCGTCACTGAGGACCTTGCGGCCTTCGTTGAGGTTGTCGATGTAGGCGGCCATGCCGTTTCCGGACTGCGCCAGCTTCTGCATCATCGCGTCATTGTAGTTGCCGCCGCCGAAGCCGAGGATGGAGAGGTAGACGCCACTCTCGCGTTCGCGGCTGACGAAATCCTCGAGCTGTTCGGGATTGCTGATGCCGACGTTGAAGTCGCCATCGCTGAGCAGGATGACGCGGTTCACGCCCAGCTTGTTGAAGTTCTGCTTCGCAAGCGAGTAGGCAAGGCGCAGGCCTTCGCCGCCAGCGGTCGAGCCGCCAGCTGACAGGCGATCCAGGGCTGAGAGGATCTTGCCCTTCTCCGCGCCCGAGGTCGGCTCCAGCACTGCGCCCGCCGCGCCAGCGTAAACGACGATCGACACCTTGTCGCCCTCGCCCAGTTCATTGATCAGCATCTTCAGTGACTTGATCGCCAGCGGCAGCCGGTCCGGTCCCGACATCGAGCCGGAAACATCGACCAGCAGGGTGAGGTTGAGCGGCGGGCGGACAGCTTTCTTGATGTCGTATCCCTGCACCGCGAGATGCATAAGCTGCCGCCCCTCGCTCCACGGCGAGGGCACGACCTTCACCGTCGTCTCGAACGGCGTCTCCTTCGATTTCGGGAGGGCGTATTCGTAGTCGAAATAATTGATCATCTCCTCGATCCGCACCGCATCCTTCGGCGGGAGGTGGCCTGCGTTCAACATGCGGCGAACGTTGGTGTAACTGGCCGTGTCGACGTCGATGGAGAAGGTGGAGACGGGTTCTTTCGCGACGACCTTCACGCCGTTGATCTCGACGTCTTCGTAGTTGTCGCGGTTGATTTCGCCGGGCGCCGGCTGGGCAACGAAGCCAGCCACGGGCGACATCATTCTCGGTGCGGCGAGGGCGACCGGCGGGGGAGGGGGCGGGGGCGGTACGTAGGCTTGCTCGCTGGTGATTGCCTGAACGGGAACGGCTGCGTCCCGCGCGGAAGGCTCGCGCTTGTTGCCTGTCACCACGACAACGTTGCGACCGTTGGCAGGCTTTGCGGCCACTGCTTCGTCTGAAACCGTCGAGCTGGACTGGCACGCTGCGAGCGTGAACGTCGAAGCGGCTGCCAACAAGAGTATCTTGATATGTGTCATGCTGAAGTCCCCATATGCGAATGCGTGAGGCGATCAGGCCCGGTGATTGGGGCTGGTTTACGTCGGATTACAGACGTAAGCTAGGCTATTGGGCGGGTGGCGTGTTTTGCTGTGCTGCGATGAATGCAGCGATGTCCGCTTCGACCACCGGCATGGGACGCGGGCCGGGGCCGAGCAGTGCTGCGTGAAAAGCCTTCAGATCAAAGGTGGTCTTCAATTCTCGCTGGGCCTGACCGCGCAGGCGAAGGATGGTTTCCCTGCCGGTCATGTACGCCGCAGCGACCCCCGGGCGAATGGCGTAACGATCAATTTCGAGTTCGGCGGTCGAACGTGAGATGCCAACCGTTTCCTCGAGATAGCTGATGGCTTCTTCCCGGGTCCAACGCTGGGCGTGAATGCCGGTGTCGGTCGCCAGCCGGGCCGCGCGCAGCAGTTGAGACTGAAGGTAGCCGATGCGGCCAATCGGGTCCGACTGGTAGGCGCCGAGTTCGAGCGCCAGGTCCTCCGCATACGTAGCCCAGCCTTCATCGAAGGCAGGGTAGGCCACGAGGTGTTCGATCACGGGCTGGTTTGGAAGATCGCGCTCAAGTTCGACCTGCAGGTGGTGGCCTGGAATGCCTTCATGGAAGGTGAGTGTCGGCAGCGTCCATGACGGAAAGTCTGCAGTTGCACGCAGCGTGATGTTGTAGACGCCAGGCTGCGACCCGTTGAGAGGGCCAGGGCGGTAATAGGCCCTCGATGCTGTATCCTGCACGATGCGCGGCGCCTCGCGGACCACCAGGGGCGCCGGCTTGTCGATCGCGGCAACGCGCGCTGCGATGCCAGTCGCCCATGTGACCTTCTGGTTGATCGCCTCGAGAAGGGCGAGACGGCCTTCAGGTGTTTCGGGGAACAGGAATTCCGGCCGCTGGGCGAGGCTACGAAGCCGTGCACCGACCTTGCCCTCGGCCAGACCCGCTGCGGCGAGCAAGGGGTCAAGCTCGTTGTTGATCTGCTCGACAAGTTTGAGGCCAAGCTCGTTCATCTGCGCGGGGGTCAGCGATGACGTCGTGTGGAGCTTCAGGGCGTCGGCGTAATAAGCCTCACCATCCTTCAGACGCCACACGCCCGGTTCGGCAGGCGCCTTTGTCAGCGTAGCTTCGAGAAGTGCAATCAGCGCGTCGTACTCTTCCTTGATGTCGCCGCCGACGATTTCGGCTGCGCGCGCCGTCAGGCGCGCGATATCGGCCTCCGGAATATCTGCGACCTGCGCCAGCGACTCGGTGAAATGCTGGACCAGCACGTGATCGCGCGCGATGCCGGGTCGCAGCTGGCGCGCCTTGTCGAGGGTTCGCTGTACGACGCTGCGCGGCGGGATCGCGCCTGCCGCGATATCGACTTCGAAGCGGCGGCGCTCGTCGCGCATAGCCTCGTCCATCTGCTCCAGCCTGGTGAGCCACGCGTCGGCCTGGGTAGGTGTGGAGACGGCGACATGAAGGGTCAGGAACTTGACTAGATCGGTGAAGGCCCCGTCAGCGAAAGTGATGACGTGTGCGCTTGAGCGGCCCAGCGAGGTGACGCCGTGCCCGTGGCGGTCAACCGCGACGGTTGCCTCGATGGTCGAGCGGAGGGAGTCGTAGGTGCGGATCGCCGCAGGTGAGAGCCGCGCGCGATCGATGCGTTCGAAATCTGCGAGGAACTCGAGGCGGCGGGTGCGGGTGCGCTCCTCGACAGCCATGGACCGGTCGTTGAGCAATGCCGCATAGGACCGCCCGAAGGCCGCGTCGGGAAGGCCGATCATGTCGGCGTCCTCGGGCAGGCGCTGGATTTCGCTCGCGCCGAAGCGCTGGACGAGTTCGACCAGAAGCGGGTCGGCCCGTTCTATCGCGGGCGTGCAACTGGCCGCCAGAGCAGCGGCCAAGGCGACTGCGGCGGGCCCGAAACGCAGTCTCCAGCCGGGAAAAAACATATGATTCGCTTTGGTTGAGGCGCCGGGAGTTTTCCGATAAGCACCGCCCAGCATCAAGTCAGGAGCCTGTTAATGAGCACTCCCGCCCCCGGTGGCCAGCCGGAACTGACCGGTCAGGTCATGTTTTACAAGCGTCCCGAGCCGCTTTCACTGGAAAAGCACCGGGACCTGGGGGTCAAGCAGATTGCTTCCCCGTTCTCGTTCCTGAAAACGGCCCATGCGGTTCCTATCACCGTGAGCGAGTTTGGCGTTGCGGCGACGTGTTTCCCCATCATTTTCGTTGGTCCGGAGAAGACTCCGGTCGCCGTGATGGGGGTGCGCCAGAACGAAAATGAGTATGTCGACAGCAACGGCCAGCCTGATCCGGACGTCTACCTGCCGGCATTTGCGCGCCGCTATCCTTTCGTGTTCGCCTCCGATCCGAAGAGCGATCGGCTGCTTCTCTGCGTCGACACTGGCGCGGACATGGTCACCAGCTCGCCAGATGTGAAGTTCTTCGACGGCGACCAGGCCTCGAAATTCACGCAGGACGCGATCGAGTTCTGCAAGGAATTCGAACGCCAGCGCCGCGCTACGGTCGAATTCGTGGAAATGCTCGATAAGGCCTCGTTGTTTGAACAGAAGTCGGTGGCCTTCACGCCGCGCGATGCGGCCGGAAATGCTGGCCAGACCCAGAAGATAGCTGACTATTGGGCGATTTCGGAAGATGGCCTCAACGCCCTGCCGGAGTCCAAATTCCAGGACATCCGCAATACGGGGGCGCTTGCGGCAGTCTACGCTCACATGGTTTCTCTGATGAACTGGCAGCGCGTCATCCAGCGCACGATGCGGCGGCTGGCCCAGTAGGGCCAAACGCCCCCACGGGTTCGTTATTCTGGCAGGTCCATCCCTCACGTTCCGGCGAGGGGGATGGACCTGTCGTATTGGGCTCCCCTAGTACACGATAGTTGCCCGGCCGCATTTGGCCGTCTGGCGTTTAGTCGGCTTGAATCGAGGTCCAAGAGTGCGTCTGGAAATGTCGCGGCTCGCTGCACGTCTGGCCGGTCTGTTACTACTCATGGTCGCTCCGCTTGGGCTGACCCTGCCTGCCGTCGCGCAGGTGACGGCGAGCAGCCCCCATGCAGAGGGTACGATTCTGCTGGAACGCTCGGCTTCGACGCCGGGCGACACTTTCCTTGGCGCGCTGCGGCTTAAGATGGCCGAGGGCTGGCACGTCTACTGGATCAATCCAGGCGATAGCGGCCTGCCGCCCACGGCGGCATGGACATCCTCGCCGGAGGTGACTGCAGGCGCGTTTCAGTTTCCGACGCCGCACGCCATCCCGCTCGCGACACTGATGAACTATGGCTACGAGGGCGAACTCGTGCTTCCGTTCGAGGTGAAGATCGCGCCGGAGGCTGCCGTCGGCGCACCGCTGACGATCGGCGCGACTTTTGACTACCTGATCTGCGCGGATATCTGCATCCCGGAGGCGGTGACGCTTTCGACGCGGCTGCCGATTGCGGCAACGCTTTCGTCGGATGATGCGGCGAGCAAGATCATCGCCGAGACACTGCCCAGCATTCCTGTGGCCCTCACGGGGCAGGCGGTGGTTGAGCGCTCGGGCGACATGTTCAAAGTCGGCGTGATCGATGACAGCCTGGCGTCGGCTGTCGCGTCGGCGAAATCGGTCCGCTTCTTTCCATATGGTGCAGAGCTCCTGCACGCGGCGCCGCAAGTTGTACGCAACGGCCTCGATGGCGTGTCCGTCGAAGTGAAGGCGAACACGATGTTCGCGAAGCCGGGCGAAAATGCCCTGTCCGGAATCATCGGCATCGAGACTGCCGACGGCAAGATGCGTGGGTGGGAAGTGCAGGCAGCGCCGGGCGTTGTGCCTGCGAGCGTGACGACAACATTGTTTTCGGCCGCGGCCGCGGCCTCCGCCGAGGCCGCGCCGATGCTGCCGATCGACCAGCTGCTTGTCGCGTTGGGTCTGGCTTTCCTCGGCGGTCTTGTTCTCAACCTTATGCCATGCGTGTTACCGGTGCTGACCATCAAGGCGGCAAGCCTGGTTCATGCGGCGCATGATCCCAAGGAACTGCGCGCCCATGGCCTCGCCTATCTTGCTGGCGTCGTTCTTTGCTTTGCGGTTATCGGCGCCATCCTGGTCGGTCTGAAGGCCGCTGGCGACACGTCTGCGGGACTCGGCTTCCAGCTTCAGTATTCATGGGTCACCGCGATCTTTGCACTGGTGATGTTCGCCGTCGGCCTCAACATGCTCGGCGTCTTCGAGATGGGCGGCTCGCTGATGGGTGTGGGCGGCAGGCTCGCTGATCGTGGTGGCGCGACGGGTGCATTCTTCACCGGCCTGCTGGCGGCGTTCGTCGGCGCGCCGTGCGTCGGCCCCTTCATGGCGACCGCGGTCGGCGCTGCCATGACACAACCGCCGCCGATCGTGCTTGGCATCTTCATCATGATCGGGGTCGGTCTTGCGGCGCCGTTCGTGATCCTGAGCTTCACGCCGGCGTTCGCCAGGGTGCTGCCGAAGCCGGGCAAGTGGATGATAACGTTCAAGCAGGCGCTGTCCTTCCCGATGTTCCTGACAGCGCTGTGGCTGCTTTGGGTCCTGTCGGCGCAGGCCGGCGCGGATGGCGTGATCTGGGCGCTGGGCGGCGCGATCGCGCTGTCGTTCGGCATCTGGCTGGCGACACGGGTGGGCGGAAGCGTTGCCGGACGCGCGGTGTCGACTGGAGTAATCCTCGCCGCCTTCGCCGTGCCTGTGTTTGGCACGATCTCGCCGCCTGCCTCGGCCGCCGCTGTTGTGACCGCCAGCACATGGTCGCCAGAGCGCATCGCTGAGCTGAAGGCAGAGGGCCGCGTGATCTTCGTGGACTTCACGGCGCGGTGGTGCGTGACATGCCAGGTCAACAAGGGTGCGATGCACGATGCAGCGGTCCAGAAGACCTTTGCCGATCTGAACGTGGCGTTCCTCGAGGCTGACTGGACCAACAAAGACAGTGTGATCTTCGAGGAGTTGAAGCGGCATGGCGCGGGTGGTGTGCCGCTGTACCTTGTCTATCCCGCTTCCGGCGGTGAACCGCGAAAGTTTGACGGATTGCTCTCAGCCGGCCAAATTCAGCAGGCCGTGAAGGAGGCGGCAGGCTCGATCTGAAAAGGGCGCAGGATCGGGCGTGGACCGGATTCATACGGAGGGAGTTGCAGGATGGGCATTTCGAAACGTGAACGTATCCCGATGGCGCTTGGTGCCGTGGCCGCAGCCTCGATCACCGCAGGAGCGTTGATGGTGTCGAGCGCGAACGCCGCGCCTCCAGGCAAAGCTGCGCCGTCATTCAAGGAAGTGAACACTGCAGGCAAGGAAATCTCGCTGGCAGACTTCACCGGCAAGACCGTTGTTCTCGAGTGGACGAACAATGGCTGCCCGTTTGTCCAGAAGCACTACAACTCGAAAAACATGCAGAACACGCAAGTCGCCGCCGCCAAGGATGGCGTTGTGTGGCTGTCGGTGATCTCGTCCAAGCCGGGCTCGCAGGGGCATGTCACGCCGGAGCAGGCCGACAAGCTGACCGCTGACCGCGGCGCGAAGCCGATGCATGTGCTGCTGGATCCGGATGGCTCGATGGGCCGCGCCTATGGCGCCAAGACCACCCCGCACATGTACATCATCACGCCTGACGGAAAGGTCGCCTACAACGGCGCAATCGACTCGATCCAGTCCAACAAGGTCGACGACATTCCGAAGGCCACGAACTATGTGGCGGCGGCGCTGAGCAACCTGAAAAACGGCAAGGCGCCCGACCCGGCCGCCTCGGTGCCATATGGCTGCGACGTAAAATACTGATCAGAACTGCACTGCTGGACATTGGGCCGCCGCCGCTCGGGACGAGCTGGCGGCGGTTGCGTTTCCGCCAACGGCCGGCGCGATCTCGACGGCGTCCTTCAGCATGTGCGTGAGCCGGCCGAGCGCCTTGGCCTGTTCGGCGCCGGTTGCTGCTGCGTTGGCGGCGGTGAGCTGTTTGCCGGTCTCCTCGGCCATGCCGCGGAAGATGCAGCGCAGGTCTGCCGGCCCGCCGTGCTGGTCGATCTCGCTGGAGAGTCGGCTGGCGGCGAGGCCGAAGCGCTGCAACTCGGTGGACAGGGCAGGGGCGAGCGGCTGCGGCTTCGCGCCTGGTCGCGCCGTCGCGGAGGTCTGGGCCGATGAGACCTGGGCGAGCAGGCGCTTTGCCTCCGCGCCCACCTGATTAGCGAGGGTGTCGGCGCTGGCGGGCGCTGTGGCCAGCAGGGCGAAGGCGAGCAGGAGGGTGAAGCGCTTCATGCCGCCAGCGTCTCAGGCGGCGGTTAAGCCTTCGCGAAAACCGTTCGGCAGGGTTTCTGCACATCAGTAGTACCGCGCGGCCAGACGTGACCAGATGAGTCTCCTTCGGAGATTTGCGCATGTTTCGTCTCGCCCTGTTGTCGTTTGTCCTGGCCGCTGCCGCCTGTTCGCCGGATGCGCCTGCGCCGCAGGCGGCGGCTCCTGCTCCGGCCATCGAGGCCAAGCCGATGGCCGTCACTATCGGTGTGCTCGAGGATCGCCCCGGAGCCACAGCGGCGGAGCAGCCGCGGTTCATCGTCCGTGCGTTGTTCCAGAAGGACAAGCAAGGCTGGCGGTCGCTGGAGCCGGAATGCACAGACCTGTCCTGCCTTGCCAGTGCGCCGGCCGATTTTCCCGCCAGCGTGGACTGGACCGTGGTGCACCATGGCGGCACCCGCGGGTCTGTTCGCGCGACAACACCGGCGGCGTGGCAGCTCTATGCGGACGTCGGCTCCCAGGAGATCGCGGCGGGCGTGACGCCGCCCGTGATTGGCGAGCGGTCGATGGAATTTGCCGGCGACAAAAGCGTGCCGATCTACCGGCCTTTGCTGGCCGTGTCGGCGCCCGAAGGGGCGGATGCGGATTCATGGAAGGCAGCCGAAGTTTCGCCGAAAGCCGTTGCCGCAATCCGTGTGGCGTTCCGCGGGCTGTTCGCCAACGTACTGAATTGCGCGAATGAAGGCGCGGTGGGCGCCAGGCCAGTCACCTATGCGGATCGCGATGTCACGATATCCAAGGGCGCCGCCGCAAAGACCGGGTGGAGCGTGGCGACGGCGAACCTGACCGGCTACCGGTGTGACGGTCCATGGGATGACACGGCGTTTGCGCCACAGGCCTTCGCCGTGTCGCCTGGTGGGGACGCCCGGTATCTGGGCGAGGGGCTGCAGTTTCTCGACGCCAGCGATTTCGACGGGGATGGCAAATCCGAGGTGGTCTTCGCGATAACCGGCTCCAACCAGGGCGGATATCAACTCCGCTACAACGACTTCGGCGCGCAGGCGGTATTCGCCTTTAACTATCATTAGGCCCACGGGCGGCGGGGTGGCTGCCGTGTTGCCGCGGGTTGGCCGATGGGTTATCCCGCAGGCCCCAAATCCAGGGCTTGGGGACGGATGGCCATCATGTCCAACGACGAGCAGAAGCGGCCCGAGGCGCGCAAGCCTCGCGGATTTCCTGACAGGACGGCGGCGGTCATCGCCGCCGAACGCCGGCTCGTTGACTCAATAAGCTCCGTTTACCAACGCTGGGGGTTCGACGCCCTGGACACCGGCCCGTTCGAGTATGTCGAAGCGCTTGGAAAATTCCTTCCTGATACCGACCGTCCCAACAGCGGGGTCTTCGCTCTTCAGGACGATGACGACCAGTGGATTGCGCTGCGCTACGATCATACCGCACCACTGGCCCGTTATGTCGCTGAGAACTGGGAGCGCATCCCCAAGCCTTTCCGCCGCTATTCGGCGGGTCCGGTCTGGCGCAATGAGAAGCCGGGACCGTTTCGTTTCCGTGAATTCATCCAGTGTGATGCTGACTCTGTTGGTGTTGCGGGGCCTGCCGCCGACGCCGAGATGATCGCGATTGCGGCGGAGGCGATGCAGGCTGCCGGTGCCGGGCAAGGCGAGTATGTGATCCGTGTGAACAGCCGCCAGATCCTTGACGGTATCATGGAGACGGCTGGCGTGCTCGATCCCGCACAGCGCGGAACGGTTCTGCGCGCGCTCGACAAGTTCGACAAGTTCGGCGTCGAGGGCGTGACGCTGCTGCTCGGCAAGGGACGCAAGGACGAGTCCGGCGATGTGACCGCGGGCGCGGGGCTCGCGGGTAGCCAGATCGATGTGCTGGTCGAGTTCATCACCTCGCGCTCCATCACACGGTCGGAAACGGCCCGGAAGCTGGCCAACTCCGTCGGGATGACGCGCTCGGGCGATAGTGGTGTGGCGGAGCTGGTGGAGATCGACTGCATCCTCAACGCGCTGGGCATTGGCGATGATGCGGCGACATTCGATCCGTCGATCGTGCGTGGGCTCGAGTACTACACCGGGCCTGTTTTCGAGGCGGAGTTCCTGCGCGAGTTCCGTGATGCCGAGGGCAATCCGATGCGGTTTGGTTCTGTAGGGGGCGGCGGGCGTTACGACGGCCTCGTAGCGCGCTTCCGCGGCGAGCCGGCGCCGGCGACGGGCTTCTCCGTTGGCGTGAGCCGGCTGGCGGCTGCGATGGCTGCGAGCGGCGAGGCGCAGATCGAAGGGCCCGTGCTGGTACTGGTGCTCGACAAGGACCAGATGGCCGACTACTCGGCGCTCGCGTCGGACCTGCGGCGCGCAGGTGTGCGAGCGGAGGTCTATCTCGGCGCGTCCGGCATGAAGGCGCAGGTGAAGTATGCAGACCGGCGCAATTCCCCTGCGATCGTCATCGTCGGGAGCAATGAACGGACAGCGGGCATCGTCACGATCAAGGACCTGAAGGCTGGCGCCGCTGCCGCCAGGGGCATGACCGACAACGAGGCCTGGCGCAACGAGCGGCCCGGGCAGTTCGAATGCCCGCGCAGCGAGATGGTCGCTCGCATTAAAGCGATTGCAGGCCAGCCGTGAAGCTGACGCCGGAAGGTTCGGCAGCGCTGGCGCGCATCGCGCGGGTGAGCGGCGTGCGCGCTGAGCCGCAGGCGCTGTTGCCGGCGGAAGTGATCCTCGAACTTTCCGGCGAAGCGGTGCGTTCGCGGCTGTGCACGTTCACCGATGCGAGCGGCGCCGAGCATTGCTTGCGCCCTGACCTGACCACGCCGATTGCGCAGATGGTGGCATCGGGCGAGCTGCCCGTGGCGCGCTATCATGGCGCCGGTCCTGTCTATCGCTTGCCGCCGCGCGGGTCGGATGATCCGGTCGAACATTTGCAGATCGGCTTCGAGTGGTTCGGCAATTCGGGCTCGCCCGCCGAGGACGCTGAAGCGCTGGCCGTTGCGCTGGAGGCCGCGCAGGCGGGCGGCGTGATGGGCGCGAAGGTGCGGTTCGGCGACGTCGCGATCTATCATGCGCTTCTGGCTGCGCTGCCGTTGTCGCCGCAATGGCGCGACCGGTTGCGCCGGGCGTTCTCGCGCCGGAAGGGACCTGGTGAGCTGCTCGTTGCGGCGCGCCGGCGGACGGATGTGGCGGAGGCCGTGGTTCGCATCGGCGGGCTAGCGCAGGACGATGCGGTGCGCGCTGTTGAAGCAGAGTTTGTGGCGTTGGGCGTCGAGCCTGTTGCGCGGACGGCCGCCGAGATTGCGCAGCGGTTGCGCGAGAAGGCGACGGATCCGGCACCTGCCGAGAGCGTGGCTGGGGTGCTGGGCGACTATCTCGATCTGTCAGTGGCTGCTGACCAGAGCGGGGCTGCTCTAGCCGAATTCGGCAAGCAGGCACACGTCGATCTGGGCGATGCGCTCGACAGTTTCAACGAACGACTGGCCTTGATTGCGAAGCTGAAGCCGCCCTTCTGGGCGGATGCGGTGTTCAGCGCGGAGGCGGGGCGGCGGTTTGAATACTATGACGGGTTCGTCTTCGATCTTGCACGCGCGGGCGAGGCGGACCGGCCGGTTCTTTCAGGCGGCCGCTACGATGGCCTGATCGCGCGACTGAGTGCGGGCGGCGTCGAGGCCTCAGGGATCGGCGCGGCGATTCGCGCGGACCGGCTGGGCAGGGGAGGCGCAGCATGAGTTCGCTGACGCTGGCTGTGCCGTCGAAAGGTCGGCTCAAGGAGCAGACCGAGGCGTTCTTCCGCGAAGCTGGTTACGCCATCGCGCCGATGGGCGGGGCGCGCGGATACCTGGCGCGCATTCCGGCGCTGCCGGAGATCGAGGTGCGCTTGCTCTCGGCGTCGGAGATCGCGTCGGGCGTGATTGCCGGCGACATTCACTGTGGGATCAGCGGCGAGGACCTGCTGCGCGAGCAGGCGGGCGATCTGGAGCGCGTGGCGCACCTGCTGGCGCCGCTTGGGTTCGGGCGCGCCGATCTCGTCGTGGCGGTGCCGGCGAGCTGGCTCGATGTCGAGACGATGGCGGATGTCGACGACTTGGCGGCGCGGATGGAGGTGTCCACCGGCCGGAAGCTGCGGGTGGCGACCAAGTATCTGCGCTCGACCCGGCGGTTCTTCACCGAGGAGGGGGTCGGTCACTACCGCATAGTCGAGAGTGCGGGTGCCACTGAAGGCGCGCCGGCGGCGGGCGTCGCCGATCTGGTGGTGGACATCACCACAACCGGGGCGACGCTGAAGGCGAACGGGCTCAAGATTCTCTCCGATGGCGTGATCCTCAGGAGCCAGGCGCAACTCGTCGCCTCGCTGGACGCGGGGTGGACTGACACCGGACTTGGAGCGCTGGGCTCGCTGGTGTCAGCCTTCGAGCTTCGCGCCGGTCTGCGCACCTCGCGTTTCGGGGATTTTGTGACGGCGCTGAACCATACGCGCGCGTGATTGCGCTGCGAGGCGATTCTGTCCGGTATCAGATCGACTGATGTTTTGTTGCGCCTGCGAAGGTTGGACCGCGTTTTTCGACCCCTTCGGGAGCCGATTCGTAACGGAACACGGCCAATAAATTCCAAGGAACGATAACGCGGATGTAAGATCGTTCTTGACTCACCGTTACGTCTAGGTGATCGTTAGTACGAACTGCTTCGGCGGTTTGGCGTTTCGGGGAGGAAACGCTCGTATCAGACCCTTCTAGTGGCGGCGCGTTAATCGCGCCGCCCTTTTTCTTTGTGCCGCTGGTCTTCAGCGTGC
>JALHLR010000011.1 GCA_022844475.1 Hyphomonadaceae bacterium | reverse complement strand
GCAATAATGGCGACATCAACAAGCTGATCGGACGCATCAACGTCCTGCTCGCCGATATGGAAGCGCGCAAGAAGGACGGCCGCGGCTCGGCTTACAAGGGCTGAGGCCGGGGCGAGGCCTGGCCCTCCAGGACTCACCGCGCGAAAGGCCGTCCGGCGAATGTCAGGTAAACAACTGCCGGCCCTTGATAAACAAGGCGGCGCGATTGTTCATGGATCGCGCAGGTTGCCGTTGCTGATGTCAAATGGCTGCAACCACCGGAAGCAGACACGGAACGGTCCGCGCTGCCGGGCGTCTCCTCCTTGCAACCATTGGGATAGACCGTGACGGAATCCTGCGATCAGCCCCCGCGACACCGGTCCAGCGTCATGTGGTGGACACGGCGCTTTTCTGCCCCCCTGCGCGAAACCTACCCCACACAGGCCGAGTCCACGCAAGACGAGGCGGCCGAGCAGTTCCTGCAGCTTCTCGAACAGGCCGAGCGTCGCATTTCCGCGAAGAAGCCAAACGCCTAGACTTCTCCATCGCTGTCGCCGGGCATGATGACACGCCGCCGCCGCGGCTCATCCACCTTCCAGATGATCACGACAAGCGCGACCGCCATGGTCGCCACGGTCGCCAGGAAGGCGGCGTGATACCCCCACAGCAGCACCAGCCCCGCCCCCAGCAACGGCGCCAGCGCACCCGCCGCCCCCTCGGCGGTGTTCGATAGCGCCATGCGCATCGGCACATCATGCGGGTGGCCGTACTCCAGCACGATGTTCGTCGTCGACATCGAGAAGCCAGATTGCCCCGCACCGATCAGCACGAAGGCCAGCGCATAGGTCTCGATCGAGCTGCCAAGCAGCAGGCCGGCGACGCCCGCGATGTTCATCACCGTTGAGATGACAAAGGTGGACCGAAAGCCCTGTCTGTCCGCCAGATACCCCCAGACAAGGTTCGAGAGCGTATCGGCGCCCATGTACGCGAAGGACAGGACTGCCAGCGTGGCGCCAAAGGCCTCGGGTTGCGCCTCCGCTGTGATGCCAAGCGAGAAGATGGCGAACAGGAAGAAGAAGGGCTGGCCGATGCGCGATCCCATCACAAGCGTACGTGCGACCATGAACCAGAAGAACCCGTCATCGTCGCGCATGAGGCCCGGCACGTCCTTCACGCGCTCGCGCAGGCTCTTGCGTGCGCGCACCGTGGGCGGCTCTGGCTCGCGCATCAGGACCTGCAGCGCGGCCAACCCCAGGCTGGTCAGCACGAACGCAACGAAGAAGGTCGTCGCATAGCCATTGCCCCAGACATGGTTGGCGACCAGCCACGAGCCTGCGAAGTACGACAGCAACGCCGCGATCAATCCCCCGGTGAGATTCCGCCAGGCCTGAAGCCGCCCGCGCAGCCGGATCGGGATCACCTTCGCCAGCAGCAACTGGAACGCCACCCTCTGCGGCCCCTGGAAGAAGCCGAGCAGGAACAGGAAGAGCAGCGCAAAGGCCAGAGCCGCCGGCCCCACCATGAACCATCCCGAGATCGCCAGCCCGAGAATCTGCACGCGCATGAGCAGGCCCAGCGTCACCGACACCGGCATCACCCTCTTGCGATGCTCGATCTGCGAGGCCCCGATGATCGGCGAAACGATCATGCCCAACTGCTGCAGGCTCGTCCCGATGCCGACCCAGAAATCCGAACCGGAAATCGAATGAAGGTAGGCTGGCACGAAGGTCGGCGTGTTCACCAGCCGGAACCCTGTCATCCCCAGCATGCCATGCACATAATGGCCGAGGTAGTTCCGCCTGAGATTGTCCTCGACGAACTTGTCGTAGGCCGCATCCGCCTCGACCACCGCCGATGCCCCGCGCCGGCCAGGCTCCGAACTGGGTATATCGTCCAAGACGATGTCCCTTCCCCGATGCAAATCCCCGCCTGATGCCGGGATATGTCGTGAGTCGCTTCTAGTCCCGCAGCCTCGCCACTTGAAGTGTGGCGCGTTGCAGCGTCTATGAAATACGCAGACTGCGCACTTTCGAAGCCGAAGCCAGAACGGAACTCGACATGAAACGACTGCTCATCGCCCTGGCCGCCGGCGCCGTGTTCGCCCCCGCCGCCCTCGCCCAGGCAGCGCCCACGCCGACGCCTGAACAGCTGGCCAGAACTTATGAGGAAGACGAACTCAGCCTCGAAAAGTGCGGCGTCCCGCGCAATGCCGCCGACGACTACCGTCCCACACCGCTTCTGCCTGACCAGACCCGCGCCCCGCGCATCAAGTCGACGCAGGACTACAATGTCGACGTCGTCGCCTCAGGCCTGCCGAACGCGTGGGCCCTCGCCTTCCTGCCGTCGGGCGAAATGCTGGTCACCATCCGCGGCGAAGGCCTCCGCCTGATCTCGGCCGACGGCAAGACCTCCAACCCGGTCGCCGGCACTCCGGCAATCAAGAACGCCATCCGCCTGTTCGGCATGCATGACGTCATCCTCGACCGCGACTTTGCGAGCAACCGCACGCTCTACCTCGCCTACGTCACCACGCCCGAAGGCAAGCCGATGACCGGCTCCATCGTGCGCGCGAAACTCTCCGCCGACGGCAGGTCGCTCGAAGACTACACCGTCCTGAAGGAAGGCCCCGGCATGATCCCGCGCCGCATCGTGCAGGCGCCGGACTCCACACTGTTCATCCAGACCGCCGACATCATAACGCCCTATGTCAGCGTCCAGAACCTCGGCAGCCCGCAAGGCAAGGTGCTGCGTATCAACACCAACGGCACCATCCCCGGCGCGAACCCGTTCGTCCCCACCAAGGGCGCCGACCCTTCAGTCTACGCGCTGGGCATTCGCGACCCGCAAGGGATGACGCTGCATCCGACCACGGGCGAACTCTGGCTCATCGAGAACGAGCCGCGCGGCGGCGACGAACTGAACCTCGTGCAGGCCGGCAAGAATTACGGCTTCCCGCTGATCTCCTACGGCCGCGACAACGACGGCAAGCTGCTCAACGGCGGCCTCACCCAGAAGGCAGGCCTTGAACAACCCATCTATTTCTGGACGCCCTCGGTCGCGCTCTCCGGCATGACGATCTACGATGGCGCAGCCTTCCCCGGCTGGCGCGGCGACGTCTTCGCCGGCGGCCTCTCGGGCATGCAGCTCATCCGCCTCGACATGCAAAACGGACGCGTGGTCGGCGAAGAGAAGATGCTGCGCGACAAATGCAAGCGCATCCGCGACGTCCGCCAAGGACCGGATGGTATGCTCTATGTGCTGACGGACGACACGAACGGCGAGATCTGGAAAATCTCGCCGAAATAGCTGGCGGGAAGCTCGGCCTCCCGGGCGCCGGCTACCTTGCGCCCAACGCCTTCCGCATCGCCTCGACTGCCGCGTCGAACGCGAGCATCGTCGAGATATGCCGCGGCGGGTATTCCCGCACCGGCTGCAAGTGCCTCAACTCCCAGAACAAACCGTCCGGCGGCTCCGCGCCGTCCTTCAGCATCGCACGCAACGCATCCCGCGCCGCCTCGATCTCTGCCAGCGATCGCCCAACCGCATGCCGCGCAAGGATCGACGTCGCTGCCTGTCCCAGAGCGCACGCCCTGGGCTCCACCGCGATCTCGGCAATCCGCCCGTCGGCGTCGAGTGTCACGTCCACCTCCACAGTGGACCCACACACGCGCGACACTTTCAGCGACGAGCCCTGCGCATCGGCAAGGCGTCCGACATGCGGAATATCCGCCGCCAGTTCCAGAACACGATTGTGGTACAGGTCACCGAACATGACGCCTATGTCGGGCGGATCGTGCGCTGGATCAAGGCCGAAGCCGTATTCCCCGGGGCTGGACTGCGCGCCTCCTCTATCAGGATGCCTTGCGGGCGCGATCGGGGAATGTGGACATTCCGCGCGTGGCGGCGGTGATCGCCGCTTCCATCCGGCTGTCGATGCCGTCGAACATGACGTGAACAATGCCGCCGCTCGCCGATGTCACGCGGAACGCCGCCTCGGCGCCTGACCAGCGCAGCGTGTCGCGTTCACCGGCGGCCAGCCCCTCGGCAGACGTCAGCAAGGCGCCGCCGCGGGAGATGTTCTCGATGACGACCTTGACCATCCGCTTCGCCAGCTCTCCTGAAGCGTTGATCTCGTAACGTGGGTCGACGCGGCGCTCGACGTCGGGCGAGGCCGACCGCACGACGCGCACGATCGTCTCACGCAAGCCGCTGATCGAGCCAGCGACATCCTTGGCGCTGTTGCTCAGCGAACGCGCGCTCTCGCCGGTCCGGCCAGCTTCGCCGAGCACGACGGTAACGGATTCCGAGACATAGCCCGCTGCCGTCGCCGTTTCAGCGACGTGGCGAGCGATCTCGCCCATCGTGGCGCTTTGTTCTTCCATTGCGGCGGCAATCGCTGTCGAAACGTCGTCGACATTCGAGATCTGGTGCGAGATCTCGGCGACGACGGCCGCGGTTTCACGCGTCACGCGCTGGATATCGTCGATGTGGCGGCGGATATCGTCCGTCGACGTTGCCGTCTGCATCGACAGGCTCTTCACCTCGCTCGCAACGACGGCGAAGCCGCGCCCTGCATCGCCTGCCCGCGCCGCCTCGATCGTCGCGTTGAGCGCGAGCAGGTTGGTCTGAGCCGCGATCTCGGAAATGATGCCCGCGACTTCGCCGATGCGATCGACGGCCTTCGACAGGTTGGAGACCGCCTCGCGTGTGCGATCACTGGTTCTTACCGTCTCGCCTGTGATGACCTTGGCGCGCGCGATCTGCGAGGTCACCTCCTGGATCGACGCAGCAAACTCCTCGGTCGCTGCGGTGACGCTTGAGGCGCTCATCATTGCCTGCTGGGCTGCTGAAGCTGCGCCCTGGCATTGCTCCGCAACATTGCTGGCGGAGGTTGCCATGTCGCCGGCGAGCTTCGTCATGACAGCTGTTTCGTCGCTAACATGGTTGACGGCGGCGCCTGCCTCGAGCTCGACCGAGTTGGCCATATCCTTGAGGGATGCACGGCGGTCGGCTTCGGCCTGCCTGGCCAGCTCGGCCTGCCGCGCGCGCAGGGTATCGGCTTCGATCAGCCCCTGGCGGAACACTTCGATGGTCTGGATCATCTGGCCGATTTCGTCGGAGCGTTCGCCACCAGCGATCTTGGCGCTCAAGTCGCCGGCTGCGAGCTTCTGCATCGTCTGCGTGACGCGGGCAATCGGCTTGACCATCCCGACCCCCAACACAGCCAGCAGGCCGACGGCAGCCATGATAACCAGCGAAAACACACCCGTAACGATCAATGCCTGCGTGGCGCTATCGGCACTTGCGTTTGCCGTTTCGTTGATCCGAGCCAGGGCCCCCTCGGACTCCTTCTTGACCATGGCGGACAGTTTATCCATGGCATCACCCACGCTCGACGCCGCTGCATCGAAGCCACCCATCATCGGATTGCCCTGCGCGGGCCCGCCTTCGACGTAGGCCTTGGCCATGGCAATGCCGGTCTCGTAATAGCCGGGGAAGGCAGCACGCGCCTCTTTCAGCACGCCAGCTATTTCGGTCAGACGGAGCTCTTCAGCCTGGGCAAGCGCCCGCGCGCTGTCTGCCTCGAATGCCGCTGCTGCATTTGCTGCGAGTTCTGGACCATCGTCCAATCCATCCAGACCGCGCGTCGCAGAAACATCCTGCAGGAATTGTTGGACCTGCACGACATCGACACGCAGGTCCTTCACCACAAGAGCCAGCTCAGTCATCTTCTGCGAATATGTGAGGTCTGCGGTGACGCGAGATGCCTTTGAAATCTGCTGCGTCTGCTGCCAGATCCCGAATGCGACAAAGACCGCGACGACAACGAACAGTCCGGCTGCGCCAGCCTTTACCTTCGCACTGATCGTCTTCATCTGCTGCTCCTTGCTATCAGCAAATACCGAGAGGCGAACGCGTCTTTGAACGGCGTGAAGATTGGCGCATCAGATCTTAACAATGCGGAACGAGGATCACGGCAAACGGAGCCCGATTACCCGTCATGGGTAGCCAGGCCGCCTCACTGACGAGCCAGATTGTCGCAGCACAGGTAGGGGGCGAAGCCGCTGAGGCAGGCTAGCCAATGTTCGCAAAGAACGCCTCGATCACTGCCGTGAAGGACTTCTGCACCATCAGGTCCGAATGCCCACCGCCCTTGAATTCCACATACTGCGCCGCAACGCCCGCGCCTGTCAGCGCCTTGCCCACCGAACGCGCCAGCTGCACTGGAAGCGTGCCATCCTTCTCCCCACCCAGGACCAGCACAGGCCCCCTGAAGCCGTTCAGGGCCTTCGCGACATCGATGTCGCCGAAGCCTTTCGCGATCTCGATCCGCACAAACGGGGCCGCATACCAAGGCGTCCACGCCTCAGCCACTTCGCGGGCATTGCGCGCCGACGTCTCGATGATCACGCCGCTCGTCTCGGGCAAACGCGCAGCCAGCTCCGAACACACGAGCCCACCCAGCGAATGGCCCCACAGCACGATCTTCCGACCCGCCGCCTTCTCGCGCACCAGCGGCACAAGCTCGTCCGCCATCTTCTGGAACCGCTCGGGGCTCGCGGTCCCGCCGGTCTCGCCATAGCCAGGATAGTCGAACAGAAGCACGTCCCCATGCGGGATCGCCACCACCGTGTAGCGATAGCCGCTACGCTGCCGTGTCGAAGCATTGCCACCACAGCGCACCACAAGCGTGTCGGCCGACGCGGCGCGCGTCACCAGCGTATAGGCCAGCCCGCCCTCACCCGTGCCGAACCGTCCGTGCTCAACCTTAGCCTCGACAAAGGGGGCGGCCTGTTTCGGAAAACCGGCATCGGCCTCGGCGCGGCTGGCCCAGACATAACTCCAGTCCGCTTCCGACTGGAACGCCCGCTCGCCAATCATGGTCTGGCCAGTCTGCTTTGCCAGCGTTTCGTCATACGCTATCGGCTCGAACACCGTCGTCTCGTCGATGCTCACCACCATGCAGGCGCTGGCCACAAGCGCCGCGAGACATGCCACGAGAGACTTGATCACGCTTGCTCCTGCCCGGCCAGCACCGGCGGCGTCAGTTCCTTCATCCACGCTCTCGGCTTCTCCGAGAACAGCGCCGCGCCGGCCGCCCGCGCGCCGGTCACCAACGACTTGCGCCGCGCATCCAGCACGTTGAGAAAGCCCGCTGGCCGCTCACGCCAGCGCTTCACGCCTGCCGCCACAACCTCGATGTCCTGAACCTCGCCCAGCAATTCGGCGAGATCGCGCACGCCAGCCACGCGCCGGTCGAGCGCATCGGGAAACTGCTGCCGCATCAGCCTCGCCTGCAGCGCATGATACTTTGCCTGTTTGCGCCATTCGTGCAGCAGTTCCGGCTCCTCGCCGTCCAGCGCCGCGTGCATCGCATTGCGCGCCATGCGGTATGTCTCTCCCAGCGCGGCCGCCAGATTTGCGCGATCGCCCCGCTCCAGCGGCGGCACAAGTTCGTCCGCGCGTGCATCCAGCCCGGCCGTGAACGCGGCAATCGCCTCGCCCGCCTCCACCGTGCCGCGTTGCTTCTGGAAGCGCTCTTCCAGCTTGCGCGTCACGTCCACGCCGACCCGCGTCACCAGGAATGGCCGCAGAGTCTCCAGCGCCTCGATCCGCGCCCCGGCATCGCGCAACTCCGACAGCAGCCGCGCCTGGTCCCGCCACCAGCGGTTTTCGCGGTCGAATACCTTGCCCTTCATCAGCGGCCGCGCCAGTCGCAGCGCCGAACGAATCCGCTTGCAGCGCACCCGCGCCTTGTGCGCGAAGGCCGACGATTCCTGCTGCGCCTCGGCGCATTCGGCCGACAGCTTTTCCACCTGCTCACGGATCACGCGGCTCAGCCCTTCATGGGGCGTCTCGTGAGGGACCAGGACAAAACTCATGCGGGGTTCAGTTCCCACTTTCATTGTAGTTGCGATTGGGGTCACGCATGTGGAGGCGCACATAGTGCGATTCCGGGCGTGGCTGGTTCGGCCAGAACTTCACAGTCCACGAATGCACGTTGTCGTTCACCGAATAGACCCGCTCACACTCAAGCTCGGGCACCGGTGCGCCATCCGGCCGATTGCCGTCCCGGCATGTAAACCCGTCCGCCTCGAACACTGTACGCGCCTCGGCGGCCTGCCCGCCCTGCCACCTGCCCGCGATGAACCGGCGGAAGTCCTGGTCGACGGCGCCCTCGGCGTCGCGATCCCAGAACCCGAAATTCGTGCCGGCCGGCCCGGGCCCCTGCGGCGGACGCGGCCCGCCCGTGTTGATCACGGTCGTCGAGCACGCAGCCATGGCGAGCAGCGTGATCCCGGCCAATAGTGTCTGTGCAAGCTTCATGAGCATGCCTTTCCCGAACAACCACCCTGATACCCGGTCGCGAGCATAGACCGCGCCGCCCCCTCGTCAAACTGGCGGCGCGCAGTCACGAAGCGGCCGGTCCTATGCCGACCAGCCCGCCAAGCCAGTCCAGCATCGCCGGCAGCTGCTGGATGAACACCAATGTCACAAACGACACCGCCGCCAGCGCGACAACAGACACCACCAGCCCAACAAGCACGATGACCCCGTCGCGCTGCGCCAGCCCCATCCCCAGCACGGCGCATGCCAGCGCCGGCGGAAAATTCCCGCCCGGCGGCAGGGGCAGGATCAACACGATTGCCATGATCAGAACGATGACGCCGATAAACACTGCGCCCACCCGCCCCGTCATGAACAGCAGGCGAGGCTTCATCACACGCTCGATCATCTGCAGGCGCGGCGCCAGCCCCTCGAAAGCGCTGACGATCGACTTGCGGTCGAACTCGCGCTTCGACAGGATGCCCGGCAGCCACAAGTCTTCGCGCCCGATCACCATCTGCACAGCCACGATAAGCAGGATGATCCCGACAACAGTGGGCACGCCTGGCGGCATCGGCACGACGGACGGCAGCGAAAACAGCAGTACCGCAAGACCAAACGAGCGGGCATCCAGCGCATCGAGAATCTGTTTCACCGACACCTTCTCGCTCTCGCCGCGAACCGCGCGCACCAGAACGTCCGACGTAGGCTCACTCGTGGCGCCAAGATGCGATATGTCAGCTTCCGGCGGGGTCAGATGCGTCTCCATGTCGAGCCGTCCGGGCCGTCCATGATCTCGATGCCTTCCGCCGCCAGCTCCTTGCGGATGCGATCTGCCTCGGCGAAATCCCTGGCCTTGCGCGCCGCAACACGCGCCGCGACCCGGTCATCGATCGCCTGCGCGCCCGATGCATCGCCCCGCGCCCAGGCATCCGGATCAACCTGCAGCAGGCCCAGCAGCGCGCCGGCAGCAAGCATCTGCCCTTTCATGCGCGGCCAGTCCTCAGGCTCCGCCTTGTTCGCCTCCGTCGCCAGCGCAGAGAGCGCCGCGAGCGCATCCGGCGTGTTGAGATCGTCGCACAGCGCCGCCATCACACCATCGGGCACGCCCGTATCGTCCGCCGCGACATCCTTCATCCGCCGCAGTGCATTGTAGAACCTGTCGAGCGTCGTCTTGCTCTGCCCCAGCAGCGACGCCGTGAAATCCAGCGGCTGACGATAGTGCCCCGACAACAGCGCGAAGCGCAGCGTCTCGCCGTCCCACGCCTTCAGCAGGTCGTGCACCAGCTTCACATTGCCCAGCGACTTGGACATCTTCTCGGAGTCCATCGAAAGGAACCCGTTGTGCAGCCAGAACCGCGCCATCGGCTTGCCGTGAGCGCATTCGCTCTGCGCGATCTCGTTCTCATGGTGCGGAAAGATGAGATCAAGCCCGCCGGCATGGATGTCAATCGTCTCGCCGAGCACGGCCTTCGCCATTGCCGAGCACTCGATATGCCAGCCCGGCCGCCCCTCGCCCCACGGACTATCCCAGCGCGCCTCGGCGGGCTCGCCAGGCTTCGCAGCCTTCCAAAGCGCAAAGTCCGCCGGGTCGCGCTTGCCCGCATCCACCTCGACCCGCGCGCCCGCCACCATGTCGTCCCGGGAGCGTCCCGACAGTTTCCCGTAATCCGCCATCGACGGCACGTGAAACAGCACGCCGTCCTTGCCCGCATAGGCATGACCCTTGTCGACCAGCGTGCCGATGATCTCGACCATTCCGGCAATGTGATCGGTCGCATGCGGCCGGTGCGTCGGCTCGATCACTCCCAGCGCGCCCATGTCGTCGCGATAGATCCGCTCGAACTGCTCCGTGATCTCCGCAATCGGCCGCCCTGCGTCGGCGGCCGCGGCGATGATCTTGTCGTCCACATCCGTGATATTGGCGGCATAGACCACATGGTCCGCCCCGTATTTCGACCGCAGCAGGCGAAACAGCACGTCGAACGCGACCGGGGGCCGCGCATTGCCGATATGGGCGTAGGAATAGACTGTCGGCCCGCAGACATACATCGTCACCCGCTGCGGGTTTTGCGGCGAAAAGACCTGCTTTTCGCGGCTCAGCGTGTTGTAGAGACGGATGTCCATCAGGCGGGTCTTTTCGTTCCGTTAGGAAGTTTGAATCACGGTTTCCGCCATGTATTCCTTGGCGTCAGGCTGGCGTTTTCGCAACAGGCGCCTATGTGTCACCAACACCGCGCCTGAGCAATCTGGTCTGGCGGGACAGTCATTTTCAGGGCGTCGTGATGCCCGGGCGCGCAAACCGGGAGGGTTAGCCCGCCCCAGCTACGGAAGGGACCGGCCATGGACGCCGTGATCAAAGGCAAGGCAAAGGCGGGGGACGAGCCCTTCAACCGCCCCTCCCGCGACGAGGCGGAAGACGCCGTCCGCACGCTCATCGCCTGGGCTGGTGACGATCCCCGGCGCGAAGGCCTGGTCGACACGCCCGGCCGCGTGGTCGACGCCTACGAAGAGTGGTTCAAGGGCTATCGTGAAGATCCCCGCGAATACCTCTCCCGCACCTTCGACGACGTGAAGGGCTATGACGACATCGTCATGCTGCGCGACATCGACGTGGAGTCCCATTGCGAACACCACATGGCCCCGTTCCTCGGCAAGGCCTATGTCGCCTACATGCCGCTCGACAACGTGGTCGGTATCTCGAAGATCGCCCGCGTGGTCGAGATCTACTCCAAGCGTCTGCAGACGCAGGAGACCATGACCTCCCAGATTCTCAATGCGATCCAGGAAGTCCTGAAGCCCGAAGGCGTCGCCGTGATGATCGACGCCAAGCACGAGTGCATGACCACCCGCGGCGTCCACCACCCGAACGTCTCGACAATCACCACGCAGTTCTCAGGCGTCTTCCGCTCTGACAAGGAACTCCGCGAACGCTTCCTGCGCCTCACGGGGCGGTAGTCGGCCTGTTCCGGTGCAGAATATCCGCACACTGCACAACACCGCCGAGCGGACCTGCGGGCGCGATCACGCTGTCCCATGGATTGTCGAGGCAATAGTCCACCAACGCGGCCTCCCGCTCCGCTGGACTTAGACCGGCAGGCGCAGAGAACGAAAGCTGCGCCCTTCCTTGCCGGTTGAAGTCATCGGACGAGACCTGAACCGCCCGCATATTCATGTCGCTGTCGAATGTATGAGCGGTTGACATGACTCCCCATGGCAGCAGCCAAGCTGCGCCCATCACCAACCAAACCTTCCAGCGGTCGCGGCGCCTTACAGGGTCGCCCTCCGGATTCTCCAGAGCCTCCCGCCACCGCGTCCGCATCGCCGCCTTTGCGTCGTCGAACCGGTCGGTCGGAACCATCACCTGCAGGCCGCCTAGAGCTATGGTCCAGCCCCAGTCGACATTCGCGTGGTGGCGATTCCCAACGAAGGCATCGACGCCCTCAGCCCTGAGCGCAGAGGCCATCACCTCGGCCTCCTCGCGCGTGTAAAGCGATACCAGGACCGCGTATCCCTGCCTGTCGCTCATGATCGCTACGACCCACTCCCAGCCTCGCTTGACGTACCGCCTGGAGCAAGGACCTCCAGCGCCCCGACCCTCGCGGACAATTTCCTTTGCCCTCCGGCGATCTCGCGTTAATCCGCCCCTGCACCTGCGGGAGATCACGCCATGACCAACGAGCTCGAAAAAACCATCGACGCCGCCTGGGAAGATCGCACCTCCCTCTCGCCCTCCACCACCGGCGCCGTCCGCGAAGCAGTGAACAACGCCCTGGCCCAACTCGACTCAGGCGCGCTTCGCGTCGCCGAGAAGTCCGCCTCTGGCGCGTGGACCGTGAACCAGTGGCTCAAGAAAGCCGTGCTGCTCTCCTTCCGCCTCAACCCCAATCGCATCATGGGCGCCGCCGGCCAGCAGCCCGGCCCCTACTGGGACAAGGTCCCCACCAAGTTCGAAGGCTGGACAGACAGGGAATTCTCCGCCGCCGGCTTCCGCGCCGTACCCGGCTCGATTGTGCGCCGTGGATCATTCATCGCGAAGGACGCGGTGCTGATGCCGTCCTTCGTCAACATCGGCGCCCATGTCGGCGAAGGCACGATGGTCGACACCTGGACAACGGTCGGCTCCTGCGCCCAGATCGGCAAGCACTGCCACCTGTCCGGCGGTGTCGGCATCGGCGGCGTGCTCGAGCCGCTGCAGGCCAACCCGGTCATCATCGAGGACAACTGCTTCATCGGCGCCCGCTCCGAAGTCGCCGAAGGCGTAATCGTTCGCGAAGGCTCCGTCGTAGGCATGGGCGTCTATCTCGGCCAGTCCACGCCCATCGTGAACCGCGCCACCGGCGAGACACTGTTTGGCGAAGTCCCGCCCTACTCCGTTGTCGTTGCCGGCAACCGCCCGGGCTCGACGCCAATGCCGGGCCAGAACTGGACGCCCTCGCTCTACTGCGCCGTAATCGTGAAGCAGGTGGACGCCCAGACGCGCTCAAAGACCAGCGTCAACGAGCTCCTGCGCGCGTAGACTTCATCGTGAACTTTGTGGCTCCCTTGATATCTTCGTGTTGAAGCCTGAGCACGAAGACGCGAAGGAAACGATGGCCCCATGGCAACACCGACCGCCGGCTATTCGGGCAAGAGCCTCATCGCGAAACTCGGCCTGAAGGACGGCGCGAACGCGATCGCCGTTTCGCCACCTGCCAACTACCCCGACCTCACCGACAACGCCCCCATTGCCCAGAAGAAGACCGCACCTGGCGCTGGCAGTTTCGACTTCATCCACCTCTTCGTGTCCAACGAAGCCAGTCTCGCCCGAGACCTGCCGAAGCTTGAACCGCGCCTCGCGACAGGCGGCCTGCTCTGGGTGTCATGGCCAAAGAAATCCTCGAACCTCTTCCGCGATCTCACCGAAGACGGTATCCGCAAGATCTGTCTTCCCATGGGCCTCGTCGATGTGAAGGTCTGCGCCGTCGACGCAGACTGGTCCGGCCTGAAGCTGGTGCGCCGCAAGGCGCGCTGACCACGGCATGGAACCTATACCGCCCCCCGGGCATTACCGGGCACAAGCAATTTCCAGGAAATCGCCGAAATGGGGATCGTATACCTCGTCCTTTTCGCCCTCGCCGCCATCATCGCGATCTGGCTGATCGTCGGCGTGGTGTTCAAGTTGATCGGCTTCGCCATCGCTGCGTTGCTGGTCGTCGTCGCCGTCACCTGGGTGATGCGCAGGATCCGCGGCCCCAGGCCCACGGAACGGCTGCCACGCTGAAGCATTCCCATCGCATCGACCAGCAAGGAACGACGCCATGCCCTCATTCGTTCTCTACCTTCTCGGCTTCGTCATCATGGCCACCGGCCTCCTGTTCGGCGCGAGCATTCTCGGCGTCGGTAACCAGTGGATCGCCGTAATCGGCCTCGTCCTCCTCGGCATCGGCGTCATCACCGGGGTGGCGAAGACCCGCCGCCGTGACGCTCCCGCCGCCAGCGAAGCGTCAAGCGACAAGGTCTGACCTCTGAATCATCCAACCAGACGCCAAAAAGCCCTGGCGTGACCGCCAGGGCTTTTCGCATTCTGCATCATGCACGCGGCTAGTAGCCCTGCCCCACGCCGCCATCCAGCACCAGGCTGCCCGCCGCAACCGGCCGCGCAACCTTCACTTCCTTGACCACCCTGGTGATCGTCTGGCGCGTCGTCGGCTCACAGATGGTCTTCTTCGTCGCCACCTGCACCAGCTTCACGCCCGGTCCATATTTGCGCAGCAGCGAACGCTCGTTGCAGTCGCGCTCCGGTGTCTGGCGGCGACACTGGATCACGCCGCCCGCGCCATGCCACAGCGCCTCGCCCTTGGCGCAGGAAAACGTGTCGGCCTTGTCGAAGCTTGCCTTGCCCTCGACCATCTCTCCCATTGTTACCTGCATGTGCGTCCCCGCCATGCAACGATAGATTTCACCGGACTGCCGCGCATCGACCGACATCTCGCCGTCGACGCGCGAGGCGGGATGTGGCGTATTGCGATCGTCGATGCAGACCGCCTGCACCGGCCGCGTGTGCATCTGTTCCACGATCTTGTCGACGCAGATCGCTTCGGTGCCCCTGACCTCTTCCTCGACCAGCTTCGTCTCGTAGCCGCCATCGACGGTGAGGTTGCTTATCGTGCTCGCGGCCACGCCCGGGTTCGAGTAATAACCACCTCCGCCGCCGAAGAAGACGCCGGCGCCGCCCGAAGCGCTCGCCTGACCATAAACACCAGCCGTCGCCATTGATGATGCGTTGGCCGAAGCAACAGCCAGCGATGTTGCGCCCACACGAACATTCGCCGTCGCCACGTTCACGCCCGGCACATTTACCGTGAGATTGCGCGGCGTCTGGCAGCAGGCGCTCGGCGGCGGCGGCGGGGGTGGCGGCGACACCGGCCCGCACGTGCTGCAGGACTGACCCACTGCCGTGAGCCCTACGGTGGCAATTGCAGTCGCGAGGCCGGCGCCGGCCAGCATGTGTCGCCATGAAACGGTCATGTGAGGTCTCCGTCAGGTATCGCCTGCTCGGGTGCAAGTCCCGCGCCTTTTCGCGCGTGACGCTATCTCTGGCGCTGTTCAAACCTCACCCAGCTGGAGAATTCGCCCGTAAATGGGCCGCTTTTCGCCCGCCAGGCGTCATGGCCCGTGCGCTGCAACCATTTGCGACAGGCTGGGGGGATTCCAGCTGCACATCTGCATGGGCGTTAAATGGAAGTCCTCAAGGCGCATCCGAACACACAGGCCATGCTCGATGCCTGGCAGAGGCTGACCGACGGCGAGAACGCCTCGGACGGGCCGACCACGGATGAATATCCCGGCCTGGTGAACAACCTTTTCCTGCTTAACCATGTCGCGGAACGTGACTTCGCCTTCCGCCGCGTCGGCGCCACGCTCGACCGGCTGTTCGGGCGCCATCTCACCGAACATGATTTCCTGTCCATCTGGAATGACATTGACCGCCGCCTCGTCGCAGCCGGCCTCTCGATGGCGGTGAAGGATCGCGGCCCGACCGTCATCCACGCGCGCGGCGAGACTCTGGCCGGCAAGCGGCTCGATCTCGAATTCGCGCTCGCCCCCCTTCTTCAGAACGACATCGGCACGCGCCGTTTCCTCGGCCTGTGCCAGGCGATCACGCCGGAGGAAGCTCTCGGCGGCCGTCCCCTTCGCCGGCTCCAGGTGCTGGCCATCTTCCCGCCGGCGCCCGTCATGCGCCCCGCGATCCGCATCGTCGCGTCCAGGTGAAGGCGCAGCCACCACAACCGACCTGCCACTCCCGCCAGCATCCTGAGCTGGCGACCCGGAACACGAAACCACCAAGGCCGCTTCTCGACCGCAAGTCGCCGACAGGCTCTGGCAAGAGTTTGTGAACCATTGCGCTGTTAACCTTGCGGCCCCGGGGGAAACTTCCTCTCGCCGCGACAGAGGGTTGCTGATGCAATCGGCCCAGGCCATCGACAGGCTCGACCGCCCCTCGATCCGCAGAGCCGAGGGGCTCGACCGCCGCCGCCACCGCCGCGTGCTCTGGCAAGTCCCGGTTCGCGGCCTGACCGGCTCGGGCGAAGAGTTCACCTGCAACACCATCGACGTCTGCGCCGGCGGCATCCGCATCAACCTCGCCCGCCCGCTCGAGAAGGGCGAGAACCTCGTACTCTACGTCGAGGACATCGGCCGCGTCGAAGGCGTCATCGTCCGCGTCCTCAACGAGGTCGGATACGCCGTCGAGTTCCGCGTGCCACAGCGCAAGCGCGAAAAGATCGCCGACGCGCTGACCTGGCTGGTCAACAAGGACAAGCTCGGCCTCACCGACGAACGCATCGCCGAGCGCCGCCCCGCCACGGGCCAGGTGATCGCCATTCACGGCAAGGGAATCTCCATCGCCTGCGCCGTCGCTGACGTCTCGCTCTTCGGCGTTGCCCTCAAGACCGCCGGCCCACGCCCCATGATCGGCGACCGCGTCCAGATCGGCGAACGCGCCGGCACCTGCGTCCGCTACATCGACGGCGGCTTCGCGGTGGATTTCCGCACGCTGCACGGGACGGACATCTAGCAACCTCGGCCATTTGCGACGCCATCCAACGTCGGCAGCCGACACGACCGACACCGTAACGCGACGGCAAGCACCTGCCGCTCACCCGAATTGAGGCAGGTCAAGCGCCCACTGGCGCATAAAGCACAGAGTCATGTCGTATCGTCTCTGACAATGTGAATCTGCGCTGCCCGATTCGGTTCGGCAGATGGCTGGGTGCGACACCCACACAAGATTGTTGGCAATCGGACCAGGCGTGTCGAGAGGCGGGGGGGGGGGCGAATGGCAGCGAGCGGTAGTGGCGACATCGGCGACGCGTCCAGGAGGCCTGGCAGACCGGGTCTGTCGATCGCTGCGCTGCTTCAGCGCCTTGGCTGGAAGTTTTGCGGAGCGGAGGGCGCAACAGCGGGACGCCTCGCGCTTCAGTTTGCACTCACCTATTCGGCTTTCGCCACAGTGTGGATCTTTGGCGGCGACTATTTGTTGCACAGACTTGTGGCTGATGTGCGTCTTGCGGCGGATCTGCAGACTGCGAAGGGCACGGCGTTCGTGCTCGCAACCAGCTACCTGATTTTCGTGCTCGTGCGATCCCGGATGGCAGCCGTATTTGGCGCAAGCGTTACGCTGCGTGAAAGCGTTGAGCGCTTGGGCTTCATAACCGAAAACGCCAAGGTTGGTTACTCGCACTGGGATGCCGCGACGAAGCACATAGAATGGACGGCAGTTGGAAAGCGCCTCGCGGGCATCCCGCCCGACGAACGCATGACTTTCGCTCGCTTTCTCGACGCGGTTCATCCCGATGATCGTAAGCAAGTAAACAGCGCAGTTCGCGCTTGTCTCAACGCGACCACCCGCCCCAGCTATCATATCGAATTTCGTGTGATCTGGCCCGATGGGACCCAGCGCTGGATTGAAGCACTTGGAAGCGCAACCTTCGATGGGAACGAGCCCATCCGCATAGCGGGCATCTCATTCGACATAACCGAGCGTCGGCAAGCGGATGACGCCTTGCGCCAGAGCGAGGCGCGTCAACGGTCGTTGCTTGAGGCGACCAGTGCAATGACCTGGTCTTGTCCCCCGGACGGCTCACACATAACCCCCAACGCGGCGTGGATGGAATTCACGGGCCAGTCTGCGTCTGACATGTTGGGTCGGGGGTGGTCGACAGCTGTACACCCTGAGGATGGCGAAGATCTGGCCGAGGCCTGGGACGACTGCCTGGCCCGCGGCGTGCCGCACGCGGCCACCGCGCGCTGTCGCCGGCATGATGGTGAATGGCGTTGGATGAGCGTTTCCGCAGTCCCGGTTCGCAGCGCCAGCGGCGAAATCGTCGAGTGGTTCGGAATGCACATCGACATAACTGAGCGCAAGGAACTGGAGCGCAGGCTCAAGGACGCTCTTGAGGCCGCCAATGCGGCGAACGACGCAAAATCGCAGTTCGTCGCAAACATGAGCCATGAGCTGCGCACGCCGATGGGCGGGGTGATCGGTATGCTCGAAGTCCTCCTGCGAACCCCGCTGAGCGATGAACAGCGCGACCACGTGTCCACAGCCCTCAAGTCGGCGCGCGATCTTACACACGTGCTGAATGATGTTCTGGATGTGTCAGCTGTTGAAGCCGGCAAAGTCTCCATCGAAAACCGGCCGTTCGACATGCGTGAAATGTTGTCCGAGAAACTGACCCTCTTTGGCGCCCGCTGCGCCGAGAAGGGAATCACGCTCACAGCCAATGTCGAGGGCGACGTTCCACAATGGATCGCTGGTGATGTCAGGCGACTGTGTCAGGTGATGCACAACCTGATCGGGAACGCGGTGAAGTACACCGATGGAGGCAAGATCGATGTCATAGGCCGCTTTGACCGGGAACGCGGCAGGGCCCACATTGAGGTCCGCGATACCGGGATCGGCATTCCCGAGGCAATGCAAGCGAACCTGTTCCAGCGATTCTATCAGGCTGACCCGACCCCCTCGCGTCCCTATGGGGGATCAGGACTGGGCCTCGCCATTTGCCGCCAGCTTGTCGAACTCATGGGAGGCGAGATCGGCGCGTCGAGCAGCCCAGGCGTGGGCAGCACATTCTGGTTCGAGTTTCCGACGCTAGAATGCGACGCGCCCGGCGATGACCAGGATAGCGAGGCTGCCGACACCCAAACCCGGTCCTTGCGCGTGCTCGTCGCGGAAGACAACCTGACCGCTCAACGCATCATTCAGACGCTTCTGCACTCGCTTGGACATGACGCGACCATTGTCAACGATGGCGCGCCAGCCGTTGCAGCAGCAGCCAGCGGCGCCTTCGATGTCATCCTCCTGGACGTGATGATGCCTGGGATGGATGGCGCGACGGCGACCCGGGAAATCCGCGCGCTCGGCGGTCGTGCCGGCGGTGTTCCGATTATTGCGCTGACAGCAGATGTCTTGTTCGGCAAGGACCAGAGGTATCTTTCGGCGGGCATGACGGATTATGTATCGAAGCCTATTGACGTAGCCCTGTTGGCCGCAGCATTGCACCGCGCCAGCGCACACACGAACTTCGCCCGTACCAGGGCCTAGCGAAGCCTGCCCGCACTCTCCCCTACATCTCGCTTTCCGCGCGACGCTGTTGCTCGTTCTCCGCCACTTGGAAAGCAGCAGGAGCGTTACAGGCCTCTATTCCCCGTACCCGCTCTCCTCCAGCATGCTCGCATACCGGTGCACCATGTTCTTCACATTCATCAGGTGAGCGACGTCGCCCGTGCGCATGGCATAGGCGGCGAACTTGATGGGGCTCGCCCAGTAGTACATCTCAGCCTGATCGGCCATGCGGGCCCAGGTCTGGCCGCCTGCCCTTTCGTATCGCACGATCAGGTCTTCCATCGCTTCGCGTCCTGCGGCGGCAAAGTAGAGCGTGAAGTCTGAGGCGGGATCGCCAACCTCGGCGTCCGCCCAGTTCTCGATGGCGACGACGCGATAGTCCGCATTCACGAACAGACGCGGATGGTAGATGTCGCAATTTATCAGCGAGACGAAGTCCGGCCAGAAGGCGTCGCCATCAATCCACTTCTGCCACAGCCCCCACAGCTTCTCCGGCACCGGCGCGAGCGTGTTGCAGTCATCCATCCGCTGCCGCACGCGCGCGCGCGACTGCTCCGCCGTCATCACGGGAATGCCGGCCGCCGCGGCCGCACCGATGTCGAGCCAGTGCAATTTCACCATCGCCTCGGCCAGGCTTTCGGCGAACATCGCCGGCACGCTCGCCTGTGGCAGGCGCCAGATCAGTTCGCCCAACAGCGGATCGATCTCCGCCGCTGGCACGCCGGGCAGGACGCGATAGGCGATCAGCTTGTCCGAATGCACCTGCCAGTCCGGCACGACGACCGGCAACTTGCCGCGCACATGATCGAGCACGCGCTTTTCCTGACGCGACTGAGCCTGAACATCGCCCCGACGCGGCGATCTCAACATCCAGTACGCGCCGGATGCATCACGCGCATTGGCGCCGAAATACTCCGCGGTCGACCCGATCGCGCGCAGCATCGACGGATCCGGGTCCAGCTCGATGCCGTGCGCTGCCGCGAGTTCGCGGAAGTCAGGTGTGGATGTCATGGCGAGACTCCGGTCATCTCGCCCCCCGGCGACTGCCTGTTGCCCACAATGCTGAAGCGCTACTCGTTCTGCCACACAGGTTTGCGTTTTTCAGCAAATGCCTTCGGACCTTCCTTATGGTCAGCCGAATGCATCAGCTTCGCAATGCCGGGCACCTTTGTCTCGAACGCCGTCTTCAGGTCGGCGGTGTTGAGACCGGTCAGCACCGTCTCCTTCGTCGCCTTGATTGCCATCGGCGAGCATTCAAGGATCATCCCGGCCCAGCGTTTGGCTTCCTCCAGCGCCTTGCCCTGCGGTACCACCTCGGTGACAAAGCCGATCTCCTTGCCCTCGGCGGCGCTGACGGTCCGGCCCGTCAGCATCATGCCCATAGCCTTCTTCAGGGGCACCTGCCGCGGCAGGCGGTGCATGCCGGATGCAAGCGCCGCGAAACCGACGCGCGGCTCGGGCAGCGCGAACTTCGCATTCTCGGCGGCAATGATGATGTCCGTCGCCAGAGCGATCTCGAACCCGCCGCCCATGGCGAAGCCGTTTACCGCCGCGATCACCGGCTTGTAGAGATCATACCGCGACGTCAGCCCGCCGAACCCTGAAACTGGCATCGGCACGGGCGATTTCTGCCCGGAGGCTGCAAATTTCAGATCGTTGCCCGCCGAGAACGCTTTCTCCCCGGCGCCCGTAACAATCGCCACCCAGAGGTCCGGGTTCGCGGCGAACTCATCGAAAGCCTTGCCCATCTCCGCATTTCCCATCGGATGCAGGCAATTCAACTGATCCGGCCGGTTGATGGTGACAATGAAAAGGCGGCCTTCGGTCTCTGTCTTGATGAATTCGTAAGCGCTCATGAGGCGTCTCCTGCAGGCTTTCGTTTACCTTTGGACAAGGTGGCTTCCCCTACAACTAGACCCAAAGAGCGGTTAGCGGAACACGCTGTCTGATGAGTGACACTCTGGAACTCAGGCAACCTGTGGAAACAGGTGACGACGAGGGGCTGCACACGCCGCCGCCTCCCTTCGAAGGCGTGAAGTGGCGCATCAGGATCGCCGACAAGGAATACGGCCCCTACCCACGAACCCGCCTGATCGACTTTCTGAAGGAAGGCCGCGTCCAGGCCGGCACCTACATCGCCTGCGGGACGGACACAGAGTACCACCGCGCCGACCACCACCCCAACCTGCGCTGGGACTTCAAGGGCCCGAAGAAGCGCAAGTTCGGCGACCCGCGCCTCGATGCGGGCGAGACGGAAGTCCCGGTCTGCAATTATTTCATCGCCGCGCGTCTGCTGTCGGGCAATGAGCGCTTCGAGCGTGTACTCCGCGAAGCCGGCAAGATGACCCGCGCTGCCGGCGACATGTGGGTGCTCCGTTCGAAACAGACCATCCAGCAGCTCCGCAACCAGCTGACGCTCGCCGTGAAGCCGCATGAGCACTTCATCATCGTCAACGCCTCGAAGGACCGGCTCGCCTGGTACAATATCGGCGTCGAGAACGACATCGCCGTCCGCGGCGTCTGGGACACGGACGAAGTGCAGTAGGCGTCAGTCGCCAACTGTTCTCACCGACACGTCGCTCTCCTTGAATCCGTACCGGGTCGCCTTCGCCTCAATCCGCTGTCCAGTCTCGGCATTGAACGGACCCGCGTAGAGACGCCATCGCACCTCGCCCGCAAGTCGGTATCCGATCGAAGCGCCTTCAGTCGCGCTCGCCAACATGACCGAAACGCCCTGCGCGTCCTGCGAGGCCGTGATAAATGGCGCAGCCGTCTGCGGCTGGCTCTCAGCGCCCCAAGCCGCCTTGATCATCTGGTCCTCCGGCATCAGGCCCGGATCGCCCACCCTTGCACGCCACGTTGACAGCGCAGCTGACAGCTCCGCCTTCACGCCTGCATGCGCGGGATCGTCAGCAAGATTGCGCACCTCATGCGGATCAAGGCGCAGGTCATACAACTCCTCGGCCGGGCGCGGCGTTGCGAAGTAGCCTGCGTGCAGTGGAGACAGCCTGCCCTCCCCTGCCAGCTTCCGCATCTCCGCCATCATCGGCAGGTTCTCGCGGAACGACAACGGCAGGTAGAACATCGCGTCCGGCCGCTCGTTGACGATGTACTTGAAATCCCGTGTCCGCACGGCGCGCCCAAGATCCGGTGACTCATCAAGTCGGTCCCTCGCTGCGTACACGCGCGCCTGCGCAGCACCCTGTTGCCCCAGCATGTCGATCCCCTGCAGGTACGCGGGGCGCTCGGCACCCGCCAGCGTCAGAACGGTCGGCGCAAGGTCGACGAACGAGATGAGCCGCGTATCCACCGTGCCCGCGTCACGTCCGTCGGGGAAGCGAATGATCATGGGGACGTTGAGACCGCTGTCGTAGAGTGATCGCTTGGCGCGGGGAAGGCCGTCGCCATGATCCGTCGTCCATATGACGATCGTGTTGTCGAGCACACCCTCGCGCTCCAACTCCGCCATGCGCTCGCCAACCCAGGCGTCCATCAGCTGCACGTCGTCGTACTGCCGCGCGATGTCGGCCCGCACCGTCGGCGTGTCCGGATAGTAGGGTGGCACGACAACATCTTCAGGTCGCGTCCGGAATGACAAGGCGTTGCGCTGGGACTCGAAAGCGCGCAACACCGCACCCGTGCCGGGGAAGCGCCGCTCGATCGAATCCGGGGGGAAGAGCGAGCTCTCATGTGTCGCGGTCAGGCTGTACATCGCGAAGAAAGGCATGCCTTCAGGCCGGTTCTTCCAGTGCGCCTGCGCGCCGTTCTCGTCCCACACCGTGAAGGGCGAGCCGACCTGATAGTCCGTCTTCGAATTGTTCGTCGTGTAGTACCCGGCCGCACGCAGCAGCTCCGGAAAAGCCTTCACGAAAGACGGAGGCGCGGCTTCGTATCCCCGTCGCCCCGAACCATCCGACCACACGTAGTCCGTCGTGCGCATATGCTGCGCCGTGATCGACACCTGGTTCATGCCGGTTATCAGCGCGGCCCGGCTCGGTGCACAAACGCCAGCGGTGGCGAAAACATGCGTGTAGCGCACGCCCTCCCGCGCAAGTCTGTCCAGGTTCGGGGTACGCGCCAGGCCGTCGCCAAAAGCTCCGATGCGCGGACTCAGGTCTTCCACCATCATCAGCACGATGTTGGGTCGCAGACGCGATGCCTCATCGCCTGATCCGGCTACTGGAGCATCCAGCGCGCATGAGCCCGCAAGCAGAGCCGTGACGACCAACAGGAACCCAGAGAGAATGCGTCGCAACGGTCCCTCCCGATCTCGCAGAAACCAAGGTTGCCGCATCGACATCTCGACTGGCAAGGCCGATGGTGGCGCCCGTCAGCACAGAGGCGCCAATGCCACGCTCGAAGCCCCACATCGAACGCCATGCCGTCGCGCGCATAGGCTGGCTGCGGGCAGCGGTACTTGGCGCCAATGACGGAATCGTTTCGACCGCAAGCCTGATCGTCGGCGTCGCCGCCGCGGGCACGGATCGCGCCGCGATCCTCGTCGCGGGCGCTGCAGGCCTCGTCGCCGGCGCCATGTCGATGGCGGCGGGCGAATACGTCTCCGTCAGTTCGCAATCCGACACCGAAAAGGCCGACCTCGCCAAGGAAACCCGAGAACTTGCCGACAGCCCCGAAATGGAACGCCAGGAGCTGACGCAGATCTATGTCGACCGCGGCCTCGAACCCTCACTGGCAAGGCAGGTCGCCGATCAGCTCACAGCGAAGGACGCACTGAAGGCTCACGCGCGGGACGAACTCGGAATCTCCGAGATCACCACCGCTCGCCCCATCCAGGCCGCCATCACGTCGGCCATCACCTTCGCCCTTGGCGCGGCCCTGCCGCTCCTGGCCCTCCTGCTGGCGCCAGCCGGTAACCTTGAACTCACCGTGGGCGCGGCCTCCGTGCTGTTCCTCGGACTGCTGGGCTATCTCGGCGCTCAGGCCGGGGGAGCCAATGTCTGGAAATCCGTCGGCCGCGTGGTGTTCTGGGGCGTCATAGCCATGTTGGTTACCGCCGGAATCGGCATGATTTTCGGCGCGGTAGTCTGACGCGCCCCCTTTGTGTCTGCCGTTTGCAGGGTGGCATTTATCCGCAATTGCTGTATGGGACGCGCGCCAGACCCGGCCTCCCCGCGACCTGAATCCCGCTAACGGGACGGCCCGCCCCGATTTTGAAAACGACCCACAATGCCCTTCCCGACCGTCCATCCCGCGCTCGACCGCGCTCTTGCTGCGCGTGGTTACGACCAGCCGACCTCCGTCCAGCTCGCCGTTGTCGAGGCTGATCAGAACCCAGACCGTCCCCACGCCGACCTTCTGGTCTCCGCCCAGACCGGCTCGGGCAAGACCGTCGCTTTCGGTCTCGCGCTCGCCTCGACCCTGCTCGGCGAGTCCGAACGGTTCGACCATGTCAACCGCCCCCGCGCCCTGATTATCGCGCCGACCCGCGAACTTGCCATGCAGATCAGCCGCGAGTTCGAATGGCTCTACGCCGACACCGGCGCACGCATTGTCGTCGCCGTCGGCGGCATGAGCGTGCGCGCTGAACAGCAACTGTTCTCCCGCGGCGCCCATATCGTCATCGGAACGCCGGGCCGCCTCTGCGACCACCTTACCAAGGGCTATCTCGATCTCTCCGCGCTGCAGGTCGCAGTTCTCGACGAGGCCGACGAAATGCTCGACCTCGGCTTCCGCGAAGAACTCGAAACACTGCTTGACGCGACCAACGCCGAAACCCGCCGCACGCTCCTGTTCTCCGCCACAATCGCGCGCGGCATCGCCATGCTCGCGAAGAACTACCAGCGCGACGCCGTCCGCATCGACACCACCAGCGCCACCGAACCGCACGGCGACATCGACTACCGCGCCATGCGCGTCTCCCCGGGCGACACAGAGCGCGCCGTCGTCAACGTGCTGCGCTATTTCGAAGCCGGCCGCGCCCTCGTCTTCTGCGCCACACGCGAAGCCGTGCGCCATCTCCACGCCGCCCTGCGCGAGCGTGGCTTCCACGCCGTCGGCCTCTCCGGCGAAATGGGCCAGCGCGAACGCAACGACGCGCTGCAGGCCCTGCGCGACGGCCATGCGAAAGTCTGCGTCGCCACCGACGTCGCCGCCCGCGGCCTCGACTTGCCCGACCTCGGCCTCGTCATCCATGCAGACCTGCCGACCAACAAGGCCACCCTCCTTCACCGTTCAGGCCGCACAGGCCGCGCCGGCAAGAAGGGTGTGTCGATCCTCCTGGTCACGCACACCAAGCGCCGCCGCACCGAACAAGTGCTCGCCTCCGCCAATATCGAGGCCACCTGGAGTGGCCCGCCCACGGCGAAGGAAATCCGCGAGCAGGACCGCCAACGCCTCCTCGCCCACCCGTCGCTCAGCGCATCCATCACGGACGAGGACCAGGGCATCGCGAAGCAACTCGCGGAGACCGTCCCCGCCGAACAGCTGGCCGCCGCCCTGATCGGCCTCCTGCGCAACGAGCTGCCCGAGCCGGAAGACGTGTCGGACGACGGCCGCATGCGCAACGCGCAGACCTTCGAACGCCAATCCGGCCCGAGAGACTTTTCGGAACGCCCCGCCCCGCGCGGCCGCGCCGAACGCGGCTTCGTCGCGTCCGAAGGCGACGGCGTCTGGTTCCGCCTCAATGTCGGCCGCCAGCGCAACGCCGATCCGAAATGGATCCTGCCCCTGATCTGCCGCGTCGGCCACATCACCAAGGCCGAGATCGGCCCGATCCGCATCTTCGGCGACGAAACGAAATTCGAGATCGTCGGTCACGCCGCCGAAGCCTTCGCCATCGCCGTCCGCGACACGCAGGACGACAAGATCCAGATCGAGCCCACGACTGCCCCCGGGCCCAATGACAGCACGCACCCGATGCGCGCCCGTCGCGACGATGGCGCCCGCGTCGATCGTGCGCCGCGCGAAGATGGTCCCATTCGCGAGACGCGCGACTTCGGTGATCGCCCCCCGCGTCCCAAACGCGAGTATGGCGAGCGCCCCGTGCGCGAGGCACGCAGCGACGCCCGTCCGCCGCGCGAAGACTTCAAACGCTCCGGCCGCGACGAAGCCCGCGCCGCACGCCATCAGCAACGCGACCAGGAACGCGCAAAACTCGCCGCAGACCCGGTTTATTCATCGCTCAAATCGGCTGCACCCGCTCAGGACAAGGGCGCCCCGCCGCCGCTGCACCCGAGCGGCATGAACCGCAAGGAACGCCGCGACGCCGCCCGCGCCGAAGGAAAGATCGCGCCAATCCTGCCCGGCGAAGCACCGCCGAAGCGCAAGTGGACGCCCGAAGCAGACACCCCCGTCGCTCGCCCCGCCAAGCCGCACGCCGACACGCGCCTCGCTGAACGTCGCAGCCGCGACAGCGACCGCCCCGAAGGCTTCAAGCCACGCGGCCCCAAAGGCCCCGCCGGCAAATCATTCAAGCCCAGGGGCGACAAACCGTTCGCAAAATCCTTCGGCGGCAAACCGGGGGGCAAACCCTTCCGCGGCAAGCCAGCCGGCAAGCGCGACTCACGCGGGTAGACCGGAAAGCACAAGCTTGGAACGCTAGCTTATGGCCGCCGCCGCGATCTCATAGCTACGCAGCCGCAGCTTGTGATCCCACACCGAGCCCGCCACCATCAGCTCATCTGCTCCGGTCTGCGCGACAAACGCCGCAATCCCGCGCTTCACCTTGTCAGGCCCACCAACCACTGAACACGACAAGGCCTGCAGGATCCCCTGCTCCACCATCGGGTCGAGTTTGAGATCTGCCTTCGGCGGCGGCATCTTGCCGGGCCGGCCCATGCGCAGGTTCGCGAATGCCTGCTGGATCGAGGTGAACAGCAGCTTCGCTTCATCGTCGGTCTCGGCTGCAATCACGTTGAGACCCAGCATCACATAGGGTTCCTGCAAGCGCGGCGACGGCCTGAAGCTCTCGCGATAGATCTGGACCGCGTCCATCATGTCGCCCGGCGCAAAGTGCGACGCGAACGCATAAGGCAGCCCCAGATGCGCCGCGAGTTGCGCACCGAACAGCGACGAGCCGAGGATCCACATCTGCACGTCCGCGCCAGACCCCGGCACAGCCTGTATCGTCTGGCCCGGCACAGGCGGCTCGAACCAGCCCATCAGCTCGACCACATCCTGCGGAAACGTGTCGGCCCCGCCCATATAGCGGCGCAGCGCACGCATCGTTGCCTGATCCGTCCCCGGCGCCCGCCCCAGTCCGAGGTCGATCCGACCTGGATGAAGCTCCGCCAGCGTGCCGAACGCCTCGGCTACCATCAGTGGCGCGTGGTTCGGCAGCATGATCCCGCCTGCCCCCACGCGGATCGTCGACGTTCCTCCGGCAACATGCGCGATCACCACCGCCGTGGCGGCGCTCGCGATCCCTGGCATGTTGTGATGCTCGGCCAGCCAGAAGCGATGATAGCCAAGATTTTCTGCATGCCGCGCCAGGTCGAGACTGTTGTTGAGCGCCTCGCGCGTGGTCGAACCCTCGACAACGGGCGCAAGATCAAGAACCGAAAGCTTTGCCATGGCCGACATATAGGCGCTGCCGCCGGATACGCTAGGATGGAAGCATTCAAGTGTGGATGCAGACCCGTTGACCAGCCCGCCCCCATCATCGCCAGCCTATCTTTCACCGGAGTATGTCGACCTTCAGGTCCGGTTTGCCGAGTGCGTGGCCGGGGCCGCCGGGTTGCCGCTTCACGATACCTTGCTGCGCTACACCAACTTCCACCGGCGCCTGGGCCTTGGCGTTCCCGGACAAGCAGCTTTGCCGGAACAGTGGCGCGTTCTCACCGATGGCATCGCGTCCCTCTCCCATGATTCTCGCGTCGAACGCCTGTTCGCCGCTCTCGCGTCAGCCGGCGATGGTTCCGCCGTGCTTCTGCCCGGTCGCATCCAGTTCGGGTGCTTCGCCTGCGAACCGCCGAACGATGAAGGGATGGTTCGAATTCACTTCGGCAATCGGGTTCAGAATACTGACGTCGGCCCGCTCCATTCATCGCGGGTCGCGGAGCGACGCGCTGAACTGCGCGAAATGTCTGGCTGGCTCGCGCGCGAATACCCTGCAGCCAGCCGCGTGGATGGCGGGTCCTGGCTCTACAATCTCGAAGCCTACAGGCGGCTGTTTCCGGCGGAGTTCGCAGCTTCGCGCGAGCCGCGCAATGGCCCGCCCTATCTGCACGGCATGTCAACCTGGGGACAGTTCATCGATTTCCGGGCGCACATTCGCCCCGAAGTCCGGGACGCGTTCCTTGCAGCACTGCCAGACCTGGATATGACCGCCCCGCATCGCGTGTTCCCGTATCAGGTGCTGTTTACGAGCGCACCGTTCGAGGCATTCAGGCGCGCGTACGGCGTCTAGCCCAACCGCTTCAACCCCCGCGCATACCGCCTCCAGTTCTCAGCATAGTGATGCGCCGAACCGGTAATCATCTGCACCTGTTGCTCGCTCAACTCCCGCACCACCTTGCCCGGCGCGCCCATTACCATCGAGCCGTCGGGGATAACCTTGCCCTCGGTGATCAGGGAGTTCGCCCCGATCAGGCAATTCTTCCCGATCTTCGCGCCATTGAGAATGATCGACCCGATCCCGATCAGCGTGTTCTCGCCGATCGTGCAGCCATGCAGCATCACCATATGCCCGATCGTGCAGTTCGCGCCGATGTCCAGCGGCTGCCCCACATCCGTGTGCAGCACCGATCCGTCCTGCACGTTCGAATTCTCGCCAATCGTGATCGGATCATTGTCCCCACGCAGCGTCGCGCCGAACCACACGCTCGCCCCACGCTTCAGAACGATATTGCCGATGACAACTGCGTTTTCCGCCACCCAGCTGTCGGCGTCGCACTGCGGCTTCACCCCGTCGAGCTCGTAGATCGCCATCTGCCTGTCCTTCCCTGCCGTCGCTCGCGCGCCACAACGTCCTTGCGACTCCGGACGACTCGAAACGCGGCGCCGGTGTCATCAGTCTGCAACAAACACCGGCAGAAGTGTGCTTCAAACACGCCTGCACGGAGCTGACCCTTTATAGTTCCGTTAATCGCGAAATAGTCTACTCATAGGAAGCTGATTCGAAGTGGCCTGCCCGACTGGATGGCGCTTCGACACACGGGGAACAGGATTGAGTCGACCGCGCACGGTTGCACCATCCACCTGCGATGCAGCAGGCTGCGAAACGCGGCCGCCGCCGCTTCCAGAACTTTCATCCTCATCCATTTCACGCAAACGCCGCGGCGCCCCTCAGGCTCGCGGCGTTTTTGTCTTTCCGCCCGCGTCTCAAATCTCGGCCCGGGCTCTTTCGCCGCCAGAGGAGTACCAGCATGGGTAAACGTTCTGCTGTCCGCCGCGTCCGCGCCGAATTCCAGGGCCGCCGTGACCGTGATGCCGGTGTTCAGCTCAGCGTGATCGAAGGTGGCTGGGACCCGCTGGCGCACGACGAGCGCCACCCCAGAAAGCGGAAACGGACCCAGCAGGCCGCCAACGACCAGACCTACCAGCAGCGCGAGCCCCAACGCGACCAGTCCTACGTCAAGAATGTGGCTCCCAAGACAGAAGGCCAGGCGCGCCTGATGGAATCCATCGACCGCGCCAACCTCGTCCTCGCCCTCGGCCCCGCCGGCACCGGCAAGACCTACCTCGCCATCGCCAAGGCCGTCGAAGCCCTGCGCGCCGGCAAGGTGGGCCGCATCGTGCTCTGCCGCCCTGCCGTCGACGCGGGCGAGAACATTGGCTTCCTACCCGGCGATATGGAAGAGAAACTCGCGCCCTACCTGCGCCCGCTCTACGACGCATTGCAGGACCGCATGTCGGCCAAGCAGGTGAAGGCAATGATCGCCGAAGGCCAGATCGAGATTGCCTCGGTCGGATTCATGCGCGGCCGCACGCTCAACAATGCCTTCATCGTGGTGGATGAAGCGCAGAACTGCACCTACGTGCAGCTCAAGATGATCCTCACCCGTCTCGGCTGGAACTCGAAGATGGTCGTCACCGGCGATCCTGCCCAGTCCGACCTGCTTCCCGAGCTGTCAGGCCTCGCCACCATCGCCGACCGCATCGAAAGCATGAGCGGCGACATCGGCGTCGTCCGCCTCTCCCAGACTGACGTCGTCCGCCACCCCCTCGTGGCGCAGATGCTGGACGTTCTGTAGGCGGCACCTGCTCTGGACAAGGCCAGGCCCGGCCACGCCCTGCGCGGCCGGGCTTTCCTTGTCGCACCCTGACCGCCCAGTAGGACCATCTTGGGTTGTCTGCACCCTCGGTTGCCCGAAAGCGGGGAGGGCCTGATGTCCGACAGCGGTTCAAGTCCGTTTCTCGTCCCCGAGCTCACCACCGCCAGCCCGGACGCGCGGCGCGCCCCCTGCCCGCGCCTCACCGAACTGCACTGGACCGGCTCCACGGCCGCTCTGAATTCGACCTGATTGGGAAGCTGGCCGAGCTGTCCCCGTCGCCTGCATGGGCGCCATCCTCGGCGTGCTGCCCGAAAGGCTCGCTACCTTTCGTCACTGGCTCGACGTCCTCGTGCAGACCTTCAACTCCAACCGCGCGCCCGCAGACGTCGCCGCCGCGTCGCAACACTGGCGCTCACTGCACTGCTTCCGTGGCCTCGAGCGGCTTGTCGTCCGCACAGGATCGTTCCACGCTTTCCGCAGTTCGTGTGTGTTCGGCATCGAGCGACAGGTTGCATCGCAACACTCCGCCGATCTGCGGAACCGCTGCGAGCAAGCCCCGTTTACACCTCACATACAGCAATCGGCCTGAGAGCAATGGGCCTTCGAGAGGACCTTTCCATGTCCGCCATCAAAACCGCCTTCTGCGCCGCGATCTCCAGCCTCTCGCTGGCGGCATGCTCATCGATGGACGACCTGGACCCTTCCCAGCGCAACGCTGTAATCGGCGGCGGGCTTGGTGCACTCGCAGGCGCTGCGGTTTCCGATGACGACGTTTCCGGCGCCCTGATCGGCGGCGCGCTCGGCGCTGCTGTCGGCTACTACACCGGCTGCCAGGAACAGGGTGGGTGTTTTGTCGGCGGCAAGCAGGTCGCCTCCCGCTCCGACCTCGTCTACGATCAGAACAACCGCAGGTATTACTACGTGGACCGCAACTCTGGCCGCACCTACTGGGAAAATGGCGAGGTCCGCGGCTAGTCTATCCATCCAAAGCAGATTTCGTCAGCCGCCGCTCGTACGAGCGGCGCCTTTCGTTTTCGCGATTGAGCTTCCCCCCGCGCCGTCGCATCCTCCCGCTTCGGATGTGGAGGGATTATGAGAAGCCTTATCGCCCTTGCTGCGCTTGCGCTTGCCGCCTGCCAATTGCCGCCGGCTTCCACCGCCGGCGCCATTCCTCCGCCCCCGGAAGGCAACACGCCGTCGCCATCAGACGTGATCGCCGCCTCGAAGCCGGCCGAATGGCGTGCGCTCGATCCAGAGAACACGCTCTACATGGATTTTCCGGAAGGCCGCGTCGTCATCGAGATGGCGCCGCAGTTCGCGCCTGACCACGTCGCCAACGTGAAAGCGCTGTCGCGCGAAGGCTTCTTCACCAATGGCGCAGTCACGCGCGTGCAGGACAATTTCGTCACCCAGTGGGCGCAGGCCGCTGATCCCGCGCGCCCAGCCAAGGTCGGCGTGGAGAAGCTCAACGCCGAGTTCACCTTGCCCCGCGCCGCCATCGCGAGCTTCGACATCCTGCCCGACCCCGACACCTACGCCGACGAAATCGGCTTCATCAACGGCATGACCGCTGCGCGTGACGCGGCCAGCGTCTGGCTCACACACTGCTACGGCATGGTCGGCGTCGGCCGCGAGAACGACGAAAACTCAGGCGGCGGCACGGAGCTCTACGTCATCATTGGCCACAGCCCGCGCAATCTCGACCGCCAGCTCACCATGCTCGGCCGCGTCGTTCAGGGGATGGAGATCATGTCCGCCTTCCCGCGTGGCACAGGCGACGCCGGTTTCTACAAGACCCCCGCCGAATACCGCCGCTATGCCGACATCAAGGTCGCCGCCGACGTTCCGGCCAGCGAGCGCACAGATCTCGAAGTCATGCGCACCGATAGTGCATCCTTCGCCACGCTGGTGAATTCACGCCGCTGGCGGAAGGACGACTTCTACAAGCAGCCCGTCGGCCGCATCGGCCTTTGCAACATCACTGTCCCGGTGCGCGCGGCAAATCAGGCATCCTGAACTCCGGCCGCTCCGGCATCGGATCCGGGACGCCGCTCGGCAGCGGCGTCAGCACCTGCTCGCGCGGCGGATCGATCACATCGCGAAGAAGATAACCGGCCCCGACGATCATCCCGAGGATGAACATCGCGATCAGCGCCAGCACAAGCGGCCGCACCGCGCGCTGAACCAACGCCTCGAAAGCCGCCATCCCGCCATCCACGGTGTCCTGGCGTGTGGTGATCAACGCCCAGAGGCTCAACCCGGCCAGCACCGTGCCGACAGGCATGGCCAGCGCCAGCATGCCCGCCTCGATCCAGAGGATCCACCGTGCCCACGGAATACGCCTAAGTATCCCGATCCCGCCGACGAAGGACGGCAGGAAGTATACGATTGAAAACAGGCCCAGCGCACCGCCGAAGAATGCGAACTCATCGTCATAGGCCGGGTCGCGGGCCCCTCCGTAGGCCAGCACAAGGGCCGTCAGTGCGCCGAGGCCGACGCCCCCGAACACGATATGGCACCACGCCAGAAGTCTCAGCCGCAGCTTCACGCCAGCCTCCCCTGAAGCGTCGTTATGATCCGGAGGTACATGGCGCAACCGTGTCGCCCGAAAATTACCGGTGCATGCGGCGCCCTTGCGCGCTATGAGAACCTTCCACGCCAGACGAGGCCCGCCATGACTGTTCTGATCTCGACCCTGATCAAGGATGCCAGCGCGCAGACGCTGGGCTCGCTCTGCGCCATCCTCAAGAAGGGCGCGGACCACGCCGCGGCGCTGAAGATCCCGGAAGAAGTGCTGCTCAACTACCGTCTGTTTCCGGACATGTTTCCCCTGACGCGTCAGGTGCAGATCACAACCGACACCATGACGCGTGGCGCCGCGCGCCTCGCCGGCACGGATCTTCCGTCCTTCCCCGATGTCGAGACATCGTTCGCCCAGCTGATCGACCGCACGCAGAAGGCCAATGCCTATGTCCAGGCGGCTTCATCCGATGCCATCGACGGTCGCTGCACGACGATCATCAACATCCCGGTAGGGGGCGGACAGGAAATGCCGATGACCTGCACCACCTACCTGCAGTCCTTCGTCTTCCCCAACCTCTATTTCCACGCCGCCACCGCCTACAACATCCTCCGCCACAACGGCGTCACCCTTGGCAAGCGCGACTACCTCCGTCCGCCGGGCTGACGCCAAACCGTCATCGATGCGCCATAGAACGCGTGCGCGTCGCGGAGTTCGCCCATGGCCTATATCGTTGATCGCCGCCGTCTGCTTGCTGCAAGCGCCGGAGCGCTGGCCCTGGCCCTTCCCGGCCGCGCGTTCGCGCAGGCGACCAGCGGCTTCACCCACGGCGTCGCATCCGGCGAGCCCTCGCAGACCAGCATCGTCCTCTGGACGCGCTATCTCGCCGCATCGCCCGTCCGCCTTCGCCTCGAGATTGCCGACGACCCCGCCTTCCAGCGCATTGCGCTCACTGGCGAGGCCGAAGCATCCCCCGCAACGGACTGCTGCGCCCGCGTGATCGCGGAAGGTCTCGCGCCCGGCCGCTGGTATCATTTCCGATTCATCGCCCCTGACGGGCAGGCCTCCGACGTAGGCCGCACGCGAACGCTGCCCGACGGCGACACCGAAAGCTTCCGCATCGCCGTCTTCTCCTGCGCCAACGGCACATCCGGCTGGTTCAATGCCTACGCACACGCCGCAGCGCGCGACGACATTGATCTCGCCATCCACACCGGCGACTATATCTACGAATCCCCCCTCACACGCGCCGACGCACAACCCGGCATCGCTGCCCAGCGCGCGCTCGCCCCACTGCACGAGATAATCACCCGCGCCGACTATCGTCAGCGCTACGCTTCCTACCGCCTCGACCCGGATCTTGCCGAGCTTCACCGCCGCCTGCCCATGATCGCCGTGTGGGACGATCACGAGACCGCCAACAACAGCTGGCGCGATGGCGCCAGCGCACACGACCCCGCCACAGAAGGACCATGGACCGCCCGTCGCGCCGCCGGCATGCGCGTCTGGCGAGAATGGATGCCCGTGCGCGGCGACTGGTATGGCAGCCACCGCATCGGCAATCTCGCCACGCTCTTCCGCCTCGAAACCCGCCTCCTCGGCCGCTCGCAGCAACTCGACAACGATCTCGACGCGATCTTCGACAAGGGCGCGACGCGACAGGCGCTCGACGCCTTCGGCGCCGGCCCGCTCGCCGACCCCGCGCGCGCGATGATGGACAGCCAGCAGGAGGCATGGCTCGCCAGCGGCATGCGCACATCCGCGGCATCAGGCCAGAAGTGGCAACTGCTCATCCAGCAGGTGATCATGGGCGCGCTCCTCTTCCCGCGTCCCAACACCGCCTGGTTCAAGGGCGCCGCCCCGACGGATCTGATGGCTGAACTCGGGCGCCGCGCTGCCGCGCTCGACGCGGGCCTGCCCTACTCACTCGACAAATGGGACGGCTACCCCGCTGCGCGCCAGCGCCTCTACGACGCCGCCCGCACCACCGGCGCCAATCTCGTCACGCTCACCGGCGACAGCCACAACGCCTGGGCCTTCGACCTCGCCGACAAGACAGGCCCCATCGGCGTCGAGTTCGCCGGCCAGAGCGTCTCGTCCTACGGCTTCGAACGCCGCTTCAACGGCGACGCCGCCCGCCTCGCTGCGGACTTCATCGCAACCAACCCCAACCTCAAATGGATGGACACCAGCCAGCGCGGCTACGTGACCCTCGACATCCGCAAGGACCGCATCGATACGGAGTACGTCTTCGTTCCCGCGGCGGGCGGGCGCAATGCAGTGGAGACCGGGCGCAGAAAGCTCAGCGTCGCGCACGGAGCACGTCGGCTGGATGTTTAGGGCGCACCCAGCGTAATCCGCCAGAACTCGGTGCCCGCACCCTCAACGCCAAAATCACTGTCTGACACCAAGAGTATCTCCGACTGCGACAGCAGCGCCATGCCCTCCATGTCCGGCCCTACCTCGGGATGCTCATCGCTGGAAAGCAGCAGCGTCTTCTCCGGCAACCGCGAAAGCTCAACGCGATAGATCTTCGTCGTATGCGCAATGCGCTCAAGCACGACCAGCGTATCCTCGCCCGCCCAGGCAAACTCGCAGATCTTGAGATCGCCAGGTCCGACAGCCCGCCGCGCCGCATCGCGCCTGAAACTCGAGGAGGCGTCGAACGGATAGAGCCACTCCGCGACCAGCGCGCCATTGCCAGCATCCAGCTTCCAGATTGGCACGCCAGTCTCTGCCTCGCCCGCCAACGCGCTCTGGAATCCGAGATACAGCCAACTGCCGTCGGGCGATGCGCACAGCGCCTCACAACCCCGGTTCGGTCTGCGTCGTGCGCACCGCGCTGGCAGCACGCCACGCGCTGGCAGGTCGGGATGCGAAAGCGCCACTTCGCGCCCCGCCGCTACCCAGCGCTCAGACACCACACCATCGCTGCTCACCACGAGTATCGAAGGTCCATACTCTTCCGCGACGAGGAACGACCCGTCTGGCATCGCCGCGAGCGCCTCGCTGTCGGCGCCCAGCGTGTCAGGCGCGAGTCGGGTGCCTGCGATGTCGAAGATCGGCTCCATCGCGCCGCCGGGCAAGGCAACGCCGCTCAGCCGTGCGCCGCTGAGCGTGACGAGCGGAATGCGCCGCAAAACGTGGACAGCGTCGTCGGTCACGCGCAGCTGGACAATCTCGGGCCCGGCGTGCGGTATCGGCATGATCTTGGCGCCCGGGATGGCGCGCAACGGCGCAAGCCGCCCCAGGCCGTAGTCGTTGACGGCCTGTGATGGAAAAAGATTGGGCCCACGGTCGGTGATCGCGAACAGCGCGCCATCGCTCGTACGACGCGACAATCCCGAACCAAGCCCAAGCGTCAGCTGCAGCGTCGCGCCGCCCAGGTGGATCGGATCAAGCAGCACGTCACTCCACGCCAGCCGCTCGACACGCGCGGTCACCTAAAACCGCCCGCCCGTCTTGAACCCACCGCCGCCCATCCTGCCGCCGGTCCTGAAGCCGCCGCCGCGCGAGCCGCCGCCGCCAGATCCGCCGCCGCCCCAGCCTCCGCCGCCCCACCGGCTGCCACGCGTCGCCGCCTTGATCACTTCGCCGAGGATGACGCCCGCGATGACATCGCCACCGACATTGCGCCCGCGACGTGGCCCGCCGAAATAGTCATCGTCGCTGCGCGGCGCCTGTCGCACTGTCGCCTTGATCGCGCGCCACAGCGCCTCGCCATCCGGCGACGGCCCCTTGCCATACGCCTCGATCGCCGCCTCGAAGGCTGGCCGCAACAGCATGACGTACGGGCTGTCCAGCCCCGCCTCCTTGAACCGCCGCCGCACCTGCTCCAGCGTCTCGGCCCCCGCACGCCGCCGCGCCGGCAACGCCTCGACGCCGCGCCAGTTCACCTCCATCTGGAGTTCTTCCGTGCGCAGCTTGATCAGCGCCTCGACCACGCGATCATCGTCCGTCGTCGTTGTCTCCGCCGCCAGAACCTTGAGATCCGGGAAGCTCGCCTGCGCCAGCCCCTCTTCCAGCACGCACCTTGCCTTTTCCTGCGGTCCGGCATCGCCACTCGCCGCCTGCTCCTGCTGACGGCGCAGGTCCGCGTGCCGCGCCTCCGCTTCGGTCAGCGTAGCATCCAGCGCCTTCAGCTTGTCCTTCGCCGCCGATAACTCCGCCGACAGCTTGCCCGCCCCGCGTGCCTCCAGCGCCTGAGCCTCGAACCGTTCGATCGCCGCCTGCGCCTCGGCCTCCTCGAGCCGCATGTTCGCCATGTGCTCGGCGATGCGATCCGGCAGCTCGATCAGCCGCGCATAGTTCAGATACGCCTGGTCATACCCGCACAGCCGCGCGACCCAGTTGTCCAGCGCCCGCGACATGCTGCCCTTGTCGTATTCTGGCGTGCGGAATTTCCGCTCCCACAGATACGAGAACAGAGGATCGGCCTCATACGGCTTCCGCTTCTCGTCGCGATCCGTCTTCGCCAGCTCCAGCTTCTGCTCGGCCCGCACAGACACTGCCCGCGCCTGCTCGAACGCATCCTTCAGCGCGACATAGCCGGGATCGGCCTGCACCGCCGCCTCGGTCTCCGTTACCAGCGTCTCATAGGCATTCAGCGCCGCATCGACCTCGACCTCGCCCGCGCGCCGCATAGCCTCGGCGTCCTTCAGCTTGGCTTCCGCCGCCGCAACCTCGCCATCGATCCGCGCCGTGAAAACCTCATGCTCCGTCAGAAGCCGCGCTGCCTCTTTCTCCGCAGCAGAAAGGGAGTCCGTCGCCTCCACCTTGATCACGTCGAGCCGCATCGCCGCCAGCTGGCGATAACTCTCGGCCTTAAGCCGCGCCAGATCCGCGCGCCGCCGCGCATGCGACTCCGCCCCGCGCGCAGCCGCGTCGAATTCCTCGCGCGCGCCAGCCGTCAGCGAGTCCAGCCTGTGCAGCGCGTCGCGCCCGGTTGTGAGATCGTCTACCATTGCGTGATCGCCCCGCCCGGCACGGGCGTATCAAATGCGGGCTCAAGCTCGCCGCGCGTCTTGCGCCCAAGAATGTCGTTCACCACCATTCCGTTCGACGCCTTCTCAGCACCGACGCGATCGAACGTCGCCTTGTCCACGCGCTGCGCCCAAAGACTTACGCTTTCAGTTGTCTGCTCCTCCACACTGCGGATCGGCACCTTGAGCACACGCCCCCCCGGCGCCACCGCCTCCACAACGAGATAGTAGTTCATCGCATTCGGCTGGTCGTTCGCCTGCCGCCAGAAGCCAGTGTCCTCATCCGGCCGCGATACGATCCGAATGTCGTATTCCTGCGCCAGCTGGTCGTTCATGCCCTGCATGGTCTTCAGCTGCGTCCGCGCCGCATCGCGATCGCCATTGGCAACCGCTCTCTGTCCCTCCGCCGCCAGGCTCGCCAGCTGGGCATCGATCACCGGGTCCCTCGCCAGCGCCTGCCCCTCGGCCAGCTCCGCCGAGATCGTCGTCGGCATGCTCTGCCACTCGGCCGTCATCGGCCCGAACACCAGCAGCTGGAACCCCACAGCGATCGCCGCCAGCAGACCCACCGCAGTCACCGTCTGCGGCAGCCACTTCTTGCGATTGACATAGGCCTTCGCCAGCCTGACCGAGAAGGTATCGCGCGGCGGCTTGTAGACGAATCGCTGCTCCGCCAGCGCTTTCACGCCATCCTTGAGGATGCGATCCGGCACCTCGATGCCCTGCGCGCCATAGATCTCCTTGAGCCGCGCGACGAGCTGCTCCTCGCGCGCGGACTCATTGAGCTCCATGTCAACGATGCGGGTGCGATGGCGCAGCGTATCCACCACGTCCATCGCCATCATGACGTCATCGAGCTTGCGGGGCTCTTCCACCATGGAGCCCGGCCTGACGCCGGTTGGCGGCAGGACAGGCGCCGTCTGCCCCGTCCGCACCGGAACGGAAGTATCGCTCATCGCGCGTCGATCATGACGTGCGAACGGTCAGCGCCGCCGCCGCGCCCTGTTCCACCAGCAGCGCCAACCGGCGCTTGCCGTCCTCCACTGCATCGCGGATCTCGGCCGAGTTCTGCGTCGAGAGCTTGCGCATCTCCGCGATGATGCCGATCGAGCGCTCCTGATAGCTCACGACCGAATCCACCAGCTTCTTCACTGCAGCGGCCGAAATCGTCGGGCCATAGCCCGCCTTCAGCGCCGCCTCCTGCACCTTGCCGCCGATCTCGGCGAGCACTTCCAGGGACTGGTCGACGCCCTTCTTCATCGACTCCAGCGTCTGGGTCGATTCATGCAGGCCGTGCATGCCCGTGAAGGTCGCCGACAGCGCCGTCAGCACAACCTCGTTTGTGCCGAAGAACGACACCGACTGCGCATAGATGCGCTCCTTGGCGTTGGTGGTCTGCACCAGCCGCGCCATGATCACTTCGGATGTATTGTAACCGACCGTCAGGTTGTCCGAGAGGTCCTTCGAGATCTGGTAGCGCTTCTCTTCTGCCTGCAGCCTGCGCAGCTCCTCGTCGCGCGCCAGCTCCAGCTTCGAACGCTCGGCCGGCTCCGTTCCCGCATACGCCGCCACCGCATCCGACGCCGCCGTCATTTTCGCTTTGGCGTCTTCGAGCCTCTGCTCGGCCGTCTTCAGCACCTCGAGCGCCAGCACTTCCGACTGCTTCATTGCGCCGCGGAAATCCATGTACGCTTCGAGGATCAGGAATTCCTTCTCGATCTGGACCTTCGTGTCCTTCTGGACGTCGATATACGTGTCCTTGATCTTGTCGAACCGCGAGGCGATGTCGCCCCGAGAGAACTTCATCCACATATTGCCGACGCGCTCCATCGTGGAGATCTTGCCGTCCGCATACTGTTCGACGAGGCTCTTCGCATCGTCGCGGATCGAGTTGAACGCGGTGGTGATCGTCTCGTAGCGTTCGCCCACCTTGATGGCCGAGATGTGCTCGCGCACCACCTCGTTGAACGTCGACGCCTGGTCCAGCGTCCGCGCAATCGTCGTGACCTTGTCGGGCGACAGCTCGGTGATCTGGTTGAGCAGCGCCACGACAGGCGCGGGATCGCTTTTTGTCTCCGGAAAGAGCCCCAGCTTGCGAAGGCTGCCGACCGCCTTGTCGAGATACTGAAGAGCCGTGGGGCTGGACGCCATCTTTTAGTTCTCCCTGTCCCTCGCGCTGGGGGATGCAGCGCGCATTACCACAATACGTGCCCCCTTCCCGTGTGTCTGCAAGGGCTTATCGGCAGAATTTTTTCGAGAATCGATATCAGTTGCTCTGCCGGTGCGCCCGGAATAACCAAAGCGACCCGGCGGAGGCATCATGAAACGCGTATCCTGGATTCTGCCGGCGGCTCTGCTCGGACTATCCGCCTGTGCGCTCTGGCCTTCGTCTCCCTCCACACCCCAGCAGCTCCTCGCCAACGTCGCCGCATTCGCACAACCGACACATGATGCACGCCTGGAGACGTTGAAATCCCAGCTCAACGCCGCCGGCCTTGCCTACACGGTCGAGGAATTCACCGGCCGCCGCGCCACGCCCGGCCGCAACGTGGTCGTCCGCACAGGTCCCGCGACGGGCAAGCAGATACTGCTTACGGCCCACTACGACGCGCTCGAAATGGAGGGCGGCAAGCTGGTCGACGGGGTCGTCGACAATGCCGGCTCGGTTGTTGCGATGATTGAAGCCACGCGCCGCCTCGCCGGGAAGACAAAACACTCCGTCACGCTCTTCCTCACCGACCAGGAAGAACTAGGCCTCGTCGGGGCCCGCGCCTTCATCACGGCCCACGGCGTCGAAGACATCGCCGCCGTCATCAACGCCGACATCAACGCCAACGGCGACACGCTGATGCACGGCCTCAACAATGGCGCGCAGTCCACCTTCATCACCGAAGCCGTCCGCGAGCTCTGCACCGAGCTCAAACGCTCCTGCCTCGACTTCCCAGAATATCCGCCCAGCGACGACCGCGCCTTCTCCGCCGCTGGCGCCCCTACCGTCTCCCTCGGCCATCAACCGAAGGCCGAAGCCGAAAAGCTCCGCGCCTTCATGCTCAACCCGCCCAGGTCCGCACCCGACCCCGCCACCATCCCTGAAATCCTCGCCCTCATCCATACACCGAATGACAAGATCGGTCGCGTCGAGCCGGCCACACTGGCTATGGCAGCTGACTTCTTTACAGCGCTGGTGCTGAAGCTGGATTCCGGACTGGAGTAATCAATGCCCCGCACTGCGATCGTCACAGGCTCCACCTCGGGCATCGGTGAAGGCATTGCCCGCGCCCTCGCGGCCGCCGGCAACAATGTGGTCATCAACGGCTTCGGCGAACCCGCCGCGATCGAAAAGCTCCGCGCCTCAATCGCTGCCGAGCACCACGTCACCTGCCTCTACTCCAGCGCCGACATGACCAAGCCCGACCAGATCGAGGCAATGTTCAGCACCGTGAAGGAGAAGCTCGGCCCCGTCGATATCCTCGTCAACAATGCAGGCGTTCAGCACGTCTCGCCCGTGGAAGACTTCCCGGTCGCGAAATGGGACCTCATCATCGCGCTGAACCTGTCGTCCGCCTTCCACACCACGCGCCTCGCCTTCCCGGGCATGAAGGCGAAAAAGTGGGGCCGCATCATCAACATCGCATCGGCCCACGCCCTCGTCGCATCGCCATTCAAGAGCGCCTACGTCGCAGCCAAGCACGGCATTCTCGGCTTCACCAAATCGACCGCGCTCGAAGGCGCCCAACACGGCATCCGCGTCAACGCCATCTGCCCCGGCTATGTCCGCACCGGCCTCGTCGAGAACCAGATCGCCGACACCGCCAGGGCCCGCGGCATCTCCGAGGAAGCCGTCATCCGCGATGTGCTCCTCGCCGCCCAGCCCACCAAGGAATTCGTGAAGGTGTCAGACATCGCCGCCATGGCCGTCTTCCTTACCACCGAAGCCGCCAACCAGATCAACGGCGCGGCGCTGTCGATCGACGGTGGGTGGGTCGCTCAGTAGGGTCAGACAAATGGCACAACCCTGTTGTCGCCGTCATGCCCGATATCGCAAGCACCGAGATAGCGGATGCCCGCGCGCCTGCACCAGTCGGCGACAAGACCTCCGTCAGGAACGCGAAACACCGCCGTCGGATTGTCGTCCGCCGCCAGCCGCCCCTCGCGAATACCCGCGCAGCGCCGCACATTGGCGTTCGACGTGACATGAAAGAGAAACCGGTCGTAGCGATAGAGATAGTCGCCCACATCCTCGATCATCAGCACGCGCCCGGAAAAATCCGGCTCGAGCGGCGTGCCGAGCAGCTGGCTCAGCACCGTCAGGTTGAACGCCAGCTTCGGCGTGTCCGCCCGCTCGCTGGCCTCCAGCGCCGCAGGATGCCCCTCCACCAGCCAGGCCAGCGCCCGCGCAACTGCCTCGCGCCCACGCACCACCCGGTCGAGATCGACGGGCATCGGCCCGTGCGCCACATGGGGAAACCCCGCGCGATGCAACGCCGACAGCAGGAAACCCGTATCTGAATAGCCCAGCCACTTCTTCCGGCGCGCCGCTGGCCCGAGCCGCCTTGCCGCCGTCTCCGCGATCCGGTTCGACCCATAGCCCCCACGCAGGAACCAGATCGCATCGATATCCTCGCGATCGCCATACTCGAGCAGCGCCGCAAGCCGTTGTGCGTCGTCCCCCGCGAAATGGCCCTCCGCAAGCCGGCACTGCGGGTGCACCAGAAGCTCGACATTCCCGTCATACGTCGTCGCCACGAACGCAGCTATCCGGTCGAGCAGGCCATGGTCGCCCAGCACGCCAGCCGGCGCCACGAGGCCGATGCGGAACGTCTTTTCACTTGACCCCATACGCGCCTCACTGAGACATCCAGATCATGCAGAAAGATGCGATGTCCGACTCACAGACCGCCCTTGCCCACACGGGAGCGTACTTCTTCTGCGGCATCGGCGGCAGCGGAATGTTGCCCCTTGCCCTGATCGTGAAGGCGCGCGGCCACGATGTTGAAGGCTCGGACCGCTCGCTCGACGCAGGCCGTACCGCCGCCAAGTTCGACTTCCTCAAGGCTCGCGGCATCAAGCTACACAAGCAGGATGGCTCCGGCGTCACGCGCCCCGACCAGCTCCTCGTCACCTCCGCCGCCGTCGAGGACACCGTGCCGGACGTCGTCGCCGCAAAGGCGCTCGGCTGCCCGCAGGTCTCCCGACCCCAGCTGCTGGCCCAACTCGTCAACTCCGCCAAGGTTTCGATCGCCGTCGGCGGCACGTCCGGCAAATCCACCACGACCGGCATGATCGCCTGGATCCTCTACGCCACCCGCCGCGACCCCACCGTGATGAACGGCGCCGTGATGAAGAATTTCGTTGCCGGCGATTTTCCCTTTGCCTCCGCCATCGTCGGCGAAGGCGAGATCTTTGTCTCCGAGGTCGACGAGAGCGACGGCTCCATCGCGCTTTACCAACCCACCATCGCCGTCCTCAACAACATCGCCCTCGACCACAAATCGATGGACGAACTCCGCAGCCTCTTCAGCAGCTTCGTGGCGAAGGCCCAGGTCGCCGTCTTCAACCTCGACAATGACGAGACCCGCCGCCTGCACGAAACGCTGCAACTCCCAAACGCGCTTACCTACTCGCTCACCGATGCGAACGCGGATTTCACCGTCTCCGACCTCATGACCCAGCCCGACGGCCAGTCCTGCATCGTCACCGAGCGCTCCACTGGCGAGCGTCAGCGCATCTGCCTGCAGACGCCCGGCCGCCACAACCTGTCGAACGCGCTGGCCGCCATTGCCGCCGCCCGCGCCTGCGGTGTCGCCCTGCGCGAAGCAACGCTCGCACTGATGAACTTCGTCGGCATCCGCCGCCGTCTTGAAGTCGTGGGAACTGCAAAGGACATCACCGTCATCGACGATTTCGGGCACAACCCCGACAAGATCGCCGCCACGCTCGCAACGCTCCACCAGTTTCCGGGACGCCTGCTCGTCATGTGGCAACCGCACGGCTTCGGTCCCATTCGCCAGATGAAGGACGAGCTGATCGAGATGTTCGCTCGCGATCTCGCCGCGAAGGACACGCTCATCATGCCGGAGCCGGCTTACTTCGGCGGCACCGTCGACCGCACAATGGGCTCCGCCGTCATCGCACAAGGCGTATCGGCGCGCGGCAAGTCCGCCACGGCCCTCCCGGACCGCGCCGCCTGCGGCGACAAGCTCGTCGAGATGGCTCAACCCGGCGACCTCATCGTCGTAATGGGCGCACGAGATGACACCCTCTCCGAATTCGCTGCCGACGTTCTGAAGCGCGTTGGTGAGAAAGAATTCTGATCTGCCGGCCGTCTACCCCGTTCGGCGGCCCGCAGAACCGACCGATTCCGGACCTGTGAGAGACTGCCCGCATCCATTCCGCGTGGAGGGCGACGGTACAGCGCTCAACGGCGCGCGGTGGATGCAGGCGAGCGTCAAGATCCTCTCGAGCCAGCTGCACGATGCGTATCTGCGGGGGCTGCCCTCCAACGCCTGCCGGGGACGCGGGACCTGCAAACCTCCAGTCCACCGGTGGCTCTGTCCACAGGCGGAGACGCCAGATTCCGACAGGCATCCCGCGTCCCCGGACCCTCCATCGATCTTTGGACCCAGAGAAACAGCATCACGGATGGCCCGCGCCAGTCTGGTCGCGCGCGCGGGCGATATGAGGAACGCTGGGCGGGATCGGTTCCTATCTCACCCACGTGACTAGCCTCGCCGCCATCCCGCAACTAGGCTCCCGCCAAACAGGGAAAACGCCATGATGCTCCGGAATCTCGTGCTCGCCGCATCCGTCCTCGCGCTATCCAGCTGCATGACGACGTCAGACTCCGTCAGCACGTCTAACGCAGGTTATGACGCCCGCATCATCCGCGACTCGTTCGGCGTCCCGCACATCTACGGCAAGCGCAACGCCGACGTCGCCTTCGGCCTCGCCTACGCCCACGCCGAAGACGACTGGAAGAACATCGAGGAAGTCATCCGCTCCAGCCGCGGCACCCTCTCCGAAATCGTCGGCGAGTCGGGCGCCAAGTCCGACGACTTCATTCTCGCCCTCGGCATGACCGCCATCGTCGCCCGCGACTACGACACCAGGACATCCGCCAAGGCAAAGTCCGTCGCCGAAGGCTACGCTGCCGGCCTCAACCTGTGGTGCGAGAAGAACCCCACGACCAGTTGCGCCCGCACAACGCCCATCACCGGTCGGGACATCATCTCCGGCTTCGTCAATCGTCCGCTCTCCTTCTACGGCCTTGAGGCCGAAGTCGACGCCCTGCTCTCCGGCCGCGCCGACATGCAGATGTCGACGAAGTCGACGCGCCAGGCATTTCTCGACATCACGGACGATGTCGAACTCGGCTCAAACGGCCTCGCCGTCGCGCCCTCGCGCTCCGCCGATGGTCACACGCGTCTCGCCGCCAACTCACACCAGCCCTATGAAGGCCGCGTCGCGTGGTACGAGGCGCGCCTGAAATCCGAGGAAGGCATCGACCTTGTCGGCGGCCTCTTCCCCGGCACGCCGATCCTGCTCACCGCGGTCGGCCCCAACATCGGCTGGGCCGCGACCGTGAACAAGCCGGACCTCTTCGACACATTCAAGCTGGTGGTCGACGATCCGAAGAACCCCACGAAGTATCGCATGGATGGCCAGTGGAAGGATCTCGAACGCAGGCAGATCCGGTACAATGTGCTCCGCAACGGCGCGCTCGTCCCCGTCGAGCGCACGGGCTACACCTCCGAACATGGCGCGGCCTACGTGCTCGACTCGGGCGTCTACGCCGTCTCCTTTGTCGGCAAGGGCGACTTCGCGCACCTCGATCAGTATCTCGACATGAACATGGCGAAGACGATCGACGACTGGCGCGCAGCTCAGGTGAAGTACAATGACATCCCGTCGGTGAACTACATCGTCGCGGATTCGAAAGGCGGCATTGCCTATTTCTGGAACGCCCATATGCCCAAGCGCGTCCCCGGCTGGGACCGCACAAAGATCCTCCCGGGCGACCTTTCCGAAACCGTCTGGAAAGGCTGGGAGCCGGTCGAAGCGCTGCCCTCCGTCATCCGTCCGAAGTCAGGCTACATCGTCAACGCCAATCACTCTCCACTGCTGGTCTCGGGCCCGGACGACAATCCGAAGGCCGAGAATTATCCGAGGGACTTCGCGCTCGACACCCTTGTCACCAATCGCGGGCTGCGCGCGCAGGAACTTTATGGCAGCGACACCTCGATCACGCGCGAGGAGTTCATCGGCTACAAGATGGACCACAACTACTCGCACGGCAGCAACGTCATGAAGATGCAGGCTGATTTGCGCACCATTGATCCCGGCGAAGATGCGGATCTCAAGGCGGCGCTCGCCGTGGTGACCGCGTGGAACGGCTCCGCCGACATGGAGAACCGCAACGCAGCGCTCGCCATCTTCACCGGCCAGGCTGCGATGGGCAGCCAGATGCATGACACCTACGATCGCGCAAAGGCCCTCGCCTCCCTGAAGGCAACGGCGACGCAGCTGAAGGCCGCCACCGGCCGAATCGATCCGAAATGGAGCGAGGTCAGCCGGGTCGCCCGGGGCGGCAAGTCATGGCCTACCGATGGCGGGCCGGACACGCTGCGCGCGATGTATGCAGCCGGCGACCTCGCTACGCAGAAGTTCCGCTCCGGCCGCGCAGGCGACACCTATGTCGCCATCGCGGACTGGGCGCCGGATGGCTCCTACACGCTCGACACGATCCACCAGTACGGATCGGCCACGCTGGATGCATCCTCGCCGCACTATGCGGACCAGGCGCCCATCTTCGCGGAAAAGAAATGGAAGCGTCCGCCGATGAAGCTGGACGACCTGCTGAAACAGGCAACGCGCGACTATCGCGTCAGCAAGTAGAAGCGCCGGCTACTTCCCCGCCCGCTTCTCCAGCTCCTCGAGTCGCGCGCGCAGCGCCTTCAGCTCGTCCGCATCGCTCGCGGCTGAAGCATCGGCCTTCTTCGGCGCAGGCGCCGCCATGCCGGGCATCCCCGGCATCGCACCCGTCCAGAAACCCGCAAGGCGCTTCTGGAATTCGCCCTGCATCGCCTGCATCGCCGCAGGGTCGAACACATTCCACTGCGGCATCGCGCCAGACATCGCGCCGGTCATCTGGCTCGCCAGCTGTTCCTGTTGCGCACGGATGAAGGCCACCGACTGCTCGAACAGCCCGGTCATCATCTCGGATGTCTTCGACTGGTGCATGCGGATCATGTCCATCATCAGATCGGCCGAAAGCACCGCGCCGGCCGCCTGCCCCTCCTGCTCCATGATGATCTGCAGCAGAACCTGCCGCGTAACGTCCTCGCCCGTCTCGGTGTCCTCGACACGGATGTTGGCGCCCTTGCGCACCATCTCGGCCACTTCCGGCAGGCGCACATAGCTCGACGCATTCTTGTTGTAGAGCTTGCGGCTCGGATAGCGGCGCAGCTCGACGTTTTCACCTTCGCTCATGTTCTGGTCCCGACGTGCCATGTCCCGTTCCTATTGCGCCAGCCACGCATTCACGGCCCCGTAGAATGCATCCGGCTTGTCCAGCATCACATAGTGGCGCGCATCGTCGATGCGCTGCCGCCGCCCCCGGACCAGGCCCGCATACGAAGACGCGTACACCTGATCGAGGCTCATCTTGGAGGCAGGGCTCACGCGGTCCCACGCATAGATCACGTCCACCGGCGCCTTGATCCGCTGCAGGTCGCCCCTTAGGTCCGTCACCATCACTTCGGCCATCACGTCAGCCGTCGCGGCCCGGTCAGACGTCAGACCCCAGCGCACGACGCGTTCGAGGAGGTCCGGGCTCGTGACCAGCTTCTCGCTGGTGCGGCGCGTGTCGTCCTGATGCTGCGTCTTGGATTTCTCCAGATAGCTGCGCCGCGAATGCTGGGCCAGCGGCGCCATGGATGTGGCCGTGGCAAACGGCGTGATGAGCATGGAGAAAAAAGCCGGCACGTCGACCACCATCAGCCGGTCAACCACGTCGGCGTGATCGCGGGCCAGAATCAGCGAGACCAGTCCGCCCATCGAGTGGCCAATCACGGGCGCCGGCCCGACCCTGAGCGAACGAATGTATACTGCCAGCGCGTCGGCCACCGGCTTCAGGAAGTTCATCGGGCTGCGCAGAGCACTCGGCGCCAGGCCGGCAAAGCCGCGCATGTGGATGGCATGCACGCGAATACCGGGCAGCGAAGGGGCCGCCTCCTCCCAGCATTCCGGCGAGGCGGCGAGCCCATGGATGAAGACAACATCGCGCCCCGCGCCCGAAACGGAGCTCGTGAACAGTTCGCCCTCCCATACGGGAACGTCGCGCTTCATCCAGCGTGCGAGTGAGCCAAGCTGCATGGGCGTGGAAATCTCCGGTTTCGTTCGGACGACAGTGAGCAGGTGCAGCAACCCCCACGGCCCATGTACACGGGTCCTTTCGAATTACGAAGCCCGGAATTGCCGCAGGGCGGCGAAACATGCCGCGGCGCCGCGTAATCTGTGTCCCAGTTTTCGCCTGGGTGCAGAAAACCTTTTCAACATATGGCGTTTGACGGGTTCACGGGCAGTGTTACCTATCGAACAGGAAACGTTTTCGGGCACATCATGAACGACCAGACGAGCTCTCTCGGCGCGTTCGAATTGAGCCAGAATTTTCAGCGCATCAACTTCCTGCTGCAGCGCCTTTTCCTGGCCGTTTCACGTCGCGAGGTCCGCAATCCCGGCGTCGAAGGTCCGGGCCAGCCCCTGCTGCTTCGCGCGGCTGCGGGCCAGATGCAGAGCTGGATGTCGAACCCGATGAAGACATTCAGCTCGCAGCTGCAGTTCTGGCAGAACACGACAGCCCTCTACGCTGAACTGACACAGGCCATGCTGTCTGGGGCGCAACACATGCCCAGGGCGGAGGCCGAGCCCGCCGATGCGCGCTTTGCTGATGACGAGTGGAGCAAGCACCCGTTTTTCTACTATCTGAAGCGCCAGTACCAGATCATGTCGGCCTATCTCGAATCACTCGCCGATACGGCCTCGGAGGGCGAAGACGAGAAGCACTCCGAGCAGATCCATTTTTTCACGCACCAGCTGGTCGACATGTTCTCGCCGGCAAACTTCCTTGCCTCCAATCCGGTGGCGATCAAGAAGGCCGTCGAGACCAATGGCCGGTCGCTGGTCGAGGGCCTCGAGAATCTCGTGAAGGATCTCGAGCGCAATGGCGGCGACCTGCTCGTCACGCTTTCCGATCCCGAAGCCTTCAAGGTGGGCGAAACACTGGCGACGACGAAGGGCCATGTGATCCACGAGACGCCGCTGTTTCAGCTCATCCGCTACGAGCCGACGACGGAGAAAGTCTACGCCCGCCCGCTCCTGCTGATCCCACCCTGGATCAACAAATACTACATTCTCGACCTGCAGCCGAAATCATCGCTGGTGAAGTGGCTCACCGAGCAGGGCTTTGCCGTCTACATCGTCAGCTGGAAAAACCCGCGCGAAGAGCTTCGCGCGGCCGGCATGGATACCTATGTCCTCGAAGGCGTCATTCCCGCGGTGCAGAAAGTGAACGAGTTGCACGGCAGGGACGGCGTCAACGTCGTCGGCTATTGCATCGGCGGCACGACGCTCGCACTCTCGCAGGCATGGCTGGGAAAAACCAGGCAGGACAATCCGGCCAAGTCCTGCACCTTCTTCACCGCCCTCACCGATTTCGAAGATCCGGGCCCGCTGAAATCCTTCATTGATGAAGGCTTCATCGCAGGGATCACGATCGAGGCCCAGCGCAAGGGCTTTCTCGACCAGCGCATCATGGCGCGCACCTTCAGCTATCTGCGGCCGAATGATCTGGTCTACGGCCCGGCCGTGAAGGCCTACCTGCTCGGCGAGGCCCGCCCGAAATTCGACCTGCTGTTCTGGAACGAAGACTCAACCCGCCTGCCCGAGCGCATGGCGCAGGAGTATCTGACGCATCTCTATCGCGACAACGTCTTTGCTCACGGCGCGTTCGAGATCGAAGGCGTCAGGGTCGGCCTCGACGACATCAAGGTCCCGCACTACGTCGTCGCCTGCGAGAAGGACCACATCGCGCCGTGGACCGCCTCATTCAAAGGCCTTACGCGACTGAAGGGGGGCGGCCGTTTCGTGCTGGCGCAGTCGGGCCACATCGCCGGGATCGTGAACCATCCGGACAAGAAGAAGTACGGCTACTGGGTCAGCGACGCCGACCCCGGCGAAGACCTGGACGCGTGGCGCGCGGGCACGGAGGCCCACGACGGCTCATGGTGGCCCGATTGGGCGGAGTGGCTGGGCAAGCGCTCGGGCAAGAAGGTCTCCGCCGCGGAGAGTTTCCCGGAGAGCGTTTCAAGGCTTGAGCCGGCGCCGGGCCGGTATGTGCGCGAGTAGTCTCGCTAATCATGCATCAGGACACATCGCATCGCCCCGCCATCTGGGCTTTTGGTGCAGGTTCCCTGCTTGCGATCCTTCTCGGTGCTGCCGCCATGGCGCAGGCTGACATTCCGCCGGGTATCTGGATCCGCAATCCGGTCGCATGGTTCGCCGCCGCGGCTCTGGGACTCTTCATTGCCTCGCGTGGCTGGTTCGGCATCGGCGCTATCGTGGTCGCGGTGATCGTCATCAGTCTCAGCCTTGTGAGCCCAGGTCAGGAAGGCGTCTTCCGCTGGGTTGGCGCCGGCCCAGTCCAGCTCAACGCCGCAGCACTTGTCCTGCCGGTCGCGATCGCAGCCTTCGCGCGAGCACGCGCATGGATCGCCGCACTCGGTTTCGTCATCATTGGCGCCGTGATCGCCCACCAGCCGGACATCTCGCAGCTGGCCGGGTTCGTGATCGCGAGTGTGATCCTGTTCGCTTTCGCCTTCGGCTGGAAAGGCGCGCTAGCCTCGCTGATCCTCGGCCTTGCTCTTGTCGCCTACTGCCTCAGGCAGCCCGACCCGCTCCTTCCGGTGGCGCATGTTGAGGGCATCCTGCTGCTCGCCTTCAGCCAGTCCCAGGTGCTCGGCATCGCGATGGCGGCTGGCCTGGGACTGGCTGCGGTCAGCCCCATTCTGCTCCTGCGCTCGGCTGACGTGCACTGGAAAGCATTCGCGCTGTCAGGTTACTTCGGTGCGACTTCGCTTGCCCCACTCTTCGGCGCCTACCCCGTCCCGCTGGCCGGGTACGGCCTCAGCTTCGTCATTGGCTGGGTTCTTGGATTCGCCGCCCTGGCGACCCGTCGGCAGGCCAATTCCCTAACGTCAGGCTAACCCGAGTTTCGCAAACGCAGCATTTTTTTCGCGCCTGCGGCAAAAAGCAGATTGCCTTTGCCGCGCCGCGGCATTAGATGATGGTCAACGAGCGGACAACCCTCTGGAGAGCCCCATGAACCCGATGACCGACATGTTCGACTTCAACAAGAACATGGAACAATTCACCAAGTACATGCCCGATTTCGCCAATGCCGGCCCGATGAAGGCCTTCACCGAAATGTCGGCGAAGTATCGCGCTGTCGCCATCGAGGCGCTGAACAAGAACGTCGAGCTGACGACCGCCTGGATGCAGGACGCCGCGAAAGACGCGACCACCCTGATGTCGCCGGAAGCCGAGCCGACCGCCTACGCCAAGAAAGCCGGCGAAGTCGCCCAGTCCGCGATGCAGGACATCCCTGCCCGCCTGTTCGCCTACGCTGAAGTGGCCAAGAAAGCCCAGACGGACCTGCTCGACACGGTTGTCACCCTGACCCCGAAAGCGGTCGAGGAAGCTGCCTCCCACACCAAGGCTGCCGTCAAGTCCGCCGCCAAGAAAGTCGCTTAAGACTGTCTTCGCTGGCCGCGGGTCCTGACTTCCGGATCCCGCGGGATCGGTCTCTGACACGATGAAGGGCGCGTTGAGTTGGCAACCCGACTCCGCGCCCGTTTCGTTTGCAGCCTGCTGCGTAGCCCAGCCGGAGTGCAGTTCGCACTGCTCCGGATGCTCGCATCGCAAACCATCGCATGCCTAACTGCAGGTGGCCGACTCGCGTAGTTCGTCGGCCGCGTAGAGTACGCGTGGAGTGATGGAAAGGCGCGCTTCCTCGAAGCGCGTCTTTCTCATGTCTGGCGTTCAGGCCTTGCGGCGAAGCTTCAGGATATTGGACGCCGGGCGCGTATCGGCTTCGACCTTCTCGACCTCCGAGGCTGGAATCGGGCGGCTGTAGAGGAAGCCCTGCACTTCCGTGCAGCCGAGCCCGGCCAGGATCGTCGCCTGCTGCTCGTTCTCGACCCCTTCGGCCGTCACACGCATGCCAAGATCACGCGCCAGCGAGATCACAGCGCGAACGATCGCCTGGTTCTCGACCGATGTGTCGATGTCACGCACAAAGCGCTGGTCGATCTTGATCTTGTCGAACGGGAAGGCGCGCAGGTAGCTCAGCGACGAGTAGCCCGTCCCGAAGTCATCCAGCGCGATCTTCACGCCCAGCTCCCGCAGCGCATGCAGCGTACGGATGTTGTGCTCCGTTTCATCCATCAGCACGCTCTCGACAATCTCGATCTCGAGCCTGCTCGGATCGAGCTGGGACGCAGCGAGTGCGCCAACAACCGTGGCGACCAGCGAAGGGTTGTGCATCTGCGCGGCCGACAGGTTGACCGCAACCGTCACATCATCGCGCCACTGCGCAGCCTCCTCGATCGCCTTGCGGATCACCCACTCGCCAAGCGGCACGATGATGCCGGTCTCCTCGGCGCATGAAATGAACACGGCTGGCGACACGAGGCCGTGGCCAGGGCGGTTCCAGCGGAGCAGCGTCTCGTAGCCCGAGACTTTCCGCGTGCGCGTATTCACCAGTGGCTGGAAGTACACATCCATCGCTTCGCTTGCCAGTGCGCTGCGAAGATCCGTTTCGAGATCGGCGCGGACGCGGGCGTTCTTTTCCATGCCAGGTTCGAAGAAACGCGCACAGCCGCGCCCCTGCGCCTTGGCGCGATAGAGGGCGAGCTCGGCATTCTTCATGAGCATGGCAGGGTCAGACCCGTTCTCGGGCGCCAGCGCGACGCCGACGCTGCCGCCGGCGAGAATCTCCTTGCCATTGAGTGTCACGGGCGCGAGCAGCGCATCGACGATCAGCTCCGCGACGGCGCCGGCCTCATCCGCCCGCATGTCGCGGTGAAGCACCGCAAACTCGTCGCCGCCAAGGCGTGCGAGGAAGGCAGTCTGGCCAACACAGTCGCGCAGCCGCCCAGCCATGACCCTGAGATAGGCGTCACCTACCGGATGGCCCTGCGTGTCATTCAGCGCCTTGAAGTTGTCGAGGTCGATCACGAAGAGCGCGAAGCTTTCGTCGCTCGCCCTGCCCGCTTCCTCGGCGATTTCGAGCTGTCGCACGAGCACGGCGCGGTTGGGAAGATCGGTCAGGGTGTCATACTCGGTGACGTAGGCGATGCGAGCCTCCGCATCGCGCGAACGGGTAATGTCGGAACAGACGCCGCGCCAGCCGCCATCGGCTGTGGGTTGTCCGCTCAAGGACCACCACACTTCGCGCGAGCCTATGGTGACCCGTAGCGCCTCGTCGCGGAACGGCCTGCGGTGCTTCAGAAGCTCCTGCAGATGTTGCACCGATTCCGGTGCGAACAAGGCCAGGAAGCTGCCGCCTTCCAGTTCATGATAGGAGAGTCCGGATGCATCGACGAAGCGCTGTGACGGACTTCCGAGCCGGCCGTGCGCATCGACCCTCCACATCCAGTCCGAGGAATGCGCCTCGAAGTCCTGGAGCAGGAGCGCGGCTGTGTCCTTGGCGTCCTGCATGGCCGCCGTGGCGAGGTGGCGGCGGATATCGGACACGTGGTTCGCCGCCGCAAAGCGCTGCAGCGCGATGACGCCCGCTGCAAGCAGGAGCACAGCGTTGAAGGACCAGCTGTGGCCGCCGAGCACCATGCCGAGACCTGCGCCAGCCGCAATCAGCAGCGAGTATCCCAGCGAGGCGGTCGGGAAGCTCGAATGGAGTAACGCACCGACGCAGAGGATCGCAGCCGTGAAGACGCCAAGCAGCAAGGCGTGATCCGTCCCGCCGGATGCAATGAGCATAGCGATCATGCCGCTCCAGAGCGCGCCGGACAGGAGGGTGTAACGGACGATGCGGCCATCTTCGGTTTTCGGATCGAGCTGGCCAGCGGGCCGGCGCGCTTCGCGGATGCGGATGAAGATCAGAACTGCGCTGGTGTAGCACCAGACGAAAACCAGCGGCATGCCGGCATGACCCCAGAAGGCGAATGTCAGCACGACCGCATTGAGGAGCGAGTGGATTGCGGCGAGTGGGGCGAGCGAATGGAAGGTCGTGCGCCGGGCGGCATTGATCGCGGCGCGATGCGCGGCGGGAACGTCGACCTCGCCGAGAAACGTCGTCTTCAGATCAACGAGGCGCATGCCTTGTCCCACCCTCAGACCGGCCAGGCGGACCGGTGCTGGGGCGAGAATGGCAGAACAAGGTCGACAAGCCGTGAAGCAGGTAGGCGAGAATTCGGGACGAGGATTAACCTATGCCCAACAGGTCTGAAAAGGCGCGGATTTCATCCGGCCCGGTGGCCCATGAACAGACGAAGCGGTGCGAGCCGTCAATCCATGGATAAAAACCCGCACCCGCAGCCTTCAGGCGCTCGCCGAGGCCGGGTGGAAGCGTGACAAACACTTCGTTGCCATCCGTCGGATGAGCGAGTTCCGCACCAGCCGCCGTTAGCACATCGGCAAGCTGTGTTGCCGAAGCGTTGGCTTGCCGCGCAAGCTGTAGCCAGAGATCGTCCTTGAGATACGCCGACATCTGAGCGCCGAGGAAACGCATCTTGGGCGGCAGGTGGCCTGCCCGCTTGCCCCGCACGCTCAGGTCGCCGATCCGTTGCCGCGCGGCGCCGAACAGCACGATCGCCTCGCAGCCAAGCCCGCCATTCTTGGTGGCGCCGAAACTCAGGACATCGACGCCGGCGCGCCACGTCATGTCGGCAGGCGATGCACCCGTCGACACGAGCGCGTTAGCGAGACGTGCGCCGTCGAGATGCACGGCGAGACCAGCTTCACGCGCAAGTGCGGCGCGCTCGGCGATCTCCGACGGCCGATAGGCGGCGCCGCTTTCCGTAAGGTTCGACAACGACAGCACATGAGCCGGTGTCTCGTGAACGAAGTCATGCCGGTTGGCGGCGAGCCGCGTGCGGAGTTGCCCGAGGTCGATGCGCGCATGTGCGCCAGAGAGCAGGGACAGCTTGCCGCCGCCGGTGAAGAATTCAGGCGCGCCACGTTCATCGCGCTCGATATGCGCTTCGGCGTGGCAAAGGATCGAACCGTGCGGCGGACACAGCGTCGCCAGACCAAGCGCATTCGCAGCCGTGCCCGACGCGACGAGCATGACATCAAGGTCCGTCTCGAACACATCGCGAAGGGCCGCGCGCGCCGCCGCCGTCCAGGCATCGTTGCCATAACTGGGCGCTGCGCCTTTCGCTGCCGCGAGCATGGCCTCGAGAATAAGGGGATGGGGCGGCGCAGCGGTATCGGATGAAAAATTCATGAGGCCTCTCTCGCCTGTGGAGCGGAAATGCACCGTCTGTGCAAGTACGCCTGACCCGTGACCTGTTGTTGTGCAACGCGTTGCGGAAGCATGTGCCGTCGAACCTGCAGGCGTGCATGGGCAGTTATCTTCCTGCCAGACTTGATTCGCAGCAAACGCAACATCCAACTCGATCCAGGCCGAGTTGCTGGAATGTTGGGGGCATCCCGTTCGATAGCTATTGGGACGCTGCCACATCGCGGCAGTGGTCGGCCGCTTCATACACGCCATCCCTGAACGACCTTTTTCCGGCGCAGACTGATGACGGCCCGGGCGTTCGCTGCGGCGAGCACGCAGCTTTCGCTCACACGTCCTGCGTCTTGCGCGCGCTGGGGCATGAACGCCAAGCAGCGCATCATCGGCTTCGTCCTGACGATCGGCCGGGTCGCATGGCTTCGTCTGGCGCCAGACACTGCGATGCGGACGGCGGCCACAGCCATCGCCGGCATGTTCGCCATCATCATTGCGATGCGCTTCAGGACGGTGGTTGCCGCAATCATGCGCAGGCCCAGTTTCCGGAGCGCCGCGAACCTGTTGATATTCGGGAGCGTGGAGGCGCGGCGCTGGATCATGTTCGGCCTTGGTTATCTCAGCGCGATCGCAGCCGCGTTTGCCTCACGCTCACAACACGCAACGCCGGAACGCTGGCGCCTCCTCAGCGAACCTCAGGCAGAGAGCGGCGCCCAGCTGTACTTTCCCTTCTGGGCCTTTCCGGATGATGCGCGGTGATTGGTCCCGGTCGCGCCTGCGACCTGAGCCTTGTCTGACATTCCCGAGCGCGGCATTGCTCTGCGGATGGAATGGCCCATCACAATTGCTGCAGTCGCGCTGTTCGGCGGCCTCACCGTGTTTGCCGGATGGATGTCCGGCCGGCCACGCAAGGACAGCCTGAAGGTGCAGTGGATCTCGTGGCCGCTGGTCACGGTTCTGGCGGCGACAGCGGCCATCTTTGCAATCATCCATGTTGCAGGCATGCTCGGCTATCAGACCGGCGGCAATACGTTGCGGGGCTATGGCCCCTGAGGGGGCGTGGTTGACCAGGCGCCGGGGCGGGCTTAGCCCTGACGCAAAGGATATCTGGAGAAAGCAATGGCCGACATCGAGACCTTCCGCGCAGAAACCCGCGCATGGCTCGAGGCAAATTGCCCAGCGTCGATGCGGACCCCGCCAGTGGAAGAAGAAGTCGTCTGGGGCGGACGCAACCAGAAATTCGTGAACCCTGACTCCAAGGTGTGGCTGGAGCGCATGGCCGGCAAGGGGTGGACTGCGCCGACATGGCCTGAAGCGTATGGCGGCGGCGGACTTTCGAACGCCGAAGCAATCGTGCTCGACCAGGAACTCAAGCGCATCAATGCGCGCTCGCCCCTCGCCTCATTCGGCGTCTGGATGCTTGGGCCGGTGCTTCTGGAATACGCCACCGAGGAGCAGAAGCGACGCTTCCTGCCAGACATTGTCGCCGGCAAGACGCGGTGGTGCCAGGGCTATTCGGAGCCCGGTGCTGGATCGGACCTCGCTTCGCTGCAGACCAGGTGCGAGGACAAGAGCGATCACTGGTTGATCAACGGATCGAAGATCTGGACGTCGTATGCGAACCATGCCGACTGGATCTTCTGTCTCGTGCGGACGGACTTCACGAAAAAGCACGAAGGCGTCTCCTTCGTGCTGTTCGACATGACGAGCCCGGGCGTCGAGACGCGGCCGATCCTGCTGATCTCAGGTTCCTCGCCGTTCTGCGAAACATTCTTCACCGATGTGAAGGTGCCGAAGGAGCAGATGGTCGGCGTGCCAGGCAAGGGTTGGGACATAGCCAAGCGCCTGTTGCAGTATGAACGCCAGAACATTTCCGCGACCGGCTTCGGGTCGGATCGCAGTTCAGGGCCGACGCTGGCCGACATCGCCAAGAAGTATGTCGGCACGAAGGACGGCGTTCTTGCCGATGGCGACCTGCGCAGCCGCATCACGAAATCAATGATGTACGAGCAGGCCTTCGCACTGACGATCCAGCGGAACACCGAGCTTGCGAAGGCAGGAGCGGACGTGGGGCCGGCGACCTCGATCATCAAGTATGCGGCGGCCAAGATGAACCAGACCAAGACCGAGCTTCAGGTCGAGGCCATGGGCTATCAGGGACTTGGGTGGGAAGGCGACGGGTTCAAGCCGGGCGAGATCATGTCCACCCGCGCCATGCTGCGCGCCAAGGGCAACTCGATAGAGGGCGGCACGTCTGAGGTGAACCTCAACGTGGTCGCAAAGCGCGTGCTGGGCCTGCGGGACCATCAGTAGGCAGACCTGTTTCTTCCCAATCTGACGGGAAAGTAAGAAAGCGTCTCCTCGGGCGCGCATTCCCGGACAGGTTTTCACCGGCCACGCGAATTGGGAACTCGTTGCGTTAACGATCGCTTTTCGCGTGAAATTCGCGTGCTAGGGTTGTCGCCTCTCCTGGTGACCCCGCACATGACAGTTGTCTTCGTTTCGTATGCCCGTCAGGACCGCGATATGGCCCTGAAGCTGGCTGAACGCCTGCGCAAGGCGGCGCCTGCAGGCATGGAGATCGCGATCGACGAAGCGGCGGATGGAGAACTGGTCAACACCGCCAGCGACACCTATCGCCTACCCTATGTCGGGCGGCGGTTGAGGAATGCACACGCAGTCGTTCCGGTCCTGACGCGGTCCTATGCCGAATCCGATCCGTGCTGGCTCGAACTCTCCGCCTCGCTGATGATGGAGAAGGTCGTTCCGATCAGCCTCGACCCCGGGCTTTCGCCTGCGGGCATCAGCTCGATGGTGGCGCATCAGGACGTCATGTCGATCGCGCCCGGATGGTTCAACAAGGAGCCTGGCGAGGTCGAGGCGTTCGAGACGGCAAAGTTCGAGATGTTCGTTCGCGAATTGACGGCGGAAACCGAACGGCATCAGCCGTTCAGCGAGTGGCAGCCCGCCGAACCGAAGGAAGTTCGCGCGCTGGCAGGATCACTCGCCAAGGCGCTTCAACCACGACTGTTCCGCCAGACCGGTCTCGTCTGGTCGCCGGGAAGCCTCTCCACGGTCCAGAAGGACCGGTTCTTCACGGCGATCGAGTCGATGACCATCGCCACGGGCGAGGGCGGCTGGGATGTGGCGCGTCGCAAGGCGCTGAAGGCGATGGCCGCCGAACCGACACAGCCACGCGTGAGAGCCGAAGCCTTGATGGGTCTGATTGGGGAGCTGACGGCGCCGACCGATGGCTCGCCGCCCGTAACGGCCTCTGAGCCGTGGGAGTTCATCGGCGACTTTGCCTTGCCGATCGACCGCGACATCAGCCGCTTTGCCTATACACGGGCTGGCAAGATTCCGAATGAGCTGCGGAAGATGTTCCAGGTGCTTCGGCCGGGCCGGTCGAAGCGTGGCGCGATGTTCGCGGTCGGCACGATGCTCGGCGGTCTTGTCGGCGTGGTGCTGACCTATGGCGGGCAGATGCTGTTCGGACAGCCGGGCGACCTCGCCAAGGCTGATCCGCCTCAACCCGACAATTCAATCGCGTCGACCCCGGATTTCGTGCGTCCTCCCCCTGCAGCGCAAGCCCCCGCGCCTCCGTTGAACCCACCCGTGCTGGCGTCGCCGCAAGCTGCCCCCTCGCAGGGCATTTTGCGTGGCGCGGCGCCTCCCCTGCAGATTCCCTCGGCGCCGAACATCGCAGTCGCGCCGCGATCGGCCTTGCCGTCACCGCCGACGGCGAGACCTGCTTTTGCCGTGAGCGCGCGTGGGCTTGAGGCAAGCGTCCTGGTCGAGATGGGGCGCCGCGGCCTCGATGCAGGCGGGTGGAAGGCAGTCTATGGCGAGGTCATCTCGGTCAATATCAACACGCTCTGCTCGCCTGAAAAATGGGCCGCGGCGGAAGCTGCGGGCAAGAAGCCGCTCGATCTGATCGATGCGTCGACGCAGCTGACCTGGCCGACGGAGACGGATTTCGCGACGCCTTCAAGGCTGCGGGAGTGCCCGGTCTACCGGATCCCGACCTGATCATCGCATCAGGAATTTCAGCAGGCTTTTCGCGCGCTTGCCATAGGGCGGCGCAAGGAGCGTGGCCGAGTTGAAGAATCCTGTCTTGAACACGGCGCGCTGGTGAGTGAACTGATCGAAGCCCTGCTTACCGTGATAGGCGCCCCAGCCGCTCGCCCCCACGCCGCCGAATGGCAGGCCTTCCTGCGCGATATGGAGCAACGTGCCGTTCACGGTGACGCCGCCCGATTGCGTTCGGTCGAGGACGCGGGACTGTTCGCGTGCATCTTCCGCGAAGAGGTAGAGTGCGAGTGGATGCGGGTGCGAGTTCACCCAGTCGAGCGCGTCGGCGAGGGAGTCATAGCCGATGACCGGAAGGACGGGCCCGAAGATTTCCTCTCGCATGAGCAGCGACTCCTGCGGCGCGTCGATGACAACGACAGGCGGCAGGACACGGCGCGCACGGTCTGACGGCGCAGGATGGCGCAACACTTTCGCGCCGCCAAGTTCTGCTTCGGTGATCGCAGCCGTCAGGCGGTCAAAGGCGCGCTCGTTTATCATGCTCGAATAGTCGGGGCCGAGATCGGGATAGGCGCGGCGGGCCTCGCCGATGATCAACTCGGCGAACTCGATGGCGCGCTCGCGCGGCACGAGCACGTAGTCCGGCGCGATGCAGGTCTGTCCGGCGTTGATGAACTTGCCATAGGCGATCGCCTTCACAGCCTTGGTCATCGACGCCGATGGGCAGACGATGGCGGGCGACTTGCCGCCGAGCTCGAGCGTCGTGGGCGTGAGGCTCTCGGCAGCAGCCGCGGCGACGCGGCGGCCGATGCCGGTGGAGCCAGTGAAGACGAGATGGTCGAACGGAAGACGGGAGAATTCGGCGGCGACTTCGGGGCCGCCGAGCACGACGGCGATTTCGTCTTCCTCGAATGTCTCGCTGATGGCGCGATGCAGAAGGTCGCAGAAATTCGGCGTCTGTTCGGACGGCTTGATGATCACGCGGTTGCCGCCGGCGATGGCGTCGACCAGCGGCGAGAGGGCGAGCTGCAACGGGTAATTCCACGGCGAGACGATGCCGACGACGCCGAGCGGCTCGGGCCGCACCCAGGCGGCGCCGGGCCAGAAATTGATCCCGACCTCGCGATAGCTCGGTTGCATCCACCATTTCACGTTCTTGCGCGCATGGCGGATGGCGGAGACCAGCACCATGGTTTCGAGCAGGTCCGTTTCGAAGCGCGAACGGTTGCCGAAGTCGGCCGAGATGGCGTCCGCGATCGAATCGGCGCGCTTCCGGACCATGTCCTCAAGCTGGTAGAGACGGTCGATCCGGGCCCGCGCGGAGGGAAGCCCCTCCTTGCGCTGGGCAGCGCGCTGCAGCTCCAGCAGGCGTGCGGCGTCGGTCACGTTGCGTGTATGGCCGTCCATGTCGCCGCCTGTTCCGTCCGTTGCGAGTTGAGCCTGAGGCGGCGACAGGATTCAAGCGTCGCAGCCGAAACAATCGAGTGTTTGATGGGCTGCCAGGCATGCGTTCGCCTCCAGGCCGGTGTGAACCACCTGTGATCCTGTCGTTCCGGGTCTCCGAACAGGTGGAGGGCCCGGGAACGCGGGCTACCCCGCATGGTTTGGCGTTTCGGCATCTGGCGGAGCTAACTGCAGGCAGGAGGTTCACAGGTCCCGCGTCCCCGGCGGGCGGTGGACGGCAGCCAGCGCACCGCGGCCCTCTTGTCACCGGCCTGGCGCCTTTGAGGGCTGCCGGCGTGCGCTGAGAGAGGACAAGCAGCTGGGCGCGGAGGGCGTTCCTTCCCTTCGAATCAGCAACCAGGATTCTCGGGTCGGGCCCGGGAATGACGCCGTGGGTGTTGTTGGAACCAGCTGGGCGTTCGACGCGCTGCCTGCGTTCTATCCGCGCCCCAGGAAATCCAGCTTGCCGATTGGGACGCCGCTGTGGCGGAGGATCGCGTAGGCGGTGGTGACGTGGAACAGGAAGTTGGGGAGCGCAAAGCCGGTCAGGAAGGCGAGGCCCTTGAAGGGGATGTCGCCGCTTGGCGTCTTCAGGACGACGTCGCGCTCTTCCGAGCCGTCAACGGCTCCGGCAGGGACGCTTTTCACATAGTCGATCGTGGCTGCGATGCGGGCGCGGAGCTGCTCAATCGTTGTTTCGGTGTCAGGCATTGCCGGCGGCGTGCCGCCGGATAAACGGGCCATCGCGCCCTTTGCCGAATCGCTCGCGAGCTGGATCTGGGACGAGAGCGGGCGCATGTCTGGCGCAAGGCGCTGCGTCACCAGAAGGTTGGGATCGAAGCCGCGTGCCTTCGCGTTATCCTCGGCCTTGGCAAGCAACTGATCGAGATTCGTCAGCATGCGCAGGAAAACAGGCGCACTGGCCTTGTGCATCGAAATCGTCATTGCATGTCCCTTGTCCTTGGTGCGTCTGGAAGACGCCCGTCCGGCAATGGATATGGGAGCGGCATTTACGGCCACAATCTGCTAGGATCGGGAATCTGGCGGCGAGGCTCTCTTGAAACTTCAGTTCTGGTTCGAATTTGCGTCGACCTATTCCTACCCGGCAGTGATGCGGGCCGGGAAGATTGCGGCGGCGCGGGGCGTCGAGCTGGAGTGGCGGCCCTTCCTGCTTGGGCCGTTGTTTCACGCGCAACAAGGGATGAAGGACAGCCCGTTCAATGTGGTGCCGGTCAAGGGCTCGTACATGTGGCGCGATGTGGAACGGACCTGCGAGAAGTACAGCTTGCCGTTCAGGCGGCCGGGGCGCTTTCCCCAGAACGGGTTGATGGCGGCACGGATCACGCTGTCGCTGCCGCAGGAGGCGCGGCCGAATTTCGTGAAGGCTGTCTACCAGGCCAACTTCGTGCATGACCGCGACATTGCGGATCCGCAGATCCTGCATGCTGCCGCGCGGCGCGCGGGCCTGGACCCGCTGGAGACGCTGTCCGCGATGACGTCCGATCCGGTGAAGGAGCAGTTGCGCGAGGAGACGGCAATTGCGGCTGGCCTTGGCATCTTTGGCGCGCCGAGCTTCGTGACAGAGGATGGCGAGTTATTCTGGGGCAATGACCGGATCGAGGATGCCCTTGATTGGGCGATACGCGGGACGCTAAGACCCAACTCGCAGAACTGAAGGACGGGCGCCGCAGCCGGCGCCAGGATCCGCACCCGGCGAGGAGAATACAATGCCATTCGTGCTCACCGAAGAGCAGCAGATGCTGCGCGACAGCGCCAGGGCATATGCGGCCGAGAAGCTGCCGGTGAGCCAGTTGCGGGCGCTGCGCAAGGACGGCAAGGCATATGATGCGGGTTCGTGGAAGGAGATGGCGGAGCTTGGTTTCACCGGCGTAATCGTGCCGGAGGAGTTTGGCGGATCGGGTTTTGGGTATGTCGGGCTTGGGCAGGTGCTGGAAGCGCAGGGCCGAACATTGGCGGCCTCTCCCCTGCTCTCGACGGCCATGATCGGCGCGTCGGCGCTGATGCTGGGCGGAACGCAGCCGCAGAAAGATGCGTGGCTCGGCAAGATTGCCGGCGGCGAAGCAATCGTCGCGCTGGCGGCGGACGAGCGGCCGCATCATGATCCGGCGCATGTAAAGCTGATCGCGAAGAAGAGCAGCGCGGGCTACACGCTGTCGGGCGAGAAGCGGTATGTGGTCGATGGCGCCGAGGCGGATCTGCTGATCGTGGCGGCGCGCACGTCGGGTGATGCGGGGGACGCGACGGGGATCACACTGTTCCTCGTGCCCGGAGATGCAAAGGGCGTGACGCGGACGGCGCTGAAGACGCTGGATGCGCATGCGGCGGCGAATGTCAGCTTCGCAGGCGTCGAGCTTGGCGCTGATGCCGTTCTCGGCGCAGTGGACGGCGGGTACGGGTTGCTGGAGCAGATTCTCGATCGCGCGCGGATTGGCGCTGCGGCCGAGATGCTGGGCGCGGCGGATGCGGCGTTCGAGATGACGAGCGAGTACCTGAAGGTGCGCAAGCAGTTCGGACAGCTTATCGGCTCGTTCCAGTCGCTGCAGCATCGTGCGGCGATCATGTTCACGGAGCTGGAGCTGACGCGGAGCTGCGTGGCGGCGGCGCTGGACGCGCTTGACCGCAACGCCAACAACATTTCGGAGCTTGCCTCGCTGGCCAAGGCGCGCGCGGGCGAGACGCTGCACCTGGTTTCGAACGAGACGGTGCAGATGCATGGCGGCATCGGCATGACCGATGCGCATGACTCAGGCCTCTACATGAAGCGCGCGCGCGTGCTGGAGGGGCTGTATGGCGGTGAGAGTTTTCACCGCGACCGCTATGCGCGTTTGGCGGGGTACTAGGCCCGAAATGGAACAAGCCGCCCTTCTGACGGGGCGGCTTGTCCAGCGCAGTTCGGAGGAGAGACGTTTCTGCGCTGGGGAGGAAGCTCTTCAGACGCCAGATGGCGGACTGACTACATCGGCGGGAGAAGGACCTTGTCGATGACGTGGATGACGCCGTTGGAGGCGTCGACGTCAGCCGTGACGACGGTTGCGTCGTTGATCATGACCTTGCCAGCGGTGCTGCCATCGACCTTGACGGTCTTGCCTTCGACGGTGGCGACATCGGTCGCCGTCGCGCCGATGGCGGACGACATCACTTCGGCCGGCAGGACGTGGTAGGTGAGGATCGCGGTGAGCTTGGCCTTGTTCTCGGGCTTCAGCAGGTCTTCAACCGTGCCAGCCGGGAGCGCTGCGAAGGCAGCATCGGTCGGTGCGAAAACGGTGAACGGGCCGGGGCCTTTCAGCGTCTCGACGAGACCAGCGGCCTGAACAGCAGCGACGAGCGTGGTGAACTGGCCAGCGCCGACGGCGGTGTCGACGATATCTTTCGTCTCGACCGGAGCCGGGGCAGGCGGCGCTTCAGCGACGGGAGCCGGCGCGGGCGTGGCGGGGGCGGTTTCACCGGAGCATGCAACGCCCATCAGGGCGAAAGCGGCGATGGGGAGAAGCAACTTCATTGTATCGGTTCCTGTTGTCGATTTGCGAGCTGGCAGAGCGGTTCGCGAGTGCGCCGCGCTTTTGTATCCCACTAGTACGCGCGGCAGCGGCGATCGGATGTGTGATAACGAAAATGCAACGTTTGCTTGAAGTCGCGTGACCTACCTGTTCGATGCGAGTGCGATCATCACTTCGTTGCGGCGCATGAACGGCAACGTCCATGGCGGATCATAGAAGGCGAAGACCGGTTCGCCTGTTGTCACGAGGCCCGCGCTTGCGACCTTTTGCATCAGCGTGCGCTTTGCCTCATCCATGTCGCGCTCGGTGGCGAGACCGGTGAATTTGAGCACAGCCATCGTATGCGCGGGCTGCTCGATGAGCGTGACGTTGCCGCTGGCAGGCGCGGGAAGTGTTTCCATCGAATAGCCTGCCGGCATGGTGAATCCGATTGTCCATGCGTCGGATGTGGTTGCCTGCTGCGTCACCGGGGCAGTCATGGCGATCTTCTCGCCGTCGCGCTCCTTGGCGAAAATATAGTCGGCGAGCGGGCCAAAGCCCTCGAAGCGGGAGGCGAACGCATCGCCGCCGACGGTGGTTTCCGCAATGATGGTTGGCGCATAGGCGCGCACCTCGAATGCACCGTCGGACTGGCGAAGGGTGTAGGCTGGTTCTTCGACCGGCGCAGACGCGCAGGCAGCCAGACAGAGCGATGGAAGAAGAATAGCAAGTTTGTGCATGTTTGTTTCCTGGACCTGATACGCGCCATCGCCCCAGGCGGATCATGCCCATGCAAACACGCTGGTCTTTCACGGACTTGCGGCTAGGCTCGCTTGAAGAAGCAGGGCCGGCGCGCGGGGAGCGGAATGAGCACGAAGTGGAACGCCGGGAATAGCGACCCGAAGGCGCGGGGCGTGATGGAGGGGTTTCCGCCGGCGCAGGACCGGATCGTCAGCGCGGATGCCGGCGACCTGTCGGGAAGCTCGTTTCCAAACACGCGGTGGGCGTTCAGCCATCAGCGGGAGCTGAAAGCGACTGTGAATGTGCGACGCGGATCCGGGGCGCCGAGCACCCTGCCCCGCCAGCTTCGCGACGACATCGACGCGGTCGCCTTCACGACGATGGACGGCGAGACGATGACATGGGGCCAGTCGATCGATGCGATGTTCACCGATGGCATCGTGGTGCTGCACCGTGGCGCGGTCATCTACGAGACCTATCGCGGCGCACTCGCGCCGGAGCTGCCGCACATCGTATTCTCGGTGACGAAGTCGTTCGTGGGATTGCTGGCGGCGACGCTGGCGCATGAGGGCGTGATCGATCCGGATGCACCGGTGTCGGCCTACCTGCCGGAGTTGAAGGCGTCCGCCTTCGGCGATGCCAGCGTTCGACAGGTCATGGATATGACGGTGGGGGTGAAGTATTCGGAGACGTACACAGACCCGGCAGCTGAAGTGCGGACGTACGGGATCGCGGCTGGCTATAGCAGGCCGCCGGAAGGTTATGACGGGCCGCGCTCGGTCGTCGACTTCCTGGCGACGCTGAAGAAGCAGGGCGAGCATGGGCAGGCGTTTGCCTACAAGACCTGCAACACGGAAGTACTGGCGTGGCTGGTGCAGCGCGTGACCGGCAAGGCGATGGCGCAGCTGGTGTCGGAGCGGATCTGGCAGAAGATCGGCGCCGAGGAGGATGCTTGCCTGATCGTCGATCCGACGGGGATGGCGGCATGTGGCGGCGGGATGAATGTTGCACTGCGTGACCTGGCGCGATTTGGCGAGATGATGCGCAATCGCGGGGCATTCAACGGACACCAGATCGTGCCTGGCGCCGTCGTGGACGACATTGCAAGCGGCGCGCGGAGGGAGGATTTCGCGAAGGCGGGCTACACGACGATGACGGGCTGGAGTTATCGCAACCAGTGGTGGGTGTCGCACAATGAGCTTGGCGCGTTCACCGCACGGGGCATCCATGGGCAGGTATGCTGGATCGCGCCCAAGGCCGAGCTTGTGATCGCGCGGCTGGCTTCACATCCAGTGGCGGCGAACGGGAATTCGGTTTTGGACAAGGTGTCTTTGCCGGCTTATGCGGCGTTGGCGTCGCATCTGATTGGGTGAGCTCCGGGGGCCTTCAAACTCGTTGGCCTTTCGTGCGCGGACCGTTACCCTGCATGCCAACAGGAAACGCACCGGGAGACGCGCACATGATGATCGACAATCTGTTTTCGCTGAAGGGGCGCATTGCGCTTGTCACGGGCGGGTCGCGCGGCGTTGGCAAGATGATCGCGCGGGGGTTCGTGGAGAGCGGAGCCAAGACCTACATCTCTGCGCGCAAGGCGGACGCCTGCGATGCGACGGCGGCGGAGCTGACGGCTCTGGGGCATGCGGAGTGCATCTCGCTGCCGCAGGATATCTCGACGGTGGCTGGCGGGAAAATGCTGGCGGAGGAAATCTACAGGCGCGAAGGCAAGCTCGACATCTTGGTCAACAATGCAGGCGCAGCCTGGGGCGCAGCGTTCGAGGAATTTCCCGAGCATGGCTGGGACAAGGTGATGGACCTCAACGTCAAGTCGCCGTTCTTCCTGACGCAGGCGCTGCATGCGGCGCTGAAGAAGGCTGCGAGCCCGGAGCGGCCTGCGAAGGTGATCAACATCTGCTCGATCGACGGCATTCGCCTCAACCCGTGGGACACGTATTCGTACCATGCGTCGAAATCGTCGCTGCTCTATCTCACCAGGCGGATGGCGGCGCGGCTGGTGCAAGACAACATCATCGTGACGGCGATCGCGCCGGGTCCGTTTGCGTCCGAGATGAACAAGGCGGCGCGTGATCATGAGGACATGGTTGCGCAGCGCACGCCGATGCGGCGGATCGGGCGCGACGAGGACATGGCTGGGACGGCAATCTTTCTTGCGTCAAAAGCTGGCGACTATGTCGTGGGCGACTCGATCGCAGTGGATGGCGGAATCGCCTACGCCAGCCTGCCGAGCGACGGACCGAGCTAACCCGCACGCAACGGGATGTGGCTTTTGACGGCTGGAGGCTCCCTCCAGCCGTTGATTTTCTGTTGCCTCTTTTCCGGAACTCCATGTCGCCGGCTGCCGTTGTTGGCTGACAATGTGTGCGAGGAGAAGCGCATGAATACGCATGTCGATGAACTGGTCATGCAACCCACACGACACTTCGACAATCCAGACGAGGTGCTGACCTGTCCTGGCCTCAAGCACAAGGACAGGCTGCGGATTCTCGAGAGCTGGAAGCTGGACGCGCAGCGCCTTGCGGAAAGCACTGCCGAGAACATGTCCGGCGGCGAGGAAACCAACCTGCGGGAAGTTTCGCGGGCGCTCGTGCACCTGAAGAGCATGGAACACGCTCCTGTCGCCATGCTGCGACCAGACGTCGGACGCCCGATCGCGGGGGGCATGGCGATCGGCGGGCTGCTCGGCGCGGGCGCCGGCCTGGTCGCTACCGCCGCAACAACAACGGTCTCGTTCGCCCTTGTCGCGCAGGCGAGCGTTGTCGGCCTGATCGTCGGCGGCATTGCGGGTGCGCTTCGCGCTCCGCAGCGAAAAAGGGGAACTGTAGCGTCCAAGGGACGTTTGCAGACGCAGACCCAGGGAGATAGATCATGAAGATCATCGCGATGGCGGCTGTCAGCGCCCTTGCGGCGCTTGCGACGGCGGCTTGCACGCAGACCGGTAGCACGGAGCGTGGCGCCGTAACGGGCGGCCTGCTCGGCGCAGCGGCGGGCGCCGTCATCGGCAACAACACGGGTTCGGGCGATGCCGGCCAAGGCGCCGCGATTGGCGCTGCGACAGGCGCCATCGCGGGCGGCGTGGCCGGCGCTTCGAGCGACCGGAACACCGAAGCCGTCGGCTATGGCCCGAATGGCGAGGCTCTTGTCTATGACGGCAGTGCCCGCCGTTACTACTACGTCGATCGCCGCTCCGGCCGGACGTATTGGGCCAATGGCGATTACCGCGGGTGAATTACCATATTCCGTTGAATCTGGAGAGAGCGTCGCCAACTCAGGCGCTCATTTCACACGCGGCTGCCAGAGAGAGAAACTGACCTGTTTCCCCTCAAGCCTGCGTTCTGCGGGTCGCGCAATGAGCCAACCTGCTGAACCATCAATACGACAGGATCGTCACAGACCTCGACCGGGCGTTTTCCAGCAAGGATGGCCTGGTCGCGCGCCCTGGACTGTGCGGTGGATGGTTCGGCTGGCCGCCATAACCGTTGTGGCGGCGGTCTGAGCCAGCTCGCGTGTCCGGCGGAGAACCAATAGCTCGCAGGCGCGTTAGGGGTTGCTGGCCGGAAAATCTGCGCACCCATGAAATCGATTGTCCTGTTCAACCCGAAATCGGGCTCAGTCCCAGCCGATGCGCGGGCCAAGCTGACGGCTGTCCTGCGGGAGGGAGGCATCAACGGCGCTGACCTGATCGAGTCAGATCCCGGAAACTGCGAAAACCAGTTGAAGGAACTGGCCGACATGGCGCCGGACCTTTTCGTCGTCTGGGGTGGCGATGGCACGATCCGCTCGGCCTTGACCATCGTGGGACCGATCACGCCGAACCTGCTGATTCTGCCGGGGGGCACGATGAACCTCCTGCCCCGCTCGATTCACGGCGAGAAGGCATGGGATGTCGTGCTGCGCGATGTGCTGAAGGGGCCAAAACTCAAGCGCCTTTCGGCCGGCGAAGTGAATGGCGACCGCTTCTATTGCGCGATGATGGCGGGCGCGCCGGCGTACTTTGCCGAGGCGCGCGAGAGTGTTCGGCGCGGAGACCTCGCCAGGGCTGCGGCGCAGACGGGCGCTGCAATCGAAGTGCTGAAGTCGATGCACCTTCAGGCCACCTATGGCGACGGCTGTTCTTTCGCGGGTACAGCCTTGCCGACATCCAGCTTTGTGGGCGCGATCATTGGTTCGCTGACGAAAGCGGGTAAAGGCATGGAGGTGACGTCACTCGCCAATCCGACGACGACCGGAGCGATGAATGTGGTGTGGACGTCGTTCTTCACCGACTGGCGGAATGCGCCGGGCGTGGAGGTTGCGCCGGCAACGTCCCTGGACATCGGGGCGGAAGACGGGGGAGATATTCCCGCCATCGCCGATGGAGAGCACATGCAGCCGGCGCCCCACCTACATGTGACCTTCGTCGAGAACGCGTCACGATGCCTCGTGGCCTCTGAATGAACCCTGACGCCATCAGGCTGATCCACATCTCCGATGTGCATTTCGGGCGTGAGGACCGCGCGGCGCTGGAACAGCTTGCGGCTTTCACCGGACGGGTCAAGCCGGACGCGGTTATCTTCGCCGGCGACATCACGCAAGAGGGACGGCACAGCGAATTCGAGGCGGCGCGCGAATGGCTGGACAACCTCAGGTTTCCGGTGATCACAGCGCCAGGCAATCACGACACGCCGTTGATCAACATGACGGCCCGGGTGCTCAAACCGTTCGCCCGCTATACCAGATACATGGACGGCATGGACGGCGTCGACAGGCTGGTTGAGCTGCGCGGCGGGGCGGTGCGCATCGTGGCAATCAACAGCGCACGTGGCGTGCAGGGCCGGCTGAACTGGGCGGATGGCGTGATCGATATTGAGGATCTTGAGACGGCGCTGGCCCTGCTGGCTGGCGGGCCTGAGGATGCCTGGCGGTTGCTGATCTGCCATCACCCTCTGCATGAGCCGGGACTCTCGCAGGTCTCCGTCGAGACCAAGCGCGGGGTCGATGCCCTGAGGCTGTGCGCGCGGGCGCATGTCGACGCGATCCTGACAGGACATATCCACGACGCATTTGCGCACGCGATCACCAACACGCGGCGGCCAATGGTGCAGATGGGATCTGGCACGCTGTCGACGCGCCTGCGCGGCACGGCGCCGAGTTTCTGTGTCCTGCAGATGGAGAACGGGAGGCTGACGCAAGACGTGGTCTCGATCGAGCTGGCGGGGCCGACCGTGCGCCGCAACTATGACTCGTCAGTCGGGGCGCCGCCGCAGAGCGACGGAACCCCGACGCCCTCGCCACGTTGATGAGCAGGAGGAATTTTCTCATGCTTAGCTGGACACTCGTCTTTCTCGTCGTCGCGGTTATCGCGGCCGTCTTCGGCTTTGGCGGCATCGCGGCCTCGGCTGCCGGCATCGCCCAGATCCTGTTCTTCATCTTCCTCGTGCTCTTCGTCGTCTCGCTCGTGATGGGCGCTACGCGGCGGGGCCTGTAGGACCTTCAAGTCGACCAAAGCCATCAACAGCCCGGCCTTGCCGGGTTGTTTTGCGATGGGGCTTCACACGGCGCCGACAGGCGGAAGTTCGAGATCAGCCGGCGGACGCGGGTCCGGGAGGCGTGGCATGCGGATCTGGATGGCGCGACCGCCTTCCGGCAGTGACTTCTCCTCCAGCTTGCCGCGGACCTGCTTGGCGAAAGCCGCCATCAACGTACCGCCGATGCCGGTCGATTTCTCCAGCGTGCGCAGCTCCGAGCCGACACCATTGTCTTCAACGGCAAGGATCGCTTCATTGCCCTGCACATTGTAGCTGACGCGCACGCGCCACGCCGAGGAGACGGGCACGGCGCCGCCTGTGGTCGCCGGGAAAGCGTGCTTCACGGAGTTCGTCACGGCCTCCGTGGTGAAGAGCGCCAGCGGCACCGCCAGATTCGCATCGAGGCGATCGTCCTCGATATCGCTTTCGATCGTGATGCCGCGGTCCTCCGCACCCAGCGCCTGGTCGAGGTGACTGACAAGATCGCTGAGGAAGGACTTAGTCTGCACGGTGGTGATGTCGTTGTGCTCGTAGAGGGAGCGATGGATCAGCGACAGCGCATTGATGCGCGCGCGCGCATCGTCGAGCACCGCAATGGCGGCCTTGTCGTGAAGCTTGCGCCCCTGCAGGCTGAGCAGGCTGTTGATGATCTGCAGATTGTTCTTCACGCGATGATGAATTTCCTTCATCGCAGCGTCGCGGGCCTGCAGGGCGTTTTCCATCCGGTTGGTCCGGTCGCTGATACGGACGGCCATTTCCTCGAGCGTGTCAGCCAGCGCGGTGATCTCGAACGGGGCCTGCTGCCTGGCGCGCAGCGGCTGAACGGTGAGCTTGCCGCTGGCATAGAGCGTTGCGATGCGGCGGAGATAGTCGAGCCAGCGCAGCACAAGCCGGTCCATCGCGAGCCATGCTGTTACCAGCGCAAGGAGCCAGGCGAGCAAGGGCAGCGCGAAGTTGCCGAAGGCGTTGACATTTTCGAGGGTGACTGGCGGCGGCGGAGGCGCCGAGACCACGGCGTAGAAGGTATTGCCAGCGAGCGGTACAATCGCAGCTTCGCGTTTCGCCCCGCCCTGCGCCTGCGCCGGGAACGCGCCCGTCTCGCCCGCTGACAGCCGCGCCATCACCGCGGGGTCCATTCGATCCCAATGCTTGCTGCCGAACACCTGTCCATTCACATCGACGAGGGCGACCTCGTAAGCCGGCGGCAGGTCCGAATGATCGAGCTGAGCGACGAGTGTGCTGACCGGCGTGCCCAGCACCAGCGCCCCGGTGAAGACACCGTTGGCATCTTCCCGCCTCACTGCAGAAGCAATTGTCATTTCTCCTGCAACCAGCGCCATCAGGGGCGAGGACTGGACAAACGGAGCGCCGCTTCGATGCAGTTCGATGAACCAGGGACGCTCCGCAACGCTGATCCCGTCAGCACCTGCGATCGTGGAACAGAGCACTGTGCCGCCAGCATCAATGACGCCGAACGTACCGAAATCCGGAAGGGCGTCGACAACGCGCTTCAGCGGCGCCTTGCAGGGATCGCCTTCAATCGTCGCGGTAATGAGTTCGAGCGCGCTCGGTGCGGACTCAAGGGCGCGCTGCGCGCGGCCCGCAGCAAGTTGTGCAACGAGCTTCATGCTTTCGTGGCGGTACTGCGCCTCTCGCTCGATATCGCCGGACCAGCGTATGCCCCCGATCACGAGGACCGGAGACAGCGCGACGGCGAATATCAGAAGCAGGAGGACGCGCAGCGACAGCCGGCGAAACAGCGGTCTTTCGTCAATCGTCACCCCTGGCCCTTGCCCCTCCCGCTGCGAGCGCAGCAGCCTGCCCGAGAATGTCGTCGAACGCCTTGTCTGCACCAATCTCGTGTTCGGATGGTACGCGCGAGTTTGTCTCGTTCATGATGACTTCCAGAGCCCGGCGTGCGCGACTGACGCGGCTCTTGATCGTCCCAACCGCACACTGACAGACCTGAGCGGCTTCTTCGTAAGCCATGCCGCCGGCGCCGACAAGAATGAGCGCTTCCCTCTGGTCATCGGGCAGCTTGTTGAGTGCGGCCCTGAGGTCAAGCAGCTCCATCGGTGCAGTCGGATTGTCGATGGCGACGAGCGTGTTCTCGGCAACCTCCGCGTCGAGGGGCGTGCTGCGCCAGCTACGACGCTTTTCGGAATAGAACTGGTTGCGAAGGATCATAAAGGTCCACGCCTTGAGGCTGGTGCCCGGTTCGAATGAGTCGCGCGCTTTCCAGGCCTTTGCAAGCGCCTCCTGAGCGAGGTCATCGGCCTGGGTCGGGTCCTTGCTCAGGCTGCGCGCAAAGGCGCGCAAGTGCGGAATCACGGCAACAAGCTGGTCTCGGAACGTCTTCTCGTTCGACACCGCGGCGTCGCGCCCGGAGTCCCCGCTCCGCTTGCGAGGAGGCGACCGGGCCATCTGGTTGGATTCCATCACCATGCTGGGGCCTCAGGATTTCGACGTGTTGCCAGGATCCTTGGATCCCGCACCGTCATCGTCCCTGCCGCTGGTCAAACGTTCGTCTGCCTTCTCGAGGAAGGAGAGGAAATCCTCGGGCACTTCTTCGCTGACCACCTCGTCATACATCTGGCGCAGCCGCCGGCCCAAAGGGTCCTGACGGCGGCGTGCGACTCTTGAATCGACCGGACGTGAGCCGGAATCTCCGCCAGAAGTGTCTTTCACCATCGACTTGCCCTGTTCAACCTTCCCGGATTCACCTGGTCGAGAACCCGACCCATCTTTGGCTTTGTGCCTGTCCACGGTACTCGCCTTCCGCTGGATTATCGCGGAGGCGGCGGATTTCGAGCCCGACCCTTCCCCGGAAACCTCGTCTGCCATGGCGTTGTTCAGCCCGATCTGCGTGCTGCGCGGTACCCGCCGTTGGGCCAATAACGCCGTCCCGAAATGAAGGTTCCGCGATTTTTCGATATTTCGGGAACCGAAACAGGAGGAACGCGTTTATTGGCCTCGACACATCCTTTCTGGATGGCGCGCGGGAGAATTCATGAGCCTGGTTCAGCAACTCGGACCTCACCTACCCTTTCTTCGACGTTATGCACGGGCCCTCACAGGAACGCAGAAAAGCGGTGATTCCTATGTGAAGGCCGCTCTGCAGGCGCTCGCCTCCGGCACGCACGAACTCGACAACATGCCGCCTCGCGTGGCGCTCTACCGCCTGTTCCAGGTCATCTGGGGCCAGACCGGCGCAAGGCTGGAAACGGCCCCCGATAGCGGATCGAGCATTGCCGACCGCGTCCTGCGCATCTCACCCGAACACCGCCAGGCCTTCCTGCTGACGGCGCTCGAAGGGTTCACGATCGACGAAGCTTCGCAGATCCTCGCCCAATCGCCCGAGAATGTGCGTGAGCTGATCGCACGCGCCCAGGCTGACATCGAGAACGAGCTCGCGACGGACGTGCTGATAATCGAAGACGAGCCGGTGATCGCCGCGGACATCGAGGCCCTGGTGCTGGACCTCGGCCATCGGGTGACGGCCGTTGCGACGACCCGCTCGGAAGCGGTGGCCGCATTCCGCCGGAACCGTCCGGGTCTGGTGCTTGCCGACATCCAGCTGGCGGACGGATCCTCCGGTATCGACGCGGTGAACGACATCCTTCGCGGCGCGAGCGTGCCCGTGATCTTCATCACCGCCTTCCCCGAGCGACTGCTGACGGGCGAGAAGCCGGAGCCAGCCTTCCTGATTACCAAGCCCTTCCAGCCCGAGACGGTTAAGGCCGCAATAGGCCAGGCGCTGTTCTTCCATGAGGAACGGCCGGTCGCAGCCTGATCGCTTGCCGCGGAACGGATCTGGATGGCCCGCTTCGGCGCACCGTTCGCCTCGCGATCGATCAGATCGCGCCGAGCGTCGGGGCGGAAGCTTGGGCCGGCGTTGCCGATGAAGCGTTGCCCGGTTCGGCGCCGGATTGGCGGAAGTAAACTGTTATGCCCCCCATGGGCGTGCGGATGTCGCTTTCGGTGCTGGATTGCGCGGCAAGGCGAATGCGCTGGATCGGATAGCCGTCCTCGACAAGTCTGTCGGCGACATTGTTGAGGCGGGCCATCGCGATACCGATGGCGTCATCGCCATCGCGGTCGGTGTCGATTTCCGTAACGATATCGATGCCATCGGGCTGGCAGCGCGACGCGTCATGGCCGATGCGGGCGATCAGAAGCATGGCTTGTTCGGACGGGCTGGCTTCGCCGCGGGCATAGTAAACCGAGAGGCCGCCGCGCGGGCACGAAACAATCTCTGAATCCCTGGCCGCCGTCTGTGCCGAACCCGGCGCGCACACGGTGGAAACAAGGAAAGCGCTGATGAGTCCCGAAATTCGCAACATGGTTTATGGCCGTCCGGACGTGTCCGGATTATTGAATGCACAAGCGGCGCCGGATGATCAGCTCTGGGGCCGACGATCCAGCGCCACTGTGGGAATGCCTCTAGTTCTGCGCGTCTTCAGCTGCATTATCGACCGCCTGGCCAGCCGCAGTCACGTCTTCACCAACGCCCTCGACGGTGTTGCAGGCAGCGGCGGCGGTCGCGAGCAGGAAGGCCAGAGCTGCAAAGGAAGCTTTCATATCGGATCTCCATGTCCCTCGGCGACAACCGCCGATCGTGGGGTCAACGCTGCCTGTGCAACGAGGTTCCATGCGTTTGCGTGCAGGAACCGGAATCCCCAGCTTGCGTTCAACATTCCAACGAACCGGATAAGGCAGGAGCAGGACATGCTTGGTTGGGCGCTTACATTCTTCATTCTGGCGATCATCGCCGCCGCCTTTGGATTTGGCGGCATCGCGGGCGCGTCAGCGACGATCGCGCAGGTTCTTTTCGTCATTTTCCTGGTGCTCACGGTGATCGCGTTCATCGTTCGGGCGATTCAGGGACGATCGGTCGTCTGACGAATTTCACCGCCCGTCTTGTCAAAGAGCCGGCTGTTCGCCTTTCGCGTGCGGGCTAGGCAGGCTCCATCGAGCGCCGCAGTTCTTCAAGCACCCTGTCGGCGGCGTCGAGCCGGATCAGGCCGCCACGCGGATTGTCGAGATCGAGGATTGTGTAGACTGTCAGCGTGACCGCCGCAGCAAAAATGCTGCCGTGAATGATGTGGCGGAGGCCGTGGCGCGACATGCCTGCGCCAGCCAAAAGCGCGCTGAACAGCGAAACACCGAACAGCAGCACAAGCACCAGTTGCGGTATATGCGTCGTAAGCGCGACTTTCCGTTCGGTCGTGACATCGATCATGTCGTTTATGGCTGGCAGGACAATTTCTGCGGCATACTGCCTCTGCGGCCTGTCGACGGCGGCGACTGCGGCTATCCATATCTCGGCCTGCAGGCGTTCTGCCTCGGCAAAGGCAGTTGCTGGATCACTCTCGGCGTCGATGGCGCGATAGACCCTGATCCTCGCCTCGAGGTACTGCCGGAACAGCTCCTTTATGGCGGGCTGGTCTTCTGGCGCGAGCGTATCCAGTCGCAGGTAGGCGGTCGAAACATTGTTGGCCTCCGCCACGATCAGGTCACGGCGCTTGTCCAGCCGATCCGCGGCTCCGGCGAACGCGAAACCCAGCAGCAGACCCAGCAGCGCGAAGACCGCACTGTCGAAGATACTGGCCGCCTCCCCGCCCCGCGCCTTCTCGAACCGGACGCCAAGCCGAAACCCCGCCTCCAGCAGGAGAAGCATCCCAGCAAACAGGAGAAGGCAAAGGAACACCCCTCCCAGAAACGCCATCTGCACGATTTCCCCTGCTCTGCACAGCTTGTGTAGCGGGCGCCCGGAGCGCCGTACAGATGTGGCGAGGCGAGGCGTTTCCAACCGCGGAAAAATGCGCAATACCCGGGACCTTCCCGGTGGGGCCTGTAGCTCAATGGTTAGAGCCGGCCGCTCATAACGGTCTGGTTGCAGGTTCGAGTCCTGCCGGGCCCACCATCTCTTTTGCCGCCGCCATGGAGCGGTGTGAGTCCTCTGGGAGCCGCCATTGAGAATGCTCGGGGCCGGACTCGTGGAAACCCGCTGGTCGATCAGGCCAGAACTTGTCACTTGCGGTCCGGCCTGGGGCACCTGCCCTCCATTCAGGAGCCCATCTGCAACACAGCGCATCCGCCGTTGCTCGCATTGGACCAGGCGTGCGCGGTTACAGAGCCGGCGGCGACACCAGCCTAGTAGGTGAGGCCAAGCGTCGAGAACGGTGAACTCTCAGACCCTGGTCGGAAAAACCCGATCAGGTTTCCGTCCGGATCACGCCCAAAGGCAATTTGCCCGCCATCCATCGGCGATGGCGCTGCAACGCGACGTCCGCCCGCGTCCTCCAGCCTCTGCAACGCCACCGCGGGATCAGAGACGTCGAAGACGATCATGTTGTGACCGAGCGCCTCCAGCGGCCGTGCCTCGGTTGCGGGCGTTGGCGCCGGATTGAGGTACTCCCAGATCTCAAGCTCCAGATTGCCAACCTGAAACCACGCAACATCCAGCTTCATGTCATCGAGATTGGCCGTGATATCCAACGTCTTGTTGACGAGGTTTGATCTGCGCTCACGCGGAGCCTTGCCGAGAACTGCGGTATAGAAGGCGACAGTGCGGTCGATATCCATCGAAGCGATTGCGACGTGCCGCATGCGGTGATCGAACTTCAGATTGTCGAGCAGCAGTTGCTCGATCTCAATCATCGTCCCGTCCGCGTCGCGGAGATAGGCGTATTTCACGGGTACATCGGGCCTCAGCTGCACCAGATCGCCCGTCCGCGAGAGTGGCATCGCCCCCGCGGCGACAAACTTCGGGAAGATCGGCTTGCTGTCAGGCGACTGGAAGCAGACGTGCGTTATCCCCGGCCCCTGCACCGGCACGATCTTCGCGGCGCGGGCTGCCGCAGCGGGTTGGTCGAACTGCATCAGCCTTACCTGGCCGTTGTTGCTCCGCAGTGTTCTGGTCTTCGCGCGGATCGTCTTTCCGCCAATCCGATCAAGCGCTGCGCCCCGCAGATCGCTTCGATCAACCTCGATCAGCCCACCCGCCCCTGTGAAATAGGCCGTCGTCCGGTCGATGTCGCTTACCGAGATGCCGATGTAGCTGATTCCGCGCACCACAGGACCACCGGCGCCCGGCATTGTTGCGTCCGAACCAGTACTCGAACAGCTGCCGGCGACCACAGCTCCAAGGTAGATGAGCGCGCCGAGCGCGCTGCGTCGGTCGAACATCATTTGTCTAACCTCCCGTTTGCTTACGGCTGCAATGCAGACGCCAGGCAGGAAACAAGGGCTGCGAGCAGGCTTGCCAGTCGAGTAAAGGCGCTATTAGACTAATCGTCAATAGTGGCGAGCCCGCCGCCAGGCTCTTGAGATCGAACCGATGCCCTCGCCACGTCAAACCAGGACACGCACGCGGCTAGCTCCCGAAGAGCGACGTGTGCAGATCCTCGAATGTGCTGCGCGCCTGATCACCTCTGAAGGGCTTGATGTCCTGAACATGGAGCGCGTTGCCGAGGAAGCTGGTGTCTCGAAGGCGCTGGTGTACGCCTACTTCGAGAACCGGAAAGGTCTGCTCGGACAACTTCTGGAAGCTGACCTGAGCCGGATCCAGGCGGAACAGGCGCGTGCTGCACTGGGCGCCAAGACATTTCCTGAACTGGTGAAGGCGACGACACATATCGCTCTTGCGCAAATCGAGCAGCGCGGACCGCTTCTCCGCCGTCTCCTGAACGAACCCAGCCTGACTGGCGCTGTCGGACTGGTCCGGATGCGAGGACACGACGCCAACGCCAGGTACCTGGCCAGACGAATCCAGCGTGAGTTCGCCGTCACCTACGCTCAGGCCTTGAAACTCACCGAAATCGGCCTCGGGCTGACGATTGCCGCAGGCGAACTTATCCAGCGCGGTGGCGCACGTAGAGAAGAGATAGAGGAGACGACCTGCGCGATGATCATCGGCGCGGTCAGCGCGGGCGCGGAAAGGATCCGCGCGCGCAAATAGAGCGAAGACGATCCAGCCAAACACTTCACGCAACAGTTTAGGAAGCAGCACCATGGACTTGGGCCTGAAAGGCAAGAAGGCTATCGTCACCGGCGGCACGAGAGGGATCGGGCGCGCCGTTGCCGAAAGCCTTGCACGTGAGGGCGTCAACATCGCGGTCTGCGCACGGACAGAGTCAGGCGTCGTTGAGACCGTGAATGCCCTGAGGGCGCTTGGCGTGCAGGCCTTCGGCACTGCGCTTGATGTGCGCGACCGGGACGCCTTCACGAAATGGCACGAGTCGGCCTGCACAGAACTCGGCGGCATTGATATCGCAATATCCAACGTCTCAACGCGCCCCACCCTGTCAGGAGAAGACGGCTGGCGGGAAGCCTTTGAAACGGACTTTCTCCAGCACGTCCGCTTCGCTGAGCTTTCGCTGCCCATACTTGCGCGTGGAACGGATAGGTCACTGCTGTTCGTGTCATCGATCGCAGCAACCTTGATGATCCTGCCTCCCGGCGAAAGCGCCTATGGGACGATGAAGGCCGCGCTGATCTCATATATGGGTCAGCTTGCGGCCAAGCATGGCTCCTCCGGCGTCCGGGTGAATGCGGTCTCTCCGGGGCCGATCTTTTTCGAGGGCGGTGTGTGGGATCAGATTCGCAAGCATCAGCCAGACCTGTTCAACCGTGCCGCCCAGATGAGCGCGTTGGGGCGCCATGGCCGGCCGGAGGAAGTCGCTGACGCAATAACCTTCCTTGCAAGTCCGCGGGCGGGCTTCATCACAGGCGCAAACCTCCGGATCGACGGCGCGATGGTCAAGACCGTGAACCACTAGGCGAGCGGCACAGAGAAGGTCAGATCCTGGGCAACCCTGAAGGCCAGAACATGATGCGGCATCAGCGCAGTGAGGTTTTTGCAGAGGGCGAAAGACGCCCGCAACGCGGGCGGTTGCTTGCATCCGTGTGGCTGTTGCCGGCATTGCTGGCCGCATGCATGCAGCAACCACAGCCCGTGGTCGCCGGAATGCCCGCAACGCCGACATCGTCTGGCGCCGCGATCTACGAACGGGCCTGCGCAACCTGTCATGATGGAGGAGCCATCCAGGCGCCCCGTCGCGATTCACTGGCGGCGCTGAGTCGCGAGCGCATTCTCGCGGCCATGACAACCGGGATCATGTCTGCGCAAGCCAGCGGCCTTTCGCCTGAAGAAAAGGAGACATTGGCTACGTATCTCTCCGTTCCTCAGGCGCAAGGGGGCAGCACGGCAACCTATTGCGCGGCGTCGCCGACCGGCTCATTTGTACGCGGCAAGATTTTCGACTGGGGAATGCGCCCGGAGAACTGGCGCGCCGTCGGCAAGGACCAGACCTCCATTGATGCCGAAAACGCCAGCGGCCTGAAGCTCGCATGGGTCTTCGCGTTCCCCGGCTCAACGCGCTCGCGCGTGCAACCAACGATCGCAGGCGATGTCCTGTTCACCGCTGACCAGTTTGGAACCGTCTACGCACTTGATGCAGCAACAGGCTGTACCCGCTGGACGGTTCAGTCGGACAAGGAAATCCGTTCCCCGCTCATTGTAGGCACAAATGCGGCGGGCGAACCGGACGCCCTCTACTTCGGTGATATTGCCGGACAGGTTCACGCAATCGACCTCGCCACACGGCGGATTGTCTGGACCGTCAGGCCAGACGCGCACCCTCAGGCAACGATCACCGGCGCAATGCGCCTGCACGAAGGTCGCCTCTACGTGCCGATCTCCTCGCTTGAGGTTGTGGCAGCAATGGATGGCGCCTACGCCTGCTGCACGTTCCGTGGCGCGGTGGCGGCGCTGGATGTGAAGACGGGAGCGAACGTCTGGAAAACGTACACCATTGCCGAGGAACCCAGGGTTCAGGGAACCAATCGTGCGGGCGCAAACCGGTTCGGCCCCTCTGGCGCACCCGTATGGTCGACACCGACAATCGACCCCGGGCGCGGTCGCCTCTATATCGGCACGGGCGAGAACTACTCCCATCCAGCCACCACAACGAGCGACGCGATCATGGCGCTCGACCTGGCATCGGGCCGGGTCGTCTGGACCTTCCAGGCGACGGCGAACGACGTCTGGAATGCTGCCTGCCCGTCCGGCCCCAACTGCCCGGTGAACACGGGACCCGACTATGATTTCGGCGCTGCACCGATACTCGTGGAATTGCCGGACGATCGCGCCATTGTCCTTGCAGGTCAGAAGTCGGGCGACGTCTATGGCCTTGACCCTGACAAGGATGGCGCTGTCCTCTGGAAGGCCAAACCTGGACGGGGCGGGATCATGGGCGGTGTTCACTGGGGCATGGCGACCGATGGCAAGACGCTGTTCGTGCCGATCTCGGATCTCTCGGTTTATCCGCAAGACGCTCACTTGCCAGCACAGTCCGGGATGCACGCGCTCGATATCGCGACAGGACGAATCCTGTGGTCGACTGTCCTGCCGGATGCTTGCAAGGGCGCAAAATGGCGCTGTTCACCTGGCGTGTCGGCCGCGGCGACCTTAGCCCCGGGGGTCGTGTTTGGGGGCTCACTTGACGGGACACTACGAGCATTCTCTGCGCGCGGCGGCGAGATTCTCTGGACCTTCGACACCAATCGACAGTTCGAAGCCGTCAACGGCATCACGGGCAGTGGCGGATCAATCGACTCCAGCGGGCCGGTCGTTGCCGGGAAGTTTGTCTATGCCACCTCAGGATATGACAAGTTTGGTCAGAAGGGCGGCAATCTTCTGCTCGCTTTCAATGTGGGCGACTGAAGCCAGCTGGAATTCGAATCTGGATCAGCGCCAGGAGTGCAGCGACTTCAGCTGCTCAGGCTGATCAGGACTCACATCGATCGGTCGCGTGACCCACCATTGTTGACTGCCCCATGACACGGACCAGCGAATCACGGCTTCCCGCTTCATCGGCGCCAGCTTCGCGAATAGCCGGCTCTGTGCCGGCAACACGACGCCTTCCCTGGCCATCGCAGACTGCAGGACGTCGACAAGAGCGTTGAATTCCAGAGTGGTGATACCATCCTCATGAATCGGGGGGCAGTCCTGAGCCGCCCCCGGGCGCGGCAGTGACCGACGGCCCGGGATGGGCTCTCCATGCGGCAAGGAGGTCCGCCGCCTGGCGCCTTGCCCCCCCGATAGCTCCACGCGAATGCTTCCGACATCCGGAGAGGCAGCCGGTCAGGCGCCAGCGGGCTGGCCTGAAGGCCCGCCTGGGCGGTATAATGTGGCGCTCCGGCCCGAAGATAC